>NZ_LNZC01000022.1:92925-137618 GCF_001467535.1 Legionella worsleiensis
GTGTGTTCGATTCACATCAGCGGCATATTAAAATCAATGGGTTACAAATTAAAAATCAATATTCCTGAAAATTTGGTACCAATTTTGGTACCGTTTTTGAAATGTAATTGATAGATATTAATTGATATCAAAGTTAAATTAAGCTTTTAAAAAGAGACTATAATTTAATGTCGATAACAATTACTTTATTTAAACACATGATATTTTTCGTTTAAGGAATATACCAGAGCTGTATATATGCTCTGAGCCATTTGATATTCTTTTTCACTTGTTACCATCCACGGTTTTTCCTTGCTTTGTCTAGCTGGGTGTACGTAATTTCTCATTTTCCTTAAAAGGTGGGCTATTTCTGAAGTATTAAAAACGGCATTTTCAGTCTCTATGTTTTGTATCCAGCCAGCTTTGGTACATACCTGTATAAGTTTATCAAAGCTCCATGTGGTTGGATCTTTTGCCTTGCCTTTCTTTTTGTTTCTTTTGGTATCAGTTTCCTTTATGTCTTGTTTCACAATTTCTTTAAATGCTGCTTCTGCGAGTGGAGTGGATTTTAAACAGATTAATATTAGCGTTCCTTCTAAAGCAGCGGCTAATGCAATAACTCCAGCAAGATAGGCACCTGCTTTTGATGATTTTATCGCATCCTTTTCATAGTTAATTACAGTCTCTCTTAGTATTTCAGAAGTAGCATCCTTATGATGGAAAATTCTACGCCCATGTTCTCGTAACCTATCAAATTCTTTTGGTTTTTTTGCTTTTAAATCTGCAAGATCATTTAAATCAAATTCTCTTAAAGTGTCTATAAATGTTTCTTCGTATATTTTATCGTATTCTTTTGATAGTTTGTTGTACTCACGTGGCCCTTTTCCAGCAGGCCAGTAATGACCATCTTTAAGGCCATGTTTTTTTTCAATTTTATCCATTTTATTTAAAATTGGGTGAATACGATCATCATAAAATTTGTCACTCCATCTTGAACTGTGAAAGGATTCAATAGGAGTAAGTATAAGGTATATATATTCTTCTCTACAAAATCTGTAAGACAAATAAAGTGCCTTGGCTTGAAGAACTGTTATTTGTACATCACTAAAATTTGAAAATGATAATTTTTTTTCAAATTTATTATCAGGGTATAGTATTTGTGATATTTCCTGCATTATTGATTGCGATTTTGCCCAGTCATCAAGAACTTTCAATGATTTTTGATTAGAATCGTGACTACTGAGAGTTTTAGACCTTTTTGCAAGTGGTTTTGCGATTAATATTTTTTCAATTGGTTGATCTTGATTGTCGTCCATATGATTAATCTCAGATAACATGTCATTATAATGTGATTATAACCTAATAAAAAAGCCTCAATTTAGAGGCTTAGTAATTTATAAATATATGAGTATCTTCATTGTATTGTATTGAACAGTAATCACTAATAAAGAGATCTCGAGCAAAAGCCTCAAAATCAAAATAGCAGATCAAACTATCCGGCATTTGATGGGCATAACAGTCATCAAATAACTGCCTGGCAAAATCAACCTCTGAATCATAACAACCTTGGTAATGATCCTCTAACATGGTTTGTGCATCATCTACCGAATAATCACAGAGAAGGGCTAAGCCTAGCTCTCCGTGTTCTTGAATAAATGAAGCATACTCTACAATGTTACTTATTGACTCATATTCATGAATTTTGATGCTGCCGAATCCTTCATAATCATGTATTGCGTATTCTTCAGCATTGGGTTTTGGGCTGTTATCCATCATTTCCCAGATTTCTTTAATGATGTCATCTTCGCATTGTGTGGCATCTATCCATACACCATGCAGGATGGCGTTATTGTAGGATGCTAAACAGGCGACGTAGATTGAAGGGGTGTCCATGGGATTATCTCCTTGTATTAAGGGAGCTATCCCACACGGGAGCTTGCTCCCGTGGTAGGGTATGATTAAAACGGAATTTCTTCCGAATCCGGTTGCAACATTTCACGCATCTGAGACATGTGCTGTTCTGCGGTTTTGCTGCTGGATTCATCTGTTGATTTCGGTGGGCTGAGAAGCTGAATGTGGCTAACAATAATGCTTAAGGCTTGGCGTGCTTTGCCCTCATTGTCAGTCCATTGATTGGAACGCAATTTACCTTCGATATAGACTTGCGAACCTTTTTTTAAATATTCAGCGACTTTAGTCAGCTTTCCAAAAAGCACCAGCTGATGCCATTCCACTCTGGTTTGCCATTCATCATTCTTTTTGAATGACTCATTAGTAGCCAAAGTGGCGGTGACAAATGATTGTCCGTCTTTTCCGGCGATGCTTTTAGGATCAGCACCGAGATTACCGATTAATTGAATGCGATTTAAAGATGCAGTCATTGTATTCTCCTGTTATTTTTTAATGTGAGCTGCATAACAGAAAACCATCCGCATAGGCAGATGGTTTTCTGTTATGCGGATAAAACTTAAATTACTTCAATTAACAAGCGATTCGTTGAGTATCAAACTGTTTGAGAAACGAAATCAGAGATTCCAATTTATGCAAACTTAACTCTGCCTGCTGAATGTCATGGGATTTAATTTGAAGTCGGTAGCGACTTAATTCATTCACACAACAATTCAGCTCAAAGAGCAAATGTTCAATCTCAAGTTGTACTGGTTTCTGTTGTTGCATGCTATCTCCTTGAGTAGGGAGGATTAGCCCCAAAAAGGACTGTTCATCCCAATTGGGTTATACAAAAAAGATCACCGAAACATCGGTTGATTTACCTGGTTATTAATGATGATGTGCTTAAAGCACTCCTCGGGCGTAAAGCCGTAAAACATCTCTTGATGGGGTTTCCCTGCTAAACGCTTTGCCATGAATTAGGGAACAAGATGGCATATCACAAGACCTGGTGGTTTCGTCAGAATTGCACTGACTCATCAGTTGTGTTGCTTTCAGATTACCAAGCCAGTATTGGAAATCAAGATTTTTTTCTTGGTGATATTAAATGAACCCAAATGAACTTATTGTGCTCTTTTAGTGATAGAGAATGTGTTTCGATAGTTGGTGATTCATCAAGCAGGATGTTGTCTTCATTAACTCCTACAACGATTACCAAACCGTTGTGTTAAATATGCCTGATGCTCAACATCAGTTTCATGTGTTAATGCTAGGCGTAAATACTCTAATCGCCCAACGCAAAATTGAACACGATTTAAACTTAAGACACCATCGGGGTATTGCTCGATTGCAGAAATTAATTCTTCTATATAAAAAACATTATGAGGTTTGGCACTTTTAAACACGGCTTCCCCACTAAAAACCACGATATTATGGATATACTGTGGTTCTATGAAATCAAAGGTCTTTTGAATGGCTTTAACGTGTTTATAATTCTGATGGATGGGGTTTTGAAAGCTGAATTTATCGTAATAGAGCGATTGAGACCAGCTTCTTGAGTTGGCTTTAGCGAATATCCATCCCTTGTAATGCTTTGTTTCTATAACGAATATGCCTTTAGTTGTAATTAGAATATGATCGATTTGAGTTGTGGAACCATCCTCTAAACGTAAAGTAATATTGCTTAGAACATGAGCGTCTTTGTTTTGGCAATACTTTGCTAAAGCGTGCCTGACTCGAGCTTCACCGCAATTTTCAGCTGCCCGTTTGCGATATCGTCCGGCAATATAACCAAATATAATACCCAGAAAAATTAATGACAAGAAACTAACGATTTCAAGATCAACCATACATCATACCCCCAATGAGCGCATTATTTTAACAGTGCCAATCGATATTTTCCAATTTGGTGAAAACCAAGGGTTTGGTATGCGCATATAGCGGAATTATCATTGGTGAATAAAATGGCTCTTTTAACTTGTTGGTCGGCAGCTTGTTTGAGGCAAAGGTACACAGCAATTCTGGCAAAACCTTTATTTCTTAATGAAGGAGGAGTATAAACCGGGCCGATCTGTACAATATCAGGTAGATTGGCATTAAATCCACAGAAGGAAACAGGGGTGTTATTTACAAATAAAACCCATCGATTTTGGCTAAGCTGCGTATCTTGAATTTCATCAGTAATGGATTGTTCCAGTGTGCGATTATCAGCATCGTCCCCGAGAGCTTCAATATGATAAGCGATAAGCCATTCTTTGATGATATCCATGTCGCAATCTTGTACTGGTTTGAGTGTGCAGCTATATGATTGAATTGCTTGAGGTGAAGTCATTTTGTCGAGATTAAGTAAGAATAACTTTTCTTGATAATTAATGGCAAATTGTGATGCTTCTAGGTTTAGTTTATCAATGACGAACCCGGCTTGGCTATCTTCGCCAAGTATACCCGCAATTGGTCTTGTTCTTTTGAGTTCAAATTCTTCTACTAACGCTGATAATACAGAAAAATTTTCAGTTTGCATCATCACATTACCATTCCAATAATGAGCTAAAACACCATTAATTTTATTGTTTTCAAAGGACCCGTAATATTCTCCGTGAAATGGTGCATCTTGGTAGGTAATTCCCGAGTGGTATAAATTGTTCCTAATGAACATAGTCGTTTCTTGGTAATGATTGAGATAGGATGACAATTCATTTATATGCAATTCGTCTAGCCTTTTTATCGCAATCATTTTTTCCTCGATATGATGAATATTTTTAATACACTTTTAAGACATATGCTAAGATAGCCCAATATTGGTTATTATTAAATACAAAATCTCAGAATATGATTACCTTACTTCCCTATAATCCTGAATGGCAAGCTGCGTTTGCAATTGAAAAACAACAGTTATTGCAATTGGATATTAAGAATATAATCCAAGTTGAGCATATTGGCAGTACAGCTATTCCTGGCATTTGTGCAAAACCAGTGATTGATATTTTAATTGGTGTTAAGTGTTTGCGTGAATTTACTTCTGAAGATATCCAAAAAATTGAATCATTGGGTTATCGATATAACCAGGTTTTCGAATCAGTTTTTCCACATCGACGTTATTTCCAAAAAGACAATGAACATGGTGAGCGAACACATCAGATTCATTTGGTTAATTATCCATCTTCTTGGTATGCGAAGCATCTATTATTTCGCAATTATTTGTGTGCTTATCCCAATATTGCTAACGAGTATGAAGCACTTAAACTTAATTTGATTAAAATTCATGACAATACGATTGATTATGCCAATGCCAAGAATGAATTTTGTCAGGATATTGGTGAGAAAGCCTTTTTGCATTTTGGCATTAATAAACCATTCATTGAAACCGTACGTCTTATTGCCTTTATTCCTCAGTTAGCGTGTCATGACGACTATACAATAATGCTTGCAAACCCTGAGTTTATTCAATGTTATGGTGTTTCATACGATGAGCACCAGGCTTTATGTCGTTTAGAGTCGGATATGAATCATTACAATCAACATGGTTTTGCTCCCTGGATGTGGTATGACAAGGAAACTCATAGCTTTGTTGGGCGAGGGGGATTAAAGACCTTTATATTCGATGGAAAAGAAGAAGTTGAGTTAACTTATCAAATAGTCCAAACCCACTGGGGAAAAGGTTTAGCATTAGAAATGGGACGTGCATCACTGGATTATGCTGAAAAGCATTTGAATTTGGCTAGCACTATTTGTTTTACTGCTTACAATAATTATCCATCATTGCGCGTTATGGAAAAATTAGGTTTTAAATTTGAGTTTGATTTTGAACATGCAGGGATTACGCACAAGTTTCATAGAAAACCTACAATAAAGAAACTATAGAGGTTGTAATGGATAAAGTAAAAATTGACACACACTTAGTCCAAAAGCTGATTGCTGAGCAATTTCCACAATGGCAATCATTACCGATACATCCCGTTGCCCAAAGTGGATGGGATAATCGAACATTTCACTTAGGTGAAGAAATGGTGATTCGTTTACCTAGTGATATGGAATATGAGCCACAAATAAATAAAGAATATCAATGGTTGCCATGGCTCTCCAAACAACTCTCATTTCAAATCACGCAACCGATTGCACTAGGAAAACCATCACCAGATTATCCATGGCATTGGAGTATCAATCGTTGGATTGAAGGGGAGTCTGCTTCAAGACAGAATATTCATGATATGAAATGTTTTGCGGAAGCATTAGGGAAGTGTTTAAGAGAATTTCAATCTTTAGATGCCACGGGTGGGCCTGTGGCAGGCGCACATAATTTTCATCGAGGTGGTTCGTTAAAGGCTTATGATCATGAAGTGCAACTTGCAATTCCTAAAATTAAAGATGCTCATGAGCAAAGCTTTGCCTCATCATTGTGGCAACAGGCACTCTCTTCTGAATGGCACTTAAAACCTGTTTGGGTTCACGGAGATATGGCTATTGGCAATATTTTAGTTCGTGATGGAAGGTTGTGTGCACTAATCGATTTCGGCCAACTTGCTGTAGGTGATCCTGCGTGTGATTTGGTAATAGCATGGAATTTCTTTTCTGGCGAAGAAAGGACAGCATTTAAGAACGCAATTCAATTGGATAATGATACCTGGATACGAGCTTTGGGGTGGGCATTTTGGAAAACCTTATGCTGGCCAATTAAAGGTACTGATGTAAAAGGAGTTTTGCATGAAATTTATTCCGATTATGAGATGATTAAGTAACCATATCGAATGAAATTATGTGTTGAAAACGGTCAGCCCAAATAAATTTTTGTAATACTCAATCTCGAATGCCCAAGCGACTGGCTAATAATTTCTCTTGCGGTTCTGTCCCAATATTTTTCAAGAGGGTTAAGTTCTTTATATGTTCTACCACCTTGTATTGGGCATATAAGGCCTTTACCAGTTTTATCATAGGATTTTGTGATTTCATTATATCTTCGCTGAGCATAAGCATGACGAAGCCCATGGCATTTGCTTAACCCCATTTTTTCTATTACTTCATGATAGTGTGCTAGATGATTTTTATAGGTCTTTTCTTTAGGAATGAGGGATAGCCCAGCAGGAATTTGCTTTGTAGCATTGAGTAGCCATAGTCGTTGTTGCTCATTCGTTAGTTTAATATCACGCCCTATTCCACCTTTTGTCCAGCTGGGTTTTATAACCAATTTATTTCCTTGCCAAGCATCACTGAGCACAATCTTCATTGATTCCTCACGACGGAGGCCAAATAGGGATTGGGCTTCGAGGGATAAACGGATCATTGGGTCTGAGCATTTGGAAAAATCGACGTTGTTGATTGCTTTATTGTATTGAGGGGCATAATTACGTTTATTGATTTGATAACTAACGTTACCTTGTTTAACCAGCTCCGGTTTGTTTAGCACCGAGGCCACTTTTCGCAGTTTAGCCATGTAATTTTTAATCGTTGCAGGGTTTTTATTCTGGGCTTTCCAGTAATCAACCAGGATGTGTATGTGCTTTGGCTTTAATCCTTTAATGTGCGTGACCATGTAGCCTAATTCGTGCAAATCTTTGACGCAGCGATTCAGCATATGTTTCATATCTGCCCGGCTGGCGTGGGAGTAGTTTTGGATTTTCTTAATACATTCATTGATTGAGTACCGGGCGTTTTTAAGTTTGGATTTACTCATTGAGATACCTCCATAAAGAGTCACGGGATTTGATGCCCATTTCGCTGCGAATAACCCAATAGGCTTCGTATTTCCCCAATAGTGGTAAAAGATACAGAGCCATCTGTTTTGCATAGAGGTAGCGGTAGGCTTTGTTAATTGGTAAGGCATGTTTTTTTAAAGCCTTACGCCAGCCAACTCTGGTGTCTTCATAATCATTAAATTCAGCGATAGATTTACCGCCAGTCAATTTTTTGATTTCATCGAGGATAGCTTTTTGCATTTCAAATCGGATAGGAATTGTTCTGTCTGCGGAATTAAATGCGATGTTTCTGGTTATCCAGATACTGTCACCTTGGATGTTAATTTCGGGCTTTATATAAATCGCTTCTTGAAAGGTCAGGCCAAATTCTGTTTGTAATGCCATGATGAGGCGTGGTATTGGATTGTCCCATGAGTGCCAGTGGTCGTGCTGGATTTTGAGTTTTCTTTTACGCTTTCGACTGGTTTTACTGAGTTGTAGGGATTGATTGTCTATATTGGGAATAGCGCATTCTATGCTTTTTAGATAATGCCTGACAATTGTCATGTGATTCATAATCGTGCTGGCACGTATTTTACTCTTTTTCCAATGAGCTACCAATTGGTGGATATGGTGTGATTGGATAGCTTTCCAGGAAGAAGGCACATCACCAATGGTATAGAGATCATCGATCATTTTATGAATGACGTATGCTCGTTGTTTTTTGATTTTGTAACTGCCTTGATTACCGAGCTTTAAATACTGATTGGCAGTTTGTCTTAAGCTGTATTTTCTCATCATCCCATCCGATAAAAATTTATTTGCCCTGTCTTTGGTTTAGTGTTGAACGAGCGGCTCACTCAAAGATGAAACCTGGCCAAAGCCATAAAGCTCGAAGTGGGGGGCAAATCAATCGTTATAAGGCAAACGATCTCGCCGATATACAACAGTTTTCTAGTGCTTATTTCCTCCTTGTTTTGATAATTAATAAAAACGACAAGACAATGGCTCTTGTCATACAAGTCCATGGTCAAATTGAAATAAATTGACTTAAACTCCCGAGGGAGTTGCCCTGTCGGATGACAGAGATTCCTAGATGGTTTTCCCTACTGAACGTCCAGCCACGGGGTTAGGGAATGAAGTGGCTTAGCATAAGACGTCGGTTGACGTTTCGCCAGAATTTCACCAGCTCATCAGTCATGCTTGATTTCAAATTAGCAAAGCAGTGCTTGCTTCGCAAGGGATTTTGGAAAGAATTTTGTCCAATCCCGATTGGCGGGATCGGACAAAATGCTGAAATGTGTTGATTTTACGCGGTAAAATCAAGATGATTTTTCTGCGTCACTGCTGGAAAATTGCAGTGACGCAGAATGCATGAGGTGCAAGTTAGCCAACGGCTACCAGCCCGGCGTAATGTGGCATGGACTAGTGAGAGCGTCGCCTGAGAATCCTTTTCATCTTATATTTTCTATATGTGTAAGCTCGTTCTTTCCTCTAAGGAGATCCGATTGGTCTCATCAAGTAGATTTTTTAGATTATCTCTTGCCGTAGCGTAAGATGCTGGAAGCAATTCTGCTGCCGTGTTCATGGTCTCATGAGCTTTATGAATATCACCCTGTGCCTTGAATGCGATTGACAAGTAATAATAGGTCTGAGCATAGTCTTTGTTTAAGCTAGCCGCTTTTAACAAGACCGGAATAGCTTCCTGATGGCGTCCAAGATTTATCAGCATTACACCCTTGCAATGTTGGGCATTAAAATATTCCGAATCAATCGTGGTAGCCTGGTTAAACGCTTTGAATGACAATTCTTGGTAGCTGGCAATGCTGGGTAGGCTGGCATAACACTGGCCGATATACCACCATGCTGCCTTGTCATTTGTATTCAGCTCTACCACGGCCTGGAACGATTTTAGCGCATTGTTAAAGTCTCGGGGTGTTTGATTATAAAAAGCCTTTCCCTCTGAGAAGAGTTCAGTGCAGATATTGGTTGCACTTACTAAGTCTTTTTGGGCTAAATCAAAGGATTTAAACGACTCATACTCGTTTGCTCTGGAGCGATAAGCTGCTGCTAACAGTCGACGTTTTTCTGGTCCATCAGCCGCTTGGAGTCCTTCGATTGCTGTGGTGAATGTCCTGGTGGCTGAAGAGCTGAAAAGCCCAAGTTGAGCGACAGGAAACGCCTGTACTTTTTTTGGAGGTTGAACGGTAACACTAATGATCGCAGTCTTGAATGCAATTGCTAACGATCTTGGATCTCTATTGCTGGGGTCTACTTCACCAGGTTTGCATGCATTTGGCATATTAAAATGAATATCCATATCATCATTTAGTTCTGCAGGAATATCTATAATTATCTGATGTTCCGGTCTGGAAGTATTATATTCATAGATTTTAGTTTCTAAACCTTTTCCTGAAACAATCAATTTTTGAGTAATTTTATTGGAAATAAGCGCAGTTGTGTGAAATATAATGTAACTAATTGAATTATTTTCCCTGGATGTTGGTATCGTTAAAACTGCTTCATTACCATCTGTCCATCGATGAGTTTTTTCTGCACCTGAAAATCCCTTTGTTAATTTGAAAGGTAGAGACTCATTCACCCCCATGTTAACAACAGATATTTTCTTGGGTGAAAATATACTAGAACTTGATGAAACAATAGACGGTGGAGACGAACTCGAACCAACTGAGAAGTCAAAAGAACAGTGTCCAGTTTCTAGCAGACGTCGTAGAGAAGTACTTAATAATACCTGCAACATGTTGCAGATACTTTCGTTTGGGTTAAAATCCATGATTTTTAGTACTTGATCGACTGCCTGGTATTTTGAGTCTGTAGTATGTCTTATGACATCCAGTGAGGCATGATTGTTTTCTTTATGGAGGGCATCGTAAAATTCTGCCCAGGTCTTTTGAAATTGTTCCATATACAGTTCTTTATACTGCTTCAGCAAGACAGACCAATCCACCTTAATATTATGTATTTGACTCATCAGCAAAGTGTCGATGGTTTCTTGAAGCGGTTCAAATCCCTTTAATAACGTGTTCAAATGAACTGTTGGTTCAGAAAGAGGACGTTGCTGCGCTGATTCACAGGTTTGCGTTAATGATTTTAAAAGGGACTCATTTTGTAAGGCCTGATAAAGTCTTTGATTGCGTGTAAAGAAACCCTCGAGCTTTTCAAAATAAATGGCTTCTTTTTGACATAATACATAGCGTTGATCTGACTCAGTTTTAATAAAAGATGCACGAATACTATTTAAAGTCGATAATTTCTCATCAGCATTCAATTGCTCCCATGTGGCAATGTGTTCTGAATACTCACCAGGGTTTGCGGTTGCCCACCTTCTCAGAAATATAATATAATCATCTTCTTCGCTTAAAATCATTTGGCAATCACCAGGCTGACCTTGTCGCCCTGCTCGCCCATTGCCTTGACCTTCAACTCTTGGATTTTTGGGGTAAAATCCAAAGATGAAACGTAATCCACCCGCTATTTTACTGTTTAGTGCAAGAATAATGTCTGTACCGCGTCCCGCTGCATTTGTGGCAATGGTAATTGTTCCAGGCTCGCCAGCCTGACCAATTAAATAGTCCTCATCTTCGCGTTGGGTCAGATTAATCAACTGGGGAGTGATTCCTGTATTGACCAAAAATGAATATAATTTTACTGATTCAGCAATGGTTTTAACGAGAACGAGCATTGGTCGGCCTTCATCTCTCATTGCTCTTGCATGTTCCAGGATGCGTTCGTATTGTTCGCTCGGTGTTTTTGCAAAATAAGCTGGTAATTTCTTTCGCAAGCTGGGGTAGTGGGGTGGTACATCAAAACTTCCCACGTTATAAATTCGTTGAATTTCTTCACGTTCAACAACCTGACCCATGGTTCCTGTCAGGCCTATGATGCGGCGGAATTGGGTGAAATACGTTGGGTGAGACAAAGAGGCTACGGTTAATGATTCAGGTGTTATCTTAAGTCCGTGCTTTGCCTGTAAAAATTGATGCAAACCATTTTGCCAGTGACATCCTTCGTTTAATCGACCGGTGTTATTAAAATCAACGATAACAATGTCAGATCCCGTTGATAACTCCTTCACCAGATAATCGCGGTCAATATGTTTAGTAAATAAAGCTTCACGGGCGCTTCTTAACCACCGGCTGAGTTGCTTATCGTTTATTTGTTGAAGTTGTTCCAGATGAGCTGGGTTCAGGGTTGACTCCAAATAGTTTTTTAACTCAGCTAACGATGTACTGTTGGACGAGTTATTAGCAAAGGATAAAATAGGCTGATATACCCAACTCCAATCTTCTGTTCCGGGTATGGCTAATATGGCAGAGTTGAGTGCGGCATCTAAAAATAAACTATCCACTTCATCGATTATTGCCGTGTACTTTCCATCGTTTAATCCCAGGCAATAAAGACTGTTTCGCAGCATCGCAAACTCAAAGTCTGTGTTGGTTCCATAAATAATATTCGCTTTAAATTGTTCTGTTTTAGGAGACTCGGTGCAAATATTCGTACTCTTAAAGCCTAAACTGTTGAAAAAAGGCTGGTATTTTTCCTGGTCACGAATCGCTAAATAAGACGTTGTAGTGATTACATACACTGCTGGATCAAAACAGGAAAAATAGGCTGCAAGCATCGCAATGATGGTTGATTTTCCTTCGCCTGTATTAATTTGGGCGATACGGCCTTTTAATAAATGTTCAGGTGTAATGAGTAAAGCCATGAAGGCGAGCATTTGCGTGTCGTGCGGGAAAATGTTGTAATGACGACGAACTAATTCAGCAATGATTGCGATTAATCGACGATGATGTTCAATTTCTTTTCTTTCATTCCAGATTTCAGCAGATTGCAATGCTTTTTCTTTTAAATCAGTACTTGAACGTTTTTGCAAAAAGGCAAACCAAGGATTGATTGCTATGTATTCAGCTTTCAAGTGCGCCAATTCTTCATGAGACAATGGAAATTCAATGAAGCTATTCTCCCAAAAGCAGGCAATTGTTTCATGAATGTCTCGACTTGGGTATTTTTCAGCGAGATAAGTGGCTTGTTTTTCTTCTAACCGTTGTACCAGAGAGGTCAGGTTCGGCATACTTTGCTTGACCAGGCTCGTGAGTCCGCTCGTTTCTTGCAAATCAATGAGCAATTGACAGGCGGCAACATAATGTTCAAGCCTTCTTGATTCAGGGGTAACCCGTTTGGAAAAAAGCATGAAAAAAAGCTGTGTACCAACGTTATCTTTAAGATATCTCCCTAAAGTAAGTAATTTTGCCAAGTCGCTGGTGTTGCAGTGCTCATGCAAACAATCAAATGCGATTTTCATCAACATCAAACGGTTTGTATTGTTGAGCTCTGAGCTATCCACGTGCCGACAAAAAGCATCCCATGCGGATTGATGCTGACTAAACAGTGTAGCGACACAGGTCGAAGACTCCAGTTTGAACTTCGTATAATCTACCAGGCCTAATACCGGCTTATCTGGACATGCTGCTGGCGTGATCATGCAACCCCCTCGTTAGATGACGTAATAAACTGGCATCAGCGTGAGCCTCCAGCGTTTTAAAAAGTCCCAATTGACATAAACTTGCTGTATTGGCAGTGTGTTGTAGCTGTCGTTCAAAGTCAGTCATTTTTTCATAGAGCAGCGTACGATTCCCCGTGCTTAATTGTTCAACCGCAAAAGGTTGTAAGCTTTTATCACCCGCCATGACAATGCGGCAAGCAATTTGAAGATGGCCATTTAGTAAGGCTGTTTGTGCTGCGGTCAGATCGGTTGCATCTTTGATTGAATAGTCTGCTTGATACTTTAGAAGTGTGATGACTGCCCCGAGTTTTCCTTCCTGGGCTGCCAGGATAAGCGCTGTTGTTCCGCCATCATTTTTTTGATCCATAATAGCACCTGCTTCAAGCAGGGCTTCGATGATACGTACATGGCCAAACCTCGCAGCAACATGAAGGGGGGTATCACCAAATCGATTTTTTAGATTTAAGGGGATGTCGTCACCTTGAAGCAATAATTCAATAGCTTCTCCAGAGTTGTTTCTTGCGGCACTATGCAACACACTGTTACCGGACTCATCCAGGGTCGTTAATGTGCGGCCATTTAAAATCATTTCGCTAACGACTTCAGGGTGATCTACCATGACACCTGCACGGAGAATTTTACCTGAACGTTCTGGTTGATGATAGAGTGACATGCTTTGCACGAAACGGAGCATCTCAGGGTCTTGACTAATCACCGCATATTCACACAGCCCATTCCCAATCACATCGGTAGCATACATGTCCGCACCAAGCTGTAATAATGTTACTACGGCATCCAGTTGTGCTTTTAATGCTGCGTAATGTAGGGCTGTTCGTTTTAGCGATCGTTGTGATCTTTTTTCGGATGAGGGGCACTCGACTTGATCTAACCCAAATCCTCGTTGCGCCAAATATTTAATGACGTGAACATGTCCGTGCAAGGCCGCCAAATGCAAGGCATTTCGTCCCAGAGAATCAACTTGATTTAAGGCATTGCTATCAGAGCAAAGCGCACTGACGACAGACAACATGCCTTGTTGAGCCGCATATAATAAGGGCGTCATTACCTCTTGCGAAGCGTAATGACGCTGTCTAAGTAGTGGCAATAAATGCAAAGCAACTGTTTCTGATTTTCCGAGAATGGCATAGTGCAAACTGTTTAATTGCTTATGATCGCAACGGTCAGGTTGTGCACCTCCGGCAATGAGTAATTGCGCTATAGTTACATTTCCTTGCAAAGCGGCCAGCATCAACGGCGTTTGTCCTTTTGCGTTGAGGCAATCAACAACAGAGGTTCGAGAAAGCAGCTGTTTAGTCAGCTCATAATTATCTGAAGCTACTGCCTGGTGAAGCGCATTATAATTGGGACTCTCATGTGCTTGAGTCAAACGGCAAAGAGAATCGCATTGATCAAAAAATTGGTTAAACCGTTTTATTAAAGCCAGCTCAGCACAATTTTTTCCTGAAATAACTTTATCTTGTACTAATGCAGCAATGCACTCAGGAAAAACCTTGGCGAACAGGGTTAATCGGTAGCAAGCCTCTTCATCGTTGCTTGATGTGAGAATTGATAATAAGGGATTACGACGTCCGGTAAAACAGCTTGGATCCATGCCTTTCGATTTGAGAAAGGCTAACAGTCTGTCTGGTTTCCATGGAAGATCCGTATCGGGGGTGAGCTCATCATCTTGCGCATCAAATAGTTCTGCATAGTCGTAGGTATTTTCTAGCGTTAGTCGCAAAACTTCATTGAGATTTTTTATCTCACCAAACTGTGATCCGGGTTGAGATAATAAAGCGATTGCGTCATCAAATTCCTGATCATTTAATAAAGAAATTAATTCCTGCCTTCGTTCTCCCTGAATGCGATCATCCAATACAGATTCTGTCGTGATGTTGGCTGAAATTTTTTGCTGTAGCGCTGTTTTAGGCAAGCGTTTCTCATATTTAACTAATAATTTCTTTAAATTCGAATCAAGCCTAATGCGATTCATGCTCCAAAGGTCAGCCGGCCATTCTGCCGGTTGACTTAGTCTGAGTAATTTCTTGAACGATTGCGCATCATTATTGGCAAAAGCCAAGTGAAATGCCGTTTGTTGTTTTGCGTTTTGAATCAGGAAATCAGCACCGGATTTAACAACCAGTTCTATAATTTGCGTGTTACCGGTGGCGGCTGCTAAATGCAGTGGCGTATTCCCCAGATGATCTATCACGCAGCGCATATCACCCTGTTTTTTTATAATGGCATCGACTGCCGTGACATGCCCATTTGTGATGGCAATTTTGAGAAGCTCTGCAGCAATGATTTCCTCTTTACTTAATTTATCTAATAAAAAACGCAGACAACGTACGCTGCCAGCTTGTGCGGCAAGCTTGGCAAGAGGCGCACTATTTCCAGAAAACTGCTCTCTTAAATAACCAATCTCATCGGCCATCACCGCATACCCAAGCAAATCAGGTGAATTATTGGCAGCGATGAATGAGCATCCCTGATCCAACAAATAATAAACAATCTCAAAATGACCGTATTGGGCGGCAATATGAATTAAAGAATGACCATGTATAGGTTTATCCAAGGGAATCGAATGGCTCTCGATTAAATTTGCGAACCGATGAAATTCACCATTACGAACCAAATAATATAAATAAGAGTTGCCGTGCACGTCTTCGATTAATGGATTTTCTCCACGTGCAATCAAGCAATCTGACACCGCAACCTGCCCGTATTGAATGGCTAGTAGTGATGCAGATTGGCCTAGTTTATTGGTGATATTAAGGTCGATTACTTCTGCCAGGCGTTCAGCCACTTGTGACTGACCTGCTTTTAAAGCCAACATAAGCGGTGTGTCGCCATCACTTGTTTTCGCATTAGGCACTCCCAGACTGAGTAAATAATTAACCACTTCCAGGTGTCCGGCTTCCGACGCAAGATGTAGCGCATTTTTTTGCGACTCCAAAACTGATTTAATGGAAACGCCATGCGCAACCATTGCTTGCATCATGGCTAATTCTCCTAACGCTGCTGCAGTATGCCAAGCAGTGTAACCGTCGGATTGTCGAGGGATGTCTAGCTCACTCCCTCCGACAATCAGTAAGAGTACAACGTCGCGCATTTGATTTTCGATAGCAACATGCAATGCGGTGACACCACTATCAAGCTTTTGATTGAGATTTAGCTCTCGGCCATTTTTTATTAAGGCAATTGCTATGTCAGAAAAATTATTCTGAATGGCGAGCATCAAGGGAAATAAGCCATTAGGTAAAAGATGATTTACGTTGGCACCAGAGGCTAATAAAATATCAACGCTGTTCCTGCATCCATACTCAATGGCTGTCATAAGAGGGGTGGCGTGGCGTTGATTGGTTGCTTCAAGCAGGGTAGGGTCTTTTTGGAGCAGGTATTTTACCACATCGGCCTGATTGGCTTGGGCTGCAGCATGTATTGGTAGATGGCCAAAGAGATCACGTTTATACAATTGTTCTGGGTGCGTTTCTATGACCAGTCTGGTTTGATCTGCGTTTAAAAAGCTTGCGATGTAATGAATTAATGAGGCACCGCTTTGATCCACTACGTCACTTAGACCTTCATTGGTGACCGCTAACGATTCCCCAGTATTCATTACTCGGCTAAATACATCACACAGTGATGATTGCTCATCGCTTAAGAGATCTTCTGCAGTAGATTTTTCAATGACGCCAATGCGCAGTGCAGTATAGGCTCGACCATCGACAGTGAATTCGGCAATATCTTTTAATGATTCACCAAATGCATGGACAAGTGCGTCGCAAAATTGTGCACTTTTAGCTAATACTCGGGTTGATATATTAGGAAGCGAGACGCCACAACCGCCAATAATTTTAAATTTATCCCCGGTTTTTTTATCGAGTGCCTCTCCGGTGAAACCGATAACCGAGTAGGTGTATGTTTTAGCAATGGGAAAATTCATTAACTTTTCATGAGTCATCCAGTTTGCAACCATATGTTGCAATAAGGAAAGATGTCGACTCAGTCGGCTGATTTCACCTGTCATGATTTGTTTTAAGTAGACTTCAGCCTCTTGTTTGCATAGTTCATTTAAAATCGTTTTTGAGCTAACTCTTTTATCACATTCTTCAATTGCTTGATCGTTTTTAGTTTGAAAATGTTGATTCAGCTTGGCGATGCAAGGGGCGAGATCGCCAGCGACGTCTGCCAGTCGTACTGATATGATTTGTTCAATCAGTCCTTGGTTTTCATCGTTGAAAAACTCACGAATAAATGCATTAATGCTGGCAGGGAGTTCTGCATTGATGTTCGCTATATCTTGTTGAAGCGTAGAAATGAGTTGATTGTTTTTGGAAATGAACTCATTGTTTTGTGCTATTTTATTGCTTATTTCTTGTGCAATAGCATTAAGTCGTGCAATTTCTTGATCCGTACTCGCCCGGTTTTGGCTAATTATGGCCTGATTCAGCGAGATAAGCCTAGGTGGAATAGATGCATACCATGTATCAAACTCCTGGCTAACTTGTGCAATTCTGGTATTTACCTGCCCAATCAGACCGTTATTTTTGACGTTAGCTTCGTGGATTGCTGCAATAGCGCTTCCAGCTTCATTTATTGTTGTCTGTCGTTTGGTTATGTGTTGGGCTGCTTCATTTTTAGTGTCTGCAATATTTTTCAGAATAAGAATGATTCGATTCTTTTCTTTTTCATTTTCTTTAATAATATATTCAATTTGCTTTGGAAGTTCTTCATTAATTGAGTTTTCAATTTGTAGAAATTTATTGCGCACGAATTCAATGAACTTTATTTTTTCTCCTGTTTCTTTATTTACCGTCACCATCATGTTATTCGTGAGAATGTCAAAGATTTCAGTTTGCGCAAGCGCAGGGTTTGCATTCCAGCGGGCTAACAGTGCTTCAGTATGCGCTTCAAGTTTTCCAATGCTTGCCTGAATGCGGGCAGGTAAGGGGAGGTGAGCCAGAGATGTGCGTTCCGCTTGTGCTAACATCCGTGTGGATTTTTTTACGGTATCAGCGATGTTGAACTGAGCCGATTGAAGTTGCTGAGTTAGCAATTGGGTGACCAGTTGGCTATAGTTCTTCAATTCACTTTGATTTAATTCAAGCATTGCTTCGCTGGTACCTGCAGCTAATAAATGGTTTTTTACTATCGCTTCGATGGTGCTTTTTATTTCATTTACCAATCGTGGTGGTAATGTCATGCGCTGACGCGGCGTATTAAAACAGGCAAACAATAACTCATCGAGCGCAGATTCTGAGCCTAAGTTACCTTGTATGGCCTGCAGCACTTGTTTAAAACGAAGGTCGATAGGTTTTGTTTCAAAATAACGTACAGGAATGGGGGGAAATGCTTTCGGTACACTAACCTGCATGGTTGATGTCAGAGGAGGCAAATCGGGTTGTTTACCCATTTTATCAAGGGTGGCATAAAAATAACTAAAGGTATTCATGACACCGAGTAAACGAAAGAAGTCCTGACAGAAGGGGAGCTTCGGCATTTTTTCTTTAATTTCTTCGGCGAATAATTCATAACAATCGCGTGTATGTTGATAATCTGAGGGATAGTGTCCGTGTTCTTGCAGGTAGGACTCAACATGGTTTTTATAATCGGGCATTAAATCAATGCTGTACTCAATGCGAAAGTTCGGGTGAGGTACAAGGATATTTTCATGACGTTCAATCGCCTCTTGGTATGCAATAATACGAAATGAAGTCATGAATGGTTGCTTATAGGGAGAGCCTTCACTACCATGCGATTCTTTGATCCCGTTGCGGTTCATGAGTTCACGCAAAGAGATGTAGGGCAAGCCATTAGCATTTGTTTCACAGTATTTTTTTAGGTCAATGATCTTTTGCTTTAAAAAAGATTCATCACATTGCCGTATTTCATGCCAGATTTTTAGGAATTCTTCATCATAAATCCCGCCGTTTAAAAAACCTTTCATCCAATAATCAAGTAGGGCAATAATCTGACCGACCAGCGTGTTTTGCAAAGCTGGGTGGATGACGGGATATAAATAGCCTAAATTATTAAAATGTAAACTAAAAAACGGTGAGGTTTTGTGAGTAAAATACGCCTCTTTTAATTCCTGCTGAATTTGGTAAACCATTTCTTTCGAAAAGGGAAACTGATCGGATTCAAAACAAAAAATATAATTATCCGCTTCCGCCTGCGCATCGCTGTCTATGAGATCCGTGATTGTTGCCACTTCTCCAGCAACCCCGCCGATTTCACGAGCAAAAGCCTTTACATCGGAAAGTTTTGAACTTGGATTAAAAAGATTATAGCTGCTAATGAGGTTAGTGCTGGAAGCGAGAGAGCGAAACTCCGATCGGGATAAGTTATAACCCAATCCCAGATTCATATGGGCTCGCAGATATGCAGAATCCATGCTGGGTTTAAGTCGACTCATTTCACCTCGAATCGCATCTTTTACCGTACGCTCAACCTGATAGCTATTAAAATAAGAGCTGTTGTTAGATGATGATGAGAAGGAGCTTGAAGCATGAAAAGAATTAGTGCCTGAAAGCCCAATAAACCGAGAGTTATATGTATTAGCAGACTGATAGCGTGATCGGTTGATAAAAAAATTGACAGCGGCATCACAGCCTCGTTGCGCCAGATCCCCGCAGGTTTTTGAGCCTCGTGATATCGCTGGTTGAGAGAGCAACATGGCAGTGGGATGCGCGCCAGTCATTGTCGCCATTGCTGCGGTAGCAAGTGTACTCATGCTTACGTCAACGACCCCACCTGCAATACCACACCAGTAATATTGTTTTTCTTCTTTAACGTGGTTATTTATTGTTTTAGTGTCTTTATATATTTTCTTTGCAGCTTTCATTCCTTTGAATTTTGAGAAGGGATTCATCCCGAGCTTCTCCCATTGACTTTCAATATCATCTCGGAGTTTATCAAGCTCTTCCTGTGATATATTTGAACTATTTTTATTTTTAGGCATAAAAATCTCGGAAATAACGACTCAGGTATGGATAGGGAACACAATTGTCGTGGATGAATTTTGCGCATTGTAATGAATAACGAGAGAGGCATCAATACTGTAATTCTACTGTATTGTGCGATACTTTCATGTTGCTTATAATGGTGGCGTGCGCAAAAAATGATCTTTATTTTGGAGGAAATATGTCGAATTTTTTTGATAGATCGCAGTTCAATGAAGATGAAAACGCCTTGATAGCCAAAGGCATAAAACTAGAACTAGTTGTTGCACTTCATGAAGCCGTCAATGCTTCAATAGCAGAACTTGGTAATAATCTACCAAAGTTAACCACTCGGGTGAAAGGGAGCATAAAAGTGATCCTTGAGTTTTTTGATAATCAACATGTTGATGATTATAATGCTATTTGCAAGGAATTAATTACAAAAGTATTTATGGAAGGGCATTGGTATAGTTTAAGCGAAGCAGAAAAATGCAAATCAGTTGGCGTGACGGTTTTAAATATTTTTGAAAATGCCGAAGAGCTGATCGAAGTACCAAGTTTGACTATGGGGTTATAATATTGGCACAACTGATAACGTAACAGGAGAAAATCCGAATTTTGGTATTAGTCCAAAATCGAGCCCATCGAGTCAGACTCAATTGATAATAGAAATAAAAGCCAAACTGCAATATAAAAACAAGATGGAACTGGATATCAAGCTTGCTGATTTACTACGTAAATGAAAAGGGAATCACAATCATATCATTTAATAAACCAATTGGAATTAAATAAAAAAATTAAAGGTCAGTCATATGACACGTTATTTCATGTTATTGGGGGTGCTGTTAATTTGGGGAGTTACTATAGTAACTCATGCTGAACCTCAATGGTTAAAATTACCAGCAACACCAAGTTTGCCCAAAGCAGAACATAGCGGTTATGCTTCAATTAATGGTGTCCAAATTTGGTATGCCACCTATGGTCATGGACAACCAGTAATCTTGCTTCATGGCGGTCTTGGTAATTCAAGCTACTGGGGAAATCAGGTACCGATACTGGCTCAGCATTATAGAGTCATTGTGATGGATAGCAGGGGGCATGGAAGAAGCACAAGGAATGAGCAATCTTTTAGTTATGACATAATGGCCTCAGACGTACTCGGTCTATTGGATTTCTTAAAAATTAAGAAAGTTGCAATTATTGGTTGGAGTGATGGTGCAATTATAGGGCTATTTATTGCGATACATCATCCAAGTCGGTTGACGAAACTTTTTGCTTATGCTGCTAATTCTAATCCTTCTGGTATCAAAGCAGATATTTTTAAAAGTTCAGTATTTAAAAATTATGTTGCTCGAACTAAGAATGAGTATAAAGCATTATCATCTACTCCAAAAGATTATAAAATTCTCTTCGTTCAACTCAGTAAAATGTCAGCCTCTCAGCCACATTTTACAAAAGCACAACTCAAGGCTATTACAATTCCAGTTTGGATTGTAGATGGCGATCATGATGAGGTAGTTAAACGCAAGAACACTGAGTTTATGGCAGCGCAAATCCCTGATTCTGGTTTTCTGTTGCAGCCTTTGGTCAGTCATTTTTCTTTTTTACAAGACCCGAAACAATTTAATAACGATGTTTTAAATTTTCTTGAAAAAAATCAAAATTGATGGAAAGGATAGGGGAAAGCTCAATATCTAAGTAGTAATTACTATTTTTGAAATGGTTTGATAAAGCATTATCCTATGAACTTATAAGCTTTTCCGATAATAAATTTATAACCAATTCAGTTTTGCTTTTTGAGTTCGTTTTTCTTTTTCAAGAATCAATTCTGTCTTCTATTGTTCGATGAGATACTGGATGCAATTTTTTTATTGGTTATCCCTTTTAGAAGCAAGTTTCTGTCGTTTGCTTTGGATTTTAGCTAGTAAGTTACTGGTCTGGCAATAGATCTTTCAGGCCAGCTTATTAGATGTTCCTTCAATCTTTCGTTATCGTATTTCGATCAAAAAATGTTGAAATTTAGCGCATTATAATTAATATATATGCAAATATTGTTTTGGGTGTATAATAAACATAAATTGGTTTTATAGTACGCTTATGAATATTAGCAATGAATTCGTCTTTTCTCGATATAAAAAAGGCATTGTATTATTACCCCCTGAAACTATGACTGAAACTGCGCACTTAAGTGTTGAGAATATACTAAAACAACCCTTTAGTATTTATTTTGTAGGGGTCGTGTGGAATAACCACCAAAAGTGTTAATCCTGAATTAAGCCGCCTACCAATGTGTAATTTAAGCCAAAGATAGAAGTTTAACGCTGGGATTGCATAAGGTTCGTTAAGTCATCCAGAAGATAACCGTATCAAAAGCCATTTAGAAAATATCATTCAATGTAAAGGTTTTGCAAAATAGGATGAATTTAAAAATAATAAAGCCTCTTTTTTGTATAATATCCGGACAGAGTAATATGAGTTTAACTATGCTAAGAGAGCTTATACTGTATCCATTGTCCCCCTATTAAAGAGGTTTACATGCATGTTGTTTTGTTATTAGGATCATCAACCGCAGGAAAATCATCACTATGCAGAGAATTGGTTTTAACCCATGGATGGAAATCTTCGAGCATTGATGAAGTGATGGGTAAAATTGTTAATCTGAGTCCCACTGCTCTAAAGTCATTAATGGTTGAACTACTCGATAAATCGGGTGTTTTACAAAACCTTCAAACCCTAATGACACAAGAGGAAATGTTAACATTATGTGGTACAGGGGTGCTTACTATATCGAAAGGTAGTCATCAAATTAAAGCCCATGGATTCCCTAACCCCTCTCTTCCAAACCTTGAAGACGTTCTAACAAAAGCAGGATTTATGGAAAGCGAAATATCTAAACTGGCTCAGGGCTTACGTCTTGTTACCAAAATTGATGATCCTACGGAGAGACTTTATGATGAGGTGTTCGATAGGAGCAATTCCGGGCAATCCATTGTTATTGATCTCGTACCCAACCCAGATGGTAGTGCCAAAGAATGTTTAGAGTATTTTCAAAAACGTGCACAACAATATATTGAAGAAAATCCAGGCGAAACATTAACCACTTCTACAGTTTTTGCTTATTGCCCTATGCAGAAATTAAGTGAGCGTATTCAAGAGAGAAATCGTAAAGCGAACATCAATAACCCTATGGATAAACGAGAAGGATTATTCCCTTTCCATCAATTAGCAACATTAGTCACGGCTGATAAATTATTTGATGATTCTTCCGAGCATGTTCTCTCAAGAAATGAACTGTTTTACATAGTCAATAAACACGCCAATACAGATAAAAATGGTGATTCCTTATTTTTAGAAAACCCTTTTGATCCTGACGTACTGAAAAAAACTTATGAAGAAAAAACTCAGATTGTAACTACCTCAGATAGTGTAATCAAACTCGAACTTAAGGATGATACGCTGGAATTAGCATCTGATGACGTACCGCGCATAGGCTCGAAAAAAACCATTGAAGAGTATAGTAATCTAGCTAATCGTTTTGGTTTTTTTGAAAATCAAGAACGTATTTCGCTAAATATCCCAAAAAGAATAGCCTTTGATGCTGTTATTAATACTGCAAAAGGAAATCCTGCTGTACTGGCTAACGAATTTTTAGAGAAACTGGAAAAAAGTAAAATATTCTCTAAACGTGTTTCAACACTATAAAGCTGTGAGTTTAGGTTTCTTTTTAATTGTATACTAAAATTTAAACCATTGAATGATAATTTAATGGATTTTATTTGACTTATAATTGGTCAATTTAGTTGAGTAAACAATTATTAGTACTTATTTTACCAAGGCTTCATATTGAAAGGAGATGGGTTAAAGATTTGCTGTTGCTGTTCCTCATTTTCCGTTTTTTTAGGTTCTATATCCTTATTATGCTCAATTTCTTCTTGTTTAGAGGATTTATTAGACGGCTTGGGTTCCATCGAAAGTGGATGGGGCGAGAGACTTCGCTCTTTCGTGACTTCATCTCTTTCTTGTGCTTTAAGACTGGGTATTTGGACTAAATTATTTGCTAGCCGTTGGATAAATGCATCATATAAAGCTAATGTGGGCATGGTAATACGAAGAGAGATTATGTTTCCTTTCCCATCTTGAGTGATTTTAATGCAATCTTTAGAAAGATTATTTTCTTCTTTAAACTCATTGAATTCTTTTGTAATCGCCCCTATGAATTTTTTTAATTCTTCTCTTTGCTCTTCAGTTAATGCCTTAGGCTCACAAAGCAATTTAATGGTAATGGTTTTTGATTCGCGATCGCTATCAACCAGCAATAGTCCTTTGGCAATCAACTCCGCAATTATTTCTGGGTCAAAACTAGACTCTAAATCAAGTTCTTCTGAACCATACTCGCCTATCAATGCATCCGTAGTCTCAACTACTTTGCTTGGTTGAGCTAGAGATTTATCTTCACCTTGGCTTGCTTTTTCCTCAGATGTCTTATCAGAGGAGGCACTATCACCTCCACCACCGCCGCCACCATGTCCAGAACAAAGACGTTTAGGTGCGATTTCTTTAAAACAAACCTTGCAGCGTACTTTTGCTGATTCATCAGCAGACTCTTTTTTTTCTGCCTCTTTATTTTTTGCTTTGGTTAATAGTTGTAACGTTAGTGTAGCTGAAGAGATTTTTGGTTCATCTGCTGTGGTTGATTCAGGGGCGAGCCGATGTTTTTCCTTGTCTTTTTTCATGAAGAAAACCAATTTCAAATCTGTGATAATAGAGAAATTATATGTGAAATTTGTTTATTTTATTCATTTTGATGGAATTTTTACATTATTTTTACGAAATAACCTGTAATACTATAATAAATCTCTCTAAAACACTGTGACACGTTATGTTCTACTTTATTATCACCATACCTTTTTTATTAGTTATCTCAAAACTCCTATTAACCAATATACTTGTTCCCCATTTCAAAAAAAAAGAGCAAAAAAAACAGTTAATTCAGAGGGCTGATTGGTCAAATATAGAGAAAAAGACACTTATTTTGGAGGAACTTTACAAAAAAGTTCATGCGAAATCCTCTTCGATAAGGTATCGATTATTGCATTTGATTCAAAATAAAGAGTTTATTTATGGAGAAATCGATTTTTTGTCGTTTTATACCATTCTTGAACGAACCTCTCCTTCTACGAAAGATGTCTTTTATGACTTAGGTTCGGGGTCAGGAAAAGCAGTATTGAGTGCCATATTATTTTTTAATGTTAACAAATCTATTGGTATTGAGTTGTTACCTCCTCTGTATGAACAATCGAATACACAGCTTGAAAAGGCAATTCAACAATTTCTAAAACATGATGATGAGAAAGAATACCTACTTCAAATGGAGCACGTTCAATTTTTCAACGACAGTTTTTTGCATTATGATTTTGGGGATGCAGATATCATCTACGTAGCAGCCACTTGCCTAAGCGATCCCACCTGGAATGAATTAATTTCAAAGATGGCTGGTCTAAAACCAGGTAGCCGAATTATTGTGACCACTCGAATGATACATCACGATCAATTTGAATCCATTTATCAGGGTGTAGAGTTAATGAGTTGGGGGCTATGTCCAGTTAGAATATATAAAATCAAACACTAAACCGTTTGGCTGAATACAGCCCATAGGAAGTATAACTGAGAATGAGTACTCCATAAACCAAAGCCATTCCCGGTACAGCGAAATTACCACCTCGCATAAGAAAGAATAGCACCAAGGTAGGAGTTGCAGCTACAGCCAACAGACGGCATGAGGCTTTAAATGGGAGTTTAAAGCCGAAAAAAATATCAGAGTACAGCTGCACCAATGCGGACATTAGGAGTAAAATAATCCCAAAAACACCAAAATAAAATAAAGTCACGCAGGGAAAGACAAGGATTTGCATCAGCGTATTTAATCTGGAAATCCCAGAGGAATGAAGCCACTCAGTGCCAGAGAATAACCCATTCAGCCCTTTGTCAAAAGTGCGGGTATAAATAGGGTTGCCAATGGCATTTTTAACCAAACCTAAAAACTGCTTATAACTAGGTGGTCTGAAGTCAATTTTATTTTTGGTAATTAAAACCGTGAGTTGAGGGTATGCCTGATTCATTTCAGACACGGTTCCCGTCGTGTCTATTATTGAGACCACTTCTCCTTTGTTGTTTTTTATTAAATAGGGCATGGGTTGATTGTAAGTGATCTCACCATTTTGTATGGTCAGTAAAGGAAGCACTTGGATGGGGAATAGAATTTCCTCCTGAAAAAAATGATTGAATGCTACGATCACCCGCCCAGATAAAGGAATTGCTCCCAAAATAATGAGGAATAAAAGGTACCCAATTCCCAAACCGTGCCAACGCTTCACTACATCAGCATATAAAACAGAAGAATAGAACGAAGCGTAAAGGGCTTTACTATATTGTGATATAGTAGAAAACCAACGATATAATCTATCGTACATTAGTACCTCTTCGGGGATATTATCATTAGGTGGATTTTCCCGAATAACCAAATCAATATGTGATATTTATTTCCTAGAAATTGAAGTGTCAACTTTTTTCTCCCACAGGAACATTTCGAGATCGTAAGTACAGATACAGCTTAGTTTTAGAAATATCCAACTGTTCAGAAATTTTTTTAACAGGGATGGTTCCATTTTTATAAAGAGCTTCAGCAATAGTCGCTTTTTCCATTGCTGATTTTGACATGCCTTTGGGTCTTCCACCTTTTCTTCCTCGAGCTCGAGCTGATTTCAACCCTGCTTGTGTCCGCTCACGGATTAATTCACGTTCAAACTCTGCTAATGATGCAAAAATCCCAAAAACTAATCTACCCTGTGCAGTAGTGGTATCAATAGGGTCATTGAGACTAATCAATCCAACTTTTTTCTCGATTAATTTTGTTGTTAGGTGAATTAAATGAGCAAGATTTCTACCAAGCCTATCTAATTTCCAAATAACTAAAGTATCACCTTCACGAAGGTTTCGCACAATTTCATCAAGAACAGGTCTCGCTGTTTTTGCTCCACTAGCAATTTCCTCATGAATTTGATCACAACCTGCTTTTTTTAATGCATCAACTTGCATGGACAAAGATTGCTCTTTGGTTGAGACGCGCGCATATCCTATTTTCATACAGTTTAGTCCATTTTACTAACTAAAAAACGATATATTGAACCAAGATTTACTGAACCGCTTTATCTTACCAAAAATAGGCGTACAATGCGATTTTTTTTGACTGAGAAATCAGTCCAGCCAAACCCTCGTTTTTTTGAACCACCCTATGACAAAGAAAAATCGGTTGCAATTACTTACCGAGCCAGAAATTGAAGATTTTTATGCACGTCCTAATTTTAATTCCGGTGAACGTGAACTTTATTTTGCAATGAATTCACAAGAGATGAGTGCGTTGCGTCAATATTCAGCAACAAAGACCCAAATTGCCTTTAGGCTGCAGCTTGCTTACTTTAAAGCCAAGCAGAAATTTTTTGAATTCACTTTCGTTGAAGTGCATGATGACGTGGCCTATCTCATTGCAAAATATTATAAAAATGCAAAAGCCAAGTTACCAAGCAGCATCACACGTCAAACCCTTAACCAACAAAAACAAGACATTCTAAACTTATTTGATTATCAAGACTGGTCGCTAAAACAAAATGCCTTGGTTGAATCCCATCTCTGCGAATTATTACGTTATTACCCAAAAGGCAATGATACATTTAGGCAGTTGTTGGTATATTTTGAAAATCAGAAAATACTGCTCCCGTCTTACCGTACTTTACAAGATCTGTTTACACGAGCATTTTCCAGAGAAAGTGAACGAATTGGCAAGCTGATTCAGCTAATACCACAGGAACAACAAGAAAAACTGTCAAATCTGATCAAGCGTGAAGAAGGAAGCACCAAATTCAATGTCATTCGTGCAGATCAGAAGAGCTTTAAGTATAATCCTATCAAGGAAGAAGTAGCCAAGGCAGTCGAGCTCCTCGACTTATATGTATTTGCAAAGGAGTTTTTACCCTCGCTACAAATATCCAAAAATGCGATTCGTTATTATTCCGATTTGGCAGAGCAGTATGCCGCATCCAGATTACGTCGAGTCAATAAAACACAACAGTATTTACAGGCATTGTGTTTTATTTACCATCGCTATCAGCAAATCATGGATAATTTGATCACTAGCTTTATGTTTCATATTAGAGGCATCATGTCAGATGCTAAAAAATATGCTGAAAAAGCACGAGCGGAATACAATACCAATTTGACTGTTGATATTCCAAAGTTGGCAAAATTTATGAAGTGGTTCCCCAGCCGTAAATATGGCATGGGGCATGAAGAATTAAATCGGGAGGCCTATAACATTTTGCCCGAAAAGCAATTTCCGATCATTGCAGACTATTTAATGGGAAGCAGGTTTGATGCAAAAGCTGCCAAGCGAGATTTTTATCTGGAGCAGTCTCGTTTATTTGCGACCGGTATTACTTCATGTTTCATTTGAATACTATAAAGCAGATGCCGATGTCATGGCATTTATCAAACACATGAAAAATCATTATGGTCGCCGGAAAAAAGGACCGGCATCCTTTAAATTACCTCAAGAGCTGGAAGACAGGATTTCAGAAACCGCCTTGCCTTATTTGAAGAAAACCGCGAACGATGAACAAATCGATCCGCATTTGTTTGAGTTTTTTGTATATCAAAAAATGTATCACCGTTTAGATAAAAATTTGCTCTGTTGTAACGATAGCGTGACCTATTGTGATGTTGATCATGATTTGGTGGCAGAATCAGTGGTTGATGATGCTGAAAAAATTGCCAATGAATTTGGCTATAAAAAAATACCTGTTTATTGCGATGAACGTTTAGATGAAGTTCTGGATGAATTAGACCGTGCATGGGAGAGAACAACCAGTCGAATTAATCGTGGCGAAAATCAGTCCTTCAAAATTAAAGAAACGAAATCGGGTGAACAAGATTGGAGCCTTGGGTATGATGGTGTTGAAAAACTGGAAGATAGCTTTTTTAAAACATTACCCCAGGTAGAAATTCCGGATATCATGATGCACATGGGGGATCGTACCAACATGTGGGACGTGTTTACCCACATGAAGTCACGGTACAATGTAAAAATAAAGCCACCTAAAACTGCGGTAAATGCTTGTATTCTAGCCGATGCCTTCGGTATTAGTACTGAAAAAATGGCTGAAATGTCGGATATGAATTTCAACCTTTTACGCTCAACTCATCAGGATTACATTCGTGTCGATACAATGTGTGCGTCAAATGACAATGCAGGTAATCTTGTGCATGGGTTGCCTATTTTCAAATTGTGGGATCTTATCGACAATAAAACATTGGGGGATGGTGACGGGCAGAAGATGCCAACCAGCGAAAGTACCATTCAATCGCGGTATTCAAAAAAATACCTTGGGAAGGCGCCCGGAATTTCTGTATATACATTGATCGCAAACTTTATCGCAGTTAATGCCAAGAACATTGGATTGAATGAATATGAAGGCCATTCACTCTATGATCTTATCAATGGCAATAAAACAGACATCAATATTGATATGGTAACAGGGGATAATCATTCGCTGAATCAATTGAATTTTGTCATATTGGACTCCATAGATGTTGAATATGTACCAAGCATCAAGGACATCAAAGAAGCAGCTCGAAACCTACTCTCCATTAAACCGGTTGCTGAATATAAGGGTATGATTTGTCCGAGTGGTGTTGTTAATGCATCATTAATTCGATCACAAAAACGCGGAATTTTGCGTATACTCCTGTCTTTATTATTGCAAGAGAATACTCAAAGCACAATCGTCAAAAAAATTAATTCTTCTGCGCGCTATTCAGAGTTGAAAAAAGCACTATTTGAATATAACAAGCTTTTGAAAAGCATTCATGTTCTCAATTTGATTGATAACGTGGCACTGAGGAAAGCCATACGCACAGCACGAAATCGCACTGAAGCATACCATCAACTGCAAGGCCTCATTAGAAAAATATATCGCGGCGTTTTTAAAGGAAAGAAAATCGTCCACAACCGTATCAGTGCTCATGCTGTAAGACTGGTTGCGAATTGCATCATTGCATATAACAGTATTATTTTGAACATTGTGTATGAACAAATGCTCGCCGAGGGTGTAAGTCAGGAGCTTATTAATAACTTTGCCCGGATTTCACCGATTGCATGGGCGCATATTGCCTTTACAGGCAAGTACAATTTTAAAAAGAGCAACGGTGAAATTGACATAAAAGCGATGGTGAATGCGTTTGAAAAACATTTAAAACAACATTTTTGGAAGGTTTAATTCAGAATTAACACTTTTGGTGGTTATTCCACACGACCCCTACTAATGAAATTATGTTAGACATTATAATTTCATGGTCATGGAAGTTACCATACAAATGAGCTTGCATGGGGCCGTAGATGTAGATCTGAAAGGTTGTAGTTACACCTAGGCAGCTTAAAATAAATACGTAAAGAGACTGTGTTTTATTGTTTCTTATATAAATCATGGATTCTGAGAGTAAACTCTTAAATTTAGGTTTTGGTCTATCAGCGTAATACATGATGTACTCCATGCTCTCTGGAATACACAACCTGATATATAATCCAATGGAAGAACCTAATAATGCTAGAACAAAGGGCACTCGCCAGATCAGCCAATCGTGCTCAGGATAGTTATTGGTAAAATACGTTACAATAAGAGCTACCAACGAGGCTACTAACATCCCTGACATAGCACCGAAGGAAGCCCAGCTTCCTGAGTAGCCTTTTTTTGATTCTTCTGCATTTTCAATCAGATAAGTTGAAGAATTTAAATATTCTGCACCACAAGAAAAGCTCTGAATAACTCTTAACACTAATAAGGTAATAACAGAAAATGTGCCTATGGTGCTATGAGGAGGGATAAACCCGATAAGGGTTGTTGATACACCCATAGAGAGAATTGAACCTGCAAGAATAATTTTTCTACCATAAATATCAGATAGTAAACCCATTATCATAGCCCCTATAGGCCTGGCTAAGTATCCAGCAAAGAAAGTAAGAAATACTAGAAATAAACCTTTTGAAGCATCTCCAATCAAGTATTTGGCAAAGTAAACTGAGAGTAGGCCACAAATAGCTATATCAAAAGACTCTATTAAATTACCTAAAGTGCCAGCCAGTATGATTCGGGTTTGATGCTTCATGCGATTATCCTTTATTTTGCATTGCCGATAGGGTGGTAAGTGAATCTTGATCTTCCACTCGGTCTAAAAATAAAAATCCATCCAGGTGATCAATTTCATGCTGAAGGATACGCGCTTCTAAGCCAGAAGCTTTTTTCGTAATTCTATTCCCATCTATATCAAAGCCAGAATATTCAATCTCCATAGCTCTTGGAACCTCGCCCATTATTTCGCCGCAATTAAGGCAGCCCTCGTGACCAGTTTGAATTTCCTTGGATAGGATCTTTAAGGAAGGATTAATTAAAGCTGTATCAGGAATGGGATATTCAGGTTTTCTCCGTTTGGTATATTCAGTACTAAATACAATAACTCGTTTACTGATTCCAATTTGGGGGGCTGCAACGCCCACAGCGCCCTTGTCAGCCATAATGCCGAACATGGTCTTAATTAACTCTTTTAACCAGCTGCTACCAAATTCTGATTCAGCGATTGGCTCTGCGGTTTGTCTTAAAATGGGATCGTCCTTATCCAGGAGTGTGTTCATAGGTCACCTGATTGTTAATGATTAATTTCAGTTTTGGTTTGGCTATTGTGTACGACTGTTTGTCAGGAAAAGTTAAATAGTCTTGAATTTGCCTTAATGCGTACTTCCCCATAGCCAGTAATTTTTCGCAATGGATTGACGTTTTATTCTGAATGTACGGATTTATCCGTTTTAATCCGAAAGAGAAGATAGCTTTATAAGAACCGTATTCAGCCGGAATAGAAATGCCTGTAATGAGTCCAGGCTCTATTTGCTTATATTGTTTTATTAGGCCAGTACATCCCGTATGAGGAAGTTCACTCCATAGTTTATGCATATCTTGGTTAAAAAAGCTGGATTGATAGCAACCATCGAACAACCAGAGGTTCTTCTCGATTAAATTCTGTTCTATAGATGGATTAGAGGACAGAAAAAAAATTTGCCCTGTTTGGTTGATAAGAGCGATAGAAATATAGTCTGTCTCTACTTGTCCTAGTACATCAGAGAACACCTTGCGCATGGTGGCAAAGTGTTCAAAGAGAAATTCTTTGGCTTTGGGGTGAAGCGTTACTTCCACAGCTGTTACATCCTTATTTACAAACTTCTTAAACTGCATGACTATGCTTTTTTCTCTTTTCTTCATAGGAAGAAATAGAACCAAGAGCCAAGTCAATGATTTTTAGTAAATTATTCTCCGAAGTGTCAATTGCTTTGACTTCTTTGATCAATCCTAACACAAAATCGGCGTAATCGTCATTACTCACATGAGATACGGGATATAAGTGATGACTGTGTTTCAAGATGTAATGAAGTAATTTTTCATCTACTTGATTTTCTTTAGATACCTTCTTATCGTCTTCGCCGAAAAGTAACCAGCCAGGCTTGACAGTAAGGTGCGATGCTAATTGTTTGACTTTTTCATAATCGGGTAAAGCATCCCCTCGTATATAACGACGACAAATTTGTTCAGAAGCACCAGTAAACTCAGCCAGAGTTTTAATACAGATCCCATTGGGAGAACGTGAGGCAGTATATCCTTTATCTTTGAGGGTTTTAATCAAGCGGTTAGCAAACGATTTATATAATCCCTTACTCATAAAATTATCCTTGTAATCGAACGTCGTAAAAAAATTATCATATAAAACGATATCATTCAATATCATATCGTATCTTAATTTAAATTTCATAAAAACACCTATTGATAATAAAATTAATATCGTTTTAATATTGGTTTCGTCAAATGATGTTAAATGTTAATTTGACGTGAATTGAACTTTAGTACATGTTTTACAGGAGTATGTCGCATGTTTCATGATCAAAAGATCACCATCTATAAAGGGATCATTCAGTATTTACTGTATTCCACCAACTATTCTCTACAACGAATTGCCAACTTATCAAACTCATCAGTGGCCCATTTGCAATTGATCCATCAATACAGTCGATTGCCCAAAGAAAGCAAAGTTGAATTAAATTTATTGAAGTTGTTTATCACGGTAATTGATATGGAAATTAAAGGCGAGTGGAAAGGTAAAGCGTTTTATTCTGCCGAATGTTATTTAGGGGATTAGACATGCATAGGCTTGAGAATGAAATACCAAAACAAATTTTATTTATTACTGATTTAGAAGTGCTTATTGGGCGTAATCGACTAACGTTAAGACGTTGGTGGTCTGACGGCAAATTTCCTAAACCTGTTAAATTAAATGGAACCACCTTGGCTTGGCATAAAGAGACAATCAATCAGTGGATTCAACAGAATATGCAGTTGGTATAATTAAGATGAAGCCCATAGTCTATATGGGCTTTAATTATGCAGTTAAGCACATAGATTGATATGAATTGGCTTTAGTTTACTGTCTCGTGCCTGGAAAAAAATTTTACTTTTTTGGAAGGCATTATAAAAATTAGCTTGTTGGTTTTTAGTTTGGGCTTGTGTTTTTTCAATGATAAATAAACGTAATACTATTTCTGTATTTTCGTTCATAGAAGTGGCTTCATTTCCTTTTTTTTCCCATTTGTTAACAGCGGCATGAGATTCATGAACAACTTTTTCACCAAACTCTCTTAGTGGCATAGAAAAATAAGAGCGAATAAATTTCACCTGATTTCCAGTGAGTCTACATTCTTGTGTCGCCAATTTTTTAATGACTTCATCTGCCACTTTCTCCACATCGATCTTGGGAAGCCATTCATTGTTGTAACGGATCATTTCCACATTTTCTAATTCTATAGGAAATCCAAGTCCTTCATAGAGGAAAAGGGGTTCAATTCTGGTTTCCATAGTACTTCCTCTTATCGAATATTAATTACAGTAATAATAGGCATAAGATCTTCGGCAAAGGTAATAATGATCCTGATCTTTTGGTCATCTATAGTTTTTCCTTCAATACAATATTTCCAATCATCTGCATCTTCATGAATGTATTGGGCTTCATAACTATCTTTGCGTTTATTCCTGCTTCTTTCATAATCAGGAATGCCTTTTAAAATATTAATAACATCAATTTCTAAAATTTGCCTTTCTAACATTCTTTGTTGAGCATGAGGAACAAAAGCGTAAGATTTATCTCTAATCTTTTGTTCGATTAAAGCAAACAGCTCTTTGTCTGTTCTTTTTACAGGCTTTGCTGGCATTTCATACAATCCTTAAACCTAAGTTTAGTATTTGTAAACCAAGTTTACAAGTTTTCTTATTGAGATACTATCTTTTTTATGTGTTCAGCCCATGCGTCTAAAGCTTCTTTGCGTTGAGGAAGCATCTCGTTTTTGTTATAAGTAGCCATAATACGCGGCATTTTATGCCCTAAACATTTTTCAATGACAACTGGATCAATATTCAAAGATTCACCCAATTGAGTAGCAAAGGTTCTTCTCAAATCATGAGCTGTCCATTCTGGTAGTCCAACGCGATCTTGGATTCTATTGATAGCGCGGGGAAGGGCGTCCTTAGACATTGGCGCATCATTTGTTATGCCAGGGATTACGAAAGGGGACTCAGAATTCGCTTTTGCTTGAAGTAATAACTTTTTGGTGAGGTCACTCAAATGTATTTTGACTGTAATGGCACCCTTAGAATGCTCGGGAGGGATAGTCCATAAGGATTGTTCAAAATCAAACTGGTGCCATTGAGCGAGTCTGATTTCACCAGTTCTAACCCCTGTTAGGATAATAATTTTTATTGCTAGTCGAGATGATTCAGACATTTGTGATTGTTCGCTTCCGAGGAACGTCCAAATAGTTTTTAGTTCTTTAGAATTTAAAACCCGCTCTCTGGGTTTTTCAATACCACCGATATCTCTTGTTCGTATGTTGATCGCTGGATTATATTGAATATAACCGCGACTCACTGCGTAGTTGAGTACTTGTTTTATTGTGCTTAAAATACGATTGGCATGAATAGGTGCGCCTCGCTGTACTATTTTATCAAGCGCGATTGTAATATCTTTAGTTTGGAGATTATCAAGCACCATATGACCGAGAAGGGGGATGATCTCCGAGTCGATCTGATATTTGATAGGGCGGGGTTGTTTTCTATTTTTTACTGCATAATTTTCATACCAGGCCAGTATCAACTTAGAGAATGTATTGTCTTCTTTTAATTTTTCCAATTTGGCACTTTCTATAGGATTAATACCTTGCTCTTTCAAACTTTGAGCTTTGATAAGGTATTCACGAGCTTGCTTTAAACTAATAGCAGGATATTTGCCCAGGGTCATTTTTTGACGTTTGCCATTAATACTAAATCGATAAAACCAAGACTTATTACCACTAGGCATTACTCTAATCCCTAGTCCTGAAGATTCAATTTTTTCAAACCATGTGGTGTCTGGCGTGAGATTCTTTATATAGCTGTCAATAAATTTCATATACACAACCCTGTTAATTTGGTACCATTTTTGGTACCAATATTTATGTATAGGTATATTATCAAATGATACTAATTGAATTTGAAAAACTCAATAATATCTTTTAAATAAAAGGTTATAATTTTTTCTTGTAATTAAATGATATTGTTTGATATTGATAAGATAAAGTTTCGTAATCAAAAGGTCGTGTGTTCGATTCACATCAGCGGCATTGTAAAATCAATAGGTTACGAAATTTTCTTGAAGTAGTCGGTTTTTGTGTCGCAGCTGTGTCTCAATAATATCTTTGTTTTTTCTTAGTCTATAATTTAGGTATTAGTACTTCTGTCAGAAAAGGACATTATGTGAATACTAGATTCCTTATTTCTTTTCTATTGTTAGTTTTACTACCGCTTACATCATTTTCCGAAGAAAAATTTGATAAGATAGAAGCTCGTATCTATAGAGGGTATCAAGGGTGTCCTTAAGAGCCCTCATACATAAACTAGTAATAGGAGTTTTCACCTCCGTATTGCTAGTAGTTCCTTTATTTACTTATGCTAAATCAGGTTGTTGTTCACATCATGGAGGAGTTGCAGGATGTAATTCATCAACTGGATTTTATCGTTGTTCTGATGGAACAGATTCTCCTTCCTGTACTTGTGGATATTCTACCCAAAATAATTCTATAAAATACAATCTTTTTAATACCAATACCAATACCAATACCAATATTAGTGCACCAGTATCAGCAATAACCATAGGGGACATGACTATTTATAAATGGACAGATAAGAAGGGAGTTGTTCATTATAGCGATCAACCATTTAGGTAGTAAATAAAATCAATTTAGTCGATACATTAAATCATATCTCCTGGTTTTGCTATAATTTGAACAATAGATACTACAAGGGAATTTATGTCCGTAAATAAATTGCGATCTATTTTAAAAAGTGCTTTTCCTAACTTATCTAAAATATTTTCCGAAAAAGAAGGTGTTCAGCAATACAGGAAAATATTAACGTATTTTTTAAAGGATGGAGTAATCGATCCCCTTGAGTTAGAGCAACTCAAATATGTTGAAAATAAATACGAGCTGACAGAGGAAGAAATAAGAAAAATTCAAAGAAAGGTGTTATCGACCTACTTTAATGAGATTATCTCTGATAAGAGAATTAGTGAAGAAGAGCGAAAAACGTTACAAGAGTTATTGAATTTATTCTCTTTGCAAACTAACGAAATTAATTTTGACCAAAAAATTTTCAACAAATATTATACTTTGGGATTAATTGAGCAAGGCTCATTACCATCGGTTGAAAATAAAGATAAACTAAACATTATTTTAAAACCAAATGAAATATTGCACTACCGTGCCTCTTCTCAATTAAATAAAATAAAAAAAGTTACTAAACGAATCAATTATGGAGGCTTGACTGGTTCTATAAAAATTATGAAAGGAGTTCGTTATAGGATCGGCTCTATTGGGGTTCAAACAAAAACACAAGAAATTCTTGATACAGAAGACGTTGGGATTTTATACATTACAAACCAACGTATTGGTTTCAAAGGTCATAAAAAGCAATTTAATATCTTATTCAATAAAATCTTATCTTTTGAATTATTTGCAGAAGGTATCTTTCTATTCAAACAAGGCAAAGAAACTCCTTATATTTTAACTTTGGATGATTATGAGATTCCTCTAACCATACTGTCGTTCCTTTTAAATAATTAATTGTTCTTGAACGAACCCGAGTTGTTCTCTATAGAAAACAAGCAATTTGTGTGATTTTATACAGGCATTGCCTCTTCGATCGCCATGCACATTGACACTTAATGTTCTATAATTGAACGAATGCACTCAAATCCCTTGGGAGAGTTAAATGGCCTTAGAATGGAGTGATAAGTTAGTTCAGTATAAAATAAGGAATTGGCTTCAAGATTTCGATATAGATTATTGTCCAGAAGATGGAGACTATGTTCCTGTTAATGAGAATGAGGATGGGAGTTTGGAGCCTAACCTCAAAGAAAAACGCTATTTTAGAAGAGAAGAGCCCTTCCCGGATGATAGGGATTGGATTCCTTGCTTAATTTTGTATGAAAAATGGAGCCTGTAAATAATTCTGTGTAACTGTCCTGTGTTAAACAAACTCACTCAACCGCTCTTCGAATTCAATCATAAATCGATTAAGTCAGCCAGCGTAGCCCGTTTGCTTGCAAACGGGATTCAACTGGCCTTATTCATTTGAAAAAATGTAAGGTTTTAAAAGCTCAACGAGCTGATGTCTATCAATAACCCCTGAAGCCGCCTCTTCAATAATATCTGGTAATTCACTATTTTCCTCCAAGGCACAACCATTCAAGTCAAGAAAATACGTGGCGCTCAGAAAGGCGGTTCGTTTATTACCATCGGGAAAAGCATGTGATTTAGCAATGCCAATGATATAGATAGCCGTTAACTCAACAATATCATTGATATTTTTATAATGATGATATTATTCAGCACGTTTAAGGGCAGATTCAAGTTTTCCTAAATCAGTAACAGAAGCATTAGATAATATTTCGCCTTGAATAAATACCACATCTTCTACAGTTAAAAAAATTAATTCCATTATTTATCCGCTAAAGCTTTAATAGTGGCTGCATGACGCTCTTTTAGTTTAGCAATCGTCTGAGCACGTTTCTCGTACTTTGCTTCTTCAAGTTGAGCATCGGTCGGTGTGCCGATCTTCCCAATAATAAAAGGCTTTTGACCTTTACGAGTAAAGCAGATTTGCTCACCATTGGCGATTTTTTCCATGATTTCACATAAATGTTTGCGCATATGAGTATAAGACACTGTTTGCATGGTTTTCCCCATATTTCCTGTACATGTACAGTATAGTTGATTTTATATACTTGTTTCAAGTTAACTTGGCTAAACGAAGTGTAACCTAACAATACCTGCTAAATCTTTGAGTCCGAGCAAGCGTAGCCCGTTTGCTTGCAAACGGGATTCAACTGGCCTTATTCATTTGAAAAAATATAAGGTTTTAAAAGCTCAACGAGCTGATGTCTATCAATAACCCCTGAAGCCGCCTCTTCAATAATATCTGGTAATTCACTATTTTCCTCCAAGGCACAACCATTCAAGTCAAGAAAATACGTGGCGCTCAGCAAGCGTAGCCCGTATTAGACGAAGTCGTAATACGGGAAATCATCTGCATTAAAGCCGATACAACTTTAGATTTTTACCTACATCTAAAAAATATGTGGAACAACCGGAACAAGTGAAACACCCCAGTAGTTACTGGACTTTAGATGTTCCACTATCAAAATCGATAGTGGAACGAGTGGGGCAATTAATAGTCGTCAGATTGGACTGTTTTATTCTCGAAAAATGCCGATCGAATCTCGGCATTTTTATACCTGATAACCAAGAGGCGTTAGCGTATTGCCTTTCATCGTTTACAAAGCAGGGCTTTTCCTATCCATTGCGTCCAATTCGCTCTCCTTGTCAGACCTGTCTTTAAACCGTTGTTCTTGCTCCATCCTTCTAAAAAATGAGCATGAGTCATGGATTGGCGATGAATCTGATACTGATGAAGAGGGGAGTGAGGGTATAGTGCCGTCTTTATCCTGCTTGGGTCTTGATAAATCGTCAGTATTTTGCGTGTTTATATTGTGTCTTGTTTGCTCTAGCGCGGCATTTAGGATGCTTAGCGATTTAAATTTGGATAGGCGTTCAGCATGTTTTATAGAAGAATAATCATCTCGGCCGCAGAACAGCACAGCATTTGCCTTTTCTGTTATGGGCAGGTAATCCAGAAGTATTTGCAAGGAGTCAGGATATGATACGGCAAGGTGCATCACCGACAATTGCTTATTGTTACATGACTTAACCACATCGGCCCTTGCTGCCTCGGGCAAACACCCCATAATCACCTCTACTGCTGAAGGCTCATTTAGGATTTTATGCAGCTCCGTATTACCTTCTTTGTCTCTGGTCATCAAAACGTCCAGTATTTCTGTTTCGGTGAGAGACTCTAAAAGTTCTCTTAATCTGGTTTTACACCTTATTGCTATTTTATGCAGCAGAGTATTGTCATATGAGCCTCTTGACTTTAGTGCATCAGTTCGTCTTGTCGAAGGCAGGCAGTCAAACAGTCCTTTGGCAAGGTGAGGGAAGTGAATTATAACTTGCAATGCCAAGGATTGATCCCATTCGTTCTCAACTTTTATAGCGGCAACTCTTGCTTCTTCAGGCAGACAGTACAGAAGCTGTATCAGATATTGGACGTTTTTTTGTGCGAGTATTTCCAACACGTTCTCGCAACCGCTGTATTCTGTTTCTGGGATATTTGTTAATTTTCCTATAAACCGGTATTTCCCACTCCTGCGTCTACGTGTTATTAAAGTGGCCATTCTCTCGTCCTCGGGCAAGTAGTCCATAAGTTGGATCAAGTATGAGGGATGGGTCTCAACAAGCAGGTGCAACAGGGTTTGACCATTTTCGTAGCGTGCTATTAGTGCGGCGTATTTTTCTGTCTCAGACAATGAGTCCAGAAGTTGAATAAGCATGTCGCAGTCGTTTTTTGCAATCAATTCCAGTACTGTCAGGTTCGATTTGTTTCTTGCCATCAAAACAGCAAAGTATTCTGTTTGGGGAAGCCATTTGAAAAAAAGGCTCCGGCTCTCTGGGATATGCGCCACCCGATGAGCTATGGTCTCGCCATAATTATTACATGTTTTGGCTGTGTCAGCTTTCGCTGTATCGGGTATAAAATCCAGGAGAACCAGTAATATTGGGGGATTATTCGCCACTTTATGCAGCAACGGATAACCCCACTTGTCTTTGCTCATCACGTCACTTAGGGATAAGTAGTTTAGAAGCCATTGCAGCGTTTCGGGATTTCTCGATACAATTTCATGCAGGATTGTGTCACCATTCTTGTTTCTTGCTATGATAGCTTTTATTCTGTGCTTTATTTTCAGTAAGTCCACAAGTTCTATCAGAAGTTCTCCTTTTCTTTCTGATACATGATGCAACAGAGTATTGCCCTTACGATTTTTTTTCATTAGAGCGCTATATCTGTCTTTAGTGGGCAGAAGAAGTAGAAGTTGTTTCAGGATTTCTGGGTGGCTTTTTGCTGCTTGGCGCAGCACGCTCACATTGTCGTTATTTTTTGCTCTTAAGAGACTGATTCTTCTTTTTTTAGGCAGGTAGCTTACGGTTTTTATCAGGAGCTGAGGATAGCTTTCAGCCAGATGATGCAGCATGGTCTTTCCATCCTGACTTTTTGACAGTAAAAATTGTTCTTTTTTGTTCTTGGGTAAGGATTCCAGAAGTGGTTCCACAATCTTAGGATATAAAAATGCGTTTTTTTCGAACATGCCAAAGCCACTTACGCTCTCTGACATAAAAACGCTTGCCCTTTCACACTCAGGCAGACAATTCAATACATCTTTGATGAATAAGGGATGTTGTGCAAATAAGAATAATGCGTTAAAACCAGTTTTATCTCCTGCCAGCAAAGCCTCTTTCCTTGAACGCACAGGCAAACATCGCAAGATGTCTATTAAATTTTGAGGGTTAGAGGCCAAGCGCTGCATCAGGTTAAAGCCATAAACGTCCTTTGTTGTCAGCTCCTTAAGAGCGTTAGACTCATCCAGTGTTTGAATAAACCATTGGATAAAAGATAAATGTTTTTTATCGAAAGCTGCAACCATTGGTGTGAACAGACTTTTATATTTTACGTTGCAGTGTGCGGCTTTTGCACGTAAAGCCTTTGCAAAAGGGATGTTGCCAAATTCTGCGGCAATGTAAAATGGAGTTAAGTACCGATGGTCTGTTGCATTAGGATCAAAACCTGGATGTTCCACGATTTTTCGGATGATGCGCTCGGGCATAGATCGTGACATGGCTAATAAGTATGAGATGCGTAGACTGGTTCCGGGTGTGATGTTACCTGGTGTGAGTATGACTTGTTTTACAGTGTCGGCATCGAACAGGTGTTCAATCTGGTCAATTAGCTCTTGCGGCCATGAATCACGGGACAGAGCCTGTCCTGCACTGTTTAGTCCCTGATTGCAGCGGTTGCGAATGAAGGAAAGTACTCCTTTCAGGCACTCGAGAAACAAAGGCGACCAGGTGTTGGGTTCGTAACACAGGGCATGGAGGATTATGCGGTTTATCTGGTAAGGCGATACATCCAGAGTGCCGTCTTCGTCCGTCTGAGTTATCCATTTGGATAAAAGAGCTTCGTCGACGCGAATGACTGGATTAGAAAGAGCTTCGGGTGTATTTTCATTAAAAAACAGCTCACAAAGCCGGCCAAAGAGGCTGGCTTGCGCTCCATTATTTGCAGCAAACCATTGCGCAGTGTAATTGCTGATGAAATCATAATAGGTGTTGCTTCGCCAGAGAATAACCCCCCGCTCAAAAGCACGCAGGTGTTGTTCCAGAGTAGGAGTGTCTGCGAGTAAGACGTGCAGCGAGAGCTCCTGATTATTGAGCCATTGCCCCAGAGCATGAAGTGCTTCTATCCATTCGGCCTTCTGTTCTGGGGGCATGTCGCAGACGTCGAGCAGATTTTGGTAGTCGTTGAACTGGTGCAGCACGTCGTGAAGTCTCATTACCAGATAGACGGTATCCCAAGGATTTTTTTCAGCGGCGATTCTTTTTAATGACATAGGGCTGAAATCGGAGCCCCGCAGCCAGCCAATCGTTTGGCTGGCAAGGGAGTGCAGACTGGTTGCCGCAATGCGTTCAGAGCCCACTGCCATGGCATGACGTTTGGCGAAACGGTCTAATGCAGCGAGGACGGGTACAAAATGGCATGGGATGCTTTCCAGCCCTTCATTACTGCAATACCCATTAATTTGTATCAGCATTTTATCACTGGGAATGGTCTGGATGGAGCGAAAGCGATTCAGTATGTATTGCTTTGGGGCATCCTCTTGTCCTGCATTGTTGATGGCTGCTTTAACATGGTCTGGAATGGTATCGAATATCCAGGGTAAAAACAGAGTTTGAAATTGTTCATAAAAGGGAATGTATTCATTACCTGCCGGGTCTCGTCCATCAGGGAGCTTTAACTTAAGGTGTGTTGCAAGTACTTCATGTACCATAAAATCGAACAAACCTTGCATGAGAACGTCTTCGGCATTTAAGGGCAGACGTTTGCCTTCATAACCATCCAATGCCATGAGCCATCGGTGCCGGATGCCGGCTGAGCAAACGGATGGCGTTTCCTTCATCAGTTCATTGTTAATGCGGTCAAATTTTTGCAGACGGAGCAGTCGTTCCTTGGTTGCGGTACTGCCGGGAGGTACAGGCCATGCTTGCTCGTGTTTATCCATCAGTGCGCACAGCACTAGGGCAAAAACTTCGGGGAGCGGCAGATACCATTCGGTGGAAACCCGCTTTCCCTCATGCTCTTCCACCAGCGTGACTCGGTCAAATTCTTTATTGAGAATATTTTTATCCAAAATCGTATTGAGCCAGCCTCTGGTGGAGGGTTCTAACACCGATGATTTGGCTCTGCGTTCGTAACGTGCTCTGATACGCCGCATTTTTTCTTGTCCAGCAGAACTTTGGGATATCCCAAGAGTCATGGACGAGTGTTTTTCAGGATCGGAAGAGGAGGATGATGCAGCAACCGAAGAGGAGGATGATGCAGCAACCGAAGATGAGGATGCCGCCTGACCGGAGCTACTGGCGTTGCGGTTTTGCAAAAAATATTTTGCAGCAAGCCTAATAGCAAGCAATGCAGCAGCGTTTGAGGTGACATGATTGTGAGTGCTCTGTCTTTTTTGAGCTTCTTCGAGTATCTGGTGATCGAGATTAAAAGGCATGCGCTATGGACTTTGCGAAATTTAAAGTGCTGTAGACTATCACAAGAATCATAAAATGTTCAATATGAAAAGAACTGATGCTGTTTGGGTGAACGAAGTGATGGATGATCCACTTTTGATAAATTATGAGGACGATAGTGCTAATGTCAGTTCACTGCCGATGTGAAATTGAAACAAGTATTTAAAACGTTTCTATTCACATCAGGCAGTGATGAATGCCAAATCGAGTTAAGGTTGGTACACCTCTTGCTGGATTCCGCCAACTACCCATTCTTTAGTATTGGTGAATTGATAGAAATGCCAGATTTCATCAAGCGGCGCAATGGCTTCATTATTTTCCTTTATCGAGCCTGTAAAGCGAACGCTGGCGATATTAGACAGGGTTTGCCGGGATACATCAAGCAACTCGGCATTTAAGTGAATGATTTCGGTTTTATTAGGCTCATTACCTCGCTCATCAAGCTGCATTTTGATTTCAGCGAACACTTCAGGTGTTGTGAAGGTTTGGATGTCCTGAAGATTTTTGCTGTCGTAAGCAGCCTGAAGTCGAATAAAATTCACTTTGGCGTTGCGTAAAAAACTCTCTGATACAAAATCAACAGGAGTAGCAGAGCTATGGCTGCTGTGGCCATTATGGGGCTGAGCTTGATTAAAAGGATTGAATGAATTGTCTCTGAATGCATTGGATTGAGCCGATTGGAGTCCAGGCTGCATTTTTTTGCGTAAAAAACTGACTACAAAAAAGAGTACCGAGCCGAGTATTAACCAGGTCATCAGTCCGTTTGCAAGGCCATTACCCATGAATAAACTGGCTAACAATCCACCCACCAGAAGACCTCCTAACACACCACCCCATCTGCTTTTATTCGATTTTTGTGCCATAGATGCAGTATTTTGCGTTTTATGTGATGAAAAAAGACTGCTTTGGGATCGTTGAACCCCAAAACTCCGCCCGCCGCCAAAGCGTTTTGCTGATGCTTCGTTGACAAGGAGTCCAAAAGACAATAGTGCAATGAGCAAACAAAAAATAAAATGACGCATTTTAGTACACCCTATGAATGAATGAGTGGTCATTATATCGTAACAAACAAAAACTTGCTTGTGATCTCTGGAGCTGACTGGGGCTTGATCTACTTTTAATCAGAACGCCAGATCAGTATTTCTGGAATGTGTCAGGGTAAACGCATCTAAACGTATTATCTAAGGCCAAGATGCCTACGTTCTGCGCTTTATGCGCAGAATCCAGATCTTTGCCTGCACTAAGATCGCATGGATCCTGCGCATAAAGCG
>NZ_LNZC01000022.1:137753-228159 GCF_001467535.1 Legionella worsleiensis
GGAGATGTCTAGGGTATGATCTATTTTTAATCAGAATGCCAGATCAGTATTTCTGGAATCTGTTGCATTTAGTTTTTCTCTTGATATGATGCTAGAGAGTTAACTATAGGGATGTTATTTTATGAAAAAATTGATCAATTTAGCTGTTTTGTCTTTATCTACTTCATTGGCCTTTGCCAGTCAGGTAAATCTAAAGGGTGAAGTGGAAGTCAATATTTCCCCAAAAAATCTTATCGGCCCCGCTAAAACTCTGAAATTTAAACTACCAAAATACGAATTATCTGCAAACGCTAAATCCTATTTGCATGATCAATTATCCCAATACCCTCAAAATTCGGTTGCTAATGCTTCTTTTGCTTCCGAATTACCAAGAAAAGTCGCTCTGGGCATGCAATTAACTCCGGTATTGAACCAGGGATATCATGGCAGCTGTGTGACTTTTGCGGTAACTGCTGCGTTAAATGCTGCACTGGGTGCAGGGGATTACGTCAGTCAGTTATGCAGTCTTGAATTAGGCAGTTATCTGGCTATTCATGATAAAGCTCAGGCAAGTGGATGGAATGGTTCTTTTGGAGCCTGGGTTCTGCAACAAATTACGGACTACGGCATCATAAGTAAAAATTATCAAAAATTAAACGGCTGTGCCGGAGTTAAGGAATATCCATTAACTGATGAAATTAATGAGGGTAATCCAATGTCCGAGACCGAATTTTTGGCCCACAGCATTCCCGTTTCTAAACTGATAAGTTGGGAGGCGCTGTTGCAAGATGAGGGATCATTTTCTGTAAAAACAAACATGAACGATATTGTCTACCAGATTAAAAACGAGCTGGCTAAAGGCAACCGCTTGACTGTAGGCATGTTGCTGGATGTATACGTAGGAGATGCGGGTGCCGTTGGAAGCAATAAGGTTGAAAACGACACCTGGATGCTGACACCTGAAATTATCACGGATGCAATGAATGGCAATATTTATGCCGGACATGAACTTGTTGTTACTGGTTATGATGATGATGTGGAAGTTGCTGATGAGCAAGGCCACGTCAATAAAGGCGTATTTACTCTGCGTAATTCCTGGTCAGCTTTAGCTGGTGATCAAGGTGATTATTATGTGAGTTATGATTACCTTAAGTTCCTGGCTATGGAAGTTATGGCCGTACGTTTAAAAGGTAAAAACGCCTGATATAGTTCCTTTTTTGCATGAACTCTCTCAAGCCCCATTCTCTGAAGCTCAATTAGCTCTGGTGGGGCTTGGTTCTTTTAGTAAATCAATCCAGTTTAAACAGTCAATTAAAATTCCAATGAAGTTTCTGTCCATCCATCTAAGAAAACTGGTGTGAGTCACAAAATAACCCCCCCAGGGCAAACGCATCTAAATTATGAACATAAATCGCCACTCTTTTGCCTACGTCCTGTGCTTTATGCGCAGGATCCATGCGATCTTAGTGCAGGCAAAGATCTGGATTCTGCGCATAAAGCGCAGAACGTAGGCGTCTTGGTCTTAGATAATACGTTTAGATGCGTTTACCCTGATAACCCCCCACCACCATTTTTGTAGCCGTCTGATAGGAAAGGAATCAGGGTAGATAATAATAAGGATTCGGTAATTTAAATCCTTTTTCAGTAAAACCGCCACGGATGTCGCTGTATTGATCCCCTATAGAGGCAATTATCGTGTATCCTTTTTGGGTTATTGATTCCCGTACTTTGGATTTGAAGGGGATGATGGACGGATATGAATATTCCTGGGGGCGCAAATACAGTCCCGCCCAGTTTTTATAGCCTGCTTTAGTCAGGTTAATTTGCGTGGCATTGCGCTCTGATTCGACTCTACCGGTTACAAAAAATACCTTAATTCCATGCTTTAGAGCGGTGTTGTATAAACTCAGCATCGGTTTTATAACGGGGGCATTTGCTGCCATAATTTCCTGATGTATTTCATCCTTGGTGCCAACAAAATCACGTACCACCATTTTATCGTAATTGGATAAGCTGGTTTCGTCTATATCGAGAACCAACGCCAGTTTTTGAGTTGATTGAGTGTTTTTGTGTTTTGCCGCTTGTTCGATAATATACTGTTGCGCTTGTTTTATTTTACGCTCCAGATCTTTGTAATAAAGGCCGGAGTCATGATAGGCAATGACTTCTTTTTTAACCAGGCTGAGATTTGGTGGTTCTGAAAAAAGAGGCGTTGAGCACAACAGGGTCAAACAAAGGGTCAATACAATTCGGGGTAGCGCATTAAACTGTTGTTTCATTATTTATCCATAAGATTTCAGAATCGTGCATTATATAAGGATAAGTATGTTTGTCAATTGTGCACGTTGTCTTGGAATTGCATTAAAAACACGATAGACTTTTTTGCCTCCTGGTCAAATAACAAAGCATTGTTAACCTTAATTTTTCCTTAATATTTTCATGTCATAATGTTCAAAATTAATTCAGGAGATAAAATTAATGATGCCCGTTTATTCGTTATATCAAACCAAAAAAGAATTTTCTTTAGAGCGCATTGAAACTGAGGAATTCTACCATTTCTTTGGTGATGAAAAAGCTGGCCCTCGCTGGTTTGTCAGAGCTGATCAAAATCGCCATATAGTTCACGATGAATCACTGATCACCTACCGCATGGTGTATTTAGCTCTTGATCGTAACCCCGAAAATTTGGCTCGAGCTTTGGAGGCGATAAAAACAAATTTTCAATTTCAAACCTATTTGGCTGAAAATGGTTTGGGGTTACAAGTTCATAAAACAGAAGAAAAAGCGTTTGAGGTAACAAACGGTACTTACAAGGGGCTTCCATGGAATCAGGTTGGTCAGGAAATCAAAATTATTGTGCCGATTTTCAAACAAATCAAGCCCTTAGAACTAAAAGAATGCATGTTAACGTTGTTGAAAATCCTCGTTGATGCTGGTGTAAAAACAGCGCTCCCCCCGGCTACCATAACCTACAAGCCTCAACAAGATGGTCATTTGGATGCACCCAGAAATACGGTGTATGAAATTGAGATGGGGTTAATGGAAGCCAAACAATTGGCTTATTTCAAAGAATCCGGTAGTCACAGAGAAATACGTCATCGGCAGGATGCGTTCTTTCTGGTCTCTGCGAATCAGTTTCTTTCAGAAAAAGAAATTACCCTGCCTTTTAGTTATATGGTTTCTTACATGCAACTAAGACACGAAATGGGAATTTCAAGTGAGGGTATTCCTACTCATGTTATAGAATTGGCGAATCAAAGTGATGATATTTTCAATCTTGGTAAAGAAATCCAGTTCAGTCGAGCAGATTTAAGAAAAGCAAAAATTTCTGACTCCCTGTTTTTGTCAACTGCGCAAATAAATGCGGCTTTGGCGGCATCAAATATAGACTTTGATGACCTCATAAACATGCTCAAAACTGAAATAACCACCACATTGACCGAAGCAGCATCTAGTATCGCAGTAAACTCATCTTTAACGGAAGCTGAGAATCCTGCGCATGATTTGGAACCCATGATCACCGAGTTCTTCACAAAAGGCAGCCTAATCAGTTACGTTGGTAGCAAAGTACCTGTTTCATTATTTGCCCCTTTGCAAGTAACCCATAGGGTAGGATGTTTGAAAGCTGATGTGGCTCAAAATCTGGCAGCTCTGGCGAAATTTGGCAAATCATTTAAAATTTTGCCAGCCGATTATCACAATGAATTGGTGTTTGAAGCAGAATTACGCACACGCTTTGAGCCTTTATTGGCACTAGTCGGGGAGCTGTATAAAATTAATCCTGATAAAGCGGTTGCCTGGTTTAATACGCTAAGCCACATAAAAAATAGATTTCTCAATATCCAGGCACTAAAAATTAGCCAGTTCCAACTTCCAGCACCACAAGAACAAAACAGCTCCATGGCAACAATCACAGCAGATCATGAGGCAGTATCTGTTGCTTCTCCAGCTGAGGCATCTGTGCCAACCGCAGAAAAAAAGCCAGTTTTTCCTGCGAGTTATAAAGGGATTTGGAATGCTGAAGGAAGGCGATCGGATTTGGCTCAGGCAAAAAATCTTCTCCGTGATTATGTCAAAGGAGGTTTTTGGGGGCGATTGTTTACCTGCCATTTAGGAAGGCATCATACTCGTGCCGTTGAACAGGTGTTGCAGCGAAATGATTTACTTAATGTCCAGCAATTAGTTAATGCCGTAATTGCTGAGTTGAAAAAAACGGAAGGTGTAACGTTGAATCCCGAAGGTTCACTGGCACGCAGACTTGATTTTATCGCTCAAGAGGCTAAGGTGATCATTCCACCACTGCAGGCCGCTCCTCAACCTGAGGAAAGCAGCCAAACAGCTCCCCAGGCAAGCATGTAATCATCTCTTGTTGCACGCTTTAGAACTTTTTGACCCAGCACCCCATGCTGGGTTTTTTTATTTATGCTATCGTACGTGTTGAAATTACCTCAGTTGTGAAATGGTCATCACCCTAATCCTCAGTTATAATGCCTTATTAGTTTATTATTTTTCCAATCGCCATGCAGTTGAAGCAACTCAAATTAGCGGGATTTAAATCTTTTGTAGACCCCACTGTGGTTCATTTTCCAAGTCAGCTTGTTGCCGTCGTTGGCCCTAACGGATGTGGCAAATCAAACATTATTGATGCAGTGCGATGGGTTATGGGGGAGAGTTCTGCAAAAAATTTGCGCGGCGACTCCATGACCGATGTCATTTTTAACGGCTCGTCGCAACGCAAATCAGTGGGGCAGGCATCAGTAGAGCTGGTGTTTGATAACAGTTTGGGGCGTTTATCTGGCCCATTTGCCAGCTATGGTGAAATAGCAGTCAAACGGATAGTGACCCGAGATGGTGAATCGTCTTATTTCCTTAATGGCAGTCGATGCCGCAAGAAGGACATCACGGATATTTTTTTGGGAACAGGTGCTGGTGTCAAAGGGTATTCTATTATTGGCCAAGGGACTATTTCTCGATTAATTGAGGCAAAACCAGAAGAGTTAAGAGCTTTTCTTGAAGAAGCAGCAGGGGTATCCAAATACAAAGAAAGACGGCGTGAAACTTTGCAGCGCATAGAACACACCCGTGACAATTTAACTCGGGTTGCCGATATCCGAGAAGAGCTGGACAAACAATTACAACGCCTGGAGCGTCAGGCTAAATCTGCTGAGCGGTATACCGTGCTCAAAGAAGAAGAACGGTTATGCAAAGCGGAAATATTAGCTCTCAGATGGCAAGAGTTTACGCAACAACAGCAGATTAAACAGCGTGAACTGCAGCAGCTAGCGGTTCGCTATGAGGAACAGCAGAGTTTATTAACCGCATCCGGCAAAGAGCGCACGGTATTAAACGAGCAGTTACAGGATGCAACCGAACAATCACAATACATTCAGGAAACATTTTATCAAACCGGTACCGAAATAGCCCGCCTCGAAGAGACCATTCAACAAAAAGAGCGTGATAAAAAACGCCTTGAACACGACAGGCAGCAAATGCAGCAGGATTGGCAAAGCGCTGCAAGCCAATTAAAACGAGACAAGGAAGAATTAGTCAATGCACAGCAACGAGCCCAGAATCTGGCGGGTGATTTAGATGCCCTAAAACGGGATTTTACAGCCAGGGAGTGCGCTCAGGAAGAGGCTCAACAGCAGCAGAAAGAATGGGAACAGCGTTGGCAAGAAGTACAAATTAATACCAATACTGTGCGAAGTGAGTTGAATGTTACCCAAATTAACAGGCAACATCTGGAACAAAGGCGTCAGCAAACGCAGCTCAGACTGGAAAAGCTCGAATCAGAAAAAAATGCCATATCTCTGGAGCAATTAGAGCAAACCAAGCGTGATTTGGAACACCAGCGCACGCAATTATCTGAAACGCAATTATTTGATGAAGAACAGTTACGGTTGGGCAATGAACACATTAACCAACACCGTTTGCAGTTACAGGAAACGGAACAACAGCTGCATCAGTTACAAGATGATTTTCATCGTTTAAATAGTGAACATGCCGCATTAATTGCCATCCAAAAGGCGGCGAGACAGGCCAATAAAACAAGCAAAGAAGGCATTAAAACCTGGGGTGAAAAATCCAGATTAATGGATGTGCTTCAGGTTGCGCCTCAATGGCAATCTGTTTGTGAAATGGTGCTGGGAGACGATTTACATGCTTATGTTTTGGATGATTTTGATGAACTGTGGCCACAGTGGTCTGAGTGCGTTCGCTTGGGGGAAAGTGTTGTTACTTTGAATGATGTGTCTTGCAACAAAAGCAGCCACCCAAGATTGTCTGATCAAATCAGCGGAAGTATTCCCGCCACCTTCAAAAATGTGCATCATATTTACACTGCCGAGCATTTGGATGAGGCACGCAGCTGGTTACCTGAGCTGTCAGATCATGAGTCTGTTGTGACTGTTGATGGCTTTTGGCTTGGAAAAGGCTGGGTAAAACTGGTCAATCGTGGTGCGCACGATGAGATGGGGTTGCTTGCTCGTCAGCAAAGAATTACTGAATTGAACCTAATTGTGGCTGAGTTACAGCAACAGATAGAATCGGTACGCTCACTTCGTGATCAACATCATGCTCAACTGCAACAAAGTATCAAACGTCTTGAAGCGTATCAGCTGAATCTTAATGCCAGTAATGATGCGTTGAGAGCAAACAGTTCTGCATTAGCTGGAAATGAACACGCAATGCAACATGCCCAACGGATTATGGGCACTATTGCCGCTGAAAGTGAAGATTTAGCATTTTTGATTGAAGAATTGGCTACAGAACAATTAAAACTGGATGAGCGATTGCACGACTTAGAGCAACAGTATCAGGAAGCCGAACAACAGCAGTTTAATGCAGCAGCCGAAAAACAAGCCTTCGCTGATGCAGTCACCGCCCAGAATAAACTGGTTGCTGAATTACGCAGCATGGTGCATCAAACCGAGCTGGAATACGATAGAGAAACGATAAAAATTCAGCAAGTGACCGATAGGATCAGCAGAGAACAGGAGCGCTTGAATGTGTTGGAGGAGCGGTTGGAGCATTTGGCCATGCTCTGTATGCAATCTGCTGAACCTGATGCTGAGTTGCAAGAACACTTGGCGGAATTACTGCTGAAACATGGCGAGGTCGAGTCGCAATTGAGTCTGAGTAGGGAACGGTTGGCACAATTTCGTATCGAACTGGAAAAACTGGATAAAGCAACGATTGCTTATGATTTGGAAATGAAGCGAATACAGGATGTTATAGGGCAAACACGGATGGAAGAACATGCCTTATCAGTTCGAGCCAGTTCGGTTCAGGAATCGCTCGATGAACTGGATCTCAAGGCAGATATCCTTTTAGAACTTATTCCTCCCGGAACCACCCAAACGATGCGTGAGGAAGAGCTTATTGCCATTACCGAGCGAATTAAAAGACTGGGAGCTATTAATTTGGCTGCCATTGAGGAATATGCTGCAGAACAGCAGCGAAAAATTTATCTCGATGAACAGCATGAGGATTTAAGCCAGGCATTAGCAACCCTGGAAACCGCAATAGAAAAAATGGATAAAGAAACTCGTTTACGTCTTGAAAATACTTTTGATGAAGTGAATACTTCTTTTAAAGCGCTTTTTCCTCGATTATTTGGTGGAGGAAGAGCTCAGCTTGAATTAACTTGTGATAATCTGTTGGAAGCGGGTATTGTGGTTATGGCTCAGCCACCCGGAAAACGCAACAGTACGATTCATTTATTATCCGGTGGCGAGAAAGCAATGACGGCTGTTGCATTGGTTTTTGCGATTTTTCAGCTTAATCCTTCGCCATTTTGTATGTTGGATGAAGTGGATGCACCCTTAGATGACGTAAACGTAGGGCGATTTTGCGATTTAGTGAGAGAGATGTCACAATTCGTACAATTCTTGTTTATTACTCATAATAAGGTAACAATGGAGTTGGCAGATCATTTAATTGGGGTAACTATGCGTGAGCCTGGAGTGTCACGTTTGGTTGCGGTAGACGTGAAACACGCTTTGACTATGGAGTAAATTATGCAGGCAAATTGGAGTTTAATTCTTAATGTCCTGTTGTTAATCGGCGTTATAGCGGCGATTGGGCGCTTAATGAAAATAAGAAAGCAGAGCTTAAATCCTGAGCACCAAAAACCGTCATTGGGTTCTGTGCCTAATAGTCCTTATGACGAACAGCCATACAACGATGACATCATCGCAGTGCGAAAAATCACTACAGCGGATTCGCTTGATTGCGTAGTAGAGGAAGAACCCATGCCGCAATTAATCAACGATGCAGTATCTCGACCTGCAACGCCTCAGCTCATAGTCCAGGATGAAAACAGTGTAGAATTTGCTGTAAAAGAAACGAACACACAGGCGCCGGCAACCATAATGATGTTTTTACTGGCTAAAGAAAACAGGCAATTTGCCGGGTATGAATTGTTACAAACAGTTCTTGCTGCTGGATTACGTTTTGGTGAAGGGCAGCTATTTCATCGTCACCAATGCATTAACGGTCAAGGACCAGTCATGTGCAGTCTCGCTGCGGCTACCTCAACGGGTGTTTTTGATTTACAAAATATAGGCGCATTCAGTGTACGGGGTTTGTGTTTATTCATGCAAACGTCTAAAAACCCAAGCATAGATGCCGAGCGTTTTGCAATTATGTTGGAAACGGCGCACCAATTGAGTGAAGGAATGGACGCACATTTGCTTGATGATCAACGCAAGCAATTGACTGATGACCGCATTGCCCGTTATCACCGATTATTGAATATAGAACACCTTGAACACGAATGTGCAACAGCCTGAGTTGTATTCAGCCTGTTGCACTCCTAAAGGAGTGTATTTTCTTCGGATTTTTGCCTGATTCAGCATGAATTCATGCTGAAAATTTTATTTTGGCCTTTCTCATGACGATTCATCTTGAACTGTGAGCGTGAGTGTTAGTACACTAGACTTTTAGCCTGGTATTGAGACCATGAATCTGAATCGTATTGCATCACTGCTTTCTCAAACCTGTTCGATAAATTCGGAAGTGACTGGTGTATGTATTGATAGCCGTATTATCAAGCCTGGAGATTTGTTTGTCGCAATACAAGGTGAGCATTTTGATGGTCACGATTTCATCAGAGAGGCGGAGGGAAAGGGCGCTGTTGCTGCGGTAGTTAGCCATCCTGTTTCTAAAGTGAATATTCCTCAGCTGGTTGTAAAGGATCCGGTACTTGCTCTGGCTCAAATTGCAAAAGCGCACAGACAAACTATTAATTGTCCAGTGATTGCCCTAACCGGTTCAAACGGCAAAACTACGGTAAAAGAGATGATTGCATCTATTTTACCTCCTCCCTCTCATGCGACTAAAGGAAATTTAAATAATCATCTGGGTGCTCCTTTAAGTGTATTGCAATTAAGCCATCAACATCGCTACGCAGTTTTTGAACTGGGGGCAAACCATCCCGGAGAAATTGCCCATACCGTTGCAATAGTTCATCCCGATGTAACCTTGATCAATAATATCGGTCCTGCTCATGTAGAGGGCTTTGGTTCTATTGATGGTGTGGCTCGTGCCAAAGGTGAGATTCATCAAGGATTATCTGCTCATGGAACGGTTGTCATCAATGATGATGATGCTTATTCCCATTTTTGGGATGAGTTGATTGCCGATAAAAAAGTGTTGCGATTTTCAGCGGATCATCCTGCTGATGTCTATGCGCAGGATGTGCGTCTTGATACTCAGGGCCGAGGACATTTCTCCTTGGTTTTACCTAACGCCAGAATTGATATCGAATTACAGGTACCTGGCTTGCACAATGTCAGAAATGCACTTGCTGCGGCAACGTGTTGTTATGCGGTGGGTATTGACGTTCACGACATTCAAAACGGTTTAAACCGCTTTTCGGGGGTTAATGGACGAATGACCGTATTATCAGGAATAAATCAATCCACCATAATAGACGATACCTATAATGCTAATTTACGTTCTGTATTAACTGCCCTGGATGTACTGGCAGCACGCCCTGGAAAGCGGCTGTTTGTATTTGGTGACATGGGAGAGTTAGGTGAATGGGCGGAAGAGCATCATAGAGAAGTTGGTTTGGCCGCAAACCGCTTGGGGATTGATGGTCTGTTTACCTGTGGTACTTACAGTAAGTATGCCTCGCAGGCATTTGGCAACAACGGGCAGCATTTTGCAAATCAGGAAGATTTGATTCTAAATTTACTCAAAGAGGTTTCTGATAATACAACTGTGTTGGTAAAGGGGTCTCGCTCCAGCGCTATGGAAAAAATTGTCCATAAACTGCTTAATTGATTCGATTTGAATGTGATATGCTTGATCGCTTTTTTGCTTCACCAAAGATTTTTGTTTAAACGCAGTGCAATAAAACAGCCCTAATTATTAACATGAGGAAACATTATGCTCTATTGGCTAACGCAGCTATTCCAGGGACAGTATCATGCGTTAAGAGTTTTTCAATACCTGACGTTCAGATGCATTTTGGCTTCTTTGACTGGATTAATTGTTGGTTTGTTGTGTGGTCCTTTGATGATTAACTGGCTGCGTGGGCTACAGATTGGTCAGATGGTGCGTAATGATGGCCCGCAAACGCATTTATCCAAGGCAGGCACTCCGACGATGGGAGGGGTATTAATCTTATTGGCTGTGACGGTCAGTTGTTTGCTTTGGTGTGATTTAAAACAATCCAGTTTGTGGCTGGTTCTTTTGGTGACTCTGGGCAATGGGGTGGTCGGTTGGGTTGATGATTATCGCAAACTGGTATTAAAAAACAGCAAAGGGTTGCCTGGTCGTTGGAAATATTTTTGGCAATCGGTTATTGCGGTGATTGCCGTTCTTTATTTATACCTGAATGCCAGCTTGCCGGTAAATACACAATTGATTGTTCCTTTTTTTAAAACAGTGACTTTTGATTTGGGTATTTTATTTCCCGTTCTCGCTTATTTTGTTATTGTGGGTAGTAGTAATGCAGTAAACTTAACCGATGGGCTGGACGGTTTGGCTATCATGCCCATAGTTATGGTTGCTGGGGCCTTAGGTGTCTTTGCCTATGTGTCCAGTAATTCAGTGTATTCTAATTATCTGGGTATGCCCTTTGTACCGAACACTGGAGAGTTAACTATTTTTTGCTCTTCTATTGTTGGCGCAGGTTTGGGTTTTCTCTGGTATAACAGTTATCCTGCACAGGTTTTTATGGGCGATGTAGGATCTTTAGCCCTTGGTGCGGCATTAGGAATAGTTGCTATAGTCGTCAGGCAAGAACTTGTGTTATTAATCATGGGTGGATTGTTTGTCATTGAGACAATTTCGGTTATATTACAAGTAGGCTATTTTAAAATAACTCATGGCAAACGGCTGTTTCGAATGGCTCCTTTGCACCATCATTTCGAATTAAAAGGTTGGTCTGAGCCTAAAGTTATTGTCAGGTTTTGGATCATTACTGTTGTATTTGTGTTATGCGGTTTGGCTACATTAAAACTTCGATAGGCAAGGTGCATTCATGAATCATTCTTCGTATTTAGTAGCAGGGCTAGGCAAAACCGGGTTATCTATAGCCCGCTACCTGCACAGAAAAAATAAATCGTTTATTTTGTTTGATACTCGGGCAGAAGCGCCAGGACTTGCGGAGTTTAGGGCCGAGTTTCCTGAGGTTCCTGTCTATTTGCAATCAGTACCCGAGCCACAGTTAAGTCAAATAACCGATATTATCACCAGTCCAGGGGTTTCTCTTGATACACCTATCATAAAAAAGGCGATTGCTGCAGGCGTTGCTGTCTATGGTGATATTGAATGTTTGGCCAGAGAGATTCATGCACCGGTTGTAGCGATTACCGGAACGAATGGTAAATCTACGGTGACTACTTTGGTGGGGGATATGGCAAAAGCCGCAGGTTTTAGTGTTGCCGTTGCCGGGAATATAGGCACGCCCGTTCTGGATATGCTGGTTGATGATCATCAGTACGACTTATGGGTTTTGGAGTTATCCAGTTTTCAGCTGGATTTGACTTATTCTTTAGCTCCAGTTGCCGCAACCATTCTGAATGTCACTCCGGATCATCTGGACAGGCACCATACTATGGAAGCCTACATACAAGCCAAACAAAGAATATATCATCAGACAAAAGCCGCCGTGGTCAATCGTGATGATGCGGTAACGCTTCCTAATGCAACCACGACTTGTGGGATGCATGTTGTGTCTTTTGGTAGTGATGTCCCGGCAGCGGGTAATTGGGGAATTATCGCCAGGAATGGTGGTCATTATCTGGCAAAAGGCGATGAATGCCTTTTGTCAGTAGATTCCCTGCTCATCAAGGGCGTTCACAACTGGCTCAATGCACTTGCTGCATGTGCTCTTGCGGAAGCTGCTGGAGTACCGCAACATCATATTTTGCATGTATTAAAAACATTTCCGGGATTGCCGCATCGTTGTCAGTGGGTGCGTTCTTTAGACGGTGTCGAATGGATAAACGATTCAAAGGGAACAAATGTAGGTGCAACACTCTCAGCCATTAATGGAATAGGAGGAGCCATGCAAGGAAAAATTGTTCTTATTGCCGGAGGGCAGGGTAAAGGCGCTGATTTTAGCGATTTGACCAAGCCAGTTAGCGATTACGTTCGTTCTTTGGTTCTTATCGGCGAAGATGCAGACAAAATGGAGGCTGCTCTGGCTCACGTGGTTCCTGTAATTCGTGCATCCTCCCTCGATGATGCGGTCATTGAGGCGAAAAAATGTGCAAAACCGGGGGATGTCGTTTTGTTATCGCCGGCGTGCGCCAGTCTTGATATGTTTCGTGATTTTAACCACAGAGGCGATGTGTTTGCTTCCTCTGTTAATGGATTATAGGCGCCATGCGACCCAGACATTTAAATCAAAGAGGTAAGCCCGTAAGCAAGCCCATATCCCTTTATGATAAATGGCTGATAGGTGCCGTTTTTGGTTTATTGATTATTGGGTTAATGATGGTCGCCTCCAGTTCGGTGATGATATCCACCAAATATTTTCATCAACCCTTCCATTTTTTAATCCGTCAGGCGTGTTATTTGTTTTTTGGCTTGCTCTTGGCTTTGATTGTGGTGCGTACCGACAGCAGCTTTTGGGAAAAAATAAGCGTTCCCATGCTGATAGTCTGTTTGATCATGTTGGTTGTTGTTTTGGTTCCTGGAATAGGCCGCTCGGTGAATGGCAGTCGGCGTTGGCTTGCTTTTGGTCCTATAGGTATTCAAGTCTCGGAAATGGCCAAATTAACGATGATTTTTTATTTGGCAGGCTATCTGGTAAGGCAGCAAGAAGCCGTGAGCAGCAGTATTTTAGGATTTATCAGACCCATGGTAATTTTGGGCATTGTTTCGTTTTTATTATTACTTGAACCTGATTTTGGTGCGACTGTCGTTATTTCCGGCACAGTCATGGCCATGTTGTTTCTTGCGGGTGTCAAACTAAGATATTACATTGGCTTAATGTGCGTGGTCATTAGTGCACTTGCTGTTTTGGCTATTTCTTCACCGTATCGAGTTGCTCGCCTAACTGCATTTCTCGATCCCTGGGCCGATCAGTACAACAGTGGTTATCAACTGACTCAGTCATTAATTGCTTTTGGACGTGGTGGCTGGTTTGGTTCTGGCCTGGGAGAGAGCATTCAAAAATTAATGTATTTACCCGAAGCGCATACTGACTTTTTATTTGCTGTTCTTGCAGAAGAGTTGGGTTTGTTTGGAATTTTAGTAGTCATGCTTTTGTATAGTATACTTGTATTTAGAGGACTTAGTATTGCATATACAGCCCATGTGCAAGAGCGTCTTTTTGCTTCTTTTACGGCTTATGGGCTGACTATTTGGTTGGCCTTACAGGCTTCGATCAATATGGGCGTTAATGTGGGGTTGTTACCTACAAAAGGGTTAACTCTGCCATTGTTAAGTTATGGTGGTGCCAGTATGGTTATTAATTGTGTGGTCGTTGCGTTGTTATTACGCATAGACCATGAGAATCGTTGGCAGTCTCTTGGGTTGAGATCGCAAACGGCATAAGGGGGAATTGTGAATAATTCAGGACCATTTTTATCTGCAAGGATGGGGCGTGTAGAACAAATTCATTTTGTTGGTATTGGTGGTGTGGGTATGTGTGGTATTGCAGAAGTATTGCATAACCAAGGTTATCGCATCACAGGTTCTGATATCGGTGAAAGCAGTACGGTACAGCGATTAAAAGCTATGGGAATAAATGTTTTTATTGGTCATAGAGTTGAAAATGTTCAAGGAGCAGATGTTGTAGTGCGCTCTTCGGCGGTTGATATGAATAACCCCGAGATTATCGCTGCACAACAATTAATGATTCCTGTGATTCCAAGAGCGGCAATGCTGGCCGAGTTAATGCGCTTTCGACATGGGATTGCTATTGCAGGCACTCACGGTAAAACCACAACGACCAGTCTGGTCAGTAGCCTTCTTGCAGAAGGCGGTCTTGATCCCAGCTTTGTAATTGGTGGTAAATTAAACAGCAGTGGTAGTAATGCCCAGTTGGGTAAATCTGCTTATTTTGTTGTAGAGGCTGATGAAAGCGACGCTTCGTTCCTATTCTTAAAGCCTATGATGGCCGTAGTGACCAACATAGATGCCGATCATATGGACACTTATCAGGACGATTTTGATAAATTAAGAACGACTTTCGTTGAATTTTTACATCACCTGCCTTTTTATGGTCTTGCGGTGGTGTGCATAGAAGACGATGAGATTCAAAAAATTATTCCTGCGATTCAAAGGCCTACTTTGACCTATGGATTTAAAGAAGAGGCTCATTATCGGGCGGTCGATTGGACGCAAAATGAAATGCTAAGCCAATTCACGGTAATTAGGCCTGCGCCTTATCCGACATTAACGATTGAGTTCCAATACCCAGGGCGTCATAATGTGCTTAATGCTCTTGCCGCTATTGCTATCGCAACAGAGCTTGGGGTGGATGATGATTCTATTGTTCGTGGATTAAAAAAATTCCAAGGCGTCGGTCGACGGTTTCAAATGTTGGGCGAGCGCCAATTTGAGCACGGTTCTGCGCTAGTCGTTGATGATTACGGGCATCACCCGCAAGAAATTTTATCGACTATAGATGCATTCAGACGTGTCTGGCCTGACAGGCGTCTGGTACATGTATTTCAACCACACCGTTACAGCAGAACTCAATCCTTATACAAGCAATTCATCGATGTGTTAAGCCTCTCTGATGAGTTGTTTTTATTTGACATTTACGCCGCAGGAGAACAGGCAATTCCCGGGATTTCCAGTGCGGGATTGGCGCAAGGCATCAGAGACAAAGACCGACGAGTTACTTTGGTTAATGAGCAATCTCTGAAAGAAAAACTTGATGAATCAGTCAAGGATGGCGATGTGATTCTGATGCAGGGGGCTGGAAATATTGGCCAAATGGCTGTTAACCTGATGAAAATACGATAAGGATTAACATGAGCATAGTGGAACAGGATTGTGGTCTTGCAGTAGGGTGTCAGGGTACATTGCTGTTTAACGAGCCATTAGCTGATTACACAACCTGGCGAGTAGGTGGCCCTGCGGCCAGACTTTTTAAGCCAGCGCATTTGGCTGATCTCGCACTTTTTCTGCGCCAGCTTTCCAAGGATGAGCCCTTGTTATGGTTGGGATTAGGCTCTAACTCGTTAATTCGGGATAAAGGATTTGCCGGTACTGTTGTGGTCACCCAGGGATGCTTGAAAGAAATCGCCTTGTTAAGTGAGGGCATAGTGCGCGTTGAAGCGGGTGTGTCTTGTGCCAGTATGGCACGGTTTACTGCACGCAATAATCTTGCCGGTGGTGAATTTTGGGCTGGAATACCCGGAACTATGGGTGGTGCTCTGCGTATGAATGCTGGCTGCCATGGCGGTGAAACATGGCAATCAGTTGTAGAAGTTCAAACGATGAATCGTCATGGCGAAATTAGAGTAAGAACTCCTCAGGAATTTGAGGTGGCTTACCGGCATGTAACTGGATTAAATGACGAGTGGTTTATCTCGGCTACTTTTAAGTTTGCTTTGGGAAATAAAGAAACTTCTTTACAAAAAATTAAAGATTTGTTGGCGCATCGTGCCAATACTCAACCCACTAACGAATACAATTGTGGTTCTGTGTTCCGAAACCCTCCTGGCAATTATGCCGCAAAGCTTATTGAATCATGTGGTTTGAAGGGTTTTCAATTAGGCGGAGCCGTAGTTTCCCCCAAACATGCCAATTTTATCATCAATCATGAAGGAAAGGCTTCAGCAGCAGATATTGAAGCATTGATTCATTTGGTGCAAACTAAAGTTAAAGAGCAAACAACCGTAGAGTTGATGCACGAAGTACATATTATTGGAGACTGTTAATGTCCAGACTTATCAACCTTGTTTTGCTTTATGGTGGAAAATCAGGAGAGCATGAAGTTTCTTTAGCTTCAGCGTCTTCTGTTCTCAGACATTTAAGTCCTGAAAAATACCGCATTATTCCCATAGCAATGGACAAAGAAGGTCAGTTTCATTTGCATGAATACTCAGATTTAATTGAGTATAAAGAGAAGCTTCCTGTCGCTACAGAACGTTCAAAACCCTTAGCAAGTTTACTGAATAACGGCACTATGGCTGTGCCAGCTGATGTTGTTTTTCCTGTTGTTCACGGCCCTTTATATGAAGATGGCTGTTTGCAGGGTCTGCTTGAGTTAGCAGGTGTTGCTTACGTTGGTTGTGATGTTTTGTCTTCCGCTATTGGTATGGATAAGGACATGGCCAGAAGGTTTGCATGCATTAATGGCCTTCAATCTGCGTCATATAAACTTTTGTCATGGCATACTACTGCGACTGAAAGACAGAAATTTTGTAGCGATGTTTCTGCTGAATTTGGATGGCCATTGTTTGTAAAACCCTGTTCATTGGGATCCAGTGTCGGAATTCATAAAGTAAACACTATGGCGGAGTTGATTGCCGCTGTTGATGATGCGTTACGTTTTGATGAGGAAATTCTGGTTGAGCAGTTCATTCAGGGAAGAGAAATTGAATTAGCGGTATTAGAAAATACTAATCCTTCTGCCAAACCCAGAGTCAGTGTGGCAGGTGAAATTCGGGTCAATCACTCTGATGGTTTTTATTCTTATAACGCAAAATATCTTGAAAGCACCAAGACTGATTTAATTATTCCTGCCTTATTAAATAGCCGTTTGACTGAGCGATTAACTCAGGCAGCTGCTGATGTCTTTATGCGATTGAAATGTAAGGGTTTGGCACGAGTTGATTTTTTTGTGAATGATAAAACCGACGAACTTTATTTCAACGAAATTAATACGCTGCCTGGGTTTACTTCAATTAGTATGTACCCAAAACTCTGGGAAGCGAGCGGTTTGGCTTACCCTGATTTACTTGATGAACTGATTCAAATTGCGCTGACTCATCAAAATTGCAGACACCATTTAGTGACCAATTACCTGTGAAAGAGAACATCAAAAAAAAAGATGTTGATTCCGATGGGTCAGGATATACTCTCCTGTTGGGTCTGTTAATTGTGATTGCTATTATATTAGCCGGTCGCTTGGGTTATTTTTACCTTAGCGATGCGGATCGTTTTCCCATTAACACGGTTAAAGTTGCAGCAAGTTATGAACATGTAAGTCATAAAGAATTGGAAGAGGTGTTGACCAATCATTTGAGCACCAGTTTTTTTGCTCTACCAGTCAGGCAATTACAAAATGAATTAAATGCAATAAACTGGATTGAGAGTGCCTATGTAGAAAGAGTTTGGCCAGATACGATAAAAATCAAATTGGTTGAAAAAAATCCCGTTGCGGTTTGGGGAAATGCGTTAATGACCGCAGATGGCAAGATATTTAACGAAGGAAGCATTCCTGCTGATTTGCACATTCCAAAACTAAAAGGCCCAACAGGCCAACAATTAGATGTCTTACAAGTTTATGAAAAATTGAGTAAGATATTATCATCGTATGGTTTAAATGCTGCTGAATTGAGTTTAAGAGACAATCAGGCCTGGGTTTTACACTTGGGTAATGGCATAAAAATATACTTGGGAAAGAAAGAGTTAGAGGCGCGATTGCTGCGTTTTTGTAAAGCATATCCTGCAGTGTTTGCTGAAAAAGCAGATCAGTTGGCAAGCGTGGATTTACGTTATCCGCGCGGTATGGCAGTGCAGTGGAAACAACAAACGGGACGATAATGGCTAAAAAAATAGAAAAAAATATTATCACTGGATTGGATATTGGCACTTCAAAAATCATTGCTTTGATTGGTGAAGTCTCATCCGATGGAGCGATTGAAATTATTGGAATTGGCCGCCATCCTTCTCGCGGTTTAAAACGTGGTGTCGTCGTTGATATAGAAGCCACTGTAAATTCCATACAGCGTGCAGTGCAGGAAGCTGAGCTAATGGCAGGCTGCGAAGTCAGAACCGTTTATGCAGGCATCGCAGGAAGTCATATTCGCAGTTTGAATTCGCATGGAATTGTCGCCATCAAGGATCAGGAAGTCTCTCAGGCTGATGTGGAACGAGTCATAGATGCAGCCAAGGCCGTGGCCATTCCCGCAGATCAAAAAATTCTTCATATATTACCCCAGGAATTCATCATTGATCACCAGGGGAGTATTCGTGAACCCATTGGTATGGCAGGAGTCAGGCTCGAATCTCGGGTACATATAGTAACTGGGTCGGTAAGTGCTGCTCAGAATATAGTCAAGTGCGTTCGTCGATGTGGGTTGGAAGTTAATGACATTATTTTGGAACAATTGGCGTCCAGTCATGCGGTTTTAACCGATGATGAAAAGGATTTAGGGGTATGTTTAATCGATATCGGTGGTGGAACTACTGATATTGCTGTCTTTTGCGAAGGTGCGATACAGCATACTTCGGTCATTCCTATTGCCGGTGATCAGGTGACTAATGATATAGCCATGGCATTAAGAACACCAACCAAGGCTGCTGAGGCAATTAAGCTGACCCACGCTTGCGCCGTTTCAGAGCTGGCTAATCCTAATCAAATGCTGGAAGTTGCCAGCGTAAACGAACGTCCAGGTAGAAAAATTTCTGCAAAAGCATTGGCTGATGTGGTTTCTGCTCGCTATGAAGAGTTATTTTCACTGGTTCGCAATGAGTTAAAACGCAGTGGTTTTGAGGATAGAATGGCTGCAGGGATTGTTTTGACTGGTGGTGCTTCTAACGTCAGAGGTGCTATTGAACTTGCCGAACTTTGTTTTGAAATGCCTGTCCGTAAAGGGTGCGCACATCATGTATCAGGATTGGCAGAAGCTACAGAAAACCCATCATTTGCTACAGGTGTTGGTCTCTTGCTGCATGGTTTTCAACAACAATACGAAGGCGCATACAATGTGCCGGCATTGAGTGATAATACCAAAGGAATTTGGTCACGAATGAAAGAATGGTTTCAAGGTAATTTTTGAAAAATTACCCCAGGATTACAATAACAAATTTGCAGTGTAGCCATGAACAATGGTACATATTTAGGGGTTGCATCGTGATGCAACGTATCAGAACTGTTTTAAGTGATAAGCAGAACAAGCAGCACATTAGGGGAGCGGGTTTATGTTTGAATTAATGGAAAGCGGCCATCATGACAATAATGCGGTAATCAAGGTCGTTGGTGTTGGTGGCGGTGGTGGTAACGCTGTGGAGCACATGGTTGCTGAAAATATAGATGGTGTTGAGTTTATTTGTGCCAATACCGATGCTCAGGCATTAAAAGGCTCTAAAGCCAAAATTCATATTCAATTGGGCGATCAGTTGACCAAAGGGCTGGGCGCTGGAGCCAATCCGCAAATCGGTCGTGAAGCTGCTGAAGAAGACAGAGATCACATCCGTGAAATTTTAAGCGGTGCGGATATGGTTTTTATCACTGCAGGCATGGGTGGAGGTACAGGAACTGGTGCTGCTCCAGTATTTGCCGAGATAGCCAAAGAATTGGGTATTCTGACCGTTGCCGTAGTGACCAAGCCTTTTTCTTTTGAAGGCAAACAGCGGGCGCTGTCTGCTGAAGAGGGAATACGTCGTTTGGCAGAACATGTTGATTCATTAATCACCATTCCCAATAACAAACTGTTAAGTGTGTTAGGTAAAAACATTAGCTTGCTCAACGCTTTTAAAGCCGCAAATAACGTATTGCTTGGCGCAGTAAAAGGAATCTCGGATTTAATTACTCGTCCAGGTTTGATTAACGTGGACTTTGCTGATGTGCGAACGGTAATGTCTGAGATGGGTATGGCTATGATGGGCACAGGAAGTGCGGTAGGTGAACAGCGAGCCAGACAGGCCGCAGAAGCCGCAATTGCATCGCCTCTATTGGAAGATGTTAATTTTTCAGGGGCACGTGGAATCCTGGTTAATATAACTGCTGGCCTGGACATGTCCATAGGCGAATTCGAAGAAGTTGGTGATGTTGTTAAAGAATTTATTTCGGATGACGCCACTGTAGTCGTGGGTACTGTAATTGATCCTGAAATGACTGAAGAAATGAGAGTTACAGTAATTGTTACAGGTTTAGGTGATATGCGTCAGCGTCATCAACAGCCGCAACAACAAGGGCAGCGAGCGCGACTGATGGAGTCTACCCGAAGTGATGGTTCTCTTGACTACCATCAATTGGACAGACCAGCAGTGATTCGTAAACAAGCTCAGACAGCAAACGTATCTACAACTGCGGTGAAACAAAAAACTGTTGTTAATGATCACGTTCCAGATGTTGATTATTTGGATATACCCGCTTTTCTTCGTCGTCAGGAAGAGGAAGCCTAGAGAGTAAAGGATTCAACGTGTTGTAAACCGTAATTATTGGATTAAATAAGCACAGTCAGCAGTTGTTTGTGTTTAAAACGTAACTGATAATTAAAAACACGTTTGCAAACATGCAGCTGATCTAAAATTTGCAGCATTTTTGTAGAATGGCAATGAAACCAGGATTTGTCAGGGTAAACGCATCTAAATTATGAACATAAATCTCCACCCTTTTGCCTACGTCCTGCGCTTTATGCGCAGGATCCATGCGATCTTAGTGCAGGTAAAGATCTGGATTCTGCGCATAAAGCGCAGAACGTAGGCATCTTGGTCTTAGATAATACGTTTAGATGCGTTTGCCCTGCAGGATTTGTCCCTTGAGGGATAAGAGTTCTGGTTTTTTGCTATTTGGTTTGCAATAGTTCTATGGTTCTCTGGACAATATGTCCAGAAAAATTAGACTAAATAATAAATTGTTGATAAAATGAAAAAGTTTTTGCGCGCAAAATAAATAAAGACGAAAGGTGAGCACTGAATGATAAAACAAAGAACTCCTAAAAAGGTAATCCAGGCTACTGGCGTTGGATTGCATTCCGGTGAGAAAGTGCTTTTAACCTTAAGACCTGCTCCTGTAAACACAGGTATTGTCTTTAGACGAGTGGATCTGTCGCCTGTTGTTGAAATTCCAGCATCTTACGAACATGTTGGTGATACCATGCTGTGTACTACACTACATCACGAAGATGTGAAAATTGCAACGGTAGAACATCTTTTATCAGCATTAGCCGGTTTGGGTATTGATAATGCCTACATCGATGTGAATGCTCCTGAATTGCCCATAATGGATGGCAGCGCAGCCCCATTTGTTTTTTTGATTCAATCTGCTGGCATCAAAGAACAGAATGCCGCTAAAAAATTTATTCGTATACTCAAGCCTATTCGTGTTGAAGATAACGGCAAATACGTTCAGTTTCTTCCGCATAAAGGATATAAAGTGTCCTTTACTATAGATTTCGATCACCCTGTCTTTAATGACAAACCGCAAACGGTCAGCTTCGATTTTTCAGGAACCTCTTATGTGAAAGAGGTATGCCGTGCTAGAACTTTCGGTTTTCTTTCTGATTATGAAAAATTACGCGAATGTGATTTAGCTAAAGGCGGTAGTCTGGACAATGCTATAGTTGTTGATAATTACCGAGTTCTGAATGAGGATGGATTACGTTTTGAATCAGAGTTTGTAACGCATAAAGTTCTTGATGCCATTGGTGATTTATATTTACTGGGTTCCAGTTTAATTGGCGCATTTGAAGGATATAAATCAGGTCACGAACTGAATAATCGATTATTACGTGAACTGATGGTCAGGCAGGATGCTTGGGAATATACCTCTTTCGATGAAGAAGACTATTTGCCATTAATGCAATCCGATTTTTATCCTGTCGAAGCTTAATACCTATTACAGTTTATCGCTGGTTTATTAAGCAGTCTTAAGGGTGCTGATAGGCGTAACTGGTGTTTAGCTTATCGTATATTTTGCCTGCTAGACGAATTCATTGCTATTAGATGAATCATCTCGTTTCATATCGACTTTAAATGATCCGTGCAAGCCTGAAAAAGATCAGATGGATTAGTTGTATTCTACTAATTATTAAAATGCTCTGAATGTAAATGCAAAGGGGATATGCAATGAAATTTAAAATGGGAATAATTACATTTTCACTGTTGTGCTGTTCTGCTGGATGTATGGCAGACTCGGATATTGATGCCAAACAACGTGAAGCATTGCGTTTGCATTGGCTCGATTCTACGGTATCCCCAGGTGAGGATTATTATTCTTATGCGAATGGAGCTTGGCAAAAAAATAATCCTATACCCGCAGAATATGCCTCCTGGGACAGCTTTAATATTCTCAATGTAAAAATTCAAGATATTATTCATCAGATGCTAATCAAGGCCTCACAAAATACAGATGCAAAACAAGGCAGTATAGAGCAAAAAGTGGGTGATTTTTATTACAGTGGCATGGATGAAAAAACCATTAATCAATTAGGTGTTGCTCCAATTCAACCCGAGTTTGATCGTATTAATGCGATAAAATCATTGGACGATTTGCAAAAAGAGCTGGTTCATTTACATCTCATTGGTGTTGATGCTTTATTTGGTTTTGGCAGTATGCAGGATTATAAAAACAGTACGTTGATGATAGGAGCTGCCTATCAGGGCGGATTAGGGTTACCTGAACGAGATTATTATTTAAGCGATAATCCCAAATTTAAAAAAATCAGAGAAGCCTACCTTAATCATTTGGAAAAAATGTTTCAATTACTTGGAGACAGCCCGAAAACAGCTGCTCAAGAAGCAAAAAGTGTGATGGAGGTAGAAACGCAACTGGCCAAAATTTCCATGCCTATAATTGAGCGCCGCAATCCTAATGCGATCTACCATATTAAGACCTTGACTGAATTACAACAAATAACCCCGGATTTTTCCTGGGAAAATTATCTTAAGGCCATTGGGCAGGATCAATTGACTCAAATTAATCTGGCTATGCCCGATTACTTTAAAGGATTGAATCATTTATTAAAATCAATCAGTGTGGATGAGTGGAAAATATATCTGCGTTGGCATTTGATAGACGCTTTTGCTTCTTACTTATCCACGCCTTTTGTTGATCAGAATTTCAAGATGCTTAGTGCTTTGACTGGAATTGAAAAATTGTTGCCTCGCTGGAAAAGAGTGGTGAGTACGGAGAATGGCGCTCTTGGTTTCGCAATTGGTAAAATGTATGTAGAACAGCATTTTCCTCCCAAGGCTAAAGCGCAGGTGGAAGAGATTTTGATGAATATTCGCAGTGTTCTGCGTCACGATTTGAGTTCTTTAGCCTGGATGTCACCAGAAACTCGGAAAGAAGCTTTAACCAAACTGGATTTAATGCAGCAACGCATTGGTTACCCAATCCAATGGAGAGATTACTCCAAGCTTAAAGTGGATAGAGGTCCTTACGTTCTAAACGTCATCAGAGCGAATCAATTTTTGGTTAACAGGGATTTGGAAAAAATTGGTAAGCCTATAGACCAAACGGAATGGGAGATGACTCCGCAAACAATAAATGCTTATTATGATGTGTCTATGAATAGCATCAATATGCCAGCAGGAATATTACAAGCTCCTTTTTTTGATCCTGACGCTCCCGCTGCCGTAAATTATGGGGCTATTGGATTTGTCATGGGGCATGAAATTACCCATGGCTTTGATGATCAAGGAGCACAGTTTGATGGTTATGGAAACTTAAATAACTGGTGGAAGCCTGAAGATTTGAGTCAATTTAAAAAAGCAACCCAATGTATTGCAGATCAATTTTCCAACTACGTTGTTGATGGAAATTTGCATGTACAGGGTAAATTAGTTGTTGGAGAAGCAGCTGCAGATTTAGGTGGCCTCACTTTAGCTTATAAGGCATTTTTACAATCCAGAGACTATAAAAATGCCAAAACGATTGATGGAATCACCCCTGAACAGCAATTTTTCCTCGGTGCAGCCCATGTATGGGCCAAAAATATTCGACCACAGCAATTACAAAATCAGATCACAACCGATCCGCACCCACCGGCTCAATATCGAGTCAATGGAAGTTTTGCCAATATGCCCGAATTCCAGAGCGCTTATAAATTGACTAACAGCAGCCCTATGGTCAATAAAAACAGATGTGTCATCTGGTAAATGAGTATTTAATTTTTTCTATATACTCCTTTTGATGACAATCGGCACCATGACATGGATTTTAATAGGGGCATACTTAATTGTATGCAGATGATGAAGACAATTCAGCAAAATATAAAACTGCTTGTTATATCATAGCAGAAATATTTAAACAGTTACCCTGTATCTGGATGGAATTATTGGGTGAGGCATTTGAATAATGATGCTGTATATGAAATAGAAGGTTATGTTAAAATGAAGAGATTCGGTTTGGTTTAAAAGAAATTTTATGTTATCTATTGTTGATTGTAAGTTTAGCTATGATGAGTTAAATTGGGCTGTTACCATTGCTTGGGACCAACATACTAATAGGAAAATGATATTAATTGAGGGTGAAACAGCATTCCAATCATTATTAATAACATTAGAATATGAATATAACTCTTCAAATAAAGAGTCAAGTATCGTGTTTTCAGAGTCTCGCTTGAAAAAAGAAGATGAATCAGGGAGAAAGATGATTTTCTTTGATCAGCAAATTAGTACACTTAAGCCAGCGTGTAAAACCCTTATTGTTGCTAAAGATGACCTAATAAAGATTATTGAACAATATAATCAAGGAACAGAAGTAACAATAGGGCACATAGGTTCATCAACTCATACAGAAAAAATTGAAACAGTTTATATACGCACGAAATTTGATGGCGATGCTGAAACTTGGGTCAGTACCGTATTTTCGGCAATCAATAGTCCATTTCCTTCTAACTACTTGGCCTTTAGGCAGCAAGAAGGTGTTACCATGCATTCGGGAACTCTTGCTTTGGAGTTAGAACATCCTGGTTGTCTAATATTATAATTTTTTTGTAGTACTAGTGAATCAAGAAAGCGGAGGGCTCTCTCAGACATTTTCTTTTGTAACTGGCGGAAAAAGAGCAAAACAGTTGCACGTGCGTTCATATTGAAATGCCTCCGTGTAGGACAAAAAAATTTGTCATGCCCGCATAGGCGGGCAACCATCGATCAAAATAATTCGCTACCCAAATCAAGGCACTGGGTGATTATTTTGATGGATTAAATCTAATTTTCATTGTTGGTTCCACTTTATGAAATCAGCAGTGGTTGCCCGCCTATGCGGGCATGACAGATTTTTTGTTACGGATGGGGATAAGATACACAAACAATCTAAAAAAGCACTTTAGCCGTGTTATTGTTGCGGGAACTGCTTATTTCTGCCCCCTGCAATAACAGATTGATAATTCTTAATAAAAACACCAGAAACAGTCAGGTATTTAAAATTTGAATAATCAGTATTGAAAAATAATCTTGCTGCTTAATAAAAGAGCAAGATCATTATTATATAATCGTCTCTTTAATTATGTTTTGGGTTATATCCTGGTGCAATTTCCCTTAAATGCAGGGCGATAAATCATTGAGATGACCTTTTAAACTCTTTGGGGAGAGGCAATGAAATATTATATTGGTACGGTACATCAAAATTCCGGGGATCGTGAGTACAACAGAAAAAACTTCCAGAATGCATTAACTCATTATGTGAAGGGATTAACTAAATTAGAGTCCATTATGGACAATCAACCGGATGCTATTTTTTCAACAGCATTTTATGACAGTTATGTTTATGCCCTAGCCGATGTTGTGTATATCCAAAGTCGAATAATGAATAAGTATATCGCAGACAGTCAAAATATGACTACTGATCAGTTGCTACAAAGTCTTTCTGATTTTAGTTCATCTTTAACCACGATTAGCAGCAGAATTGCATTAATGAACGAATTCTGGGAAAAGATATGTGATGAGAGTAGGCTCAAAACTAAACCCCAAAGGATCAACTTCACCAATGAATCAATAGCTGAAAGCCTGGAGTTGCTGAGCGATTTATGGTCTGCAACAGCTGAAGAGTTGAACAGCATTCCTTCCGATTATGAGCGATTAATCAATAATTCGCTTACTGCAATGAAGTTAGCAATTGAAACTAAGTCCAGAATACCAAAGGGAGCTGAAATCAATATGCATCTGGGTTATTTAAATCTTCTTGAGCAGCTTTGCTCTGTGACAACGGATGGGACTCACCGTAACGATCTGTTAAACAACATGGAGAAGCATTTGGAATCGTATCAACTTTTGACAGTGCTTCCAAAAAATTCTTTATCGCAACTTGAACTAATCAGTTATGCTCTTTTTGTCGATACTGAATTGCATCAAAGGTCAAATCCTCAGTTGATTAAACAAGGTTATGAGATTATAGCTTCCATTACCAAGCGAACACCTGATAATGAGGGGGCTATTTCAGCTTTTATAAAACTCGCTGATCGTGCAACTCATCTGCCGCAAGAAGGAAGAGCATCTTCTTCCTCTTCGCTTTCATTATCGGATAGCCTGAATCCTGGACACCTGATATATGATGGAATTAAATTTTCATCACCGGCTTCATTTGAACTTGTTCTGGCCAATGGAGAATACCATCCCTTAAAGTATGTTGTTCGCATGTTTGTCGAAAATTCAGAGCGTGTAAACCAGTTAGTGGATAAACTATATACCGTTGGTATTGCTGAGTTCTGTCAATTATGTCCAGATTCGCCGATTTCTCTTCTGGTTAAGATAAAAACACCATCGGAAGTTAAAGATAGTCTTAACGATATAATTAAGCGATCTGATAAGAAGGAGCAATTAGAACTATTGATTCCCGCTTTAGTTTATATTGCCAATGATCATATTAAACAGGCAATAAATCCAGAAAATTCTGTAAGACAATTGTATGAATCTGGACTACCCTGGCAGCATAGAGCCATTTTCTCAAGTTTTAAAATCCAAACTGCGACTCGAACAACCGCTGTGACCAGGAATGCAAAAAGAACCAGTATGAGTTCTGGATTCGATAGTTCCTTGTTTTCTTCATCTGTTGTTTTAAATGAAGCAGGAGACTACCCTGAGGAAACGCCAAAAAAAATGCGAACAATGAGCACTGCGACAATTGCGGATTCTGAATCCAGGGCAGATGATGATGCGCTGGAACAGTGGAACTTAATTAAAGATAGTGATGCTCCAGACCTTAGTGAGCAGTATCCCTCTAGTCCTGGCTTTTCTCCAGCACGGGATGATTATGACGTTTCCCGTCCAAGTGCGCCTACAGATTCAGAACAATGCTTTGCGGATGAAGTTCCTGCTTTGGCTCTGACTTTGGAATGGGTGTTAGATTCAGACTCAGATACCGATTCAGATCACTCTATTTTAGCTGCAGATAATAGTAAACCAGCTGCAGTGTTAACCGGTGCTCATGGTGGTGCATCAAATTACTCATTTTTTTCACCTGCTTCTCAACACAAGCCTGGCCAACAAAGTCATGCGCATCAATCGCACCCTAAAGTTTTGGCGTTTATTCATGCGATGCATCATATCAACAGCAAAGAGCTTGAGCAGAGACTTGAAAAAAAATTGTTTGCCAATCTTTTAACAATTATGGGTGAGTTTCTTGAAGTAGATCCCGGTTCTCCTCTACAAAAATATGCGGCAACTTTACTCACTGTAGAGTCATTATATAAAAGGGCATTAGTGATTGATCCAAATCATAATATGGCAAGAGATAAGCTTAAAAAACTTCAGTTCGAAAATAAAATAATACTGGCAAATCTTCATTACAATGTTTTGGTGTCTGATGATATAAAAGCTCAGTCGGATAAAGAACATTTTTGCGAAGAGGTTGATAATGCCCTAACTGAATTAGAGGCTTTATATTTAACCGAGCCTAAGGAGTGTGGGGATCTAGTCTGTAAATTATTCAGCTTTATCACTGCAAAAATTCTTAAATATAATTTAATGACTGATGATGTTTATCACGAGTTTATGACAGATTTTTATGGATTTCGTGAGCCATCAGCTTCTGAAGGATGTTCTAGCAGTAGCCAATCGTTGTCATTTTAAAAAACGTACCAGGTAGAGGCGTTTCTCACTGTATGCATAAAATAGTGATTCACATTTTATGCATATTCACTCTATAGGTTCAATCAACATACCGGCTCAATTCCTGGTTATTTTTCCTGTTCTTAAGTCATGAACATAATACAAAACGGATTGGATTAGAGAAGAATTGAAGGCACAGCGTATAAAAAACCTTGATTTCGCTTACGCTGCATCAAGGCTACCAGCTGTATGAACAACTCAATCCTGCGCTGATCCCACAGTTCGGGTAGCCTTGATGCAGCGCAAGCGTAATCAAGGACTTACTCGCCAAATCCACCTATAGGATCAATCAACATACCGGCTCAATTCCTGGTTATTTTTCCTGTTCTTAAGTCATGAACATAATACAAAGCGGGTTGGATTAGAGAAGAATGGAAGGTGCAGCATATAAAAACCTTGATTTCGCTAGGGCTGCATCAAGGCTACCAGTTGATTCCTCAGATTAAGTGGCAAGGGCTTTTTCACCGCCGCTTATTACCGGGATGTGCGTTTGAACTGATATCAGGATTACGGGCAGATTCCTTTAATGCATCATTAATAATGCCTGCCAATTCCCAGCTTCTCACGCGAGTTGTTCCTGGGTGAATAGTGTAATTAAAAGCTTCTTCTTTTCGTTTTTTCTCGTAATCTTGAAACACGTCAGCCAGTGAGTTGTTGGGGTTACCAAGGTCTTTCAGAAGTCTCTGGGCGAGTTTGAGATTGGCTTGTCGGTTAATCGTTTGAGCATCTTTAAAAAACACAAACTGGCTTCTGCCGAAATCTTGTTTTCCATTCGTATCTCGATATCCGTTTACTCGGTCAATATACTTTTGTAACCGTTTTTCTAATTCTATTCTCATACTGTCTGGTTGAGCCTGAGGATTAACCACGGGTTTATTCGTAATGAGCTGCTGTTTTAATATTTGTCGTGTCGCTTCCTGGAATACCTCAGAGACATTCACATTATCTTTAGCACTTGTTTCTATATGAGATGTTATTGGGTGGTCTTCGTTATTAAGGTTCCAACTCTCTGCGAATTCACTGCCCATTTTTAAAGTTATTTCTCTTTTTATATAAAGATCGGTCTTTGTAGCAACCAGTATAATCGGGGTATTTTTGCGGGTCTGTTGCTTTATAATTTCAAGCCAAGTTTTCAGGCTTTCTAAAGAATCTTTATTGGTACTGTCATATACAAGCACGACAGCATTAATTCGAGAATTCCCCTTATGAACGTAAGTGCTTTGATTTTGTTCTTGGCTACAGTTTTTCGGAATATCCAGTCGTATCTTTACAACCAGCTCCTCGAGAGTTATATCTTGAAAATCTGTCTTTAAGGCGCCTGTATAGTGTTTGATATATTTATCATCAGTAAATCTATGAATCAGACTACGTTTTCCTGCTCCGGGATAGCCTACAACAGAAATGCGGAATAAACGATCATAATAGGGAAACATTGTGTTATGAAGTTCGCGAGCATATAGAGGTATTGCTGGGTTTAGGATTTCGGTAAGTTTTTCTTTTGGCATGTTATGCTCTCACTCAAAGTGTATCTGTTCATCATATATGCAGAAAAGCTTATTATATCCCATTAACGCCAAAAATTTATAAAAAAATTAACTTATTGCATCGTTATTTCTCAACTTGTTTTGAGATGATGAGTTACTCTATCTCTTGGTGACTAATTTCTGAGTATAAAATTTGCTATAGTTAATTTATGGATCAAAAAAAGGAATAATTATGTGTCGACTCGTTGCCTATTTAGGGCGTCCAACGTTATTAAAAAATGTATTGGTCACACCTAAAAATTCTATAATCATGCAGAGTTTGCATGCGCGTGAAACGGACTTACGTACTAATGGCGATGGTTTTGGTGTTGGGTGGTATGCGCCTGAAATCAGTTCGGATCCTGCTTTGTTTACTTCGGTTTTTCCTGCCTGGAATGATAGAAATTTGTTAAGCTTGACCTCCAAAATTCAGTCGCCTTGCTTTTTTGCTCACGTTCGTTCGGCTAGCGCTGGGGGCGTGACCAATTTTAATTGCCATCCTTTCGTTCACGGCGACTGGATGCTGATGCATAATGGTGAGATTCACGATTTTGTTCAAGTAAAACGCCATATACGCCATTTATTGGATGATGATATTTACCACTGGATTAAGGGTGAAACAGATTCAGAGCATTTGTTTGGACTGTTTTTACAACTTGCCAAAGGACGGGATTTAAGCCAGTTTATGGTGGTAGCTGATGTGCTGCAACAAACGATATTTAAAATAGAAGAGGTCATCGCTGAATACGGTAAACCAGGTACTTCTTATTATAATGTTTGTCTAACAGATGGAAAAAGAATCATTGCAACACGATATACCAGCAATAATAAGAAGAAACCTCTTACCCTGCATTATCTGGCAGGGTATATGTTAGCCACTAATGGTCTTTGGGTAAAAGAAGAGGGAAAACCGGCTTATGTTGTTGTCTCTTCAGAAAAACTCAATGATATAGCTGAAGGATGGGAAAACGTTCCTGAGCAACATATGCTGTTAATTGATGAAAATAGAAACATTCAATTGCGTCCTTTTAAGGCAGTAGGATAAACTAGCGCCCGTTGATTCTGTTTCGTTTTGGTTTATCCATTTGCAAGAAAGCGAGTACTCATTTCATGATTCATATTGCTCTTTATCAGCCTGAAATTCCTCCCAATACAGGTAATATTATTCGATTGTGTGCCAATAGCGGTGCCCAGCTTCATTTGATTCATCCTTTGGGCTTTGATTTGGATGATAAAAAAATGCGCCGTGCAGGTTTGGATTATCATGAATGGGCTACCGTTCAGCATTATGCGGATTGGAATGATTTTCAAAACCAGCATTCAGGGCGAAGGATCTTCTGTTGCACAACAAAAACTGATCAGGTGTACACCGAGATAGAGTATCAACCGGAAGATATATTGTTGTTTGGGCCGGAAACACGTGGTTTGCCTGCAGAAATCAGAGCACAATACAGTAGCATCAAAATTCCCATGGTTGAGAACAGCCGTAGCCTGAATTTATCCAATGCGGTAGCTATTATTTTATTTGAAGCATGGAGGCAGCTGGGATTTGCCTAGTTAAAACTCCTGGTCGCCATGGGCAAGATGAAGCAAGGCTTTGCGTAAGGGTTGATAGGTGCATTGTTCGCTTTCACTGATGATGGACGCTTTGGCTTTTTCGGTAAGTGCGTGAGAGGGATTGTCTTGCTTGGTATATTGGGTAACCGGTTCAACTAATTGAATTTTTATGGATGAGAGTTGGTACATTCCCGCCTCTTTTCGTAACCTGTCACGCAGATCGGGTAGGGCATAGCGCAATTGCGAGGCCCAGGCTGGATTTGCAGTGGTCAGTACCAGACATCCCTTTGAAAAGCTGCCAACCTGACAGGCTGAAGCTAAATTTTCAGGAAGAATTTGTGCTACTTTTCTGGACAGCTCTTCAAGCTGCAGTGACCGCTGGCAAATGTCTGCAAGTTGTTTATTCAGGCATCTACTGATAGAACGCATTTTTTTCTTCTTTAGTTGATGGAGGGTATTACTGTATTCTCATTATGATTGATAGTAACATAAAGAAGAGAACTATCGCTAAATAAACTGTTTTATGTTTAGAATAACAGAGGGATATTTATTGTGTCGTTTATTTTAAAAGCATTTACGAAGGTGAGTCATGGCTGAGACAAATACAGACAGTAGTGTGATTTACTTTACCCGCTTGCACTGGGTTATATTTTTTGGTCCTATTTTGGGTTTGGGAATTGCTATTGCGCTTTATGTTTATATAGTTCAATTGCGTCAGGTTAGTCTCATCTTGATAGTGTTTGCCTTGCTTTGGATTTTGATGACCTGGGTTACTTATTATTTTTCGTCAATAACCATCAAAAGAAAACAGGTTATTTTACGTACTGGAATCATTATTAGACAGACTGTAGATATTCCTTTAAGTAAAATTGAAACCATAGACATTCGTCAATCCATTCTGGGAAGCATATTAAGATACGGTTCTCTGGTCATTACCGGAACTGGCGGTACTCGCCATTTAATTAATTTTTTACATCATCCATTGACTTGCCGACGATATATTGAGCAATTGATGAATGAGCCTCAATAATTTATCGTTCACTACAGTTCAGGAAAAAATAGACCTGAACTGTTGATGATTTTTTAGAGGCGTGAAGAGGGTTATTCTTCTTTGTGCGAATAACCACATCCTTCATGCGGGCACAGAATTTGCCGGCCAAACTTCTTGCTTTCTTTAACCGTTAGAATAGGCCATGCACATTGGGGGCACGGTTTATCCATGGGTTCATTCCACAACGCATAATCACATTTGGGGTAGTCTCCACAGGAGTAGAAAATTTTACCCTTCCTCGATTTACGTTGCAGAATTTTAGCATGAGTACATTTAGGACAAACAACGCCCGTATCTGCCGGTTTTTCCAGAGGTTCCATATGTCGGCATTGCGGGTAATTGCTGCAGCCAATAAAACGACCGTATTTGCCGGTTTTAATATGCAAGGCGTTAGAGCAAAGAGGACAGTTTCGTCCCTCGACAACTTCAGGTTCTGTTTTTTCGTTATCCTGGCCTCCCATATCCTGGGTATAGTCGCACTCAGGGTAGCCTGTGCACCCAATAAAACGACCCCGTTTACCCAGTCTTATTGACAGTGGCTTTTGGCATTTAGGACATTGTTCTTCTAACAGTTCGGTGGTAACGTCTTTACGTTGAACCTGTTCATCGGTATTGTGAATTTGGTGTACAAAAGGCTGCCAAAATTCTTCCAATACAGGTATCCAATCTTTTTCACCTCGTGCTACTGCATCAAGAGTGTCTTCCAGTCCTGCTGTAAATTTATAATCAACGTAACGTGTGAAATAACTGGTTAAAAAACGATTAACTATGCGACCAACATCCGTAGGAAGAAAGCGTTTTTTATCAACGACCACATATTCACGCTGTTGCAAGGTATGAATAATTGCAGCGTAGGTAGAGGGTCTTCCTATATCATACTCTTCCAGTGCTTTGACAAGAGTCGCTTCGGAATAGCGTGGCGGTGGTTCGGTAAAATGCTGATTGGCTTCAAGTTGATTGATCTTGATCTGTTCTCCTACGGTAAAGGCTGGTAACAGGCTTCCCTCCTGATCATCCTCTTTTGAATCATCCCGGCCTTCTTCATATACGGTCAGAAAACCCGGAAAAGTAACCGTCGATCCATTGGCTCGAAACAGATTGCCAGCACCACAGCTAAAATCTACCGCAACCGTATCCATCACAGCATCTTCCATCTGGCTGGCTATGGTTCGTTTCCATATCAGGCTGTAGAGTTTGAGCTGATCAGCGGTTAATGCATCCTGAACCATTTCAGGAGAGCGTTTGACCGATGTGGGTCTGATTGCTTCATGCGCCTCCTGGGCGTTTTTAGATTTGGTTTTGTATACTCGAGGTGTTTTGGGGCAATTGGCTTCGCCATAGCGTTGGGTGATATATTCTCGTATTTCATCCACTGCTTCAGCGGCCAAGTTCACCGAGTCGGTACGCATATAAGTAATAAGACCTACAGTGCCTGTTCCAATGTCTATACCTTCATACAACTGTTGCGCCACCATCATTGATTTTCGGGCGGTAAATCCTAATTTTCTTGCAGCTTCCTGTTGCAAGGTTGAGGTAATGAATGGGGGAGAAGGTTTACGTTTGCGTTGCTTCTTTTCTATCTGGGTAACCGATAAATATCCCTTAGCCTGTTCGATTAGCTCGTCTTTTATGCGGTGCGCCTGTTCTGCATTGGTGACCGTAAATTGCTGTACCTTTTCATTTTTATATTGAGTCAGCCTGGCTTCAAAACCAGTATTAGCGTGTTGGCATTGCGCAAGAATTTTCCAATATTCCTGGGCTACGAACCGCTCAATTTCTTCTTCTCGCTCTACTATGAGACGAAGAGCAGGGCTTTGAACTCGTCCGGCAGAAAGCCCTCTGCGGATTTTTTTCCAAAGCAAGGGTGATAAATTAAAACCAACCAAATAATCCAGAGCACGTCTCGCCTGTTGGGCGTTGACTAAATCCATAGAAATAGTACGAGGATTATTTATGGCATCCTGAATGGCTGATTTGGTAATTTCATTAAAGAAAATGCGGTGCACCGGTTTGTCTTTAATCAGGTTTCGCTCTTTCATTAATTCGAATATATGCCAGGATATGGCTTCACCTTCTCTATCAGGGTCAGTCGCCAGCATTAAAGAATCGGATTTTTTCAGTGCCTTGGCTATGGTTTCAATATGTCTTGCGTTTTTTTCTATAGGTGCGTAAGTCATATTGAAGTGATTGTCTGGATTTACTGAGCCCTTACGAGCGGGTAAATCACGAACGTGACCGTAAGATGCCAGGACATCGTAATCATTACCTAAATATTTTTGTATGGTTTTGGCTTTAGCAGGTGATTCAACGATCACCAAGTGTTTACTCATATGAAATAAACCTTTCCTTAAATTGGGTACAGTGTATTCACCAAGTGCAGAATATTGATGACTTGGTCCTAGAGATGACTAGTTTAAAACAAGTTCATCTTCTTTTTGGTATAGCACAAGATCAAGAAATGTGAGTTGTTCTTCATTCATGTGTTCTTCCAGAATGTTTCTGATAGTCCATTTTGTTTCTTGTAACGTGACGATACGAGATTCGGAACACTGTAATTGGTTCATTACTGTTTCGAATAAATGCGCATCCAGTATACCCCATAGTTTCAAACGCATTAGAAACTGATAACTGGCTTTGGTCAATTTCATTTGCTCATCGTAGGTTACAATTCGTGTTGAGTGTTCCTGAGCGTTTTTGATGAGTAAAGTATGATCTTCTTCATGAAGCAGCTCATCGCCAGCGGTGAGTTCGTCTATACCTTGCTCATCTGATTTATGGCTTTTTTGGATTTGAGTCAGGCTTTTTTCAAATAAATTCAATAACATTTCAAATAAGTTATCTTTCATATTAACACCTTATATAACCACCAGGTACGGCTTGTACCGCACCTTGTAATTCCAGTTCTGCCAGTTCGCTGGTTACTTGTTCGAGAGTATACCCGCTACGAATAATGATTTGATCGATACTCGTCATTTCAAAGCCAATGAACTTTACTAGGTTTTCATTCCCGCTGGCAAGGGAAAAAAATGATTTATCATCAGTTCTTTGGACTGGTTCTATTCTCAGCTCCTCAAGGACATCGGATACAGACGTCACGAGCTTGGCTCCTTGTTGCAGCAGATAATGACATCCTCTGGCGAGCGGATTATGGATGGAGCCTGGAATAGCCAATACATCTCTATTTTGTTCCAGCGCCATTTTTGCTGTGATCAACGATCCACTCTTGATTGCTGCCTCAATAACCAAAATGCATAATGATAGACCGCTTATTATACGATTTCTGCGTGGAAAATGTCCAGCGATTGGTGGACTATTTAATGGAAACTCACTAAGTAGCAGTCCATTTTGGCTAATTTGCTCTGCCAGTTTGCTGTGTCTTCTTGGATAGATGCAATCAATGCCTGTGCCTAATACAGCAATTGTTTTGCCATGCGCTTCAAGACATCCGGCATGTGCCTGGCCATCGATTCCCAATGCCAGTCCGCTGATTATGGTTATTCCATGTTCAGCAAGTGCTTTAGCAAAATTTCTGGCATTTTCACTACCGGTTACAGACGGGTTGCGGCTGCCTACAACAGCTAATTGAGGATGATCAAACGAAGACAGTTGGCCTTTTGCATATAAAACAATCGGAGGATCGCTAATTTCTTTTAATAGCTGAGGATAATCGGGCGAGTCCCAGGTTAAAAGATGATGATTGGATGCAGCGTTGAGCCAGTTAAAATCGTTTTGCACCTCATTTTGATCAAACTCAGTAATGGTTTGTGCCAATATTGCGGGTAAGCCTGCCTTTTCGAGTTCGGATTTTGATAGACGAAACAGTTCTTGCAAATCAGGCCACCGTTTCAGTAGTTTCTTTACTGTACGTGGGCCAACTCTGTTCATCCGGTTTAATGCAAGTAAAAAAGGTAAATTATTCATGGGTTCGTTACAGTATCCATTAAGTAAACAGCTCGGGTAGACCGAACAATTAAAGCAAAACTGGTTTTGGTAAAGGGACGAAAAACCAAGGCTTCGCCTATACGCTCAGGGGGTAAATTAACAGGGATTAGTGGGTTTTGGGGATCACGAATTATTCGCTTTTTACCGTAAATTCCTAATACATCCCCAGCTTCTATCCCCGAGTTTGCTCCCAGGTTTATGACAATCACGCTGCCTACCGCAACTTGACTGTTACCTGTGGGCATATCGCCGGGTATTTCGATGATGTAGCCTGAAACCTTGCGTACAGGAGATTTAGGCTCAAAATATAAATCAAATTCAGGACTGTTGTTGATTAATACTCTATCCAGCTTTTTGATGCCTACTTTGATGCTGGTCAGTAGTAATGTTGCAGGATCGCCACCAGCGACCAGTTCCCCATAGCCAACCAGATTGGCCTTAAATCCCAAAAATTCATTGGTAATTGGGTCAATATAGTTTTTTCCACCCCTGAAAATTGAGTAGGCAATAGTGCCTCCCTGTGGCATCTCAGTGGAAGGATGTAAGCCTTTGACATAGACTTGATTGCCCTGACCTCCTAACATGTGCTCGCCCATGAGGGCAACAACATAAGGAGCTCGGGTAAGCACGTCATCATCAAGGACAAGCGATTCATCCAAAAAAGGTTTTATATCGACTAATGGAACCGGTGGTATGGCCTCATCAGCAGGGCGGGGGCGCACTCTGGGAGAAAGTTTGATAGTGCCGTTGGATAATACCCTGATGTAGGGTTGATTTTGCTGGTAGTCCAATATTAATACGGCACCAGGATATAATCGATTGGGATTTTTAATGGCGGGATTTGCACGCCATAATTGCTTCCATTCCCAGGGTTTTTTTAGATATTTGCTTGCAATACTCCACAAACTGTCCCCGTGTTGCACAACATACTGATGGGGCGGATCTTCTTGAAGGCTAAGCGCATGAATCGCAGGAGGCAATAAAAAATAAATTAAAATGAGCAGGTATCTCATGAAACAATCCTTTGTCAGGCCTTGGCGTTTTTGAATTCTCTGCACACCCGTGCAAAAAGTCAGAATCGATTTTATGGTGTATCACGATCTGACTGCATTATCGAATGGGGGACTTGGCAAGGAAAATGCGATCAGTCCATAAGACCCAAGCCACAATGCAATTTAGAAACAGGGTATCTTGCAGCATAAACGTATATGAAGGATAATATCACGACTTTGATGTGGAGAACCAGATAAGCAATGGCTATTAGAAAGATTCTTTATTTACCTGACGAGCGTTTGCGAAAAGTGGCGCAACCTGTTGTTCATTTTGATGAGGGTTTACAAACCCTGATTGATGACATGTTCGATACCATGTATCACGCAAGGGGAGTAGGTCTTGCTGCTCCGCAAATAGGGGTAAGCTTGCGTTTATCGGTGATTGATATTATCGGAGACAAGAGTCAACAGTTAGTAATCATTAACCCCGAAATTGTTTCAGCTCAAGGTGAAAAAGAATTTGAAGAAGGGTGTTTGTCTGTTCCAGGAGCTTATGACACCGTAATACGCGCTGAAAAAGTTACTGTAAAAGCGTTGGATAGATTCGGTAATCCCTTCGAAATAAGCGGCGAAGGTTTGCTTGGTGAATGTTTGCAACATGAAATTGATCATTTAAACGGTAAATTATTTGTTGATTTGTTGTCGCCTTTAAAAAGAATGATGGCTCGCCGAAAACTGGAAAAATTCAAACGCCAACAAGCACGTCAATCATGAGTGGATTAAGCGTTGTTTTTGCTGGAACTCCTGAGTTTGGAATTCCATGCCTGGAGGCTTTGCATCAGTCGCAGCATCATATTAAAGCGGTATACACCCAGCCTGACAGACCCGCAGGGCGTGGTCGAAAATTACAGGCTTCTGCAGTAAAGTCCTGGGCTTTAGCACAGCAGATCCCTGTTTATCAACCACTTAATTTCAAAAACCCTGAGGCAATTGCTGAACTGGCTGCGTTAAAACCGGATGTGATGGTCGTTATTGCTTATGGGCTTATTCTACCCAAGGCTGTTCTTGATATTCCTCGCCTGGGCTGCATCAATGTCCATGCTTCTTTGTTGCCGCGTTGGAGAGGGGCATCCCCTATTCAGCATGCAGTTTTATACGGTGATGAGTATTCAGGTGTCACCATTATGCAAATGGATGCAGGAATGGATACCGGAGATATGTTGGCTAAAGCCCAATGCCCAATTACTCCGTCTGATACTGCCAGTAGTCTGCATGATAAGCTTTCGGCATTGTCGGCTCAACCGTTGCTGTCTACATTGGCTGCGTTGGCGGAATGCAGAACAAAGCCTGAAAAACAAAATAATGATTTGGCAACCTATGCGGGTAAAATCAACAAAGAAGATGCACGCATTAACTGGCATGATTCAGCCTGGCAAATTGATTGCCGGATTCGAGCGTTTAATCCCTGGCCTATAGCTTATACTGTTGCTGGAGATGAAATACTGCGCCTTCATAAGGCACAGCCATCCCAAACCCCTGGTGCTCATCCTCCTGGAACTGTCGTCCATATTGACAAGAAAGGGATGTTAGTTGCTACAGGCAAAAATTCCCTTTTAGTTGAGGTCATTCAATTTCCCGGAGGAAAAGCCATTTCTATAGCGGATTGGTTGAATTCTGGAAAAACACAATTGCATGCGGGTTTAGTTCTTGAATGAAAAATAACGAACGGTTGCAGGCGTTAAAGATCTTAACCGCCTTGATGGAGGAACGTTCCTCTTTATCACAATTAATGCCTGTATCAGCAGAAATCTCACCAATGACTAAAGAATTGTGCTTTGGATTTTGTCGTCATTATTTTCGCCTTGAAGCGATAGCTGATTTTCTGGTGGATAAAAGACCTAAATCCCCTGAAGTATGGGTTGCATTATTAATGGGGCTTTATCAACTGCACTATATGAATAAACCCGATTATGCCGTAGTCAAGGAAACCGTTGCTTTGCTTGATAAAGTAAAAAAAATCTGGGCTAAGGGGTTGGTCAATGCTGTTTTGCGTCATTTTTGTCGTAAGCAAAATGAAATTTTAGCCCAACTTGAATCAGACCCGGGTTTTATGTACGGTCAGCCCTCCTGGCTGTTGCACCGCCTGAAAGAAGACTGGCCGGATGAATGGCAATTTATTGCTCAATCTAATGACGCCCATCCTCCTATGACCTTAAGAGTCAATGTCGGACTTATTTCGGTTGACGAATATTTAATTAAACTGGCAAAGGCTGGTATAGAAGCCCATGCTCATCCTGTTGCTGCTCAAGGTATTACCTTGGTTTCTCCCTGTGATGTGCGAGAATTACCTGGTTTTGCTGATGGGTTGGTGTCGGTTCAGGACGGTGCTGCACAGTTGGCGGTATCCTTGTTGGATTTACAACCTAATCAGCGAGTTTTGGATGCTTGCTGTGCCCCAGGCGGTAAAACATGCCATATTTTAGAAACAGAGCCAAAACTCAGTCAATGTGTTGCTCTTGATGTTGATGCAAAACGCCTTAAGAGAGTGCAGGACAATTTGAATCGCTTAAAGCTCAATGCCACAGTGCTTCAGGGTGATGCGTCTACACCGCAGCTTTGGTGGGATGGACCGCTTTTTGATCGCATTCTTTTGGATGCACCTTGCTCCGCAACAGGAGTTATTCGCCGACATTCTGATATTAAGTTATTACGAACTGAAGACGAAGTACGTGCTATTTCGCAAATTCAGCAATCGGTACTGAATGCGCTTTGGCCTTTGCTTGCTTCTGGTGGAAGAATGGTTTACGCCACGTGCTCTGTTCTCGCTGCGGAAAACGAACACAATATTGCTGCATTTGTGGCAAGTCATCCTGATTGTCAGGTGGAACACATCAATGTGTCCTGGGGGCGAAACACCGGCCATGGTCGGCAGATTTTACCCGGAGAGCAGGGAATGGATGGTTTTTTTTACAGCGTATTCATTAAATCCTGATGAGAACGTTGCGGTACATAGGAGCCTTAATCAGTCTCTTATCTTGAAATTTAAGGATAATAAATGATAATCAATTGGCCACTTATTAGTGTTTTATTTTGTGTCTGCATTCCAGGTGTTTGCATTGCAATGTCTCGCCTGATTGGTTTTTTATTGCCGCAAAACAGTGATGTGATAAAGAAACGATTCAGTCGTGTGGCAATAGTACAAACCTTGATTATGGTTTTTGTAATGAGCTTTGCTGGAGCAGTGCTCTCTGGGCAAACGGGTTTGAATGCGCCCTTGCTGGAAGGCCTTTTAACGGGTAAAGCGTCATTGGATGCATTGCAATCCATTCTATTTCCTGTAGTGTTATTTACTGTTATTGGTACGGTTATATTTTTAGTGTTTTACTACGGTATTGTTGGCTCTATTCTTGATGAACACAGCATTCAGGCCATGGCGAGATTACGTGCAGCTTTAGGACTTGATGGATGCGTGCTTTATGGTGGGGTAGTTGAAGAAGTTATTGTCCGCTGGGGGTTAATGAATGTAGTTGCCTATTTTGGCTTGATGTTTACTCAGCACAATACAAATACTGTTATTGTTATTTCCATGATTCTGAGTGGTTTTCTTTTTGCGGTGGGACAAATTCCTGCTTATGTTGCCGCAGGGTGTATCGCAAGCAGACGTTTTCTGTATTCTTTAATGATGCTAAGTCTTTGGCAGTCATTGGTGTTTGGCCTACTGTTTTGGCAATACGGTCTAATTGCTGCAGTTCTGAGCCACATGTTGTTCCACCTTGCCTGGGGCTATTACGACAAGTATTCCGCTTGATATTTTGCCGGTGCAGCACTATAAGTGTAAAAAAACAGTAAAGTACTTCTTGCTTAATGCAGCCTTAATTTTGAGCATATAATCTGAGACTAACTTTTTAAATTAAAGGTTAAGTTATGGTTGCTTTATCAAATGTGAGCAGTGAATTTTCACTCCTTGTAAAGGAATTACATAAAAAACCTGATAATCCGGCTCTAAAGCAGGAATTAGTCAGTCGCATGGCTGAAATGAAGGCTTTGGCGAGGAAAAATCCTCTTGATTTGTATCGATTGGCGCAGGTGTATGCTCCCACATCGCCACAATATAAAAATATGATGAGGCAGTCTGCCGCCAGTGGATGTACTAATGCCATGCTGTCGCTTACTGAGTTGTTGCTGAAATCAGGTTCATCCAATGATCTGAAAACAGCGGCTTATTATATGAGAATGATTGAGGCGTCCAAGGATACTCATATCATCAAACAAAGCAGGGCGTTTCTTTCTTTATATCCCGAGCTTGCGCAGGAATTACGCACTACAGTTAAAGCAGAACAGTACCACTCTAAAATCAGATTTTTTTCTGCGGCTCCAGAACACGCCCATCAGCAGCAGGACGAATTACACAACGATTTTGCTTTATAATACTAAAAGTAACTCCTCACGTACTTAATTGAACTTACCGAGTTTTCTCCTCTCCACCGCACCTAGCGTGAGGTAGAGGGGGATTAAATCGTGTTGCGAAGCGACCTCATTACCGGAAAAAAATCACGTTTTAATCCAGTAGTTTTTATCCAGTATGGAGGCAAAATCCTTGCCCTGGTATTCTTTTTGATGGGTTTATGAAACAATGGCGTTTTTAATTTTCTTGAATTTTTAGCTGCCATGCATACTGAATTTATTTATATTCCCATAGAACAATTGCATGCGGGTCAATACCAACCCAGACGAGATTTTAATCCAGAATCTTTACATGAATTAGCTCAGTCTATAGCCTCACAAGGTTTAATCGAGCCATTGGTAGTCAGGGCTATTGCCAGGCAGCGATATGAGATAATTGCTGGCGAAAGGCGATGGCGTGCTGCCAAAATAGCAGGATTGGTGGAAGTTCCCTGTTTATTGGGCGAGTACACGGATAAACAGGCCTGTGCGCTCACGCTCATTGAAAATATTCAGCGTCAGGATTTAAATTTAATCGAAGAGGCAACAGGATACCGTCGCTTGATGGATGAGTTTCATTATCATCAGGATGAGATAGCGGTTTTGGTTGGTAAGTCTCGTAGTCATATTGCCAATATTTTACGTTTGCTGACTTTGGCTGAATCGGTTAAGGATTTGATTAGACAAAGTAAGCTTTCTTTAGGACATGCTCGAGTTCTTGTGGGGTTGAGCCGTAATCAGCAAGAACTTTTTGCCCAGCAGACCATGGAAGAACAATGGTCGGTCAGGCAGTTGGAGCAGGCGGTAAAGGAATACAAAAATAATGATTTGGAACCCCCAAAAAATGCCAAAAAAGACCGGGATATAGAGCGTTTACAGTCTATTTTAGCAGAGCAGGTGGGCGCACCTGTGCAAATAGTAAACGATATTGGCGAAGGCGGTTGGTTAAAGGTTAAATTTTTTGATAATGACACGCTTGCGGGGCTTTTGGAGCGTCTGGGCTTAAGATATGATTAACTATACGCATTGTTTTCTACTCTTAATTTTTAAGGAACACAAGTAATGAAAAGGACGTTAATTGGCGTTTGTTTGTGGGCCTTATGGTCTGTATCTTCCGGGACCAGTTTGCAGGCAGGGGTTGACCAGCTAATCAAGCGTTTTAATCCCGACATTAATATTGGCATAGACGTTTTGGATTTAACTTCTGGAGCGACATTATACAAGCGTAATGCAAGCCGTTTGTTTATTCCTGCCAGCAACATGAAACTCTTTTCCGAAGCCGCTACTTTGATGGCGTTGGGCCCCGACTACAGGTTTAAAAATCAGCTGAGTATCGGCGCCGGACAATTGAGTAATGGGGTTCTTAATGGGACTCTTTACCTGCATCTAAGCGGTGATCCTTCGTTTAATCGAGATAATTTAAATTCTCTTTTGGCCACGCTTAAAGAGTGGAATATTCATTCCATTCAGGGTGATGTTGTTATTGACAGTAGTCTTGCGTCTGTTACCGCATATCCACCCGGTTGGTTAAAATCGGATCTTTCCTACAGTTATGGTGCGCCAGTTGCTCCTTTGATGATTGATTCCAATCGCCTCACTATTACTGTTAATCCTGGAGCGCAGGTTGGTTCTCCTGCAATTATTGAAGTGCATGACGGGGGCGGTGCCATAGAATTGGATAGTCAGGTAACAACCAAAGCCAGCGAAAAGGAGTGTGGTGTTGGCTTTACATTAGATAAGAACAATCACTTGACGGTGCGTGGATGTGTTGGTCTGGGTCAATGGGCTTTACAGCAGCGTCTGGCCATTATAAACCCACTAATGTATGCCCAGGGAATGATAAAAAGTCAGTTGGCCAAAGCGGATATTGAACTAAGAGGTCAGGTTCGCTTGGGTAAAGCTCCCGCTGGAACTCTACTCGTTGCAACTCATTATTCTGAGCCTATAAAGTATCTGATGGCCGATACGCTCAAGCCTTCAGATAATCTTTACGCCGATAGTCTGTATCTACATACTGCTGCTAAAATTAGTGGAAAACCGCTGAACTGGGATGATGCCCAGCCAGTTATTAAAAACTTTTTACAGCAACAGACTGGAATAGATTTGACCAATGCCATCTTTACAGATGGCTCTGGTTTGTCTCGATATAATCTGGTGACGCCTGAGCAAACAATTGCTTTGTTGAAATTTTTATATCAGCGTTTTCCTTTGTCCTATGAATACATCGCTGCTTTGCCTATTTCAGGCAGAGACGGTACCTTGAAAAAGCGCTTTAAAGAACCTGGCCAGCAGGGATTTATTCGCGCCAAAACAGGCACCATGACTGGAATGAACAGTTTGTCTGGGTATTTATACACGGTCAATGGCCACGTTTTAGCTTTTGCTATGTACATTAATAAGTTGCCTGGAAAATCTTCGGGACCAGGACGACCGATTCTTGATGCTTTGACGACCTATTTTTTACAACAAAGTCCAGGAACTAACCGATTGGCCAGCGTTTTTGCGCCCCATCAACGAGTAAATTTTCAGATTAACCCTCCGCAAGTGGTCGTTGAGCACAGCCATCAAGCCAGTTGGCGTCGTCTTGAATCTGCAGTTAGACTGGTGCTTAAAGGTCAGGCCGTTAATGTGGTTTACAGAGGACATGAATTAATTGTTAGCGATAATCAAGCGGATGCCAACAAGGTTTGGTCTGCATTACAGGCCTTGACAAAGAAATATTCATTTTCAGTGGCACTGAAATCGGATTCTTGCAACTTGCCATCCAATGGTAAACCGACAATGCTTTGCATCCAAAGTTCCTCTAGTAACGGAGAGCAACAGGGAAGAACATGGATTCTTCGTGAAGCGGTCTAAGCGGCATAACCCTGCGCTAAAGTTGAGGACTATCTTTAGATTTGATGAATTAGACGATTTAGATGTTACTGAGATCATGCCTTGGAATTAATGACATACTTACCCAAGGATGACCTTTTTTAGGAGAAAGTGAATTGCGTTTGCTAATGAAACTGTTTTTTTTAAGCGTTTGCGTGATGAATTGTGTCATTGCATCCCCCAGTTTTTTAACGGTATCTGATATTCATTATGGGAGTCATCTTCAATTAAAGGATGGTGAGGATACGGGTAATGAATTTTTGAACATTACTCTGAACCGTTTCAAAGAGTTAAGCCAAAATGTCGATTTTATTTTGTATTTGGGCGATCTGCCTGTTCATGCTTTATTGGTTACCGCCAAAAAAGAGGCCTATGAAAAAACGTTATTCGCCGGTTTATTGCAAGCGGATACGTCCAAAAAACCCATGTTTTATATTACAGGCAATAATGATTCTTTGGGTGGAAATTATCAACCCTTTGAACAGGGGGGGAAATCTCCTTTGAATTTTGCTACTAATTGGACGGGCGCATGTGTGTATTGTGAAGGATTGCTAATTGATGACCGTTATATGGCAACGCAGGGGTACTACTCCAGTTATGTTATTCCTGATAATAAAGACATTATACTTTTGGCTTTGAACAGTGTTCAGTTTACCCAAACTCCTTTTTATGCCGCTCAATACCCCAATCAACAACACGATGCTAAAAACCAGCTTCTTTGGCTTGAGCAGCAGTTAAAAACCCATAAATCCAGGCAGCTGCTTCTTGCCATGCATGTACCTCCAGGAACATCCTACAAAGGAACAGCATTTTGGCATAAGGCCTATCTCGATCAGTTTATCCAGCTGTTGGATAAATATCATCATCGTTTTGGCCAAATTACCTTACTGACTTCTCATACGCATATGGATGAGTTCAGAGCAATTCGCTTGAGTGACGGTAGCACTATTTATAATTATTCAACACCCAGTATAAGTCGAATTCACCACAATAATCCGGGCATGAAAGTCTTCTATTTAAATCAACAGGACAAGATTCGAGATTTTATTACTTACTACACTACCAAGTTACATCAGTGGGGTAAGGAGCAATATCATGCATTAGGTACTGCGGACGCAGTGTTTCCTAAGTGTACCAATACAGATTTGGCGCAATGCCTGAATGCAATGAGTAAAGAACAGGTTTGCGACAGCATGGGGACTGGTTTGTTTTATGGAGTCAAAAGTCCACGTATTAAAAATCAGTCATGCCTTAAGACTTATTGGATCAATTGATTGATTTGTGCTGTTGTTTGAGCATGCCAGGAACTACTAAAAAATGACTCGGGATGCCACATGTCCGAGTCATTTTTTTGATGATTTATGCAGTAGCAGTATCTAAATTATCAATTTCACTGGGCAGGGTGCGTATTCTTTGTGCTTCAATGACTAAAACTTTGAAGTAATCGTAGGACATATAGAAATCGCCTTTGTCGCCATACTGATCTCCCCAGGAATTACGCAGAGTAAATAGCCCCTTATGCGGGTTACCCTTGTCGTCCAGAGCAACGGCATTATCATCATATCCTGTAATGACCATTTCATGACCGCCAAAATTAGGGTTTAAATAGATGTCTCGGGCAATTTCAGGAGTTAAAACCCAGGTATCAAATTGAGCATGATGTGTGCCCACAGCCCCCATTGTTCCTTGATCAAAATCCAGAAGAAGAACAGCAAAAGTTACTCTATCTCCCTCGTTTAAAGCCGTTTTGATTTGATTTATTGTTTTATTCGTATCCGTTCGTTCAAGTATCGCTTGAAAGAGATCAAGAATTGGTGAAAAAAAGACAGGTTTTTCGTAGAGATCTTCGCTGAGTTTATGGAACTCTTCCAGCGGCATTGCCTGCTCTGCTGTTGGTTGTTCTCTGCTTGGGTACTCTGTCAATCCACCACATCCTGAAGTTCTTTGTTTGTCCTTGCTGACTATGCCAAACTGCACCATTTGGTTGAGTACTGTTTCACCAATAGAGCCATCCCAACCGCTGGGTGAATAGCCATGTTTTTCAAGATATAGCCCCAATTGTAATTGACACAGTTGACTTACATAGTCTCCCTTGTTCAATGCTGCATCTACTGCTGCCGTGGTTGCAAAGGTAACGCAGGTACCATAACTTCCCTGATTTAAAACGGGTACATCATTCATGCCTAACTCAATTTTTGGTGGTAGATAAGATGGAGAATTTAGGGGATTTAATTTGTTAATTGCAGCAATACTGCGTTTATTGAAGGTCTGCACGGCATTGGGCGACAGTTGCATTTTTAGCAGTTTAATGTCGTGTTGTGTTGCGCTTGAATTAAGTGCTTTATATGCAGGGGCTTTTAATGTTTGGGTTATGGTGCCGACCACTTCAAGGCCTTGAGCATACAGATTGGTACTTAGTGACATAGCTAAAAAAAACAACTTGGCGGTGCGCATTGATAAAATCTCCGAGGTGGTACACATTCAATTAGCGGAAGAGCATCATACTCTATGGATTAAAAATAATCAATATAGACTTATAATAATCATTAAGTTAGCTCTCATGGGTATAATAAACTGATTTGTAGACTGGTATAAGCGAGATAACCGCATAGTGCTTCGTCAGTCAAAGACAGAAAGTTCTTCTTGTTTTAGGCAAAGCGATGGCGAAGTAATGATTCTTTTTTTGCCTGGAAAAGGTTTACTTAATATTTGTGGAGTATAGTTAAACTATAAACTCTACATAGGTTAGGCGAGGTTTAAGGGTATGGAGCATTCACAAATGTATCGGGATATGGTAAAGCCATATTCCTGCATCTATCCACGAATTAATGAGTCCGTAACGGAACAGCGCCTCGATATTGAGGCAGTGATTGCTCTGATCAAAAACACGCCCAAAGAAGCGTTGCAAAACAGGTACCGTGATTTATGCGATTTACTGCGTGAAACCAACGATGCACAATGGGGTATAGTGTCCGGGCTTCTTGAGGAGAAAGGTGAGCCTCATTGGGTACGAGATGCAACAGCAGCCCTGCCTCTTGAGCAACGCATACCCCCTAATGCGCCGATTATTGAAGCGAATAATACCTTGCTTCGCTGCCTTTCCCGTTTGCGTCCGGTAGATTATGCAATAAACCAAAAATTCGGTGCGCAAGAGCCGGGAAACACATGTCGTGAGTGTCTGAAAAATCGTTTTACAGAGCTCACTCGTGCTGCCTTGGAAACCGCTCAGAGTGATAAAACACCTGCTGAAAAGCTTAACGAATTACTTCAATTAGAAACCAATTTCAATACCTGCTTGATTGCCGAGCTTCATCAAGCCAATTTAACCCAAGGATGCGAAACCGCAGCACAAGCAGAAGAACTTTTGTTTCATTACCGTAACTTATCCAGTCTTCTTGAAAATCCGGCGAGAATCATGGTGACCCTGACTTATGATGCACAGGCTCAGGTTTTTCAGCGAGAAACGCAATACCCCGTTACCGAAAAAACCTCAAAACAACATGAGTTAATAAAAGAACTATCCCAAATTCAACCTTATCCTTTGGATGAAGAAAAAAATGCGCATAACGTCAAAAATATTGCTGCCCAGCAAGCCGATTCTTTTTTTGCAGGACTAATGAATGAGGACACAACCGCACTTTCTGCACAAGCACGTAAGACTCATCCAATAGGCGCAAAAAATGCGTTTTTAGTTAAAAATGAGTTGTTTAATATTACTGCAGAAGACCTAAAGCAATTTAACCCGGTCAGTGGTGCTGCAGAAAAAGACCATACGCTTTGGTTGGTGCGAATGGGGGTACCAGTTTATGTAGGAAAAGGTGAGAGCGCCAGTGCTGTTGCAGCATATACTGTAGAAAATTTGGAACAGATACGAAAGGCTGCGCTACAGCGAATGGGGATTGATCACCCCAGATTACACGTGACCTGTTTGAATACCTACAGTCCTTTAGAGCATCAGACAATCATGATAGATCACTTATACAAAGCAACACGTCAAAAAGGCAAAGGCGATGATATAACGTATGCTCCCACTAACCCTGACGGCACATTCCGGGCTTTGGATATAGCACCAGGTTTACAATTTGACCCAGAAGACGCACCTGTAAGTACTTTCCCTCTCCAAAAGGCAAACAGATTGGAGCAGGTGGCTAAAATAGTACTCGCCGCCGCAAATCAAGACAATACTTTAAGCATTGTCCAATGTGCCAGCGGACAGGACAGAACAGGAACCGCAGTAGAAAAAGCAACGCAAAGCTGGATGCAAAAACAATACAGCAAAATGGGGAAAGATTCAGCGAATATAGAAACCATGCGTGCGCAAGGCGGAAATGCTGCTGAAATAACGACTCATCATATTCACGGTTCTCCGGGAATGAAAACAGATTCCATGGCGTATAATTTTTTTGGCAGAGGCACAGCTTTTTCCAGGATGGCTTCTCAGCAGTTTTATCGTTCCAGTGCAAAGACCAATAAACAAAACAGGGTTGGGGCTGTTGGTTTTCTCAAACATCCTTCTCCTGAAGCCTGGAGGCAGTATTATGAAAATGTAAGGGCTTATGAGCAAAGCCTTGCCGATTTGGCACAAAGCATTTCTGGTGACACCAAAAAACAACAGCTTTATGACAGTGGAATGCAGCTTTTAGCTCATGTAAAAAAAATTGCGGCAAAACAGCCTGATGCGCACGCATTGGTTGATCTGAACGCAACACTACCGCATTGTACCCTAGTGGTAACAAATCATGATCGATTGAGTAATCCTGAATTCCAGGACAGTATCAGGCGGCTGGCCAGTGTATCCCAGCATGTATCCGGCTCCTCATCTCCTTTATGGAAGGCTTTTGGGGTGGGCTTGCTGACTTTTACCTGTCTGGCATTAGTTGTCGCAGGCGTTGTGGCGGCCATTCCTTCAGGTGGAACCAGTCTTTTATTGACGGTAGTCGGTGCGGTTGCAGTAACCGGAGCCACTGGACTTGGGGCATACGCAACAGGTAGCGAAAAAGGTTTGGCAAAAGCCGTAACGGAATTTAAATCCTCATTACACCATATCAGGCAAGATGAGGAGACAAATCAACACCTTTCTGCATCCGAAGAACAGCCAACAACTCATTAGAGTTTAATAAAAATCAATAGTTGTTGTCGTGACATCAATTGGGCCTGGTTGATTGTAATCAAACATGACTGTTTCAACCACTGGTGCAACAGTAACTTGTCTGTACGCAATCACTTCGGTTGATGTACATACGCAGCCGGAAGATAATATGGCAATTGTTACTAAAAATATCCATTTCATAGTGCGACCCCTTGATTTTGTTATAATCAAATTGTAGCTTAAATAGTCAATCAAGGCCAGTTTTGTCTCTTTCTCGAACTGAGCCCGGTGTTTTTCCATCGACGTAATATAAAAAAGCCAATATTTGAGCGACGGCAACGTACAGCGAGCGAGGGATTTCTTGATTTAGTTTAAGCTTGGATAACAAAGTGGTCAGCTCTTCATTCTGTTGTAAGGGTATGCCATGTTCTTTTGCTGTGGCAATAATTTTTTGCGCAATATAGCCCTCTCCTTTGGCAACTACTCTGGGTGCAGAGGTGCCATCATATCTTAGCGCTACAGCTCTGGTTTTGGTTTTTTTCATATGCGTAAGTCCAGTAGTCGTAAATTTGCTACGTCAATTTGATTGTCCTCTAAGCCTGTTTTTAAATTCCAGTTACGCAGCTGCAGGCCTAAATCTTCAATAATCTGCCGCATATCAGGCTGATATTCTTCAAGCGTTTCCAGCGCTTCGGCATGTTCTGTATTAATTTTTATATCGATTTGCTGTGCCTGTAGCGTAATTGTACTTTGCAAGGCGCCAAGATGGGGCAAATTCAACGCAAACGAGAAAGACCATTGTGATTGTTGCATGGGCTTGGCTTTTTGTTCTTTGATCATAATCGGTATTACATCAACATCCTGATCATTTTTTATAGGCAGATCGAGCATTAACAAGTATCCTTCTTGAGGATCTTGGGATACATGATTGATTTGATGTGCCGTGATTCGAGCCAGAACCTGGTGAATTTGATCGCGTAATACATGTTGCAAAGCCTCCATGGAGAGATTTTGCAGGTTAGGTATTCCATCTTTTGATAAGGGTTGCGGAATGGCGCCTGGTAAAGGTAGAGGATCCCGCCCTAATTGTTTGATTTCAGTATCGGCAACCCGGTAGGAATTAACCCGTCTGTCCACAGGAAGTGTGTTCAACAGTTGTAATAATTGTCCTTTAAAATCAACTTGAGGATTGTATTGGGTAACTCCCTTACCCCAGTTAAGTAGGGTTGACTCGAGAAATATACCGCTATTATTTACTGCCTGGGTAAATTGTTGGGGCAATTGATTCAGGTTGGTGATGCTGTTAAACAAGGATTTGATGTGTTGGCTGACCGTAGAAGGGATTTGGTCTGATTTCATTAGTTGCGTGAGTGTAAGCAGCATAGCACTGGGGGGCGCTTGTTTGGGCAGGGCAGTTCGTAATGCATTTTGCAGCACCGAAACGACCGGATTTTTTTGCTGTACTTCAAGCACTGCTTCTTGAGAAGTTGCGGCAACGACCTTAACTTCTAACAGTTCTCCGGGGGTAAAATGATGTGAACTTTTGGCATTAAGATTTTGACCGTTAATGTTAATCAATACTTGGTCATTGGTTAATGCGGTGAGAACCACTGTTTTAAGCACCTGTCCTACATAAAGATCAGTCGCTGGTTTTGCTACTTTTATCTCCTGGATAGGAGTCAACCTGACATTTACAGGTTTATTCATTTCGACAGCCATGGGCATCCTTTCGGTTCAATTTGAATCAGTATATACTCTTCCACAGTGTTGTCGGCAGATTTAAGAATTGCTTTAAAATTTATCATAAACAGATACCAGCATTAGAATCAGGATACTCATAGCTCTTAAGGATCAGAATGATGTCTTGAACTAATCTGGTCATTATGCAATCAGAACAGGATGTGATGATGTTAGATAGAGCCAGTGTAGTTGATGAGCAGTTTATCAGGCGTGTGGCGGTAGGTGATTTTCCCAAACCACAAAGTACCATGACTCCAGAAATGGCGGAGTTGGATAAAAAAACAGCCATAGAGCTGTTTGATTCACAGATTAAATCCCGTTTACTTGACTTAATTGCCAGGCAGTTAAAAGAAAAGGGATTATCTTTTTATACCATAGGCAGTAGCGGCCATGAGGGCAACGCTGTAATGGGACAGGTTTTTAAATGCACTGATATGGCTTTTTTGCATTATCGCAGTGGCGCATTTTATTTACAAAGGGCAAAACAACTTCAGGGTACGGATGGAGTCAAGGATGTACTCTTGTCTTTAGTTGCTGCCGCCTCAGATCCTGTTTCTGGCGGTAGACACAAAGTATTTGGCAGTGTTTCATTGAATATACCGCCGCAAACCTCCACTATAGCCTCTCATTTACCTAAAGCATTAGGGGCAGCCTTATCCATAACTCGGGCCAAAGAATTAGGCATAAATGCTAATCTGGCCGCTGATTCAGTCATCGTTTGTTCTTTTGGTGATGCGTCGACCAATCATGCGTCCACGCAAACAACATTAAATGCATGCTCCTGGTTGGCGACACAAAATTATCCATTACCTATAGTCTTTATATGTGAAGATAATGGGATTGGTATTTCCGTGCCTACCCCTTCTGATTGGATAGCAACCTCCATCCGTTCTCGCCCTGGTTTGCATTATATCGCCTGTGACGGATTAAATATTGCCGATACCTATGCCAAAGCTCAGGAAGCTGAGTATTTGGCTCGAACCCGCAAACAACCCGTATTTTTGCATATGCGCTGCGTGCGTTTGTTGGGACATGCGGGCTCTGATATTGAATCTCAATACAACAGTCACAGTGAAATAGAACGTAGAGAGGCGCAAGATCCCTTATTGCATACGGCAGGTATACTCCATAAAGAGGGTTGGATGTCCCTGCAATCCATGGTTAATCTCTATGAGGATAACAAAGCTTTAATCGAGGCTAAAGCGGTTGAAGTGATTAGAGAGCCGCGCATGAGTAGTGCTGAAGAAGTGATGGCATCCATCATCCCCAGAACAGGGCATAACACAGAGTACAAGCTTCCCGACGAAGCGACTCGAGCCAAAGTATTTTTGGGAGCTTATAACCAGTTATCGTTAAAACGCAACATGTGCCAACACATTAATTTTGCATTAACCGATTTGATGCTGCAGTATCCTAATATGTTGATTTTTGGTGAGGACGTAGGTAAAAAGGGCGGGGTTTATCGAGTGACGGCTGATTTGCAGGCTCGCTTCGGCCAGCGGAGAGTTTTTGACACCATACTTGATGAAACGACTATTTTAGGAACAGCAATTGGTTTGGCCCATAATGGGTTTATTCCAGTACCTGAAATTCAATTTTTAGCTTATCTACATAATGCCGAAGATCAATTGCGTGGTGAAGCCTCCACTCTTTCTTTTTTTTCCAGTGGTCAATACACGAATCCTATGGTAGTCAGGATTGCTTCATTGGCTTATCAGAAAGGATTTGGCGGGCATTTTCATAATGATAATTCCATTGCCGTATTACGTGATTTACCTGGAGTCATTGTTGCCTGTCCCTCTAATGGCCCCGATGCCGCACGAATGTTGCGTTCTTGCATGCGTTTAGCGCACCAGGAAGGGCGGGTGGTTGTTTTTTTAGAGCCTATTGCTTTGTATATGACCAAAGACTTGCATACTCCGGGCGATAATGGTTGGCTTTTCGATTATCCTGCACCTTATGAGCACATTAATCCGGGTAGTGTTGGGGTTTTTGGTGCCGGTGAAACCGTTATTTTAACCTATGCCAATGGCTACTATCTGTCACGGCAGGCAGAAAAAGTGTTACGTGAGCATCATGGAATTCAAGTAAAAGTGGTTGATTTGCGCTGGCTTAGTCCTTTGCCCAAACACGCCATATTAGAAGAAGTCGCTCAGGCAAAACGCATTTTAATTGTCGACGAAGGTAGACAAAGCGGCTCAATTAGTGAAGGATTGGTAACATTATTAGTAGAGGAAGCAGCAGCAGGAATGAAAATAAAACGCCTCACTGGAAAAGATTGTTTTATTCCATTGGGAACCGCCTGGCAGTATCTATTACCCAGTCAGGAAAGTATAGTCGATGCGGTCATCGCATTACAGTCAGATAAAAGGGAGAAGGAAAGTGGACGATTTGTTATTTCTTGATGAACAATTGCATGATGATGAGCGCATGATAAGGGACAGTGTTGCCCGTTTTGTCAGCAATGATGTGATTCCATTAATGGCTGAGTCTTTTGAAAAGGCTCATTTTCCTCGTGAGCTCATGAAAAAATCTGCAGAGCTTGGTTTATTGGGTTTGACTTTGCCGGCACAATACGGGGGTGCAGAGGCATCTTATGTTGCCTACGGTCTGGTTTGTCAGGAGTTGGAGCGAGGGGATAGCGGTTTACGCAGCTTTGTCTCTGTGCAAAGTTCTTTATGTATGTATCCTATTTTTAAATACGGTAATGAAGAACAAAGAATGCGCTATTTGCCCTCTATGGCCGCAGGAAAAATCATAGGTTGCTTTGGTTTAACCGAACCTGATTCCGGTTCAGATCCTGCCAGTATGCGTACTAATGCTAAAAAAGTAGATGGCGGCTGGATTTTAAATGGAGCAAAAATGTGGATCACCAATGCTCCTATTGCAGATATTGCCATAGTCTGGGCAAAAACTGATTCAGGCATTAGAGGATTTATTGTCGATACTCACGCCAAGGGCATGAGTTGTCCCGAAATTAAAATGAAAATGTCTTTACGTGCTTCCATAACCGGTGAGTTAGTTTTTGATAACGTTTTTGTTCCCGATGAAAACCTTCTCCCTGGCACGGAAAAAGGATTAGGAGCGGCTCTGAGTTGCTTAAGTCAGGCTCGATATGGAATTGCCTGGGGAGCAATGGGCGCTGCTATGGCGTGTTTTGACATGGCGCAAGACTACGTGATGGAGCGCAAGCAATTTGATAAGCCATTGGCCTCTTATCAATTAATCCAAAAAGATTTGGCAGATATGTACACCGAAATAATCAAGGCGCAATGTCTTAATTTACAAATAGGCCGTTTGAAAGACCAGCACAAAGAAACACCCACTATGATTTCACTGGCAAAAGGGAACGCATGTCGCGAGGCATTGAAAATTGCACGAAAATGTAGGAATCTAATGGGTGGAAATGGAATTAGTCTTGAGTATCATGTGATCAGACATATGCTTAATCTGGAATCAGTCTTCACATATGAGGGTACTGATAATGTTCATACCTTGGTCTTGGGAAGGCATATAACGGGTATTAATGCTTTTGGTTAAATGGCTGCTGTTGTTCCAGTGGCAGTTCCAGGCGCCATAAGCTGATTGCTTGATATTGTTCGATTCTGGTTCTTCCGTCCATGGAGGGAAGAACTTTCAGAGTGTTTTTTTTATAAACTCTGGTGTTAAGTGTAGGATTTCTGAGACTTGATACAGGATTATCTTCTGGATTTACCATTAGTTGTTTAGGGAAATGCGGTGTTATCAACGGTTTTATTCAGAACATTACAGGAGTTTATATGATTAAGAAATTAAAAGGAGTTATCGTTCTAGGTTTGTCTGTTTTGGCCTTTAATGCACAGGCAAATCATTCCTTGGAAGGTAAAGATGCATTGACGCAAAAATGCCGGGATTTGGCCCAAACGGTTGCGTCTTTGGTATCCAGCCAGCAAAAAAGAGCATGCGCTGAAAAGCTGATGACTGCTTCGACTCAAATTGATATCGCAGGGGATTGGATTGCAGATGATTTTTATACAGCTGCAAAAAAAGAGCTTGATAATGCGGTCTTTAGTTTGCAATATGCCGAGTTGAATAATTGCAACAGATACATCCAAATATCGCACTCCAAATTTGAGGCACAAAGAATAAAAAATTCCCTATAACAAAAAGTGAGTAACTTCCCATCTACTCAACTGACTTTAATCCGTTTTCTTCCCTTCGCTTAGCGTTGTGGAGAGGAGGAGTGCATAGGAAGTTACACTGTTATTAATTTAATAGTTGGTTATAAGGAGGATGTTGGAGTAAAAGTATGTGAATGATGCTGATGGATTTGAATTTAATCCCCTTATTTATTAACACGGTATTTTACTTGTACCAGATTGTTACCAAAAGTTTTCGTTTCAAGCAATTGCAAATTAATGTCCTCTTTAATCGAACCAAATAAAGAACGGCCTGAACCTAGCAGCACGGGGATATAAGTTATGGTTATTTCATCAACCAGTTTTTGCGCCAAAAATCCTTGTATGGTTACACCCCCATCAATATAAACATGTTTCACCCCTTGATTACTGAGTTGTTCTATCAATTCCTGGGGATTTTTTCTGGTAACGGAGACATGAGAACTTAAATCGTCAGGAATATGAACCGCCTGACTGCTCATTACTATGACAGGCAGTATGCCATAAGGCCATTCTGCAAAGGTCCTGATTTTTTCATAAGAAGAACGCCCCATAATCAAAGTATCAACGGTAGCAATAAACTGCTTATAACCACAATCCTCTCCTTCTGGGACCAATTCATGCGATTTCATCAACCAATCAATAGCCCCATCATCCCTGGCAATATAACCATCAAGACTTGTAGCAATAAAAACAGAACATTTAGGATGTTGCATAGAAAAGCCTCGGAATATTTCATAATCTTTGCAGTGTAATCCAGAGAAGGACAGAACAATACTTTTTTTTTACAACACCAGATTTTAGGAACATAAGACCAACGAATTCCAGCGAATCATCACCTCGAATGCCAAAACAATAAACAAAATCCTCTTGTTATTTTAACCCAACTTAGATATGATTGCCTGCAAATCGGGGCGTAGCGCAGCCTGGTAGCGTACTAGCATGGGGTGCTAGTGGTCGAAGGTTCAAATCCTTCCGTCCCGACCATAGTCCAGTAAAGTTTTTGATAAAATCCATTTTTCTGGAATCCTGATTCAATCCAAATAACGATTCAAAATTGTTTTAGCACCCACTTATTTCAGTAGTTCTTTCGTTAACAGCCATAGGATTTATTAAATTTGATGATATTTGGCAGACCTTTTATAAGCCATCTGATTTAATTCAAGGCAGAAACTATATGGACAGATTAATTGCTTTAAAAAATAGAAGATGATGGTTCTTGTACTGAAAAAGCTCAAAAAGCAAGAAGAGAAAGCTATGGGATTAAAGACGCACTGTATGGCATTATTAGTGCTCATAAACAAGATAAAGCTTATCTGTCATTAGACCTAGCCTATAATATGTTTGCATTTAACTCAATACGATATTGTTATCGCACTGAGCCTGAAAAAAGGCATTAGAGTTGGTTACAGAATCTTACTTTAAATCATATAGTTAAAAATTAAATATAAATCTTACCTTAACTTGAAATTTAATCTTGGTATCAATTTGAAAAATTGCATCCCTTTCATATTCAAAACATAATATCTTCTTGTGAGATTGGATGAACTAATATTTAATGAATTTAATTGGTTAATCCGACATTCCGCACCTAATTTCCAGAATAAATATTCCTGTATCTCTGCCTAATGTGCTGCGAACGAACCTCAATGCAAACTTTGACTGATGAAAAACAACTCTGGATGGAACAATTTATAAACTAAATTTGACCTGACAGACACTTCTTAAAAACCGGCAACTGTCAGACCAAATTTGAACTACTAAAACTAAAAAAAATCCTGATGGGGATATCATACCTGATTGGTAACCATGTTATTTCAGGTCAGCGGTTTACTGCTGGCCTTTATCTCTATCAGTCTCTTATGTCGTATTTATCATATATCAAAAAATTTTAGAGTTTTGATTTAAGTGTTGGTGAATGTCCTTCACTATGAGGTAGATTTTTATTTTCACTAGCAAAGAAAAGTTCATAGAATACTCGTTCCATCCTGTAATTCATTGTTTGCTTTTTTTTTAAATAGATACTCGCTTGAATCAATAATCCGGATAAAGTTTCATTCGTCATTTTCGGTAGGACTTCAGCTAACTCTTTAGAGTCTAATTTTACTGATCCGCAAGCACTTACTTTAACACTAAAATGAAATGGAGGAATGGAAATTTCTGGAACTTCTGCATAGCTTTCATTTTGTCGACGTTGAATTTCAAGATACATCATTTCTTTAAATTCAATCAGATCTTCTATAGCTAATGAATCAAAAGTTACATCCATATATGTTTTTCCATCAATAATATGGGTTAACTCATGCCATAAAACTACCGCATCCACACCAGTTAAGGTTACTTCTTTGACACGCAATGCATCTAAGGGATCCTTGTACGTTACACTCATTTCGATAGGGCTTATTACGGTACAACGATTAGGGCAAGGAACACTCAAGCATGCATGATTAAATTTTTGGGTTTCTTTACTTACCGCTGTAATGATTGGATTAACCATAACCATGGCTTGTGGAAATTTTGTGCCAGGATAACGCTGCGCTACCCCTGAAGTATGTTCTGGGATGTCGTGAAACACACCTACGATTGTAAAACGGTAAGGATTTTGAATTGCGGCGCATTGATTCGCTGCAATTCCTGCACCACCAGTCTGAATTAGTACTGATTTTGCGTGTTCTATTTGTTTGGTTAATTCTTCCTGTTGTTCTAAGGTGGCATGATCAGGAAAATAAATTCCAGGCTTTTGCAAAATTGGATCACCTGTAACTCGAATAAGAGGAGTTGTTTGGGAAACAAAGCAGCATATTTTATCTAGTGTTTTGTATTGTGCGTGGAAATGTAATTCTTGTTTATATTCTTCTGTTGTAACTAACAGTTTATATTCTAAAAATATCCCTTGGGTATTTGTATAAGTACTGCATATTTGTAGCTCATCCCAACTTTGTACTTGTGATGCAAGTTGTTCTAAGCGTAATAAATCGTCTTCTTTAAATAAGGAAGTTTTAAGAATAAATGTTTTTGCTTGTCTGACAGTCTCGAAATCAGAACTTTGTAATAACCAAGCTGCTGTTAAACGTGCTTTTAACGTTTCTAATGGGTGAATTGGATAATACGAGGTATCGAGTACTTTGTTTTTAAATTCAGAAAAAATAGTTAAAGGTAAAAGCTTCATTATAATCCTAAAGTGATTCAGTGACAAAAAATTCTTCTAATTGGGTTGTTTTATTAGAGGATAAAAATTGAAGTCCAATAAAACCCAGAATACAACATCTGTTGATGAGGGTACAATTTCAGCAGTGTCAAGTATCGATGCAATTATAACATTAAGAATAACAACAGAAATATGAGAAATCCATTTTGTATGTTCCTCTAAACAGTAACTAAGAGCTATGGTCGAAGACATAATGTCATAGCTTAATTTCTATAATTTCATTTGGCCATTCATTATCACCAAAAAGAGGTCCAAAACAAGCTGGTTTCTGAACATTACGGCTCCAAAATATATTACCCATATCAAAATGCCACCACTCATATTGGTAAATAGTAAAGCCAACTTTTTTCATTGCAGTTCGTAATATCGTTCTGGATTTTTTGATATTTATCTCTTCAGGCAATAGATTTTCTTTAATATCATAGTAGTTGCTATGCGCTTTAGTTGAGCAATCATCAAATGCAGTTCCCATTTCTAATTCATTACCATTAGTAATGTCGTATAAAGTGAGGTCAATTGCACCTCCACTAAGATGCGGAGGGCAATATTCATCTCCAATTTTGGAAGGAGCAGACATATACTTTTGGGTTTGGGTATAATTTTCTTCATTAGTAAGATCCGGGTATTTACTTCGGATTTCCTCCCTCATCCAATTAAAAAGTTTCTCCTGAACTTCTCTTGGTCTATATACGTCCCAAACAACAAATCCGTATTGTTCTGGTAAGAATTCTAATGCTTGAATAAGTTTGGTTAGAATGGCATTTCTTCCAAAAATCTGAGAAAAAGGACTAAAGCCTAATTTAAAATACATAGGGTCAATTTTAATACGAGGGTGTTTATTATTTTGAAATTCCACCGCTTCGAAATCATTGTCGGAAAATTCTGTTATGATCATTGCAATGAACATCTTTAATATATTACAAATAATAGACAGATAATATAATAAAATAGTGCATTAATATAAGTGCGTTAGCGTGATCAATTAATCCTCTTGGCCTTCTTTTCAGTCTTCTTCATGTACAGTACTATAGAATATTAAAGGGGTGGGAATTAGTATTTCCTGTATTTTGGAAGTGCCAGGTCTAAGAGAAAGCTTAAGATCAGGGTTTGCTTTTTGCTTCCTGGCAATACCCCCAGCGAAGGGCAAGGCCTGCCCAACTAAGTGTGCTACTCAATCACCTCTACACCCATGGGGTATTATTTTACCTCATCTATATTGCATAAGGACATAAAGAATGAATGCACGTCGTTTAAGAAATTCACTGATTACGATGACTGGCGGATTGGTGTTAATGAATACGGCCTGGGCGGGGGCATCTGTATGGACTTTTGCACCCGTATCAGAATACCCGCCTTCGGTGAGTGTGAGTTCTTCAGGGATAGCAACCGTCAAATACACGGTCACCAATCAATCGCATAAATCCCATACACTAACGATTAGGCCTATTCAGGGTATTACATCTTCAGGGTGCACGTCATCCTTAGGATATCATCAATCGTGTACCTTGACCCTGACCGTGGCTGGCAGTGGTTTAAAGGGCGATGTGTTTGGAGGCCCTATACTTTGCGACCAGAACAATTCCAGTCAATGCTATCAACCAAGTCAGGCGAATAGTCTGGCCATTCGCCTGACGCAAACACCTCCCGTGCAACAGTATACGATTATCTCTTCTGCGGGCAGCAATGGATCGGTTAGCCCCAGCGGTTCTCAAACGGTGAACTCCGGAACCTCACTAATCTTTACTGCAACACCCGATACTAATTTTGGAGTGAGTCAGTGGCTGGTTGACGGTACTCCGGCTCAACAGGGTGGCACCACCTATCAACTGACCAATATCACCGCCAATCACACGGTTAATGTGACCTTCGGTACAGTGACACTGACACCAAGCGTGTCCACGCTAGGGCTTTCGGTGAATTGCCCTGCCGCATCAATGTCTCCTGATTGTGCACAAAAAAATAACGCATTAACCGGAAATCCACGCCAAATTACGATAACCAACACCGGTTCTGGTGATGCCACTAATGTATTAGTTAGCTCTTCTGGGTTGCCCTCTGATGCCTCCGTGTCGCCCTCCAGTTGCGCTACTATTGCTGCTAATGGCGGACAATGTGTGATTACTGTCACCCCTGGTGCCATAGCAAGTGCTAATGCAAGCAGTGCTCTGTGCACTACAGGAGTGCGGCCCGAAGGAAGTATCAGTGTGACTGCAGATGGCGGATTGTCTGCGTCAGTAAATGTCTATGTCCTGAGTTATGGTTGCATTTATCAAGGTGGCTTCATTTATTCCATAGATGATACAACTACAAATACAGGCAGTATCGGTGGAAAGACGGCAGCAGTCGGGGATACTTATCCAGGACCAACATCGGTTACTTTAGGAACTCCTAATTGGGGTGGATCTGGAACAAATATTGGTTCTGCTTTATACGAAACCAACCCTCAAGGTGCGAATAATGGCAGTGCCAATAGTGCAGCCATCGTCAGCGCATTAACTACAAATTTCAGCAGCCCGCCTTACAACGGCGCATCCCCCGTACCTTTAGTTAATTACGCTGCAGGATTATGCAGTTTGTTGTCTGTTAATGCAGCAGGGACTGCATCCTGCACCGCCCCTGATACCTGTTACACCAATTGGTATTTGCCAGCCATTTGTGAGTGGGGTCCATATGGCGCTATCTGTACTTCCGGGAGTACCAATATTCAACAGCAACTCTTTGAAAATCTATTGATTCCAGGCGCTACTCTTGGGCTGGTAAATGGGGGCTTCTACTGGAGTTCTACCGGGAACTCGTTCAATCCACTGAACACTGCGTGGTACCAGCGCATAGGTGGCGGTGGTGGCAGCTTTCGCAGCACCAGCAATAAGGGCGTTCGGATTGGTGCTCGGTGTTCTCGGGCTTTAACCCTTTAACCATTTATCCCTTTTTCTTTTGACCTTGCTTTGCAAAACGTGCAAAGCGGGTCATTGATATAAAAGAGAAATAAAACACATCTTTTAGGGTTGTTCTCAACTATGAGCACTGGATACGCTGCTGCGGTTTTTGGTCTTTTTTAGATCAAAATAAAAATCGAAGATCGCAACGATAAGGATTTCTTAATAAATATCTATACCGACGAAAAATTTTTTTCTAAAGCGAGATTGCCTGTAGATGTCTTACGAAATACAAAAATTCCTATAGCCAGAAAAGTATCTCTTAATGACGATTGCTACTGTTGTATTCCAGGGCTTGCCACTCTGTTTGGCCGGGGTAGGTAATCCTTTAACTTGGCAATAATGCAGTTCCATATTTTTGTCTTTAAGTTCACCTGGCATCAGTGTATCGTATTTCATTCATATTGTGCCGGTTTAGCCCTTGTGTTATAAAATCTATCACATGAAGTGCTGTATTTTGACAGGGAGAAAATCAGTGTATGAATCTGGATTTTATAAGAGCAACACTTTGCAAAAGCCGCCATTAGAGCTTATTTACGAATATCCTGATGAGAATAAAAACATCCATATATTCCAAAGTGGAGCTCATTGTATCAGGGGTTTGATCGTAGACAGACAGAGTGAATATAATGTTAGCTTGACGGCATCTTGTTTAATGAAAGGCAGCGTATATATTTTTTCGTTCACCAATTATGATGGCGTTGAGAAAGCGATAATATACCATGCAACCTCTACTGGACCGAGATATGCTGAGTGGATTGCATCGCAAATCGCTGGTGAAACCGATTTATCGAAAGTATCTATCATCATTGCAACACCTGCAGATGACAAAAATTGTATTGATAGCGGTGAAGATTTGATGGATATTACCACAAATTACTCAGAATATTTACTGCGCATGGGTTTTGAGGGTAAAATTAAAGTTCTTTTTGGCAATGATGCTTATTCAATCAACAGCCAGGGAAAACATGGCCTTCCTCATCATTTTGATGATTTAGCTTTTATTAAAACTACAAAGCCCGATGTGTCTTTTCCTGTTCATGACCAGGAACAACGTGATAACAACTCCAAGAGCAGTTGCCTACTCCTTTGAGGATTCTATTATTGGCTTTATTTCATAACTTTTTATATTCTCTCTCTTTTATATGGAGAGAGGGTTAAAAATACCTATACGTGGGGCAACACCTGGTTATTCTGCAAAATCGAATACGTTGCTGAGGTCAGTGGTGTGTTAACCGGCATTATTTATGCCAGCGAGCTTGCCGGCACCAACCCATTTGACTATCTGGTGACAATAAGTGCATAAGACAATATGATCCAATTTGTTTGTTGAGAACAAATAACCCAGAGGTCTTATGCACATCCAAGAATTATTACACGGAATACTCTCTAAAGCACTTTCTCATATTCATATTAAACGCATAAAAGCGTTAGTTAACGCAGTCCAGTCTCTTCTTCATGGAAAAAAACTGTCATTAACCCGGTTAGACCGAACAATGCGTGGTTCAGCAAAAGAGCGTCATCGTATTCGAAAAATGGATAGACTTTTAAGGCTCTGGTGTATTGCTCATATCATAACTGCATCTGGTTCTGGATGCTTTAATAATGTATTTGGTCTTTGATTTTATAGCGGTGTAGGTATGTTTTAGTTCTTTGTATATTTGCATAAAAGAACCGATTATTATTATTTAATAAATTCAGCTATTCTTACCTATCTTAAGTTTCAGAATCAGCGGTAATCATTAATGAGCAAGATGAATAAAACCAAAGTTTATGAAGTATACGATGAAATCATCAATTGGTTTGATGATGCTCGCAATAAAAGTCTCATGGAGTCTGAATATCTTCATTTAATTGTGAATACAATTCCTCCTAAAGGCAATATTTTAGATTTAGGTTGTGGAACTGGGGAGCCGATTGCACAGTTCTTTATTGAAAAGGGATTTAAAGTTACTGGCATAGACGGTAGTCAAAAAATGATTGAGCGGTGTAAAAAGCGTTTTCCAAGTGAACGTTGGATACGTTCTGATATGCGTAATATCAATTTACATCAACAATTCGATGCCATATTAGCGTGGCATAGTTTTTTTCATCTTGACCATGACAGCCAACGTAACATGTTCAAAATATTTTCCTCACACATCAAGCCCGGTGGCGTACTTGCTTTTACTTCTGGAGACGAGGAAGGCGAAGTCTGGAGTGATAATGGGGGGCATCAACTTTATCATGCATCGTTGGCAACAAAGGAATATAACCGTCTTCTCGAAAGCTTTTCTTTTAAAGTATTAATTCATAAAGTACGTGACCCTGAATGTGGTGAGGCTACAATTTGGGTAGCGCAAAAGATGTAAATTTTTTTGTATGCTTTACAAAGACATGGTTTCTGTAAACTTAGTTTACAATGTTCGATTTACAATTTATCAAGATTTGTTCTATTTTTGTTCACCCGATGTGGATAGCCAATAGATGCTTGTTGTAATGAATTCGCTGCGCTCATTAGTTCCTGGATTTCACGTTGTTTCATCCAGGCTACATTTAAATTGTCTTGAGATAGGGATTACCGGCTCACAGCAAAACCAATTCTAGTTAAAATAACGTAATCCAATAGCATCCCTAACTTCTTCCAGTGTATTTTCGGCTATTTTTTTTGCTCTGGCTGTTCCAGAAATTAAAATATCCATGACCTCATCACGTGTAAACGTGTTTCTTTTATCTCTTATTGGTTCGAGCATTGTCTGTAACGAGTTATTTAATAGGTTTTTAATTGTGGAATCCCCAAGCCCTCCATTTCTATATTGTGCCTTTAGTGAAGCGACTTCCTCTGGGTCCGGGTGGAACGCATCAAGATAATTAAATACAACATTGCCTTCAACTTTACCCGGGTCACTTATTTTTAAATGAGTTGGGTCAGTGAACATTAAAAATACTTTACGTTTTATTTCTTCGGGTGTGTCAGAAAGAAAAATCGCATTACCCAAAGATTTGCTTGCTTTAGATTGACCATCAATGCCAATAAGACGAGGTGTTTTACTTAAAACAGGTTTTGCCTCTTTTAAGCAATTGGTATTATAAATTCTGTTAAAACGTCGTACGATTTCATTGGTCTGTTCAATCATAGGAACCTGATCTTCGCCTACAGGAACAGCCTCTGCTTTGAATGCGGTAATATCTGCTGCCTGGCTCACTGGATAACAGAAAAAACCAGCAGGTATGGACGAATCATATCCTTTTTGGTGTATTTCGGTTTTTACCGTTGGGTTTCTTTCAAGTCGTCCTAAAGTAACCAGGTTCAAATAATAAACTGTAAGCTCCGCAAGCTCAGGAATATGCGATTGGATGAATATGGTGCTTTTTTGAGGTTCAATACCAATGGATAAGTAATCTAAAGCCACCTCATAAAGATTGTCTATTATTTTGGTCGGATTTTCAAAATTATCAGTTAGGGCTTGAATATCAGCAATCATAATATACTGTTCGTATTCATCTTGAAGTCTGATTCTATTTGCTAAAGAACCGACATAATGGCCCAGGTGCAATTTACCCGTGGGTCTGTCGCCAGTTAATATTATTTTTTTCATTTAAAACTCTGGTGCAACTCTGAATAATTGGAGGCTATAATAGCAAACGAGAAGTTTTTTTATAAGCTTGCTGCTAATTATTTCAGAATCTTTTGCGAGCAGAATGAGTGTTGATTTTCGGTTAATTTGAATAAATACCTGCTTGTATGAATTTGCTTCGCTCATGGATTCCTGGATTTCACTTTGTTTCATCCAGGCTACGATTACTAATGCAGGAATTTAGTCTTTCACGTACCATAGCATCATGTGTACTGGCGGGAATACTATGAAAACTGTTTGTGTTTATCTGGGTGCTCAATTGGGGAATGAGCCTGAATATCGTGAGGCGGCAATTTTATTGGGTAAAAAAATAGCCGCTTGTGGTTTTACTTTGGTTTATGGGGGTTCAAGTTTCGGGATGATGGGGCTTCTTGCCAATACGGTAAAAGAATACGGTGGACGAGTCGTAGGAATAATCACGAAGCATCTTATCGAACAAGAAAAGCCCTTGGACATATTAGACGAATTACATGTTGTAGAATCCATGCAGCAACGTAAGGCTATGATGCAAAAAATTTCTGATATGTTTGTTGTGATGCCTGGGGGTCTTGGAACTTTGGAAGAAGCAATTGAAACATGGAATGCTATAAAAATTGGAGAGTTTATAAAACCTATAGGCTTTTTGAACAGTAAAGGATATTTTGATGGATTATTTTCATTTATAAACTCATGTGGTCGTGCTGGTTTTCTATCCAGTAGGGTCATTCACATCCCCGTCTCACATTCGAGCATCGAATTGCTCTGGAATGAAATGTTAAATCTCCACACAGCAGCTCACTCGGTTTTTGTAAGCGAGGTGGATTAAAAAATTATTAAGCATGGAGTCTGGCATGTGCGGTGTAGTGAACATCTTATTGTCATGTTTGCTCCCAACTCATAGAATTCTAAGAGTCATGAGGACGATCTTTATTCTGCTTTAGTTTATATTTTGATGGCACAAAACATTTAGAAGCAGTTGTTCCTATCAGAGCATAATGATCAGCGAAATGGTATCATTTAATTTAATTTAGGGATGGTTGAATTTTTAACTGCATGATCCTCTTCAGCTCTTGTAACAAACTCTCTAAAAAGTTGATTGCCGTTTTCTTGAAATCGGTTTCGTAAAAATCCCGGTCTTTCGGTATGTCCATCATCAGATTCGCAGTCGGTTGTCACTTTTCTGCGTCCTTTGATTTTTAATTTGGTGTTTTCTAACTCTTCTTTGGCTTTCGCCCGTTCCGACTCGGAACTTTGAGGGGATTTTTGTAGCTTTTCAATGTCTTTATCTATTGCTGCTTTTTGCTTACGCCGCTCTTCTTTAAGTGCTTTATGTATGGATGAAAAATGAGGAATCACACCATCATCAATACGGTTTTTTCTGTTGTTTTTTTCACTTCGGACCACTACGTAGTCTCTATATGCTTGGGGAATACTTTTAAAAGCTTTGCCCGCATTTATTTCCCAATTAACCAAAGCAACGCCAAATTTAATGAATGGCTAAGCAAGCCATCCCAGAATGATTCCTTTTTGACTGTCTTTATGGCCTGGTGCGTCACCGTATTCATCACGTTCTAATCGAATAATACCCACTACAAAGTCAGTGATGCTTGAGAAAGAGCGGTCATTAAACAGGTTAACAGGTTGGCCAGTTTGATGGAAATGATGTGCTACTAAACTCGCAATTCCTGCTCCAAGAGAGAGACCCTTTAAGGTGATATTTTGGGGCGAGACTCCTTTGTCTAATAATCGTTGAACCTGGGCTATACCATCCGTAACCAGATCATCTTTGGATGTGGCGTAGACTTTACTTTGACCAACACCGCGAAAGTTAAAACCCACAACGTTAGCGTTCAGTGTTTTAGCATCTTGCTTCATGTCATAAAGGATGTCTTCATAACGCATTGAATTACCAACAAAATTAATGATGTATTTTTGATAATGAGGTTCAGTGTTATTTTGTGATGGGTGCTGAAATTCCAGAGTATCTAAATGAGCTCCATCGTGGGTGATTATTTTATATTTAACGGGGCAACTCGTGTCATCGTTCCATAAGGAATAATTAGACTCGTCATCAGTGAACATATACTGAGCCGGAAGAACAAACCTGCCTACAAACGCACCAAGTAATTTATTGGCACCAGTTTTTAAGAGATCCCATAATAAAACAGGAGGGAATACTATTCTAAGAGCAATAAATTTAAATTGTTGCCAAGCACTGAACTTCGGCTTTGGAGCCTGGTAAGATTCAATTTCCATTGTTTGCCTTTTTAATTTAGTATTTGATTATATTATGACCATAAAGAGCACGCTAATCCAATAATTTATCAATTTATTAGTTAATACCTTGTTTTTTAAGGTAAACCATTCAATACGGTTACTAAGAGAATGTTATTATTTCGTTATCAACATCTCTTCGACAAATAAGACCTTGTTTGATTACTCCTGTAGCGCCATGTACCTTGCTGAGTGCCCAAGCAGGTGCCAAATGTTGGTTTTCACGAAAATATCTTAAAGTTAACATGATTTATTTTCCTAAATTTAAAAAATAAGAATGAAGTATTGATGTTATTTTACAAAGTATAAATTGCCTTTTTACTCAGTTCTTGCGTATTTTTATTGATTAATCCTTGCTCTTCCCAGATTTTTTTCAATCATCCGTGCAAAGTGAATGAGAAACAACCGGACACACTACGGTTGACAGTAGTAAAGTCAGGCTGTAATGGCGTTAAAAGATGAAATTGCAGAATTAAAAATTAAGACGTAATGACATCATCAATGACAAAAAGTATGGAAGCTATTTCTTGTGTTCTCCTGATGAGTTCCAGGCGTGTCTGACAATTTAGTTTAGCTTTGATGGTACCAACGTGATCTTCTACAGTTCTTGGCGACAACCTGAGCTGCTGGGCTATATATTTTGCGGAAAAACCATGAGCCAGATAATTTAAAGTTTCTAATTCACGGGAGGTTAGTGATAAAACTGCAGAGAAACCAAGGTGTTCGAGCAGTTTTTTTTTGTTTTTTACAGCAACTTTATAAGTATCGTGGAGCTCGGTATCCAGAAAAGAAGATACATCTACTTGATACTCATGAGCCAAGCGAATCAATTTTTGATTGTGCTCATAAAAATAGTGAATGAATTGGTTTAATAAAGGAAGATCGTTTAATTGACGCTCTTCAGCTCTTGGATCGTTAAAATCTGTTCCCCAACCAAATGCTTCTATTCCCTCAGGAATTTTTTTCATAATATTCAGGGTAAAATTGATACCGTACTCATGCCAGGCCGTATGTAAGGTTTTTTTTAACAGAGGATCATCTGTATTTTTTAATAAGTTAATACCCGGTTTAACCAGGTCTGGATGTTTTAAAAAAGGGCTTTTACCAATGGTTGCAATATTCGCACAAAAATACTCATGCCAAGAGTCATGAGAACTTAATCCCGAATAATGACCAGACGATGTCACTCTAACATAGTAGAAATTATTAACCCCAAAACAGGAATACAATGGAGCAACAGAGCGAAGCATCAAGCCATGTTCTGGAACTGATGTTACTTTACGATATAAGTCGGATAATGCAGTCATCAAATATTTATGGGGCTTCAAATTTATCGTTTAAAAATAGCGGAGATACAGTCCTGTACAGTCTTCATAGTGTAAAGTAAATTTATTGGGTGCGCAACAAATGGCCAGTTGATTGGACTATGCGTTCATGATGCAGGATATCAAGCCGAGCAACACAGGTTTTGCTGAGCGTATTTCTGCAATTAATCGGGCAATACTTAAAGTAAATTAGCACGTTACAGCATACTTATCGTTTTTAGTGGGTCAATTGCAACTAATGACTCCACTTTTATTACTTCTGATTTCCATGCTTCCATTCCTTTTTTGAGATAACTCACCCAGTGATCCAAAGGCTCAAAAGAGGAGAAATAGGGTTGATAAAGGATGGGCGGGTTGAATCCATTTTCGGTCAACAGTTTGGATAAAAGAACCAGATCGGTTCTGCCTTGCCCGTCATAAAAGGGGTGTAACCATTCCAGGTTTTGGAATAATTCGGCAATCGCCCTAAGAGCCTGTTCGTTATGGGTGGCATGTCTTAAATGAATGTCTTTAGGGAGTGATTGAATGACTGTATTATATTGAGCAATAATTTTATCCAGGGTTTCTTCAATTTCAACAGGATTTGTCATTGTGTAATTCACTCTAATGAATGGCGTGTCTACAGATGCATGCAGTCTAAGGGTTGCAAAGGGTTTGGACAGTTGCAGTTTCTTCTGTAAATTGACCAGTTCCACATTAACCCGCTCCATGGAATGGAATGCGTTTTCGTAGATGGCATAGCCCTTATGCACAATTGCATTGGTATCGACTTTTTTAGAAGCATAAAAACCATTTTCGCTCAATTTTTTGCATACCCCGTCTCTGATGCTGGGGGATATTCGCTCCAAATCCTTTTTTAAACCGGTTTCAGCGCTAATCGCATGATCAGAAAATAGTGTAAAGAGCAGATTATGGAGGAATGTAAAACTGTATTTTTTTATTTTCGCTTGATCTTTACTTTCTGCATGATGGGCTTGTTTGACAAGATTGAAGGAACAGTCGCAGTTTGTCGCTCTAAAGTCATTTATAGCGTCTTTTTCAACGTTTATAACTTTGCTGTCCACATGCGCAAAATGCTCACAGGCCAGAGTGTGTATTTGGACGTACATTTCTTTGGTTAGCGGTTTTCCCAGTTCCATTGAGGCAAATTCTGCTGCTTTTTTTACACTGGCGTAATAACCGGGTTCGGCACAGGCATGGTTTTTTCTGTTTTTATGCAGGCCACGATCAAACACATCTGGGCCCAATGAGTGATACTTGCCGTCATAAATTTGTTTCCACCAGTCTGTGCCTAATTTCCAAAACATGCGGTACATATCTGATTTGGTGAAGCTCATGTTGGATCCTTGTGTAAAAATACATCATTATTAAAGTACGATTATGGTACCAGATTGTTTTATTTTTTTACATATTATATTCCCTTTGACGTTACTTTTTTCCGTTAATGTGATAAAATAGTGATCAATTTGTTTATTCTAAGGGGTTTTTGATGAGTTTAGACAGTGTTCGTTCACTAATTCAGAACAATAACGGAGATCTCTCTCGTTTTACTGTAACGATTACAGAAATCAAAACGAAACAAAGTCTTAATGAAGCAATCGAATTATTATCAACTCCTTCATTGCAAATCGATTATTTAACTATTTATGTTGATAAGACGCTTGCAGAAGACTTCATTTCTCGATTCACTAACATTAATCCCAAGCCTCAGTTAAATAAATTAAGATTACCTGATCTTGAATTATCTGATGAAGGGTGGCAAAACTTCTTTGCGAAATTGCCCGATTTCGCAAGTTTGGAACATCTTGATTTGGATTATAGCAATTTAGATTACAAAAAGCATCTTCGCTATTTCGGTGGGTATCTAGCCGGTAATCCAGCGTTATTAGCTATGAGTTTATGCAAAAAAGGAGTTGCCGAGATCAATAATTCAATGTTTAAACAGGATCCATGGGCTACTGAATTGTTTGGTTTTTTGCAAAATAACACTAACCTTAGTAGATTTAGATACGGTAATCGGTTTGACTATGCCTTTAAGGAACAGAAACTAGCTTTTAACGTACAAAAAATTTTGGATAAAAATTATTCAAAAATAAGCAATAGAGTGAATATTGCTAATGCGGTTGCTGAATTCAGGGAAGAACGATATTTGCAATCAGCAAGGTCAGCGCTTGATGGTTTTTTTTCGGAATGTTTTGCTGAGTTGCTATTGCCTGCCCATCAGCAAATATTCTCAGAAGATGCTGATGGACTGTCACGTAATTCTCAGACGATATTGTTCATGCTTCTTCGTATTAACGGGCTTTTAGAATGGGCGGGTCAAGATGAGAGTTTTAACCAAAGCTCTTTGCACGATGAACTGAAAAATGAGTTAGCTTACTATAATCTTCAATACACTTTGCTTATGCAACTTTATGAAATCAATAATCACTGCACAACAGCAAGTGAAAACGATCGTAATTCACTTCGTGCTCTGAATGAATCTATTCTTAACCCCTGGAAAGAGGCTTTAAACATTGAAAACATACAGGAACGAAATAGAAAAATGGAGGAATTAATCCGCAGTGCGATGAGTGAGTGCACAACAGCGAAATCACGGGTCAGAGACAAAACATCCACTGCCTTGATTAAAAATATGTTGTTGATACTTAGTTCCATACTAACCTTAGGGATAGCCTTGGGGATTTACGCTGCGGTAACCACCGAAGCACGTAAGGAGCGAGGCAGCTTTTTCTTCAAGGATGCTGAAACAAGTAAACCTAAAATTGAAAAATTAGAGAGTTCTTTGCATTCATTGGAAACGCACATAAATCCGGGGCAAAATAAACACTAATATTTTTATTACTGAAGCACTATGGGATGAAAAAGAGTTTATTTTCATCCCATGCTGGTATAAATCCCACCAGGAAAATCATTAGTTCATAAACGCCAAACACAACAGCCTGATGGCGTTAATTCACAATGCATGAATTACCTTACAAATCTGTTTGTAGTCTGGTCATTAAATAAACCTGCTCTGTTGCTTTTGTCAGTCCTTTCTCTTGCAAATGGTCAGGTATGGTAAAGGACTTGCAGTATAACTGGTGCACATTAAAATGGGTGCCGTACAGGGTAATGATTTCTTCTTTACCTACGGCAAAAGGCGGGCCTTGCATTTCATCTTGATTGTATTCGGTTGTCAGCAGGAGGATAGGTGTTGATGCTGTTGTTAATCGGGTTATCTGTTCGGAGTATTTTATACGCATCTCTTTGGGCAGGGCAATCAAGGCGGCACGGTCGTAAACCGCATGGATTTTGCCAAGAATAGAGCGGTTCATGTTAAAGAAATCACCACAAAAAATGCGGATATTTGCACTCTCGTAGACGATAAAATCATTCATGGGCGTAACTTGTACGGGTATTTGGTTTTCTGTAAAGAAATCGGAACAGGCGTTGTTATCCAGCTCATTACCAATAATCTGGTAACCTTGAGCTGCAAGCCAAATCATGTCTATGCTTTTTCCGCATAAGGGAACAAAAACACAGGCACCTGGTGCAAGCTGTAATGATGAAATGTAACGCTGCATTAGTTTATTGGGTTGCGCCTGATGAAAGCCAATGCTTTTGGATTGCCATTTTTGGTGCCAATAGTCCTTATCCATGATATCCAGTCACTTTATTTTGGTATGTATGACCTTATTATGGCGCTACCCTTGTTGATCTGGCAATGTCTTTAATCGTCTTTGTTTTGCGCCTCTTGAGTCTTTCTCGTACTTCATAGTTCATTCCCGCATTTTTAGTTCAACCTCAAGCCATTTCAAAACATCAGAATCCCTGTTATAGTTTTTCTTTTTTTAAAGAGATGAAAATTCTTGATTTTATTAAGGAAGATAAATGAGATTTATGGCTTTAAAATGGACGCATCTGTTGATTGCATCCTCTTTGTGTGTCGCACACAATGCGAATGCACTAATGATTTACGGATTAGATAAGGCAAAAGATTTTCACTCAGGAACTAATGGCCCTTTTACTGTTCAGGCAGGTTCGTTTAAATCGCTCCATAATGCTAATCAGTTCAAAAACCGCATAAGTAGTCAAACTAAATACCCGGTTGTAATTCAATCCAAAGGTGCGATGCATGTGGTGTTTATTGGACCGTTACAAACAGCAAAAGAAGTTCGCAATGTAGGTCGTATGCAAACACCAATAACACCCTCTGGAGCAGCTCGGGTTCACGCTTCGGTTGTAAAATCCACCATTCATCCTGATATCATTCATCAAGAAAAGCCGTTGTTAGATTCTAATTCAAAGACTATAAGTCATCAGAAAAAACGATCGACCTATCTGGGTATTGATGCAGGATTGGTTTCTACTAATTCCCCAGATTTTATGACAGTTAATAACGGCTCAAACTACCCGCCACCAGAACATGTAGACAGTTATTCAGTAGATTTGAATCGGATGACGCAAATAGGCTTGCAAATAGGTTCTCGCTGGAAAACAGACAATCAATGGATTCCCGTCTATGCCCTGGCTTTGAGATACCAACACCTTTTCAGAAAAAATATAGATGGCAGTATTACTCAGTATTCATTGCCTGAGTTTACTAATTATTCATACCGTTGGGGGATTAATTCTAACGTAGTGTCCTTGTATTCTAAAATGAACGTAGTTTCCTGGGGGCGTTTTATGCCTTATGTGGATGCCGGGATAGGGGTCGCACTCAATCGTGGAATGTACTACAGTGAGGCGGCTTATTCAGAGATTACTCCACGGGTTAGTCCAGCGTTTAGATCAGGCACCATAGGTCAGTTGTCCTATAACTTGGGATTAGGTTTGGATATTGCCCTGACAGAACAGTTGTTGATGTCTATTGGTTATGATTTTCAATCTTTTGGCAAGATGCAATCACAAAATGGCATGACCACATGGAGCGGTGAGCGTTTAAGTTTGGGTACCTTTAAGACCAATACGGGCCTGGTTGGATTAACTTATGTATTGGGTGATTCTTTTTCATAATCCTGATTACATGTATGAATTTTGAAAAACGGAGATTTTTTTATGGATTTTGTAAAAGCCGCTTTGGCTTTAGTGTTATCGTTATTTTTAGCATCTGCTGATGCGGCTATTGATCCGGTAAGTTGGTCGGTTAGTCCCGCAGGTTTTCCTCCGAGTACCGTTGTGGGTAACAGTTATTCTCTAACGTTTACTTTTACTAATAATCTTCCTCGACCAGTTCCTTTTGATGTGAGTTCTGCATTTGATGGCGGCTCTTTTGCTATTACTCACGGATGCAACAAGACATTAGCGGGAAGAAATCAACCAGACAGCAGTTGTCTTGTCCATTTACAATTTCAACCCAGCTCACCAGGCCGCAATACGGCTCGGTTAAGCATGCGTTATCACAATAACGTCGTTCCTCTTCCTACTTTGTTTTCAACTTCTGCAGAAACGTCCGGAGCGATTAAGGGGTTTGTGAACATACCTCTTCCCGCAGTTACCTATACAGGGGTTACTTATCCGGTGGAGTTTACTTATGTGAATCATGGTACGGTACCTGTAACCGCCACAGCAGTTGTTCCCAGTGGATTTACCCCAAATCCGGCAGGAGGATGTACAGCGGCAATACCTGTGGGTGGGCAATGTACTGTATCGGGTACCTTTTCTCCGGTAAGTCTCGGACAAACCTCGTTAGGTGTTACTTATACCTACACTCAGGGCGGTTCGAGTATTTCAGTTCCTTTAGTCACTCAAACTATAGTGAAAAACGGAGCCGGGTGTCATCAGATCAACGGAATGGCTGTTTTACCTTTGCCGGATAAAACCTATATATACGCCGACAATGTGGTGAAATATGAGTTTACTAACCATTGTCCCTCCACTGAAACTTTGGGGCAAGTGGCTCTGGCTTCAGACGGTACCGCAACGTTGACTAAAGGAACAGACACCTGTTCTGGTGCTAGTTTAGCACAATCACAAAGTTGTTCTGTTTTTGTTTCTGTAGTGCCTACTGTAACCACAGCCGACTTGACCGTCAGTGCGACTCTGCCGTATTTGGGTGGCTCTTTAAGTGCTTCGGCTCATACCAGTGAAGAGGTGCAGGCTTTAACTCAAACAAATTCCAGGCATACGGTCATGTTTGTGAATCAGTGCGACTTTCCAGTTTGGTATGAATTTTCTAATGGCACTGGAACCAGTGCAGATCCAACCCCCGCAGGTTCCCGTAGCTTTGCTGATTATCAAATCAATCAGCAAGTTCGTGGCAATTCGCCTTACACCAAAGTGTTATCAGTAGATCAATATCTCAATGGTGCCATTTATGTGCGTACCGGTTGTGATGCAACCACAGGAGTATGCGAGACGGCAAATTGCCCTGTAATTCCTGGAACTGCAACCTGTCAGGTTGGTGTTCAACCCGTACCGCCTCAAACCAAATTTGAATTGAATATGGGAACTGCAGGTAACGATGGAATTTACGATGTCTCGGTGATTAACGGCTTTAATGTTCCGGGACAAGTTCGATCCTTGGCTCCAATAAACCTTGGGCCAACTCCAGTAAATAATATACCCTTTCCGTTTAATTGTGGCCAATCAGCTGGAGCATTGATTCAATCAACAAACAGCTTTCTTGGCTCTTGCCCCTGGACTTTTACACCGCCATCAACACCACCGGATAGCCCAGCCAACTATATATGGGTTTCCGGGGGTAGTGCGGGAGTGAATTGTACCCAAAATTCCGATTGTTCTATGTCGCCTTTGGGTCCTTATTGTGGTATGACTTCGCCTGATCCCGTTGATGGCCGAATTTACAGGCGTTGCGGTAACTTCTTAGGTTACTACACCTTGGCTGATTATATTGGGCTGACTGCTCCTTCACAATGGGATCCGGTTTATGATCTTTATACCTTGTACGGAATGGGCGACCTGCTACAGCCCGCCGGAACCGGGTCGACTCAATACGGTAATTTCGGTGGTGCTCCAGCAACTTATGCTGCTTTATATGGTTGTCAAACCACTACAACCAATGCTTTGAACACTGGTTATGCATTACAGAGTCAAAATAACGATAAAGTATGTGGTTGTTATAACTGGAATGACATTGGCAGTCTTGTTTTTACACCACAGGTTACTGATTGTACTGGTCAGAATCTCACATGGTTGGGTACGGTTTTTCCACGCATATTGTGGTTGAAGCAAGCTTGTCCCACCGCATATTCCTACCAGTTTGATGATAAGTCAGCTCAATTTCAGTGTAATGAAACGAGCAAAAAAACCAGTTATCAAATCACCTTTTGTCCTGGTGGAAAAAGTGGCAAACCTGCCGTTTGATTATACTGCTGCAAAGCAAGCCTTTTATTCTGCTTGCTTTGTAGTTTCTTAATGTACTGCCTTTAATCGTTTGTTGTACAATTAGCGTATTTCGGATAAAGTATTTTTTTGCGTATTACAAGGATTAGTGATGAGCGTGATTCAACAAAAATTATCTTTCATATCATTGGCTTGCGCCTTGATGCTCTTTCCCGTAGTTTCTAGTGTTGCTCAGGATATTGACCCTTGTGACAATATTTCTGGCAAATGGGCTGGGATCACCACGGGTTATAAATGCACCTGGGATGCAACAGCTGAATTTATAAAATACAAATCCACAATTCGCATGAACTATCACTTAAAACCCAGATCACGATGCGGCGATGAGCTGGATATAATCTATAGCGGAACATGCAGGCATGCTTATCTTAAACTGGAAGCGAATGTGATAGGTACCATATTTGGTGATTCAATTTTTTTACGTGATGCGGACGGCACCGAAGTCAATCTTAAGAAGCAATAAAAAAGAAATTTGCAACACAGCCTCTTTGGACTACAATTTTTCAGCCACGTAGCCTGTATTAGGCGGAATCGTAATACAGGTAGTTCAGCTTATCTGTCTCATCAAGTCACCAAAAAAATACACGCACTAGAGGCACCCTGCCATGAAAAAACGTTTCCAGATTGAATACCCTGTAATACGATTTCATCTATTACAGGCTACGCATATAGATTTGTGACTAATTTATCCATGTAGCCTGTATTAGACGGAGTCGTAATACAGGTTATTTATAGCTCTTATTATGAAAAACAATCAAATCAATAGTGATTTTTGTACGGTATGAAAAACTTATCGCCTCACTCATCTTAAGTATCTCTTACTCTTTAAAAAAACTGTCGCCTGTGCAGACATGACAGTTTATTGTCATGTACTGATTTTTTAAAAAAAGTAGCTTGGTTGCTCGCAATCGGGATTTGTATATCCCTGCAGAGGACGGTTAATAGGGTCTCGTGCATAAGGTGCGCAATTAATGCAGATTTTGGGTCAATAAATCAAGTAACGAAAATAATTTAGACTATATTTAAGTTATATTGATTATGATTTGTTCTCTCGTCTTCTTATGATATACTTTGTGTTATAATAATGAACAGGTGCGGGTATGGCATTCCATAACAATCAATTTGTTAAAGATTTTAAGGATAAACCAGATGACATTGAATTTACTCAGGATTTATCTTTGAGTGATACAGGTGCCCAAAGCAGTAAAAATCAGCTTTTTGAAATATCAGAAACGGATGATGTTACCAAGTTGCCAATAATAAAATCATTTGCAAAAGGTGCGTTACCCAAGGACAAGATGAAAAAATTCCAAAAAGCGGTAAACAAACTCATCACCCAGTTTAATGCCAGTGAACAATTAGCCGAAAAAGAACATATTCTGAGGCAAATTCAGGAAATCATAAAAGAAGTAGATTGCAAATATCCGCCAAATTTAATTGCTCGATCTAAAGGGTATTATGCTGTACAGCGCTGGTTGTTTGAAGAAATTAAAAAGCAGTTTAAACGTTTGGGAGTAGAGTCCCTACTGCCAACACACTCCATCTCTTCACCGCTTACTCATATAGTGGCTAATATGTCGCCATCCAAGGCTGAAGATTTGCTTGCTATTTTAGCAGTAGGTAATCAACAACAGTTACTCACTAAGCTCAACTCATTGTATCGTTCAAATGATTCAAGCGATGAAGCGGTATTATTTCGTGAGTTCTTAAGTAGTCATGCGATAACGTTTTTAGGTGGCGGCAATTCAAAGAATTTTTTAGTCACCCGAATGGCAGATCAAAGCACTTGGGTATTAAAAGTAGATAATAGATTGAATTTGCCAAAAAATATCGAAGTTCATCTTAGGCAGCGATTAAGTAAACACTTTGCTCCAGTCCACGTAGAAAGGCAATTAACGTATACTGATCCTGATGAGGGAAGGCAATCACGTACTTTGCTGGTAACCGAATATTATCGTAATAGTGATCTTTCTTCTTATCGAAAAAAACTAAGTAGTGATGTGGATATTGTTGATAGTGCATGCGAACTGTTTAGTCAAATGGCGCACGTGATGCAACGGATTCAAGAGCAACGCTGCTTTTTTTCGGATGCAAAATACACTAACTGGTTACTTGGTGATGATGGAACCTTACTGATTGCGGATACTAAAAGTTTTCTATTTGCCAATAGCGCCGGGTTTTATGATAGGTTGCTGAAAGAGAATGAATATTCGCAAAAGGTTTTGTTATCCCCTTTTTTTACTCCTCCAGAGTATGACAGAAATGATATAGATAAAGAAAAAATCGAGGTGGAAAAGGCTCATGCTTATCTGTTGGGAAAGAATTTATATGCATTTCTAACTGGTGTATCTGATGGTACTGTCAAGGACAGTCAGTTAAATTTTAATTATGAAGTTTTTACAACTGAAAAAGGGAAAAAGCTCAAACAGTTGATAAAAAATCTAATCCAGCAATTCCCTGCGCAACGAACCTCACTTGCACAAGCCGGTTCTATGTTGCTTGATATGACCAGAGATGAGGTTTTTGAGGAATTAGAATCTTTGAAATTTGGTGCAAAAGATGAAAAAATGGACGAATATATCCTGGCGGAAAAAGCCCGGCTTTTTACTTTGCAGAATGATCCGCAACAACAATTTTTGATTCTTAATGAGTTAAAAAAAACCATCAAAGCGTTAAAAGAAGATGAAGCAGCTAATGAAATAAGAACCATAGTTGCTAATTTTCGGAGTCAAGCGGGTGTGTTTACGGTAGGAATGAATGCTAAAGCGAATAAGATAGAGTCAGCCATGGCAAACATACCAATAAAAGACAGAATTAATTTAAACGCTTCTTTGCGCTCTTTACTGCTAAAGACACCTCAATCATCACCTCATTCGACACCTTTTTTTAAGGATTTATTACAAGCCCTGGCTACTCATCGTCATTTTGGCAAACGGGGTACAGTCTATTTTAAGCCCGGAACAGAAGAGATTAATGCGGAAAAAGCTGCGGCCAGTTATAAAAATTTTCAATTGAAATTTTTTGATAAATCCCCAGTAGTAGGTAACAATGATGCAGAACCAGTAAACACGCGTGAAGACAGTTCCACTCCTAAAAATAAATAGCGTGCTGAATAAAGGAACATTTAAAATGAATTTTGACACTTTATGCGAGCAGTTAGGGATTAATGCAACACACTCTCCAGAACATAAACTTGAGTTATTGAAACGATGGTTTATGACACATGTTTCCACTGATGTTGTTATCAGTAATGATTCTATTGATACGTGTTATAGTCAATACGCTGAATTTCTGGGATATTATCTCGACCGATTTGCACCCTATATTCCTCAGGATGTGACAAAACCTGTACCCGAGTTTGATGGTAAAACTACTCTTGAAGCCGCAGCATATTATGGGTTTGATAAACTTCTTGCCACTTTGGCTCCTGCAGTCAGTGAAATTAATAAGCCTAATTCATCGGGATTGACTCCCTTACATATTGCTGCACTTGCAGGTAATCTGCACACAATCGAAGTTCTGTTGGATTTGGGGGCTGATCTTGCGCAAAAAAATCATCAGCTGCAAATGGCTGTCTTTTGCGCTTTGCAATTACCCGCCCTTTACGAAGAGCGATTGAAAGAAAACAAGATTAAAATTTATCAGTTGCTCAAACAACAAGGCCTTGAGACTTTGGTCAATCAGGATAGCAATGGTGATACGATAATGCATCAAATGGCGATGCATAATTATTTTTCATTGATGGCTGATTTGCTCAATTCTCATCATCAACTTGCTTTTATTCAGAATAATCAATCCCATTATCCAATACACACTGCCATATTAAATAATGCTCTTGCTTGTGCCCATATTCTTTTCAACGATAAAGAGGTGGCTCATGTTGCTGACAGTAAAGGACGAGTAGCGCTTCATTATGCCGCACGATACAGTGGAGCTGATATGGTTACTTTATGTTCCAATGCCTCTGTAAATAAAGACCCATTAGATTCAGAGGGTAAAACTCCTTTTATGCTGGCAGCCGAGGTGGCAAACTTTGAAGCCATGAAGATGCTTCTTGACCTGGGGGCGAATGCAGCGTGTACTGATTATCAAGGACAAACCGCATTACACCTTGCCGTGTGTCAAGGGGAAAAAGCTGTCGCCTTGTGGTTGTTGGAACATACTAATATTGATGTCAATGCCCTCGATACTCATCAGCAATCTGCACTCGCAATAAGTCAAAGAGCAGGTACTGATAATTTAAGCGAACTGCTCATAGGTCATGGTGCGATTTAAACAGAATTTAAGTGCTGAGGTAGAGTGCACCAGCTATGCTACAATACATTAATTTGCTCGAATTAGACTTACAGAGTAATCGTTTACTGGCGCAATTACTTGCCCATCATCCTGATAAAGTCGATTGGCCATCCGGTTCGTATTTTATTGATACACAAGAAATCGTCCTCAGCCACAGGATAATCCGGCATGCCAATTCAACCGAAAAAAAGCAGGTTTATGAGGTATTGGCAGATAGTTTCCTGGATCAGGGTGCATTTGGCACTTTATTTCTGAGTCAGCTTACTTTGGTTCCGGTTCAGCACCAGATTGAATTGCTTGTTAAGGTGAAGCACGAATCCAAAAAGCGTTTGATTAAAATTCAGCAACACGAGTACGTATCTCTGGAACGGGCTGAGCGAGAAGTAACTAATTTGCGTAAAATGGGTTTTTTTCATTGTAAGCCTTTGAGTTATCATGACACAGAAAGTTTTATTACCATGCGCAAATTACCTGGGCAGCCATTACACACGCTAATCAAGGCAAATCAATTAACTCTTGTGGAACGATTGACTTTATCCAAAGCACTGGTTTTGGCTTTGCAGCAACAGGTTCATGATGTAAATTTTATTCACAGAGACATTAAACCACAAAATATATTGGTAGATGACAATTTGCGTGTCTCTTTTATTGATTACGCCTTAGCAATTGATAAACACTATGATGACAGAATGGATGCGTTGCGTGGTTCCATACCTTATGTGGCTCCTGAGGGATTTTCCTTACATGATTGTACAACCGTTAAAAGTGATGTTTATTCACTTGGACGAGTTTTTATGATGTTATGGGGCGATGATTATCAGAATAACCCTGACTTTAATCCATTGGATTGCATCTATTCGGCAAAACATGTTTCTTTTGTAAGGTTATTTGATCGTTTGGCCGAGATTCCAGAGGGGCATAGAGAATTGCGAGCACTGATTCAATCGATGATGCATGAAGAGCCTGGCTCAAGGCCTGGGTTGGATAGGCTCATAGATGTGCTCAATGTACTTGATGAACGCATGCAGCCTATCCCTAATCCTAAATGGAATAGGCAAGAAAATAAAACCGTCACTGCCAGCAGCTCGTCACCTTTGTCTGTGATGTGTGAGGCGGAACACTTTATCGAAAAATTAAGCCTTTATAACGATGATTTTGATGATGGATATAATCGTTATTATGGTTTTTGAATCAGTAGGGCTTTATGGAAATGGAATAGTCGCCTTATACGCTGTATCGTAACTTAGGCCTAGCGTTTTTGCATAAGCATTATCATAATTCAATTTTTTATCAACACTCATATGCGAAAAGAAATCAGGGCTGATGACTTTGGTGTAGTGCATTTGGGTGCACGGTTCAACATGATGATAGTAATAAATGTACTGCGAAATACGTGATAAACCGCTAATGACTTCTGCCAAGTTGAATGTTGGGTGTTTTTGGAGATCAGCAATTGAATCAATATCGAATGTTCTATTAACTATCTCGTTGAAAAAGGGGATGTCATTTTTGGTATCCAGACGATTACATTGCTGAAAATTAAGATGGTATTCTGAACCCGCTTTATCTTCAAGCGACACGGTATGCTCGGAGCTGTATTGAAAGGTATAACATTGCCACAGTTCTTCAAAAGCCGAATTTAAGGCGGATTGTAAAGAAAATCCAGCCCCTGCACCAACAGAATATTGAACGATGTCTTTTGCGGACTTGGAAAAATAAAAAATGATGATGCTATAACCTGGCAGATTCAGACCGTTTTCCAAAACATATAATTCACCCTGTTCTGTTAAGGTTTTTGCCAATCCTGTATAGGGAGTGATTTCTTGCAGCAGTTGAGGATTAATAAGGTATCTAAAGCGTTTTGAAGTCCAGCTGCCCACCAGCGCTTGCCGTTCAAGAAATTCGTTTAATGAACTGAGTAATGACTGTTCTTTGGATGAGTGAGTGGCGCAAGAACAACTGTCGTTAAATGCAACAAAAGGCATATCTTCTTTTTTACCGTTGAGGCTGATTAAATTATATAAATAAAGATCGGGTTTTTCTGTAATTAAATTGGTTACCTGGGTTAAATGAAATAAATGCTCTTCAATTGGGGGGGTATTTTTGAACTTCAACTGCGTGCATAGTGAGTGCAATTTTTGTGCTAAAATAGGGTTAAGACTGGATAATGCAGCACAAGAAGAGACACCAACCCCGGTAAAAAAATGATTGCGTTCTAAAAATTCACCATAGGATTTTTTGAGCAGATTTAACCCGGTACCTGTTGCTCCTCCGTAGCCAATAACGCCGTCAACTCCCACTGAACGTGGTGTATTTACCAGATGATTGGAAAACAGTTTCATTTGAACAGGGTAGTTGAGTGCAGCATGGGAATGGCGGCATATTGGGAAGTAATCTAATCTATCGAAATTTAACTGATTCATTATTCACTCACTATAACCAAAAAGTTGCATGGTGATGGGCATAAACATGCCTGGATCCAAATCAAGTGCGGCAAGAAGCTCATATTCGGAAAAAGACGACCATACCGTATTGCTTAATCCTGCATTTTGCGAGGACATGGCAGCCAATTGATACATAGAGCCTGCTTCCATTACTGCATGTCGGTATCCTCTGTATCGGTATTTAAAAATCGCTTTGCCAACATGAGCCGTATAGAGGATACAAAATGCAGGAGGAGCCTTTTCATCCAATAATGAATGGAGTAGCTGAGAGTAAAATACTGAGTAGCTCAGCGGCTTAATCAGTTGTAAGGTTTTACTCACCGGCCTGAAGTGATAGCATCCCGAGGTAAATGGCGAATCAGATTCTACGGTTTCGTTAAAAAGAAAAATCAGAGGCTCTACAGGGTAAAGTCCGCCCGCAGAAGGATATGGCCTTCTGCCCTCATCATCAGGAGAAAAGGTGTTGATTAACCATGATTGCAGCTCGGTGCATTTTATTTTTTTCTGAGTAAACACAAAAGAACTTTTTGCTCTTTTGAAGCTGGGCTCTGAGGTGGAATCACAGGGAATATCATGCAAATGAAAAGGAGAGATTTCGCATTCTGTAAATTGAACGGGTTCAATAATACTGTTTTCAAGGGAACTGATGGCAACAAAACCGTAGTCAAGCAGAGTGATACACTCTTTGGCGTAGGTTTTGAGTACGTCATTATAAACTGTTGAATCAAGATAACTGTCTACATTACAGCTAATGAATGATTTATTTTTCTCTTTAGTCTGCACTGCAAAGCTCCTGTTCGGTGTGGCGTGAACAAGAAGTCTCGGTGTTGCGGGATTCAGCAAAAGCCGCCAGATTGAGGTTCATGTCGTACTGAGAGTAGGGAGAATGAATGGCTATTTCTTTGAAAACATTGAGGCCATTTAAATCAACATGCCAAAACCAGTTAACACTGTCCAAAGTGGTTGGCAAACTCCAAAAATTAGTAAATTGCGAAGTAAATTTATAAAGACAATAGGAAACAAATCCCTTTTGACACAGGTTGATTTCAGGATCGGGTAAGGATTCTGAGCCATCACGCATCAAAGAACGATAAAAAAGCAACCAATTGTTTTTGGTCACTGACAAACTGCTGTGAATACCGGCAAGCAGGTTATTAAAATTCGAAAAATGAGTTGGCAAGCCACTGCCACGATAGTAAAGATTGTCAATAATAAGAATTTTATGAACTATTCCTGCGGTAATGATGCATACTTTTTCAGGAAGATTTTGATATAAATGTTTAAACTCTTCATGAGAGTAATTGGCACGATAAAAAAGAACCAGTGAGGCAGGCTCATAGGCTGTAAACTGCGGGTCAACGAGTTTGACGTTGTATTCTTTAGCAAAAGCATCACTTAAAAAGTCAGCGAGAATGGGGTCGTCTACGTTAAGATAAACGGTGCCAAATTTGCGGTCAGGAACCGGTTTAATCAAATGCAGCTGATTCATCAATGCGTTAATTAAAGCCTGAGAGTCTATTTTGAATGATTCAGCAATCTGAGTTAATTCCTCAACAGATATTTCAAGTTTTTTGCGTTCTTTGAGTTTGATTAGTATCCCTGCCAAGGCAGCGCTGGAAATTTTAACGCCTTTATTAAAATTATTTAAATATAACTCGTTTTCAACCGGAACCAATTGAAATTCATTGATCATGTACATAGAAACTCTCAGTAAAAAATAACTGAAGTATTAACAAGAATACTTCAGAGTTAATTCATTTGTTTTTATAGCTGTATGAAAATAAAGACGATTAATCTTCTAAAGATTCTTCAATACACTGGGCAGTAGCAGCAGAACAACAGCAAGAAGCAGAACAACTGCAGCAGCAAGAGCTCAAGGATGAATCAACTGCGATTCCTGTATCAAATAAAATTTCAAAATTAAGGCTTTGATCGTGTGTGCTTGGATTAGACATGGTTATCTCCTTATAATGTCAATATGATTATCTAAAATACGGTGCATTTTAATTCTGAGAATTAATGATGCCACAAAAAAACCGCTTACAAATCCTGACTGTAAACCAATAGCGCCCCAGTGTAACCCAAAAGCAAAAAAACAAGCGCAGGGCAGGGATATACACCACAGGCTCAGTAAGCCAATCTTCATAGGGCTTTGGGAATCATGCACCCCTCTCAGGATAGCGCTAAAGGAATTTCTAACGGCATCAAAGTACATTGTAACAAAAGAAATAGCAAAAAAAACCAGTGCATAATATTTTAATTGTTGATTGTGTTCATCTGCAGGATTCATAAATAAACTTAAAAAAAGATTATGAAACATTAAAAAGATGAGCGCTAAAAATACAAAGAAAATCTGAATAATGGTTTGAATTGCTTGGGCGTATTCTTTGATAAGATAAAGATTCTTTTTGGCAAATTCACCACTGATTAATATGGATGTCGCCTGGGTTAAGCCTAAAACCAACATGATGGCAAGCAAGCTAAACTGAGATACAATTTGTGAGGCTGCCAGCGGAATTACTCCCATAAAGCCAAGCAGGAAGGTCATTACCGCCATAACCAGCAGTTCCGCCCCAAATTGAACGCCTATGGGAATACCTAATTTTAAAATGCGCTGGCATAAAATCCAGCGAAACAATGGTCTTTGTCTAAAAAGAAGATAGGGTTTGAGTTTTTTATTAAAAAAAAGATACATCAAGATGATGATGCAATAAAGACTGTTGACAATAAAATTGGCACAAGTTACACCGGTTAAACCCATTTTAGGGAAATCCAGCCTGCCCAGCACAAGAACATAAGAAAAAAACAGGACAAAAGGAAGGCGAATGAGGGCATTAATCAAACCAAAATGGGAATTACCAATACCCAGGTAAAATTGTCCTACCGACATGGCAACAAGATTAGGGAAAAGAGAGCAGGCTGCATAATGAAAATAGTGCGTTGTGAAGCTGACCAGGTGTTCGTCCTGTCCAAATAGAGTCAAGATTTTATCGCCATGCCATAAAAGCACTCCAGCTGCGCCACTCAACAAAGCCGAGACGAGGATACTGCTCTGGAACAATGCGCCTATATTTTTTTGCGGGTGCTCTTGAGTTGATGAACTGGAGTATTCATGGCTAATTAATATGCTTACGGCATATAACACCGCAGTCACGGTAACCAGAACGGTAATGTGGGTTGATGACGCCAGGGTTGCCGCTGCCAGTTCATCTATACCCAGTTGGGCGACAAAAAAAACAGCAAAAAAATTGGCCAATATGTTGACAAGACTCGTCATGCTGATGGGAAGTGCAAAAAGAGAAATGGTTTTAATTCTTGGGGCCAGTTGTGTCAATGAATTCATGCTAGTATGCCCCTGTTGTTGAATCAGTAGAGCCTAAGGATGAAGCATATTAAGTTATTCTTCAATTGGAGATCAACTACTCCTGTCGTTAAGCAAGATAACCGCATGTGAATATTGAACCATAACAGAACCCGGGCAGTGCCACTCCCGCCACCCTCATCCCCAACCCTTCTCCCTCAAGGGAGAAGGGAGCAGTAACGGATTGGCTGCAAATCATTTTTGATGGTGTAGACAATTTACTTTTACAATGTCTGCTTAAAAGTATTTTCCTTGCAGCGATACTGAAATCAATTCCAACCCTTCTCCCTCAAGGGAGAAGGGAGCAGTAACGGATTGGCTGCAAATCATTTTTGATGGTGTAGACGATTTACTTTTATAATGCCTGCTTACTTAAAAGTATTTTCCTTGCAGCGATACTGAAATCAATTCCAACCCTTCTCCCTCAAGGGAGAAGGGAGCAGTAGGTCCGACCCGGATACATCGGTAACAAAAATGACCGGACACATGGGTAACAGTTAACATTCATACAGACGAGAAGAAGGAGTGTCTGTAATGAGTTGGTTAGAGACTGAACCTATGAATGAAAAAATAAAGTTTATATCTGCATTTTTAGAGTTGGAATGCAAATGTACATTTAAAGACCTCTGCTCCCGATTTAATATAAGTTGTAAGACGGGCTATAAGTACATCCTTAAAAATGTTTCCCATGCAGCGATACTGAAATCAATAGTTGCATCAAAAGGAAAAAGAAATATAAAATGTCGTGAGATTTCAGATGGCTTTCCAAATACAAGCCTTTTTGTAACTTGAATGAATAAGGATTTTCGCATTTAATGCTGAAGAATTCTTTAGAGATTAAATTGATATAAAAACTATAAAAGGGACTAATCTAATGAAAAAAAATCAATTAGCAACACTTGTTTTGTTGGGCAGCAGTTTTGCGGCATCTGCCGGTACTATGGGGCCTGTGGCAACAGATTCCAATCAGCTGATGTTTGAGGCTGGTTTTAATTACATGCACACTTATTTAAAAGATTCATTTACTCCTACTGAATCGGTAACTAATCAGTTTCCAAATGGTTTTGCTATAAGCCCAGCCGATTATTATCCAACTAATTTCTATGGTGGGTATATCGGTCTTTCTTATTACACACATCAGTGGCTTTTAAACGCTCGTTACAACATGTATGCCACTGAATCCAAAAGAAACGCAATGAACGGCGTATTTCATTCTGTTTCTCCAGTGCGTCTGGTATTTACTGCAGACCGAGTCTGGGGGGATGTGAATTACCTTTCTTACGGCTTGGGAGCTGGAGCTGCGATAAGCAACATTAATGACGGCAGATACATTAATGGGCCATTAGCTGAACCGGGTAATGAAGGTTCTCAATCTTTAGGCGGAGAAGGATCACGAATCGACCCCGTGATTGAAGCGTTTGTGATGAAGCGTATCGCTACTAATTTTAATATGAAATTTAACGCAGAGTATCAGATTCCTGTTCATGATATTCGTGGAAATGGCGATTTGGTTTTGTCCCTGGGACTTAATTACGCAGCGAATGTATAAGATTTACAAGATTTGAACCCATTTAACCAATACTGTTTATGGAGTGTGACTGGTCATACTCCATAATTTACAGTTGTTATATGGTGCATGTTATTTCTTCTAATCACTTTTCGGTGCGTCTATGCATTTAAAAACTAATTTACGTCATGTTTTATCTTGTCCTTTTCAGTTAGTGCTTGATATTTCCAGCCAATTACCGGAAGTTGATCACCCAACAATGGAGCAACAGGCATTTCGCCCTTTAGGGGCGCTTAATTCGGCAAATGATTGGATAAATTTGGAATCTTTGGGTAATGTTGTACCCATAAAAGCTCAGGCGATGTTGGACAAAATACTTCCTTATTTATCTGCAGAGTGTTCTTTGGATGTCTATCTTAAAGACAAGAGATTGACATCAGATAACCTCTATACGTTGCTTTTGCTGGCCGACAATACAAAACACTTAAGTCTTAATTTATATGATGAAGAGGAATGGAGTGAAGAGGCCCAAAGTGAATTGTCAGCTTTGTTTGCTTCCAAGAACACTGCATTACGTTTTTTGGTTTGTACAGAAGATCCGGTATCTCAGCCCATTTTGCACCAGTTAAATACAAACCGTCAGAACATGATGAGCAACCAGGGATTTGATTTTTCATCAGATTGGCATATCAATTTGTTGATAGGTTACGCCTGGACGCTTTTAAAATCGGGTGCGCCAGAAGTGGCGACTTACTTACTGGAACATAGGTTATCTCAACCGGCTCAGGCTGTTGAGCATGCCTCCATGCTGTTGCTTCATTTACAAATAATTCGTTTTCACTCGCACCAGTACAAAGCACTTGCATTACATGAATACCCATCTCAAATTGAGGGTATTGATGAGGTATCTGTCAGGTATTTGCATTATCTCAAGGCATATGCTGCAACATTAATTCGTTATTTAGAGATTGCTGAACGCCATTTCAGGCTGGCGGGCATAGATGAGCATTTACACTTGGTAGATGAATTTTCATTGTATCAGTTAAATATCTTTGCGCTGTTTAATGTGCATATGCAAAAAACGGATAATGCTTTTTCCTTTGAAAAAAAGATTGAACAATTTATCGTTGATCACGCAATTAATTCTATAGGTCTCAAGTACGTTAATTTTATAAACATTGCACGGCTTTATAAAAAAGAAAAAATGTACAGCAAGTCCCTTGAGTATTATAACAAGGCGTATCAGGAAATATCCCAGGGTGGTTATACAACTTCTGATCATATTTACTACCATATGAATTATGGGGGTGTTTATGAAGCTACTGGCGATATCAGGCGTGCTTTGTACTGTTGGGTTAATGCCGCCTTGCATTGGTTAGTAGCTGATAATCCTTATGCTCTGGCTTGGCGCCCTAAGTTAATTTTGTGCAGAGAAAAAACCGAAGATTTGAATAAACCGTTAATACTGAATGATGTGGTTTCTTTTTTTTGCAGCAAAATTTCTTCTTTGGCAAAAGAGTTATCTACTCAATCTTCCGAGTATCAGTCCCTAATTTTAGATGAACACAATACTGTAAATACAGCAGAAAGAGCGATTAATTTTTGTTTGAATAATCCTGGGCTTAAAAAAATGCGCTGTTATGCGAGCCAAGGAATTTTAGTTTACAGTGCTCAAGAGTCGTGTAAACCGATTCATCCTCAGCTTATGCCGCTGGCTCATTATCTGTCTGTATTTTTTAGGACTATGGTATTAAAAAATCCCAATGAACAAACAATCGTAGTCGATGATTTATGTGATGCACCTTATGCCGCTGATGTAACTCAAGTGCGCTTGCTTGCTTTGCTTAACGGTTGTGAAGAGTACTGTTTCAATGAGAAGCAATTCAATGTAACACCTGATGAACTCAAGTTAATGCAATCGCAAATCACTCCTTCTTTATCCGCCATGATTGCATCTATAAACGAATCTGATGGACACCTCGAATTAGTTTATAAACGTGATTTTTTAAATAAACGAATTGTTGATCAGCAAGAAATCGAGATTTGTAAGGCATTGCAACACAACGATCGCACTTTTATTCAAGAACGTTTAATGTCTGATTTGCCCTTACTGCAAGGCTTGATTTATAAAAGAGTAGTTAGTATCCATAAAAAATAGTAAGTAGCCTGGTTGCTACTTGCTGGCCTTATTCAAGTTTTTATAATTATGTTAGGCAAGAAATTTTACCGAAAAATTGGGGCGGCAAGTCCTTGCAAGGTGAGTTTGGAGAATGAAGTCCTGGTTGCAAGCAACCAGGCTACATGCTAAAGGGATTAATCTTCAAAGAATTCGTCACAGGG
>NZ_LNZC01000022.1:228277-229216 GCF_001467535.1 Legionella worsleiensis
CTTGAAGACTACCAATTTCAATATCAAAATGTTATGTTCGCCTCAGCAAGACGCAAAGGAAGAATTACATGGTCAATTACAGGCGAGATCAAACTCGAGGTGCAACTTATTTTTTTACTTTAACGTTAAAAAATAGAAAATCAGATTTATTAATAAAATACATCCCATTATTAGGAAGGTCTATTCGCCGTGCGAAAAAGAATAATCCGTTTCGTATCAAATCAATAGTGGTATTACCTGAGCACTTGCATCTGATTATGGAACTTCCGGAGGGTGACTTGGATTATTCGACTCGAGTGCGTCAATTAAAAACATATTTCTCTCAAGAGATCAAATTATTGGGTATTCCATTATTCAAAAATGCCCGAGATGAGTATAATTTGTGGCAAAGACGATTTTGGGAACATCGAGTACGTGATGAGTCTGATTTGTGTCATCACATAGACTATATTCATTTTAATCCAGTTAAGCATGGTCTAGTACAAAGGGTTATCGACTGGCCTTATTCAAGTTTTCATAATTATGTCAGGCAAGAAATTTTACCGAAAAATTGGGGCGGCAAGTCTCTGCACGGTGAGTTTGGAGAATGAAGTCCTGGTTGCAAGCAACCAGGCTACATGCTAAAGGGATTAATCTTCAAAGAATTCGTCACAGGGTGTTGCGGTGGTAGCCTGGTTGCTTGCAACCAGGATTTTGTCTGGCCTTATTCAAGTTTTCATAATTATGTCAGGCAAGAAATTTTACCGAAAAATTGGGGCGGCAAGTCTCTGCACGGGGAGTTTGGAGAATGAAGTCCTGGTTGCAAGCAACCAGGCTACATGCTAAAGGGATTAATCTTCAAAAGCTTGGTCACTAACTCATGTTACGCACGATCAATTTTAGGCTGCCATTTTTTTTAGCTCCTGCCAAGCAATCTGGTTCGCTCTAACAATAAGTTTA
>NZ_LNZC01000023.1 GCF_001467535.1 Legionella worsleiensis
AACCCTGCGAAAGGCAGTACCTAAATGGTCAATATGCCTGGTAAGATAATCAGATTGTCTGTCTAGTAAAGTTAATGTAAAAAAATAGGTGGCGCCAGGTGTGTAATCTCTACGGTATCGTACCATGAAATGCTTCCTTAAGTTGGACGAGATGATTTTATCAAATTGATATAAAAAGGGAATTATTTGATGGGGTGAAACCTGTATTACGACGTTGTCTAATACAGGCTACAGGCTGACGTAACCATGTTTAACGGGATTAAAATGGATGTAATCCACATGAATTCGATAATCTTCATCATTTCTTATCCGGTGTTCCCAAAATCGAGCTTGCCACAGA
>NZ_LNZC01000024.1 GCF_001467535.1 Legionella worsleiensis
TCGTCACCACCGCACTGTCGGTATCGGCCACGCTGAGCGCATTACCATTGGCAGAGCTGAACACTTGATTGGCGTCTTCACTCAGGGTTTGTGCGCCAGACACGCTGTTGACCGGAGCATCGTTCACCGCATTAACGGTCAAACTTACCGTTGCTGTTTCTGTCGTACCACCAGAAGTCACGGTATACGTAAAATCAGTAGTTCCATTGAAATTAGCGGCTGGGCTAAAACTTAAGGTACCGTCGGCATTCAAAAGAACCGTTCCATTCACAACATTGACAGAACCACCTACTGCTATGGCCGTACCGTTAATGGCGGTAATGGTATGACCGGCATTTTCAAAACTGTCGTTTGCATTCACGTCAAGAGTCACAGCCGTGTCTTCA
>NZ_LNZC01000025.1 GCF_001467535.1 Legionella worsleiensis
GCTGCTCGACAGCGATACCGTAGGCATTACCATTAATCCTGTAGTGGATATTGCCGATGACGCTTTTGCGACCAATGAAGACACCGCTGTGACTCTTGACGTGAATGCCAATGACAGTTTTGAAAATGCCGGACATACCATTACCGCCATTAACGGTACAGCCATCGCTGTAGGCGGAAGTGTGGCTGTGGCTAACGGCAGTGTATTGCTCAATGCCGACGGTACTTTAAGTTTTAGCCCAGCCGCTAATTTCAATGGAACTACTGATTTTACGTATACCGTGACTTCT
>NZ_LNZC01000026.1 GCF_001467535.1 Legionella worsleiensis
AAAAACAGACGCACCAAATGAATCACCTCGACAACCCCCAGCCATGAAAAAACATTCCCAGATTAAACACCCTGTAATACGACTCCGTCTATTACAGGCTACATATGGATTTGTGACTCATTTAGGCGTAGCCTGTATTAGACGAAGTCGTAATACAGGTAGTCCAATTCCCTATCTCATCAAGTCGCAAAAAAAAACAGACGCACCAGATGAATCACCTCGACAACCCCCAGCCATGAAAAAACATTCCCAGATTAAACACCCTGTAATACGACTTCGTCTATTACAGGCTA
>NZ_LNZC01000027.1:0-99427 GCF_001467535.1 Legionella worsleiensis
TAGTACTATTGAAGAAACCATCACCTACATTGAAGGATGGCTTCATTAGTTCACTCGAACAGGTGTGTTTCATTTATTTATCCAAAAGAGAGGTAAGACTAAAAAATCTTCGCCCATTAATTAATGCGTTTCTTTCCACACAACCAGAGCACTTACTGTTAATCCTGGCTAAAGAAGAATAGGCTCACTTTTGCGTAAACTACTAATTTTCAACTTACTCGACTCAACAAATATTAATTCTATTAACTAAATAATCCTTATGGTTTTCCAGTAGAAAGCTATAAAATGAAAAAGCATCTTTAGCATTTACTTTATTGTCCACACAATAATGCGTCATAGTTGCGGGTAATAACAAAAGTTCTGTGCCAGTATTACCCATTATATTCGTGTTAAAACAGTAACCGAGAAGAGAAATAAACTCGTTATAACCTGACATTTTAATTTGCATTTCATCCGTGAGTTTTTCGTCAATAGGAGATATTTTCAGGTTTGTTATGTTTTTGGCGATCAGTTCTTCACTGTATATTTTTGACATAAGCCATTTGTATAAAAATATAATCTGTTGAGATGATTGATTGAGCTGAGTTTTCTCACATACCACATAAATCACCCCAAAATAGTATGAAAATAAAAACTCCATGAATAATCCATGTTCGTATATTTCATTAGTAATAGATCTTACAACTGACCAGATATTGTCTCCATCTAATTGTTCTTTAAGAGTAGAGGCACAGTAAACACAAGCGCTAAAAATTTGTAATTGAATGAACCGCCTACAATAATTATTAATATCTTCGAAGACTTCTGATTTTTGAGGTAAACCATCTTTTGTCTCAAATAAAGGTTGCTTTTTTAATGAATCACTTACTATGGGGTATATATAAAATCTCACAAAAAGCAAAATAATTACTATTAATACTACATCATCCAGCACAACAGAACCTCTCTCTATTTAGGTAGTAATGGGCTTCCTGTTGTTGTTATTATTTCCCATCGTTCTTCATTTAGATAAATTTATCAACCAATCTCATACCTTTATGGTCATTTTGTTTGCATTATACGCAACAAAATACAAATGTATAGGATTCATACTATTTTTTTAGACTTTACATCAGGGCACAAGTTCCGGATCGCTAGGCCTTAGTATGTGATTAAATATTGACAGGTCAAATATTAACCAGTATAGTTCGCCCCTGTTGGCTAACACCAACAATAAACTCTAACAGTTGTACTTCAATAAAATCATAAAAATCTGTTGTAACTTTTAGAGCTATTAATAATTAACATTTTTGATAAATAAACAGAAATTGTTAATGGCAATTATTAATAAGCTTAGAAAACATGTTGTGAATCAATACTATTCGATTACCCCAATTTCCAGTATAGGTGCCTAATGCCGTGCTTTTTTCTGGTTATTAATAATGTAATTTGAAATAGACGGGAAACTTATGACGTTTTTAAAGTTTATTTTTGTGATGATTACATTATTTTTTAGTGCGTTAGCTGATGAGGTTTAATTGATTTAGTGATGTGCTCAAGCAGGCGCAGAACAGACTAAGGCCATAAATCACAACCTATGTTTAACGAGTAACACTAAGGATCATATTACATTTAAATCGAAAAAAGTTGGATTCGGGTGTTGTTCTTGGCATGTTGGTGTAAGTTATTGTGCGAGCAATCCCCACATTGTTTGTAATGATGCAACCCATTCCCCAAGCTGTTGATACTGAGCCTTAATTTAATATATGAATCTTTGGAGTTTTTATATGAAAGTAGTAAAAAATTTAGTAGTAGCTGGATTGATGTTAGGAGCCGTTGGGGCGAATGCAACAATTACAGATAAAGATGTGCGTGATTTTCAAAATAAATTTGGCGGCAGATTAACAACTATGCAATTAGACCAAATATCCAAATTTGCTAATGAGCGCAGAATAGATATGAAAACAGCAATAGATAGCATGAAAACAAAAAGCATAGGTAATGGCTTAAGCTTGAAAACCGCAGGTAGTTTTTGTTGCTGGAATGTATCAGGCCAATATGGCAATCATTACTGGTATCAAGGTGCTGATTATTGCATGCCTTCGTGCCAATAATTAACTGGCGCTTAGGCGCCTTTTTGGAATTTTAAAATGGGAGATGGCCTGGTGTATAGGTAGCTCCATTTTCTGGGATTATTTTCCTCATGGACTCTAATTGGTAAGCAACAGGCTCATTGAAAGATTCAAGAGAATTTACAAAATGATTTTTCGAAAAAACAGGGACATGATATTGAAAATGGTACTTTTCGGGCTGACCAAATTAAAGAGCAGAAAGATAAACCCTATGAACGACTTCAAACAGCTATAAACAATCGTCCATTGCCTGCTGCGTTTAGGGAAGGAAGGGCTATAATAAGATAGTTAAAAATTAGTATGGATTTAAATTAAAGGAAATCATTTAACTTCAAGGAGGAGCAAAAAATACAGGATATATAAAATGCTAGATAAACTAGATAGAAATGTACTTAAAATGGAATTAATAAACGTCCATTCTCCTGAAAAAATCCCTGTAATTAATAAAATTTTTGATATTGCTGAATTTTTTGTTTTAGAACTTGAAGTTGACAGCAATACCATCATGGATGATCTGATTACACTCTTTCCTCCATTAACAAAACTGACCGATGTGTTTTTGGCACCTTTGGGTGAAAAATATATATATTTACTAATGGATTTTATTAACACACCAGGCTCTATTGATATAATGAAGAACTTGATTAATCATTTTCAATCTAAAGAAAAAAATACTCTATTATTTAAAAGCATTAATACTCTGCTAGAGTTAAAAGTAGCTGGTATTTCAATTGAAGATGATTATCTATATGATTTTTTAACAATATCTAATAAACTTTCAGATAATGAATTTTTTACCAAAGGAATGGATCATCTTGAAACTGAACTGCAAAAATATGCACTGAATAATCCTTTGTTTAACTTGGAAACTCATCGGGAAAGGTTTTTCCTTCCCAAACCAAAAACAGAAAAACCGTATGATCGACAAAAAATTTTATCGAGCTTTTTGTACCAATGGGCACAAGCTAATGGTTTTAATAAAAAAGGAACAATAAAGATAGACGATTTTTTATCCGCAGATACATTTCTTGATTTATTAAAGAATAAAATCATTTTTAAAGACTCAGGAGCAGAGTCTAGTCACGGTCCATGGCCGCATGCCTTGCAATGGTTTGTCCTCATAGAAGAAAATAAAAAAACACCTTTGTTCAAACATAGCCCTATGGAAATTTATGAACATATTGGGACGAATAAATATCTAAGTTGCAATGAAACTCGTTTTTTTGACATTACACAAGAATATGGCCCTTCTCCTTTGAATGAAAAACCAACAGCTGCATGGGATATTTTTTTTGATAGACTGATCTGGAATAGAAGATCTGATGATTATCGAAAACCCGAAACAGTTACGAGATTATTGCTCAGGGATGCTGATAAAGATACTGAGAATAAAAGATGGCCTCTTCTTTCTGAATGCGTATTCAGGTCTTTTAAAAAGTCGCACTCAAAAGGAAAATCTCTTTCTCTTTGATTTTTGGCTTATTACATTAGAACATAACAAAATGATATGGCCTATACAACGAGCTGAGCAGTTCGTTCAAACAAACGATGCTCAGCCAACTCAGGCCTTACAGGGTTGAGCTCATCAAAAAAATCATCATGATGACTGGTTAAAATTATACCGCAATTGGCTGCTTTTTCTTGCAAAATCGTTAACATCATGCGCTGAGATTTTTTATCCAAACCATTCAAAGGCTCATCTAAAATAATAAAATCGGGTTGACCGATTAAAGCCGAACTTAAAAGGAATTTCTTTTTAGTGCCAAAAGACATCTCAGAAATTCGGGTGTTCAAATGAGCTTGCAACTCCAAGCGTTCAAAAATTTGATTTACCTCATCATCATTCTGTGTTCTTGCCTTGGCAAGCCAAGATATAAGCTCTTTTCCAGTTAAGAAAGGATAAACCGCCAAATCATCAGGAACATAAAATAAATTATTTGGTTTAATCGTATTTTTGGCAGTATAACTGCGATTATTGATTAGGATAAAACCTGAATCCGGGGCATCCAGGCCAACAATCAAGCGTAGCAGAGTTGATTTTCCTGAACCATTTTTCCCTATAATATGATAAGCACGTTTTTGAAAAGTATAGGATAGATTTTCAAAAACCACTCTATCTGCAAAAGCTTTATTGACATTCTGTAACTGTATTACGCTAGCCATAGTATGTTCCCAAAAAGAAGAACTGAACAACACAGCAGCCTACCGTACTCAGCAAAGAAGTAATCAAGCAGAACTGCATAGATAAGCAATAAAAAATTCGATTAATAGCACACACCATGCAATTCATGAGAAACATAATAAAAATCTGTGCCAAATGCTCTTTAAAGTTCATCATGAAACATATAAATACCGGAATTAATGCAAAGGCTAAGCCTGCGCAAATAAGCATGATCTCTTTTAAGAAATGAGCATTATTTTGATAGGGAAATATACGATGAAATAGTTTGTATTCTGATTTTGCCTTTTCAAAAAGAAGATACAAACCAGACAAAATATAAGATTGAATGGTCATCACAACAAGAACAAACCCTTGCTGGTTATCCTCAATTTCCTGAGAAATTAATATCCTACAAAAAGCCAGAGACAGGACAAAACAAAAAGCACTGCGCATGAGCATCAACGTTCTATGTTTTCTTATTATAGCCAGTTGAATAATAAAAATATTTTTTAAAGAATGAATACTGTTGAGGCCGTAGAAAAAATTGATACGTGGTAATTTAAATGAATAATTAAAATAAGATCCGACAGGTTTTATTGTCATAAGGGTAAGGCAACACATTAAAAAAATAACTATGCCCACACCACAATTGAGTAATGAATTGCCTTGCTTTGAAATAACGACGATCAAAAGAAGGACCGTAAAGTTCAAAAAACCCATAGCGATCTGTTTATAAAGGTAATTAAGGAGCAAAGTACATAAAGAAAATATTAAAGCAGCATAAAGACAATATTGCGAGACTATAAACACAGCATCTTGAGAACCATTGAAAATAAAAGTTCCCCCAAAAAATACAGCAAGCCACACCACATTCAAAGACAATAAAAGTATAATAAAATCAATAATTTTATGGGAGGTCATAGAAATAAATACCGTATGCAGATATTCTCTGAATTCCCCGCCTTTTATAAAGGATGCCTGCGCCCGGGTTAAGCTCAACAAAAAAACAACTAATCCACTTAAGTAAATTAATTTTACCTTTAATGCAACAGATGGGGCTATCAAGTTATAGAAGGGAATGCCAATCACTTGAATGTGGTTTAATTCAGGAATAAGAAGACAAATAGTAAATGCGGCTAAAAGCTTATGTCTGGCAATTAATTCCCTGGTTTCACTAATGTAATACTGAGAACGAAACTTTAGAAACTGGGAATTAAAACAGAAACTCATAATATCCTTGTAGTACAATTGCTACCTAAAGCGCCTCATATAAAGCAGCAATGCAACTCCTCTAAAAGATGAATCACAATTTTACGCAATTATTTTGACGTCTAATCGCCGGAGATAGCCACATCAATAGCGCCTATCATCATAAATAATTAAAGAGTGTTAATCCTTGAATACGAACAAAACTTTGTTGGGCAATCTGCAGATTAAGAACCTGTATGTTAAATTGAGTAGCAACTTCTATAGGATCGATTTCCCTTAACAATTTTAAGGCTGCTTCACTGGTATCAATAAGGGTTTTATTGGCATTATCTGCGCTTTCCAACTGATTAAGACGAGCACCTAAATCTGCCTGAACTTCTGAAATACGGGAAAATGCCTTATCTATTTGCGCCAATAATTGGTTATTTTCTGTTTTAGTCGCTGCTTTGTCAACGGGAGTTTTATAAGGTTTATTCAGATTGGTTATCATGCGTTGAACTGTTGAGAATATGGATTCATTTTCAGCCGGAGAAATTGTAAAAGCATCTCCTGCAACTGGCGCACCGGTTATCATCAACTCTATTCCGTTAAAAGAAATAACTGAGCCTTCCTGGTATAAAGGCGCATCATCTGGAAGTCCTGTTGGGGGAATGACATCGCCACTTGCAGCGCCGCTCACCATGGCTACCAAATCGCCTTGGGTATTAAGGGCAAAGCTCATGGTGTAGTCATCAGGGACATAAGCCAGCGGGTCTATTACCGCACCAGTTGTCACTACGCCTGTTCCTGTATTCGGGGTAGCTGTCTGACTGACTGTGAACGATCCATTACCGTTGGGTATGCGCATGAAAAGATTGTCGGCAGTATCATTTACAGCAACTTGTAAACTTTGGGTCACTGCTTGAAAACGTTGCGTACTGTCTCCGTTATAGACGTATTGCCCTGAAGTATTCAAAGAAATGGCCTGGACAAAAGATTTCCCACCACTGAACATAAAATTACCGTTTGCGTCTTTTGAATTAGCAAAATCCTGCAATTGCCCCAAAAGATTTTTGGCTTCAACGGCTAGCGCTTTTCTATCGTCCTCGGCCAGGGCATCATTACCAGCCTGAATTTGAATTTCACGCAAACGGTTGAGTGTATTGATTGAATCAGATAATACCCCTTCTTCCAGACTAAGTGCGCTTTCTGCGGCTTGGCGATTTCTTTGGAGTAGCTCTGTAGCTCCTATGCGATAATTCATCAATTCTATCTGTGCAGATGCTACCGGATCATCGGATGGCGATTGAACTTTTAAACCGCTGGATTGTTGGCCTTGTAATTTTAATACCCTGGTCTGCAAATCCAATAAGTTGTTTAGCCCGGTTTGATACATTTGATTGGTAGAAATTCTCATTTATCACCTCAGCATATCGAACAGCGTGTTCATCATTTGATTGGAAATTTCAAGCAATTTACCGGCTGCTTCGTAGGCTTGCTTGAATTTTAGGAGATTAACTCCCTCCTCATCCTGATTCACACCGCTTTTACTTTGCCAAAAATCTTCAGCCTGTTGATATAATACATCGGCAGATTCCGCACTAAGTTGAGCCTGTTTTGTTTGACCACCCACTTCAGCCAATAAATTAGCATAACGATCAAAGAGATTTTCAGTACCATTTGATAAAATTTTATCTTGTTGGATGGCCGACAAACTTAAACCATTACGGTTATCCCCAGATGCACCTGAGTTATATGTTGCGGTAAATTGATCGCCTGATTTCGGTATGCCTGATAACACAACAGTGTAGGATGGGTTGAGACTGTCAGGAATCTGAACCGTATTGTCGGTATTTGGAACAAAGGCAACAGGTCCTGTCGTGATACCATCGGTTACATTAACCAGGTTGTATTGAGTATCAGAGATAAAATCGATTCGATACTCTTTGTTCACATCGGTGGTATTAAAAACACTTCCCAAAGCAATTTTACCCATACCTGTATTGCTGAGTGAGGCGCTGGTGCTTACTGGGGAAGCGAGGGCAATTTCGCGTGGATCGGTGATCTGTAAGGACATATCTCGTGCAGCACCACGAACAGGAACCAGGGTAAAAGTGTCATTATTGGCAAGATTTGTTGTATCGTCAACAGAGATGGTCATTCCATCAATTACCAACTGGCCTGCGGGGGGAGTGGGTGGAGTATCCGTCCAATTGAGTATGGTGGATGTTCCATCTGACTTACGAGTGAGCCTTACTTCATTAGTTCCAGCATCAGTAACAGTTAATTCATAATCGCTTAATTGGGTTTGTGATATATTCGAAATAGCGACTGATATCACTCCTGTTCCCGTATTGCTTGTTGGCGCAACAACTCTGTTTCTTTGCTGTGCTGCGCTATTATAGTCGTTAAAAAAGTCCTTACCGATCTGATTGTTCAAATCCATACCAAGATTATGTTGGGCATTAAACGTTTCAGCTAAACCAATAGCCATCTGGCCTATGATTTGACTTGCCTGATTGATAACAGCATTCTCGTAATCCATCAAGCCGCCGAGCATGCCTGTAGTTAATCGTGATGTGATGTCAATTTGGCCTGATCCGTTACTTAAGTATACTTTAGTGCCTGATACACGAGTATTATCATTACCTACCACCATATCTCTTTGTTCAGTTCCTGACACTAACATGTCACCAGTCACTATTCCGACGCCTATGGTGCCATCACCCTGATCAAAAACAGTCAACGTAGTAAATTTTGATAACTCTTTCAAAAGTTCATCACGCTGATCAAGCAATTCGGGTGAATTTGGCGTGCTCATCAGCTGTTTATTCAAGGCGGCGATATCTCGAGTTAACTGGTTGACTTGGCGAACAGCACCTGAAATCTGGGCTGTTGAATTTTGTTGATACTCATCCAGTTTGCCTTGAATGGAATTGAATTGCTGAACCATTAATTGACTTTGTTTAATAGTCACACCCCGTGATGCAATACTGTCCGGGGCGCTGTTTGTTTGTCCCAGGGCATCAAAGAAAGACTGCATGGAAGTAGAGATACTCGTGCCATCCTGAGAAAGCAACTTATCTATCTGAACGGCTTGTTGATAAAAGGTATCAAATTGAGATTTAAGACTTAAAGTGGTTCTTACCTGAGAATTGGTGAACTGATCCACATTTCTATCAATGGATGAAACAAATACACCACTGCCTATATACGAACCCGCAAAACGCTGAGAGGGCCCGGGAGTAAACTGAATGCTTTGCCGTGTATAGCCTTTGGTTGTGGCATTAACTATGTTATTACCAGCCACCTGGAATGCGCGTTGAAAAGCATTTAATCCTGAAGAAGCGATGTTCAATATGGACATATTTATTCACTCCCTAATCGGGTTAGCAGATTTGCGACAGGTATTACACCTGTTCGGCAAATCCACATCGTTGTATTGCTGCATTCAATTCATCACCATGATAAATTGACATTATTTTAGATCCATAATTTGGATCGGTTGCGTAGCCGGCCTTATGCAATTCCTGGACGTAAGTCTCAGGATCTCCTGCATGTGCTAACGCATTCTGATAACGCTCGCTTCCTTTAATTAATGAAACATAATCATTAAAACTGTGTTCAACAGAAGGATATTTGCGAAACGAATCACTCATCCTAATAGGTGTATCGGCAATATATTCAGTTGTTTTAATTTTAACCGATTCAAATTCTTTGCTGGAACCTGTTTTGACGTTAAACAAGTTATTACTGCTGGTTCCATCTGCATCTTTTGCTACAAATTTTCCCCAACCGGTTTCAAGAGCAGCTTGAGCGACCAAAACCTTTGGATCAAGCCCCATTAAAGATGCTGCTTGTTTGGCTACGGGCCAAATTGATTTAACAAAATCATCAATAACTGTATTCTCAGATCCTTTTTGTGCTGTTACTTCACCCAATCCAGACAATAGTCTGGCAGAGTCAGTCATTCCAGGTTTTACGGCATCAGAGCTTTGTACACCAGCATTTCGTTCCAACTGCTTGGTTAACATGGCAGCCAGGCCAACGCCGCCATTTGATGCAATACTGGTAGCATATTGACCATCAAGCATTTCCTGAAAAGTTGCCTGATTTTTACCGTTAAAAGGACTGGATTCATCAAGGAAATGCTGCCCCATACGCATACTTTTTAACATGGATTGTAAAAAGATACCTTCAAATTGCTTGGCAACTTCCGGTAAGGCTTTTTTTTGGTCTTTACCCGCCTGAACTTTCAATTCATTTAAACTTTGAAAATCACTAACGGCTATCCTGTCTAATTTCATTTGTATCATCCTTTCATTACATCTTTAAATTACAATTAACGTCGCATTCAATGCCCCAGCTTGCTGCAAAGCTTCGAGAATGGCGATAACATCTGTAGGAGTTGCACCTACCGCATTAATGCCTCGAACTATTTCTTTCAAAGTCACGCCCTTGGGAAGAACGAAGGCATGATTATTGTTCTGTTGTATGTCAACTTGAGACTGTTCTGTTGAAACGGTTCTTCCTCCAGCAAAGGCATTAGGCTGACTGATTACTGGGGTTTCCGTGACGCTGACAACCAGATTTCCGTGCGATACGGCAGCCGATTTCACAATTACATTACTGGAAATCACTATAGTCCCTGTTCTTGAGTTAATGATGATTTTCGCTATGGGCTCTCCTGGAGTAAATTCTATGTTTTCCAGTACAGAAACATAATCAACTCTTTGGGATAGCTTTTTGGGTGCGGTAACGGTTACCGAAGTGGCATCAACCGCTCTTGCGGTTCCTGGTCCCATTAACTCGTTAATTGCATCACTCATTCTTTTTGCAGTTGTGAAATCTGGCGAGTGCAGATTGTAGGTCAATGATTTTGAGAAATAGAAAGGATTGGGAATATCGGCTTCAACTGTTGCTCCATTAGGAATCCGGCCGCCACTGGGCACGTTTATGGTCACACTGGTTCCATCCGAACCTGACGCACTGATACCGGATACAATGACATTACCCTGCGACATCGCATAGACTCGACCGTCGGCACCTTTTAAAGGAGTTAGCAGAAGCGTTCCGCCCAAAAGACTTTTGGAATCACCTATGGAGGAAATATTGACATCCAGTGTCTGCCCTTTTTTCATAAAACTTGAAAGACTGGCAGTCACCATCACTGCGGCGACATTTTTGGAATTCAAGCGAATGCCGGGGGGAATATTGATACCCATTTGTGTCAACATATTGGCAAAACTGTCCTCGGTAAAGCGAGTACCTGCCTTATCTCCCGTACCATTTAGACCAACCACCAATCCATATCCTACCAACTGGTTGGTTCGAACTCCAGCCAAAGTAGCAATGTCTTTAATTCGCTCAGCAAAAACAGAGCCAGTCATCAGACTGATTGAGATAAACCATGTAATAATCAGCACTCGCCGCATTACAGTTCCTTGTTTCCAGAGTTCTTAGGTTGTTTGCATCAATTTAAATGCAAACAAAATTTTATTCTTCGCAAGCACATTTCGTGCTCTAAAATGTAACGCTCAGAAAAAAACAGGTGTCAGCTACTTGATCAGCAGCACACCCATTTTAATCAAGTCGGGAATAATGGACTCCAAAGAATCCGCGCAAACCAACCCTGAGCATTTGTGTTATTCATTTGTCCTGTTGCACCATAAGAAATTCTGGCATTCGCTACTCTATCCGAGGTAATCGAGTTGTCTGCCTTGATATCTTGAGGGCGCACTATACCAGAAAGTTGAACGAATTCATTACCCTGATTAATTCTCACCCATTTCTCGCCCTGAACCATCATGTTTCCATTAGGAAGCAATCGAGTTACCGTGACTGAAATACTGCCTGCTAACCTGTTGTTCTGAATGGCTCGAGCATCCCCGGTGAATTTTCGTTGGTTGCTCAAATCAAAGTTAGTATTATAGCCAGCTCCAAGGTTTATAGGTCTTCCGAGGAAAATGCTGTTATCGACTAACTCTTCATCATTTTTCTTTTGGATAGTAGACGCATTTTTTTGCGCATCGGTACGCTCAACGAGTAATACTGTCAAAATATCGCCAGGGTGCCTTGCGCGAGGTGTCTCAAAAAGAGGTAACGCTGTTTCACTGCTGTAGATTGCGCCACTTGCTCTTTTAAGCTCTTTAGGATCAGGAGTAGCAGGATAAGTTGGCGCAAAGTCAGGATCAGCTCCAGGAGCAGGTGGTTTTAACGCTTCACACCCGCTCAAACAAACAACTATCATAGTAGTAACAGCTAATCTCAGTGCGTTCATGATGCTATTCCGCTTACAGAGTTTGCGTTAAATACTGCAGCATATTATCAACAGTCTCAATACTTTTCGCAGTAATCTCGTAGGCTCTTTGAGCCTGAATCATATTAACCAATTCTTCAACAACGTTCACATTCGAAGCCTCAAGTGATCCTTGCAGTAAGGTACCCAGCCCGGAAGCACCTGGGTTATCAATCTGAGGAGGCCCACTGGCGGCTGTCTCAATGTATAAATTGCTTCCAATAGGCTGCAATCCTGCTTTGTTTACGAAGTTGGTTAACTGGATGGTTCCAATAATTGATGGCGTGGCAGTTCCAGCAATCGTGGCGCTGACCGTACCGTCAGTACCAATAGTAATGGCCGTTGTTTGTGCTGGTACCGTAATCGCCGGTTGCAGCAGGTTACCATTGTTCGTTACAATTTGTCCCGTACTGTCCAGCTGAAAAGTACCATCTCGAGTATAGGCCTGAGTACCATCAGGCATTAATATGGTAAAAAAACCCTGCCCCATAATAGCTAAATCAAGAGGATTTTGTGTGTTTTGAATTCCCCCTTGAGTGAAGATTTTTTCGGTAGCAACTAAACGTACCCCTGTTCCCATGTTGATTCCAGTGGGAATTTGGGTATTTTGAGTGGATTGTGCGCCAGCTTGTTTGAAATTTTGATAGATTAAATCTTCGAATAAGGCTCTGGACGTTTTGTATCCAGTAGTATTGACGTTTGCCAGGTTATTCGCAATGGTAGCAATATTCTGATCTTGAGCTTCCAGACCAGTTTTACTGATCCATAGTGCTGGTTCCATGACAGTCTCCCGCAATTATTCTCATTTAATTAAATCTACTGTTGCAATAGTTGTGCCAGTTTCTGGGCGTTTTCATCAGAAGTAGATAATACCTTCATATGCGCATCAAATTCACGACCAGCACTTATCATTTCAACCATTTGTTCAACCGCACTAACATTAGAACCTTCAATTGCACCGCTGATTACTCTGATATTTGCATCCGCTCTGGCTACGCCTCCTTGCTTCAACTGATAGTACCCATCTTCTGTTTTGACTACGTTTGTTTTATCCAAACTCACAAGCTTTAGTCTGTCCAGAATAGCTAGCGCTTTAAGATCACCATCCAAAGGGACAATGGTAATAGTTCCATCGTTACCTATTTCTATTGATTTGGCAGGTGGTATGGAGATGGGGCCGCCATCTCCCAAGACAGGTTGTCCTGATGCAGTAACTAGCTGTCCATTAGTGGATAATCGTAAACTGCCACCACGAGTATAAACTTCTTTACCCTGTCCGTCTCTGATTGCTAACCACCCATCACCATCAATAGCCACATCGAGATCACGACCAGTGGTAATGATTTCACCTGGCATCATGTCGACGTTATTAGGCCCCTGAACGACAACAGTTTGACCATTACTGTTATTTACGCCATTTTCATTACTCATATACATGGTATAGGCTTGATACAAATCCGCCTTAAACCCTGGGGTATTTAGATTTGCCAAATTATTGGCGATTAAAGACTGCCTCTGCAAATCCGCATACCCAGCACTAGTTGAAGTATATAGCACGGTCTCCATGGCTTATTCCTTACCTGATGTTGATAATGGTTTGAGTCACAGCATCCCCTGTACGTATGGTTTGTGCGTTAGCCTGGAAATTACGTTGAGCACTAATTAATTTAACAAGCTCACTGGTTAAGTCCACGTTAGATTCTTCGAGCCTGCCCGAATTAATTAATCCCAAGCCTCCAGTTCCTGCACCGCTAATTAACGGTTGACCTGAGCCAAAAGTCTCAGCCCAACTTGTATTACCTAAATTTTGCAAACTTTCAGGATCAGCAAAGTTAGCCAACAGAATTTGCCCCATGGTCATAGTACGACCATTGGTATAACGACCCAGGATAACACCCGAATCATCAATATCCAAACCAGCTAGACTACCCGTAGTAAAACCGTCATTTTGCGTAGACTGTACCGCAAATGGGCTGCCAAACTGAGTACTATTGGACAAATCGATGTTTAAATTTAAAGGCAGTGAGCCGTTATTAAGGTTTACACTTAAAGGAATATAATTGTTGGGCAATGCAGCATTTGCAGTATCTGTTACGCCGGCAAAGGTTCCATCACTGTTGAAATTGGCTCTAAACAGATTATCGGTGTTTTGAGGACCTACGTTTGGCGGAACATTCTGATTGTCTATTTGAAAAGCAACATACCACTGATTTTGGGTTCCTGCAGGTGAAGCAGCATTTGGGTCACCAGCAGCAGCTGCAGAATCTGCCTTGATGAAATACATACTCAGCACATGGGAGTTTCCAAGACTATCGTAGACAGTGGATGAACTGACGTTATTGTATGTACCAGTGGCTGGAGTTGCGCCTCCCACCCAATCAACCGTAGGTGCAGTACTTTGCGAATACAGGTTAACACCGGCCGTTACTGTAGAACTGGCACGAGGACTAATATTGGCGGTATTGATTTGCAAGTCTCCAGATGCTCCCGTAATAGTGCCGGTTCTATCGGCAAGCAGACCAGTAAGCCTTTGGTTATTGGCGTTAACGATATAGTTTTCATTGTCCAGTTTAAACTGACCAGCTCGAGTGTATACTTTGGCACCTTGGTCACTCAGGACAAAAAATCCAGAACCATTGACTGCAAGGTCAAGAACGTTATTTGTAGGACTTAAAGTTCCAGTAGCAAAAGACTGGTGAACTCGCGATAATTTTACGCCATTACCCACTGCCGTATTACCTGCTCCATAAGCACCGAAAGTGTAAATGTCTGCAAATTCTGCGCGCGAACCCTTAAAACCTATTGTTGCAGAGTTGGCAATGTTGTTACCAATCACTTCCAGGTCTTTACTTGATGCCTGAATACCACTTAACGCCGTATTAAAAACCATCTTCGTCTCCTGCTCGTAATTTTATGCACTTCACCAGATACATCCAGTGCTGCAGAAACTTTATACCGTAATTTGTCTCACCTCGTTTAACGTAATGGATCCAACTCCTGCTACATTTAGTTTCAAACCATCGCCGTTTTGTCCCAGACTGACGCTATCGATATTGGCTGCAGTCATAGTTTTTAAAGCGACCTCCTTACCACCGTATGTTCCATTAACTTTAATCTTGTAATTTCCAGCCGCCACTCGTTCATTATTTTGACCGGTACCATCCCATTTAAATTCAAAAAAACCTGGCGCAGATTGTCCTAAGGGAAAGGTTTTCAAAAGCTCACCAGATTCTGTGTAGATGGAGGCCATTGGATTGGCAAGGCCAGTTGGGATATCAACGGCAGCTTTTACATCTCCTTCGGTTCCCAAAGCCATATTATCGCTGTTGATCAGTACTTTACGGCCAACAAGAGCTGAAGCCTGAAGTGCCTGATTTGACTGTAACGAACTGGCCAGTTGCTGTAGTGATTCTTGCATCCGTGTAATCCCGTCATTAGTACTAAACTGTGCTAACTGAGACAGAAACTCGCCATTAGGTTGCGGTTGCATGGGATCCTGATTTTGCACTTGCGCAACCATAAGCCTTAAAAAATCTTGCTGCCCAAGACTTCTGCGTTCGGAACCGTCCATTTGGTTAAGTCCTAAATTCGCCATGGTGTTAGCTCCAGTTACTGAGTTTGTCATGCTTTTCCCCTTATTCACCTAATTGCAATGTTCGCTGCATTAATTGCTTGGTCGTATTGAGTAACTCGATGTTCATCTGATATGCTCTGGATGCTGAAATCACATTAGCCATCTCTTTTATATAGCTCATATTTGGGGTATATACAAATCCGTTGGCATCAGAAATGGGATTATCTGGCTCATATCGGGCAAAAGGTTCGGCTGTACTTTCATAAACACCAAGCAATTTAACCCCTCCCCTCACCTTGTCTCCCATCCATTGTTGCGCCTGTTCCTGAACGGCCTCAAAAATGGGATATCTGGGTTGATAGGCATCGTCGGGATTGGTGACTTCAACATTCACGTTGCTTAAATTTTCTGCACTCGTGGTTAATCGTGCGGACTCTGCGGTCATAGCCGATCCAGCTATTTCAAAAATAGAGTTTAATGACATGATTATTCTCCTCTTAAGGCAACCATCATGGATTTAATTTTTCCATCCAGAAAATTAAGACTCGCCTGGTAATTCAAGGCATTTTTCGCAAATTCTGTCGTCTCCAGATCTTTGTCTACTGTGTTACCATCCAAGGATTGAAAATTGGTGACACGATATTTTAACTGGGTTGAAAGATCTGCATTCGCATTGATGTGATTTGGCGCTGTAACTTCAAGGCTGTGCGAACTTCCTGCCATAGAAGCAGCAAGTACCTCGTTAAAATCCATATCTACCGCTTTATAATTAGGGGTATCTACGTTCGCCAGGTTATTAGCCAGCAATGAAGCACGCTGATCACGTGTCATTAGCGCTTTGGTATGAATTCCGAAGTAAGAGTCAAGATTGAAAGGCATAATCACTCCTTGTAGTTTTTGAAGTTAATGAAGCAAACATTGTGCCAATACGGAAAGAGTGAGAAAATAAGTCACTTTAACCTGACGGAGCATCCAGAATGTCAGACTGCAATACCATTCCAGCAAACGCCATAGAACTCATAAAATCCTATTTACTCAATCTGCAAAACTCAATTTGCAGCGCACTTGAACAACTTGACGGTGTGGCGCAATTTAGGGAAGAGTCCTGGGAACGAACTGGGGGTGGAGGCGGAATAACTCGTGTACTGACCAAAGGTCGGGTTTTTGCGAAAGCAGGTGTTAATTTTTCTCATGTTTCAGGGGAGCAGTTACCCGCTTCCGCTACCGCCCACAGACCTGAACTAGCGGGCAGAAATTTTAGTGCATTAGGTGTTTCTCTGGTGATACACCCTGAAAATCCTTATGTACCAACGTCTCATGCTAATGTACGTTTTTTTATCGCAGAAAAAGCAGGCGCAGATCCCGTATGGTGGTTTGGTGGTGGTTTTGATATGACACCGTATTATGGTTTTGTCGAAGATTGCACGCATTGGCATCAAACGGCCTATGAAGCCTGTCAACCTTTTGGCTCGTCAATTTATCCTGAGTTTAAAAAATGGTGTGATGATTATTTCTTTATCAAACACCGAAATGAGGCACGAGGAATAGGTGGTTTATTTTTTGATGATTACAACAGAATCAGTTTCGAACACAGTTTTGCGTTAATGCAAAGCATAGGAGATCATTTTATTCCGGCATATGCGCCTATAGTCTTGCGACGCATGGAGCATCCTTATGGTGCTGAAGAAAAGGCTTTTCAAAACTACAGGCGTGGGCGTTATGTGGAATTTAATTTAATTTACGACAGAGGCACTTTGTTTGGCTTACAGTCAGGTGGCAGAACTGAGTCCATCCTAATGTCTCTACCTCCTGAAGTACACTGGGAGTATAACTGGCATCCTAAAGAAAACAGTAAAGAACATACTTTGTACACAGAATTTCTTCCTGCCAAAGACTGGATCAATGTCGCTGGCTAGATTACGCTTTGCTATGGGCTAAAGAGTTTAATATTAAAAACCTTAGCCCATTTCATAACAAGAGCCTTGATCTCTTCCTGAATACACCGAAACCTGGCTTGATGTTGTTATCTCAAAATCATTCTAATCCAAAGTTATTATTTTTCTGTTTTCTCAAATAAAACCATAACGCCAACGCCGCTAAAGCGTTTAAAAAACCAAGCAAAAAGAACACCTGGGGTATGGCTAAATTGAAATGCAACAACACCATAACCAGGAGCGTTCCAAGAACCATGAATAATGCGTTATAGATATTGTTAGCCGCTATAGTCCGAGCTCTCGTTTCCGGATGACTTGCCACTTGTAGATAAGTGTACAAAGGAACAACAAATAATCCGGCGCAAAATGAGAGCATAAACAAATCAAATACAATGCGCCAGTGATTAAAGCGGGTGAAAAAAACCACTAAAGTCGTCAAATTATCGGTTACCTGATTGACATCTGGAGAAGCCCAATAGAGATCAAAAGTAAAACAACTTAATGCCAACATCGCCAAAGGAACCACCGATAAAGTCAATGCTCCATGCAATATGCGGTTTATGGTTAGTGATCCTAATGCGATACCAATAGAAAAAACCGCTAAAAATACAGCAAAAACATGGGTATTAGCTCCTAAAACATAATGAGCGTAATCAGGAAGTTTGGTTAACAATACCGCACCAATCAGCCAAAACCAGGAAATAGTCAATATCGCCAGTGACACCGCTGTTTGTTTTTTTGCCTGTCTTAACATCGCTAAAGTGGACCTCCAGATATTTAAATCCACGTGTAAGGAATACAAAGATGATGGCGCACTGGGAACAAACATGCTGGAAATTAGTCCCGCAAAAGCCGCACTCAAGGTAATAAATATGGCCAAAAAAGGGGTACCAAGCTCTGAGCCTATCGCTAATGTGCCAAGCGTAGTACCTAACAAAATGGCAACAAAAGTACTCGCCTCTATTAAACCAGTGGCTCCCAGTAAATCATCTTTTGGCAAATGATCAGGTAAAATAGCGTACTTAATAGGTCCAAAAAAAGATGAGTGAATTCCTAAACCCGTGAGAGTAAACATCATTAAAAAGATACTCCCTCGGTACAAAGCAAAACTGCCAAGCAACATGAGTATCACCTCAAAAACCTTAACCAAACGGGTCAATAACGCTTTATCAAACTTGTCCGCTAACTGACCTGAGGCAGCTGAAAAAATAAAAAATGGAGCGATAAACAAGGCACCAGCCAATGCCTGATAGTATTCCGATTGAGATTGATTGTGACTTAAGTGATAGCTAATCATGGTTAACATAGCCAATTTATAAGCATTATCGTTAAAAGCACCAAAAAACTGGGTCAAAAAGAGAGGAAGAAATGTTCGTTGTTTTAAAAGGTCTATATATCTTGAGCCCACGATAACCTCATTAATACGGTTTTAAAAAAGGGCTAGAATATGAGTGTCCTGACAGAAAGTAAATGAAAAATGTCAATTAACGAATAATCATCATTGATCTTTATGCGGTTTTCTTAAGATATTCAGGAACGCTTTCAACCGGCATGGGTTTGGCGAATAAAAATCCCTGGTAAAAATCAATACTGTAATCTTTAATGATGTGTAATTCGTCCGCAGATTCAATGCCTTCGCATATGATTTTGACTTTAAGTTTTGTTGCCATATCGCATATTTTTTCCAGAATAATCTGTTTGAACTCATGTAAGTGAATTTGCCTTACCAGGTCTTGATCCAGCTTGACAAAATCAGGCTTTAGTTCACTAAGCAAATTTAATGAACTGTAACCAGAACCCAAATCGTCAAGAGCAACCTGATATCCTTGTTGTCTGTAAAAACCGATGATATTTAACAGATGTTTTTTATCTCTAACCTCTTCACTTTCAGTAACTTCAAACACAATTTGTGACGGTTGAATGGAGGTATTTTTCAAAGTTTGTGTTGTTGTTTTCAAGCAAAAAAAGGGATCGTAAATAGACGTTGGGTTAAAATTTATAAATATTTTTTGGCTAGAAATATTGATTTTACTCATATTTTCTATATGGCACACCCGGGCAGTTTTATCCAACAAAAACAACATATCGCTGGATTTGGCTGCACCGAACAAATCGGATGGAGGAAATATGGTATCGCCTGACTTGCCTCTCAACAAACACTCAAATCCATAGGGTTTAAGTGTATCTTTATGAACTATAGGCTGACAAAAGGTCAATAATTTATGGCCTTCAATAAGGCTAATGAGCCATTGAGACAAACACAAACCCACTGTTTTCTTTAAAGATTGAGTATGACCGAGTATCTTTTCTATGCTTTTATCTACAATATCCAGTGGCAGCAAAGCGGCTTTAGAGTCTTCTAACTCGGCTTGCGAGAAACACCGCTCCAAGTCTTGCCCAATATTTTGAGCCTGTTCTGCAGCAAAAATGAGTTCAATAACGCTGCCATCATGAAGCCTTACATCGTAATTTTTTTCGGTTAAATAACGTGCCAGCTTAGAGTAACTATGACCACGAGGAGGTGATACAAGTAATTGGTAAACCCCCGATAATCGGTAAGCAGCTGTTGAATCACATTTTTGGCAAGGCATATGTTTCCTGTGATGAAATACTTGACCTTTATCTGTGATTATAGACCAGTTTGACTGTCCTCAACCCTTTGATCGCAAGGTAATAAGTTACACCAAATGCTCCCAATGTTCATTTTAAAGTCAAAGTTCACGTGATATACTGAATTTTTTTCCGAGAACGCCATGGCAGCCACGAAACATGATGCTTTACTGCTCCCTCCATCCGAAGATATTTTTCTTAATGAATTAATTCTCTCTTTACCCGAAAGCGAACGAGCTGGTGTCCTTGAAGAGTTGGAACATGATGCCGTTGTTCAAAGAACTAAACGACTTGTAGACGAACTGGCAACAGGCGTAATCAATGAGTTTGAAATACCGGAATCAAGAACTTTGTTTTTAGCGGCGTTAAGAGGCGTTAAATTAAAACAGATATCGGCAGCTGAACTTGCAACGCTTCATATTTTTGATTCAGCAATTCGCACCTTGTACATCAGTCCCCGAGTATATCTGAGGTATTATTTTTTAAATGCAGATAAAGGTATTACCAACAGTGTTTATCACTTCCCAATACCAAATGACCAGGAACTACCCAACCGAATAACACATTTACATTACAATACGATAATCTGTCCCAATTACAACAACCTAAGCATTTCTGATTTGCCGTGGCGCATGCAAAAACCGTTAGTATATCGTTTTTTTAGTTTTACAGAAGCCGAGTGGACGATATTTTGTGAAATAATGGAAAATTCCCCGCCCCTTGAACGTACGTATCGTGTTGCTCATGCTCCGGAAAGTGGGTGCTGGTCAGACTTGATAGCTAACATTCAAAAAGTATTAAAATGCATGAGAACATTAGACCGATATGCCGTTTCCACAGCAGGTTTACACTTTGAAAATGTTATGGTCATTCCAAGTTTTACCATGTTTCAAGCCGCATTAAATGCGAAAGCCCAGACGCTTAAACGCATCCCAGTACAACTGATTCCAACTTATGGAATCATCAATTTAGACCATTATGCAGAATTGAAAACGCAAGGAAAAATCGCCTTAACCCTGTATCTTCCTGAAAAAGATAGTGAATTAAGATACAAGGAAGACCGTGGATCGTTCAGGAGCACTATTGATGGCCATCCCTATGAAACAGCATTTGCGGGAGCCATTCATGATGTCTATCATGCGATGCGTGAAATGGCAATGTCTGAACGTGTTGCCAAAGCCAGAATGCGTTTAGCACAAATAGCCCTATCGCATCCCAAAAATAAAATAAACGAAGACCATCGTTCAATTTATGAAATCTTGGTTGACGGGGAGTTAATATACTCCTATCCTCCTGAAGTCGACACGATGTTCGAGCCAGATTACCGAGCCCCAACAGCAGAATCTTTTGGCAGAATATTCACAACAGCCAGCATGGCTGGAGCGCTTCATCCCGAGTTGAAACGTTTATTTATTCAAGATATGGTGCAAAATAAGTCGTTTTGGCATGAACTGTTTGATTTAGGCAGAGCAGATTTACTCGACGAAGACAAGCTGATTTATGACGACATTCAAAGACACTTAAACGCTAAACGCTTAAAGTTCAGCCCATCTCGAGCGATCAGCAATTTAGGATTCTTGTCCGTTCATCGCAGAAGAATTGAAGAAAAAACATGCCCTGCTGCTTCCCAGCCTTCACTGCACATGGATTAGTAAGAACGATTCTGAGATACACCAAGTTAGTATAGAATAAACAGGCTTTAGATGAGGTGATGAATTCTTTCAAAAAGATAAGCCAGACACGATTATCTGGCTTTCATGTCTTGTTTTATTATTGATTGGCTTCGTTAGCTAAAACAACATCTTGTGCTTTCAGACCTTTTGGTCCCTTATCAAGCACAAATGTTACTGGGTCATTTTCGTGAAGTGTTTTAAATCCAACACCTTGAATGTCTTTGTAATGTACAAAAATATCATCGCCTTGTTGATTAATAATAAAACCAAATCCCTTTTTTTCATTAAACCATTTAACATGGCCTGTTTCTCTTTGCGACATTAGCTATCCCCTTTGTCTTAAACTTTTTACATCGTATTCGTTGTTTATAGTTTATAAATGTTTATTTCAGATAATCTTTCATCAACGCCTCAATTTGAATCATTCATAAAGTAACTATCTGCGTTATAATAAACAGCTTCTCATGCACGAATAAGCACGCACACTTTGATTAGCATAACAGTTTTTTGTTGATTGTTAAGGATTTTTTTCAAAAATTGTGTTTGTTTTCAATAATTTTTTATTTTAGGAATAAATAATGAATCATACCAAATCAGCTTTTATAAAATTAGCTCTGGAATCTCAGGTTTTAAAATTTGGTGAATTCACGCTTAAATCTGGCAGACTCAGCCCCTATTTTTTTAATGCCGGTTTATTTTATCAGGGCAGCGCTTTGCGTCAGCTGGGGCAATTTTACGCCCAAACATTGATAGATGAACAAGTAGCGTTTGACCATCTTTTTGGCCCTGCTTACAAAGGACTACCTCTTGCAACAACTACGGCAGTAGCATTAGCGGAATTGGGTAAAGACTGCACGGTAACCTTTAATCGCAAGGAAGTAAAAACGCATGGTGAAGGCGGACAGTTAATTGGTTCGCCATTAACAGGAAAAACTCTGATAATTGATGACGTGATTACCGCAGGTACTGCGTTTAGAGAATCTCAATCGCTGATTAAGGAACATGGAGGCATTTTAACCGGAGTTATCATTGCTTTAGACCGATGTGAGCGTGGTGTCACCGAAAAATCAACCCTTTCTGAAATTAAAGCTCAAGGGATTAATGTCTATTCGATTATCAATTTATTTGATTTGATTGAGTACCTGCACCATGCCAACGAACACGATCAGGTAAAAAAACTGGAGGACTATCAAAACCTCTACGGCTGCGCCAGCTAACTCAAGAGGAATGTGAAAAGTCCGGGTTGGATATAAAAACCTTCCCGGACTGTGCATCAGCGTATTACTTTACATCGTCTTCTCTTAGCTCAAGCCACATCGCATTTAATACAGCAAAAAAACAAGCCAGACCAGTACCTAAAATCCAGGAAAAATACCACATAACACTCTCCTCAATAAGCTGTATCCTGATTATTCAAAATTGTTTTTTCAGTCACTTTGCCTCGCAATACTCTATAAACCCAAGCAGTGTAGGTTAAAACAATAGGTAAAAAGACTACCGTTACACCCAACATGATTAACAAAGTCAGCTGACTCGATGAGCTATCCCAAACGACTAAACTGTGCTGAGGATGCGTTGATGAAGGGAGAATAAAAGGAAACATACTCACACCAACTGTTCCAATCAAAGTACCTACACTTAACCCGCTAAAGACAAAAGCCAAAACCGCTTTTCTTGCCAGAATAATAGCCATAAATGCTGAAATAAGACTGATTAAAGGTACCAGCATGGTTAGCGGATAATTGCGATAATTGTTAAACCATGCACCCGCCTGACTTGTGGCCTCTTTATACAGTGGGTTAGACGGCCCATCGTGAGGAACAACCCCGCTAAGTGCATAACCATCAATACCATAAAAAATCCAAAGACCAAGCCCGCTAAAAAGCACGATGACACTAAAGGCACACCATCTGGCGCAGATTCGTGCTTTGTGCTGCAAAACTCCTTCTGTTTTTACCTGAAGAAAAAATGCACCATGCATTGCGAGCATCAATACCGATAAAATGCCGCAACCCAATGCGAAGGGATTAAGCAATTCCAAAAAAGTTCCGGTATAAAAAACTCGTAAACTTTCATCAAAATAAAAAGGCACACCCTGGAGCACATTCCCTAAAGCAACCCCGAAAATCAATGAAGGCACAAAACCACCCGTAAATAAAGCCCAATCCCAGGTTGAGCGCCATAAAGGATTAGTTAGTTTGGAGCGGTATTTAAATCCTACCGGACGCAGAATCAAAGCCAAAAGCACAACCAACATTGCCAGATAAAAACCGGAAAAGGACAGAGCATATAATGCAGGCCAAGCAGCAAAAATTGCGCCGCCACCAAGAATAAACCAAACCTGGTTCCCCTCCCAGGTCGGGCCTATGCTGTTGATCATCACCCGTCGTTCAATATCTGTTTTGCCCAACCAGGGCAGCCACATGGCAACGCCCAGATCAAATCCATCCATAATGGCAAAACCCATCAACAAAATACCTATCAATAACCACCATATAACTCTTAATGTTTCATAATCTAAAGGCATTGGTATCTCCTAAAATTAGTGCTGCATGCCATCTGGACCAAGGCGAATGTATTTCACCATCAAATAAAGCTCAACGACAGCCAATACGGTATAAAACAATACAAATCCAGCAATTGAGGTCATGACTTGGCCTGGAGTTAATGCTGAGGCGCCCATAAACGTTGGTAAAATGCCCTGCACAACCCAGGGCTGACGGCCATATTCAGCAACGACCCAACCCAGCTCGGCTGCGACCCAGGGCAAAGGCAGTGAATAAAAAGCCATGCGATGATACCAACGAGTTTTTTCCAAGCGGTGTCTCACTGACAAATAAAAACCAATTGCAAAAAGCACGATAAAATAGATACCACAAGCGACCATTATCCTGAATGAAAAAAACATGGGAAGAACTTTGGGCTTTAAATCCTGAGCAGCCTGATTGATTTGTTCCTCTGTAGCATCCGTTACTTTTTCTGTGTATTTTTTAAGCAACAACGCATAACCCAGGTTTTCACTGTGCTCGTCGAATATTTTTTTTGCTTTTTCATTTTTAGGATCTTTTTGCAATTTTTGTAGCGCTTTGTATGCGATCATCCCGTCTTGAATTTTTAATTTACCCTCATCAATCAGTTCAATAATTCCCTGTAAAGGAGTATTAATTGATCGAGTAGCGATAATTCCCAATGCAAAAGGAATATCAATAGCGTATTTGGTGCTTAACGTTTTTTCATCAGGTATGCCAAATACTGTTAATGCTGCCGGGGCTTTTTCGGTATGCCACATGGCTTCCATAGCAGCAATTTTCATTTTCTGGTTGGCATTAGCCACATAACCGCTTTCATCGCCCAAAACAACTACAGACAAAGCAGAAGCCAAACCAAAAGACACTGCTACGGTCATAGAGCGTTTAGCAAATGCTTTGTTACGATCACGTAAGAGAAAATAAGCACTTACAGACAAAACAAACATAGCACCAGTAACATACCCTGCACTGATGGTATGAACGAACTTGGCCTGAGCCACAGGATTAAACAACATATCATAGAAACTACTAACTTCCATTCGCATGGTTTGATAGTCAAAATAAGATCCCACCGGATTTTGCATCCAGCCATTGGCTATCAAAATCCATAATGCAGACAGGTTTGTTCCCAAAGCCAAAAGCCAGGTACAAATCATATGCTGAAACTTGGTCAGCTTATCCCACCCAAAAAAGAATAACCCAACAAAGGTCGCTTCAAGAAAGAATGCCATCATTCCTTCAATCGCGAGAGGCGCTCCGAAAACATCACCCACATAATGCGAGTAATAAGCCCAGTTGGTTCCGAACTGAAACTCCATGGTAAGGCCTGTGGCAACGCCCAACACGAAATTAATACCAAACAAAACACCCCAGTATTTGACCATTTGCCGCCAGATTTCCCGCCCGGTCATAACATATACCGTTTCCATGATGGCGAGCATCACCGAAAATCCTAAAGTCAAAGGAACAAATAAAAAATGGTACAATGCGGTCAGCGCAAATTGTAACCGGGAAAGATCAACCACCTCACTAACAGGAATCATGAAATCACCTCTTATTAATTTGGGACGATGCTGCTTGTGTTGTTTTACCTAACATCCACTCCTCGCCACTGGGCATTACTGGATGCATTCCTCTGACACAGAAATACCATAATAAATACAGCAATATCATCTTAACCGTAATGGTTATAGTTATATCTCGGGCAAATGGTTTCATAGCAGTTATCCAGAATTGGAACTTCATTACTATAACTTAAGTAAAATTAATTTTCATCAAATTGTTGACAATGCTAAAGATAATCATTACCATCTACGCCTTTTTTTGCGCATTAATAGAGCAATAGGCAAGCGAGTCTATTGAACAAGAACGAGGCTTTGTGAACGAGATTCTTCGCTACGGGCTCGGAATGAATGCATATTATTTATGGGGTAGCCCTGACGTTGGACATTGGAATGTTTTTTGAGTTCGCTGTGTTTAAAGCATTAGGCCAATGCACCAGAGCAATTTATCTGCCTAAGAAATGAGCTGATGTCAAAACCTTGAGTATCGATGACAATCAACATTTAAATTACCCTGAGCCTCTTTTGCATAGGAAGTTGCAGCATCCATAAGAACACCTGTAAAAATAACCACTATTAAACATCTTTTGATCCAGTTCGCATTCATGGAAAAATCCTTGTTTAATAATTTTATTCTTTATTACTATTTAGATTAGTTGATAAATTATAAAGTTGCATGGTTATTTTATATAAAAAAAGATTTTTTAAACAACAGCTAACAATACTGCAGTCAAATAATTCCCCTCAGGAAAAGACGCTAAAGTAGGATGACAACTTGCAGGCCCATAAACACCTAATATACGCACTTGCTTACCTACCAACCCGGCCTGAGCACTTACTAACGAACAAAACTCCTGAGATGATAAGGCAGACGAACAGTTACACGTCATTAAGAGTGACCCTGTTTTCATGTGTTTGAATACTTCTCTATGGAGAAAACGATAGTAATTTTTTGCTTTTTGCACATGTTGCTGGGAAGGAACCAGCTTGGGAGGATCAAGAACAACAACATCATACTCCCCTGCCTTGGCAAGATAATCACGTGCATCAGCTTCTACGAATTCAACATTAGATACATCGTTTAAAACTGCATTATTTTTGGCTTGGTTAATGGCTTGTGCCGAACTGTCAACCGCTGTTACCCGAGAGGCACCCGCCTTGGCTGCATGCAAAGCAAAACCACCAGTATAAGTATAAAGATCAAGAACGGATTTGCCTTGGCACAATTTTGCAACTCGCTCATGATTTTCTCGTTGATCGATAAATAGACCGGTTTTTTGCGCATGAGCAAACTCAACCTGAAATTTAATGCCCTCTTCCATCACTTCTGCTGTTTGCCTTATTTCCTGGGCATCACACTTCTTCCAACCATCCTGTGCTAGTGGCTTTGCTTGTGAAATCCAAATCAGTTGATCCTCTGGAAGCAGAGTATGAAGCGCATCAATAATAAGCTCTTTGTTTAGCTCAACCCAATAGGCAGAACTCGACACCACAGCAATCTGGTTAAACCGGTCTATGGTTAATCCCGAAAGCCCATCTGCTTCACTGTTGAATAGTCTATACGCCGTGGTACGACCGCTGGGTAAATTTAAAATCTGCCTTATCTTTTGAGCTTGATGAAGCCTGTGCTTGATTATGGATTGATAATCATTTTGTAAAAATTGCTCATTTGCCAAAGCAAGCACCCTTACCCTGTATAGAGAATGCTCATTGTACACACCAACACCAATATATTCTTCATCTGCTCCATGAATGGCAACCAATTGTCCCGTGATCAATTTACCGCTATTTCGAGCAATAGCCTTAGGAAAAATCCAAGGATGCCCTCTTAATACAGTACCTTGCTTTGCTGCTACTAAAAAAATTTTAGCGCTCATGACTATTTCCCACAACCGAAAAGTCAGCTAATCTACACTATTGAGTGATCGTTTCGCAATGGAGAATAAGAACAATTATGCTGCAGATTTTAAAAAAAGGATTCATTATTTCATTTTTGACGCTCTTGATAACTACCGTTTATGCAGATCCTTGGTTTACAGGTCCTCTATTGGCTCCCGCAGGGCATACTATTCCTAATGGTCACACGAATCTTGAAATTTATGACACCAATGTCTTTATCAATGGCTCTTTTGATGAAAATGGTAATTTTATTCGTAGCCCTATGTTCAGCTCCCTAAGAGGAAGCACAATTCTTACTCACGGCTACACTGAATGGCTTGACGTACAATTAACTACTCCTTATCTTTTTAACAACACACGTGGCGTTCATTCTAATCGATTGGGTGATACCTCTATTGCGGGTGGATTTCAGCTTCTGGAACAAAAAAAAGCACTCAATAGAATTGATCTTCGTCTTTTGTTAAAAGAGACCATCCCAACTGGACGATATGATAATCTAAACCCTCTACTCAAGGGCACTGATGCTACAGGGCTTGGTGCTTACAGGACTCAAATTGCTCTGGATTTCCAGTATTTGCTGCCATTACTTCAAACTCATTACTTACGCACCCGGTTTATTGTATCTCGTAATTTCGCCAGCTGGGTTAATGTGGACGGTCTTAGCACTTTTGGCGGCACAGTCAATACTCACGGAAAAGTAAGAGTTGGAGCCGATACCTCCGTTGATTTTGCATTTGAATATACTTTAACGCAAAACTGGGTTGCCGTGCTTGAAGGCAATCTGAGTACTGGACAAAATACACGCTTTAGAGGGATTTACGATATTGACGATCAAGGAAATCCCCTGCTCGATGGAGACATTGGTGGCGGTACTTTTATCTCAAGATCTCTTGCACCAGCAATTGAATATAACTTCAGCAAAAATGTAGGTATCATTAGTGGTGTCTGGTTTGCGGTAAGCGGCAGAAATACGTCTCGCTTTACCACGTACATGATAGCACTCAATCTGTTTTGGTAATCAAAAAAGGCATGAATCAGCATGGAAAAAAACACTAAATTGTCATATGGCTTGACCCTCGGTGCCCTTGGGGTTGTTTACGGGGACATAGGAACAAGCCCACTGTACGCCTTAAAAGTTACCTTAGCTGATTTGCCCATAACCCAGCTTACTGTGTTAGGCGTTTTATCGCTTATATTTTGGTGTTTGATTATCATTATTTCATACAAATACCTTAGTATTGTGTTTCGAGCTGATAATGATGGTGAGGGAGGTATACTGGCACTCCTTGCTCTGATGAAACACAAAAGCACCCGTTATGAACCGCTATTTTATATAGTCGCTATTTTCGGTGCCGGCTTATTATTGGGGGATGGAATGCTCACCCCTGCTATTTCAGTCATTAGTGCCGTTGAAGGCCTGAGTACACTTTCTCATAGCTTTACCCCTTATATCCTGCCAACTGCTTGTATCATCCTTATCTTATTGTTTCTGATTCAATCACGGGGCACTGAAAGTATTGGATATCTCTTTGGTCCATTGATTTTAGTCTGGTTTCTAACCATAGCCATATTAGGCGTAATTCAAATTATTCAATTACCTTTAGTACTTGAGGCAGTAAACCCTTATTTTGCTGTTTCTTTTTTGCATCATGAAGGATGGCGAGGATATTTGTTATTAGGTGGAATCTTTCTGGTCATGACAGGCGGGGAGGCACTTTTTGCTGATATAGGTCATTTTGGTAAGGCACCAATAAGAACTGGCTGGTTTGTTGTAGTACTACCTTGTCTGCTGCTTAACTATTTCGGTCAGGGTGCCAATTTATTGGCTCATCCCGAATCCATCAGCAACCCATTTTACATGATAGCCCCAAGCTGGTTTTATTTGCCCTTGATCATTATTGCCACTTTCGCCACCATCATTGCGTCGCAGGCAGTAATTTCGGCAACCTTTTCATTGACAAAACAGGCTGTACTACTCAGTTTATGCCCGCGAATTCCCATCATCCAAACATCCAGAAAACATTCAGGTCAAATTTATGTGCCGCAAATTAACTTTATTTTGTTTGTTGGCACCATGCTTTTTGCCCTGACCTTCACTACCTCCGAAAATCTCGCACACGCTTACGGGATTGCCGTTAATATCGACATGCTTTTGGTTGATGCCATGGTAGCTTATGCTGCTGTATCCATTTGGAATTGGTCAGGACTAAAGGTATTTTTTATCTTCGGTTTGTTCATTTTAATAGATTTTGCGTTTCTTGGAGCTAACGCCCATAAGTTTCTGACCGGAGGCTGGGTTCCTGTTGTGTTTGCCTTATTTATCGCTTTTGTCATGTACACCTGGAGATACGGCTTGGAGTATTTGAGAAATAACTTCTATTTAAACAAAGAAGATATTTCAAAAATATTAAAACAACTGCAATACAAAAGTCTGAATCAACTACCTGGTGTTACTGCAATTTTCATCACTGATGTCTATGACAAAAGCGGCGGAAGCTTTCTGCACTTCTTAAAACTAAGCCGTTCTGTGCCTGAAAACGTGCTTATTGTAAATTATATTGTTGAAACTATTCCCTATGTACATTACAGCCAACGTTATGAAATAAGCTGTCTTGACGAGCGAGTATGTAAATTGACGCTGCATTATGGATTTATGGAAACCATCTCGCTCCCCAGAGCTTTAGAAAAAGCCAACGAAAAAAACCTGTTACCGTTCAAATTAAACGTTGAGCATGCCACCTACATGGTCGAAATACCTAATGTTATGGCTTCAAAGTCAAAAAGATCTTTAGCATTTTACACTCAGGAACGATTATTCGCATTTTTAATGCGCAATTACTCTGCCAATCTCAATATTGAGTTTTTTAAATTACCCTATAACAGAACCATAGCTATAGGTACTTATTGTATTTTATAAGACAATAAAGCAGTACGTGGTTGACCTCAGTGGGTGTCATCCACGTACTGCACTGATGGTACTTATAATTCTTTCAATTTGCGATGCTTCAATGATTCATCGTCTCCCAGGGAATTGTGATCGCAGCCTCAACCAATTCATGCTAAAATTTTTGATTTATTTAAAGGATAAAATATGTGGTTTAATAATGCTCTTATATATCAATACCAATTGGACGAGGACTGTGATTTAAATGCTTCTTTGGCCGAAGAAAGTCTTAAGCCATGTCCACCACATGCACGATTTATATACGGATGGCTTCCCGCATTTGCTGATGAAATGGTTCATGAAGTTTCAGGCAGCGCTCTAATATGTATGGGAAAAGAAGAGCGAATATTGCCTCGCGGGGTTATCAATAAAATGCTCGAAGAAAAAATTCAAATGATTGAAACCCAACACGGTCGTACTGTAAAACGCGCCGAAAAATCACAATTAGCAGAAGATCTGGAATTTGAATTACTCCCCAAGTCCTTTTGTATCCAAAAAAGACTGCTTGCAATTCTTGATACGGTTAATAAACACATTATCATCAATGCCTCGAGTAATAATCAGGCCTCTCAACTAACCTCACTCTTAAGAAAATCAGTTGCAGGAATTACGATAGAACCGCTGACTCACACAGAAAATCTGGCACTCCGATTTGCCGAATGGATTCATTCACCGGAAACTTTACCTGGTGATTTCCAATTAGCGTCTGATTGTTTGCTCTTTTCACTTGATGATGAAAAAAAACGAATACACTGCAAAGGCTACGAACTACCCGCCGAAGAAATTCTTACTCTACTGTCTCAAGGAATGGCAACTGCTGAAATTTCTTTGATATGGAAAGAACGAATTCAATTTACTCTAACCCATGATTTTACCTTTAAAAAATTAAAAAGCCTTGATTATCTGATTGATGACTTTAATGAAATTAAAGGTCTTGAAGAGGATTACCAACGTCAGGATGCTGCTTTAACCCTTTTGAGTGGTGAATTAAGAGAGCTAACAAATGATCTGTTGAAAGCATTAGCGCCGTCTTCCAGTTCAACTCAGTCGGAAGAAGAGGAAGAAACTCAAGAAGAGATAATCGCTTAAATGTAACTCGTCTTAAACAACCAGGGGAGCATTAAGCTCCCCTGGATTCATTCAGGAAGTAACACGTACCATATCAGAGGTGTGATAGGTTGCTTTATATACCGCCAATGCATCCTCAGCTGCTTTGTTAAGTCCTAACGCTCTGTTGGCATCATACATAATGACTAACGCTTGTTGTGCACTCGGGGCTTGAGGGTAATTTTTTACCAAATAGTTAGCTCGTTCTATGGCAGCAACATACATTTTACGTTTGAAATAATAATGAGAAACATTAAGCTCGTGCTGAGCAAACATGTTGCGCAAATAGATCATCCGTTGCAAAGCATTGGCTTTATACTTACTGTTGGGGAATTTTTGAATTAATGTTGCAAAATCAAGAAAGGCCTGAGTTTGAGTACCCGGATCACGCCATGATTCATCCATAGGCAAGACCTTGGCAAAAACACCACGAGTTTGTTGGAAATTAGCTAATCCCCTCATGTAATAGGCATAATCAACATTTTTGGCACGGGGATAAAGGTGAATAAAACGCTCTGCGGTAGCAGCGGCAGATGGATAATCCTCATTCTGGTAATAAGCATAAATTAAATCCATCTGTGATTTTTCTGTGTAATCGCTAAAAGGATACATAGACTCCATGGCTTCAAGCTGCTTTGCTGCGGTTGCGTATTCCTCTTTACGTAATGAGTTCTTTGATGCAGAGTAAAGCTGTTTAGCGGTCATCCCTTTATAAGGATTTTTTTCATCATCGTCCTGATTCCACTTAGCGCAAGAAGACAAGGCAATGACTAAACTGATAAGGAACACTATTTGAAATCGTTTCATAAACTACACCTTTTATCGTATCTGCCGAATTAACAGCAGTAACTGGGAAATTGGGGACATTATACCTAGGACATACTCATTTGCGAACACTCTCTCAACGATTCTTTAAACAAATTATCAATAAGATAAGACCGGATTGTTTTAATCGCTTTACTTTGTCACAGGACAACAAAAATTTCAAAAAATATTTGCAAAACAGCGAATGTTAGGATAGTATTCACACCAGTCGGAGAGGTGGCAGAGCGGTCGAATGCGGCGGTCTTGAAAACCGTTGAAGGGCAACCTTCCCAGGGTTCGAATCCCTGCCTCTCCGCCAAACTCATCACCTACCTTCCTATCAAATTAATAATTTTAAGCACAGTACCAAAACCAGGTCATTTTATTTTTTTCAAAAAAAAACACTATATTGAATAATACATTCAGATATAGTGTTGTTAATGGATGCGTGGTACTGTAAAAATGGAAAAAGCACTTTGATGCTTACTCAATAATCAAACAAACTCACCTGTTTTTTTATACACTTCATCAATCGCTTTCAATGACTCTAAAAGTTGTTGCATTTTTGCCAAAGGCCAGCTGTTTGGGCCATCACTCAGAGCATTATCAGGATCGGGATGTGTCTCCATAAAAAGACCGGATATTCCCGCAGCTACTGCGGCTCTTGCCAAAATTGGAATGAACTCTCTTTGGCCGCCTGAGACCCCATTATTTCCACCGGGTAATTGTACTGAATGGGTGGCATCATAAACAACAGGGCATCCTGTTTCACGCATAATCGCCAAAGACCTCATGTCTGATACCAAGTTATTGTAGCCAAAACTGACGCCACGCTCGCAGGCCATGATCTGTTCATTGCCTTCTGCTTTTGCCTTTGCAATAACGTGTTTCATTTCCCAAGGTGCTAAAAATTGTCCTTTTTTAATATTTACTGGTTTGTTTAATGCAGCTACTTTTTGAATAAAATTGGTTTGTCTGCATAAAAAAGCAGGCGTTTGTAATACGTCCACTACGCTGGATACCTCAAGCAAAGGGGTATCCTCATGAACATCGGTCAATACCGGTACGCCAATTTGCGATTTTACTTTTTCAAGGATTAATAACCCTTTTTCAAAACCAGGCCCTCTATAACTCGAAATAGAGGATCTGTTGGCTTTATCAAAAGATGATTTATAGATAAAGGGTATATTGATTTTACTGCACATTTCTTTTAAATAACCTGCCGTTTCTAATGCCAATGCTTCACTTTCAATGACGCAAGGACCAGCGATTAAAAACAATGGTTTATCAATACCTACCTCAAATCCACAAAGTTTCATGCGTGTTCCTTTTCTTGATGTAATTTTCTGGCTGCCAGAACAAATTGTTTAAACAAAGGGTGACTCTCTCTGGGATTTGACGTAAATTCAGGATGAAATTGACAAGCCAAAAACCAGGGATGATCCGCTAACTCGACCATTTCCACGAGAGAACCATCAGCAGAACGCCCCGAAATGATCAAACCATGCGCTACCAATTCATCAACATAGATATTATTCACTTCATACCGGTGTCGGTGACGTTCTACAATCTGGGATTGTTTATAAACATCTCGAGCCAAGGTACCCTCTTCCAGCTGGCACAACTGAGCGCCAAGACGCATAGTTCCCCCCAAATCGGTATCTTCTGTGCGTGTTTTTCTGCTGCCATCTGCATCCATCCACTCACTAATCAAACCTAAAACCGGATATGGAGTCTCTTTATTAAATTCAGTAGAGTTGGCACCTTTCCAACCAACGACGTTGCGGGCAAATTCAATTACCGCAGTCTGCATACCAAGACAAATACCCAGGAAAGGAATTTTATGCTCACGAGCGTATTGAATGGCTTTAATTTTTCCTTCAACACCCCGCTCACCAAAGCCACCTGGAACAAGAATCGCATCCATTCCCTCAAGCAAGATTGTACCTTTTTGCTCAAGGACTTCGGCATCCAGATAAATAATATTGACCTTGGTTTGCGTGTGTATTCCAGCATGAAGCAGTGCTTCATTAATCGATTTATATGCATCGCTTAGCTCTATATATTTACCTACCATAGCAATTTTTACAGATGCTGTTTGAGTAGCCTGCATGTCCACGACCCGTTGCCATTCACTGAGATCGGCTGAATGAACAGTCAAGCCCAGTTTTTTAACGACTATTTCATCTAATCCTTGTTCATGCAAAATCATTGGAATCTGATAAATACTTTTAGCATCCTCAAGCGCAATAACGCCCTCTTTTTCTACATTGGTGAACAAAGCTATCTTGGCACGATCGGATGGCGAAATCGCTTTTTCCGAGCGGCAGATTAAAATATCGGGCTGAATACCAATAGAACGCAATTCTTTTACGGAATGTTGTGTTGGTTTGGTCTTGGTTTCACCTGAAGTGGCAATGTAAGGAACTAAGGTCAAATGAATAAACAAGGCCCGTTGCGATCCAAGCTCTATCCGCATTTGTCTGATGGCTTCAAGAAATGGAAGGGATTCTATGTCGCCAACTGTTCCACCAATCTCAACCATAGCGACATCAAATCCTTCTGCACCCTGTTTAATGCATCGCTTAATTTCATTGGTAATATGTGGAATGACCTGAACTGTTCCACCCAGATAATCGCCCCTTCGTTCTTTTTTAATTACGTTTTCGTAGATTTTTCCAGAGGTAAAATTATTCCTTTTCGTCATTGTGGTTTTTACAAAACGCTCGTAATGCCCCAAATCAAGATCCGTTTCAGCACCATCATTGGTAACAAAAACTTCACCATGTTGAAATGGACTCATAGTACCAGGGTCTACATTGATGTAAGGATCCAGTTTGATTAACGTAACGCTTAGGCCACGAGCCTCAAGAATGGCTGCAAGTGATGCGGCAGCAATACCCTTCCCTAAAGAAGATACAACTCCGCCAGTAATAAAAATATAATTTGTCATGTTTGACCCCGTTCAAAATGCCGAATCCACCAAATTGGCTCTAAATTAAATTTGCATGTAAACGGGATTTAATTCTACCAAAGTGAAAATATAAATAACAGAAATTTTAACTAAATTAATAACTGCCCGTTACTCTGTAGCGTATTAAAACCTTACTGGAGTTGCTGACTCAACAAATACATTTCAACAGCACAATCAGCTGCATCTCTTCCTTTGTGGCCATGAGTTCCACCGAGACGATCCCAGGCCTGCTCTTCATTTTCAGTAGTTAAAACACCAAAAATAACCGGAATTTCGTAATCAAGCATAACACTTTGGCAGCCCTGACTGACTTGTTCACAAACGTAATCATAATGAGTGGTTTCACCACGAATTACAGCGCCTAAGGCAATAATAGCATGAACCTGTCTGGTTTTGGCTAATAATTGAGCGACAAGAGGAATTTCCACAGCGCCAGGAACTTCAACCAAGGTAATATCATTGGGTTTGAAACCTAGTTCAGCCAAACGATCCAGGGTTCCCTGCTTCATAGCAGTGGTAATTGCCTCATTAAACGTGCTGACCACTACCGCAATAGGGAATGGACTCTTTAATTCGGTATAATGTGCTTTAATTAACTTCATTTTCATCCTAATCTATAGCCAACAAATGCCCAAGCTTTTGTTTTTTTGTTATTAGATAACCACGATTTTCATCTGTAGGTTCCATCTCCAGAGGAATACGCTGAGCATTAATCCCATAATGTTCCATAGCTGAAATTTTCAAAGGATTATTCGTTAACATACGTATTGAATCAATACCTAAATGTTTCAATATCTGATAGGCAATCGCATAATTGCGATCGTCTGCTGGCAAACCCAGTTGCAAATTAGCCTCAACAGTATCCAACCCCTCTTCCTGTAAAGCATATGCTTTAAGCTTATTAGCCAATCCAATGCCTCTTCCTTCCTGTCGTAAATAGATAAGTGCGCCCCCTTCTGCAGCAATTTGGGTAAGTGACGCTTTAAGCTGATTGCCACAATCACATTTACACGAACCAAATACATCTCCGGTAATGCACTCTGAGTGGATTCTAACCAGAGGAACACGATTTCCATAAACTGGCGGTTTGACCAAAACAAAATGTTCTGCGCTGTCCAGCTCATTTTCAAAAACCGTCATATCAAAAAGACCATAATCTTTTAAAGGAATAGTGGTAGTTGCTGCCGCAGTAACCAGCTGTTCATTTTTAATACGATATTCAACCAGATCTTTAATAGTGACCAGAGGAATTTGATGCTTTTCAGAAAAAACCATCAACTCATCCCGCCGACTCATAGTACCGTCTTCGTTAATAATTTCACAAATGACTGCGGCAGGAGTTAAACCAGCCATTCTGACCAAATCAACACTACCCTCAGTTTGACCTGTTCGCTCCAGTACGCCCTTCTTTCGCGCACGCAAGGGAAACACATGCCCCGGAGAAATAATATCAGCAGGCCCGCTGTGCGGATCAATGGCAACTTTGATAGTATGAGCTCTGTCTTGCGCTGAAATACCCGTTGAAACACCTTGAGCTGCTTCAATTGAAACGGTAAACGCAGTGCCATAGGGTGATTTGTTGTTATGCGCCATCATGGGAAGTTGAATTTTTTCAATTAATTCCTCAGCCATAGGCAAACAAATCAAACCACAACCAAAGCGTGACATAAAATTGATTGCCTCTGGGGTGGCAAATTCAGCGGCCATGACTAAATCACCTTCATTTTCCCTGTCTTCATCATCCATAAGAATAATCATTTTACCCGCTTTGAGTATTTCCATTGCCTCGTCAATACCGATCAATGAATGCTTCATTTCTCTACCTCATAGTTCAACTTCCCGGCAATTTGAAGCTGATGAGCAACAATACGGGTAAGATAATCAAATTCTATATTTACCTGCTGCCCCACTCGTAACGTTCTTAACGAGGTATGTAGCAAAGTGTGGGGTACCAGCATTAGTTTAATGGACTGGTTTATTACCTCGTTAATGGTCAGACTTACTCCTTCCACAGTAATACTGCCTTTGGGTATTAAATAAAACAGGGAGTCAACAGCAAATCCATCTACTTCCATTTCAACATATTCGTTCATTGGTTTAATTGATTTTATCACAGCGGTACTTTCTACATGACCAGTCACATAATGACCGCCAAAACGAGTTGCTGCCATCATGGATCGCTCAAGATTTACCAAATCGCCCAACAATAAACGCCCTAAAGTAGTTATTTTTAATGTTTCAGGTGATACATCAAAATGCAAGTTTCCACATTCAGAGGATAATAAGGTAAGGCATACGCCGTTAACCGCAATGCTTTCACCAACCTCTAAATGCTCATAAGTTGATGAAATAATCAGCTTGTTCCCCCATTCACCTTCATGGTTTGCAAGCACCTCTCCTGTTTTTTCAATAAGACCAGTAAACACTAAACCTCCTGCCAATCGATACATGCTATCATATTATCACCCATTTCGTGCCAGGAAACTTGATGTTTGCGGTCAAATAGTTCACTGTTTTGATAAGCACAAATGGCTTTAGTACCCAAATATACAGGAACGATGTACAAATAAGTCCTGTGAACCAAACCTTCCTGATGTAAGGCACTAAAAATTGCTCCCCCGGCTTCTACCCAAACATCATGGTACCCCTGTTCTCCCAAGTGAGTGAGAACAGAATTTAAATCCAGTCGTCCTGATTTTAAAGGCGTGGCGTGATAGGTACTGTTAGGATAGGGAAAACATGAGTGGTGCAAATGAGGGGATTCTGCGCCTGTTTTTAGCCCTTTCTTATCTGCACTAACCCCCGGAGCACCGTAATAAATATGGCAGTGACTGGCCTTGGAAAAAATTAAAGCCTCTTTTGGCAAACTGAGGTCACGGTCAATAATAGCTACTGGTTTTGCCAGCTCCTGATCAATAAAGCGGGCATTCATTAGAGGATTATCAGCTCTCACGGTATTTGAGCTGGTTAATATAACATCACTGGTTGCACGCATTTTGTGAGTAAATTCATAACATAAAGAATTCGAGAGCATGATACGCTCATGATTCATTAGTCCTATTTTGCCATCCAAAGTCTGAGCCATCTTTACCGTAACCCTGGGTCTGCGAGTTAAAATCCAATAAGCATAGCTTTGGTAAAATTCATCAATTTCGGGTAAAGGCAAATGCGTTACCTTAATGCCATGAGCTTCTAAAAGAGCAGTGGAATTATTTTCGGCAACAATAGGATTAGGATCTTTAAAAGAAAAATACACCTGTTCTATGCCATGATTGATAATCGCATTGACACAGGGAGGCGTTTTTCCCCAATGATTACATGGTTCCAGAGTAATATATAAACTAACCCCTGGCGTTTTAGGGGGAAATTGTGCTAACAATAGTTGTTCGGCATGTGGCAAACCTGCACCCCTATGCCAGTCCTGTGCTATAATCGAGCCATTTCGCACAGCTACTGCGCCAACGCTAGGATTGGGCGCACAAATCCCCTGACCTAGTTTGGCTTGTTTAAGTGCCGCAAGCAAAAACTGTTCGTGCATTGATTAACCACCTTTTAAAGATGTACGAATGATAACAAATTATTCAATTTATGAGTAGCCTAATGATTCAATTGAGTTTAGATTATGTGTTAAAAGCCGTTATTTCCAGGCTATTTCCCTGGTCAAGTGTGTTTGCACTTTTTCTAACCATGCAATGCGCCTTGGCCAGCGGACTTTCTCCCTACTCCACAAAAGAGTTGGAGGAACTGGAACATCAATTTATTCAATTGATTAACCAATCAGACAGTGTAGAACGCAATCCATTAGCCAATCAATTCATTAATCATATAGGAAAAAAACTCGCATCTCATGGAAAAATCAAAACGCCTTATTTTTTTATTGTAAAATCCAGAGAAATCAATGCGTTCGCAGGACCAGGGGGTTACATAGGAATTAATTCACAACTCATCTTAACTACCCAGAATGAAAGCGAGTTGGCTGCGGTAATGGCTCATGAAATTGCTCACGTTCGTTTGCATCATCTTTACAGTATGATTGAGCACCAGAAGCAGATGAGAGTTCCCATGTTAGCGTCTATGCTAGCCTCTGCGGCCCTTGGTGTTTTAAATCCGACGGCAGGAATGGGAGCCATGATGGCATCACTTTCAGGATTTTCACAAGACAATATTAATTTTACCCGCTCTAAAGAAAAAGAAGCAGACAGAATAGGTATAGACATGTTAATTAAAGCCGGTTTTGACCCTCGTGGCATGGCCGCTTTTTTCCAAAAAATGCAGGAAAATTCCCGTTATTATTATTCTGCTGATGTTCCTGCAATTCTCCGCACTCACCCCATAGACGCAGATCGTATCGCTGAGGCAGAAAACCGAACCGCCCGTCTGGAAAATAAAAAACATGATGACTCAATGGATTATTCTTTATTTAAAGAACTGATTCGTGTTTCCGTAACACCGCAAAGCAAGCAAATACTGGACTATTATGAGCATGATTGCCACAAGAAAAACAACGCCATAGCCTGTCAGTACGGATATGTCCTTGCTCTTTTAAACGCTAATCACTTTGCAAAGGCCGCTGATCGTATCAAGCCTCTTATCGATAAGCATGCAGATAATTTGTATTTTCAAATAGCACTAGCTCAGGCTGAACTGGGATTATCCCAATATAAAACGGCCATCAACCGCCTTGCAGAAGCTCAAAAAAACTATCCCGATAATTATGCTGCGTTAATGGCTTACGCTCAAGGCTTACTTTCAGCCAATCAAGCAGAAAAAGCAACGAGCGTACTGCTTAAAGGCAGCAGAATTTATAAAAACGATTTACCCTTATGTCGGGAGTTAGCTCGAGCTCAAGCTGAATCGCATCAAAAAAATTACGCTTATTTTACCCAATCGCAATGTTTGTTACTTGAAGGGCAACACAGAGCAGCCGTAGCTCAATTAAAAGTGGCACGTAGTTTGTCTAAAAAGGATCCCTATCTGTCCGCTCGCATTGAAGCTAAAATTGATGAAATAAAATTCATGACCGAAAACTAAACATCCCACAAATCCATCCCTTGCATGCGAGTCGCCAAATTACTGAGACTTGACGCCATGACCTAATTTACATGGACATGGCATATTTTTATGTGGTACAGCTATGTTTACATATAGACTTTATATAGTTAATAGTCTATATTTAGACTATTGTTCAGACCCAAGGTGCTGTGATGATTCCTAATAACACATCCCCCGTATTAGCCAAAGAGCATATTGCAACAGCCTTTAAAGTAGTTTTAAATATTTTTGCCAAGTGGCATTGCTCTACAGATGAAGCACTGATTCTATTGGGCTTAAAGCGCTCTACCTGGTTCAAATATAAAAATGCACCAGATCGTGCTTCATTTAGTCATGATATTACCGAACGTATTTCCTACATCTTAAACATTCATGCGGCATTAAGAATATTATTTTCCGATCCGGATTCGGTGTATCAATGGGTAAGAAAACCCAATACAGCACCATTTTTTAATGGACGTTCCGCTATGGACATCATGTTACAAGGGCGAGTTGTCGATTTATGGGCTGTAGCCAGCAGGCTTAATGCAGAACGAGGTGGTAAATCCTGATGATTTCCCTGGATTTATTTGCAAAATCAACCTTTGACAGACAACGCTGCTACCGTATTATTCCCTCTCAATTTCCGCCCATTCATTTATTTGAAGACGTTGCTGATCCCGAAGAGTTCGAGGCTTTATTTGCAGTGCAAATGCTGACTAATCCTCGCATTCAGGAAGAAATAGGCTTACTGGAACGAGTACCTGCAGATCAAAGGCTTTATGGTGTTCCAGGTTGCGGTTATGTTATGGCCGCTTTTACGCACATTAATCCCGATGGAAGCAGATTTTCAAATGGTGACTACGGCATTTACTATGCCGCAGATTCACTATCAACCGCAATTGCAGAAACCGTATACCATAAAGAACAATTCCTCTCATATACCAAAGAACCACCTCAGGAATTGGCTATGCGAAGCTTGATAGCAGAATTCAGCGCCGATTTATTTAACTTAACGCTACTGAATAAAACGGATAATCCATTGTATTCTCCGGTAGATTATTCGCAAAGCCAGGTTTTTGGTTCACAAATCAAAGAACATCGGGAAGACGGTATTGTATATCACTCCATACGCTCAGATGGAACGAACTTTGCGCTTTTTAAACCAAGCTCCATTCATCATTGCCAACAAGGCGCACATTTTAGTTATGTGTGGAACGGCTCTCAAATCAGTACTGTCTATCAAAAAGTAGTAGAAAGTGATTACAAAAAACAATAGTTATTCACCACAGACCCTAATCAAGATCGAATTTTTTTAATTTGTATCTCAACGTACGAAAACTCACGCCTAACAAACGAGCGGCAGCGGTTCGATTCCACTTTGTTTTATTAAGCGCATCCAGTATCAATTCTTTTTCCTGTTCTTGCAGAAACCCGGTTAAATTTGATGATGCGGTTCCCGCAGGGGTCAGTGTGCTTGATGGCAATTTCGGTATGTGCAAGTCACCGGGTTGAATGACCTCGCCTTCACTCATCGCCATAGCGCGTTCCAGGATATTTTCTAACTCTCTGACATTTCCAGGAAAGTGATAACTTTGCAGTAAATTAAAACAGTCATTACTCAGCATAACAGGTGATCTTTTTTGATTTTTTGCCAATTTTTTCAATATCGCTTTCGCTAATTCAGGAATGTCTGAAAGTCGCTCAGCCAAGGAGGGCACCCTTAACTCAATAACATTGACACGATAATACAAATCTTGCCTGAATGTACCCGCATTTATTTCATCCAGCAGGTTTTTATGACTGGCACTGAGTATGCGGACATCTACCGGAATTTCATACAATTCACCAATAGGTTTTATCGCTTTTTCCTGAATTGCACGTAATAACTTAACTTGCATAACCAGTGGAAGCTCTGCAATTTCATCGAGAAACAAAGTACCGCCATGAGCGGCAACAAATAACCCTTTTTTATCGGATGTAGCCCCCGTAAAACTCCCTTTGGCATGGCCAAAAAACTCTGATTCCATTAATTCAGCAGGTATGGCACCGCAATTCACAGGAATAAAGGGGTTATCTCTTCTCGGGCCATTAGCGTGAATCAGTTGGGCAACCAATTCTTTTCCTACACCCGAGTCCCCCTGAATAAAAACGGGCGCCTGGCTTCTTGCCAGTTTATGAATACTTTCTTTCAATTGATTCATCACTGGGCTATTACCTACCAAAGTCTCATCTTCGGGGCTTATTTGCGTACTCTGCGTTGCCAGTGCTGTTTTGACAAGATCCTTTAACATCATCAAATCTATAGGTTTGGATACATAATCAAAAGCGCCAGCTTTGAGGGTATTCACAGCACCTTCAACATTTCCATAAGCCGTAATGACTGCGACGGGTATCTGCGGCTTAAATTTTTGAATAAATTTAACCAGTTCAATACCATCACCATCGGGTAAGCGCATATCGGTAAGCACCATAGAATAATGATTCTGTTTTATGGCTTCCATCCCCTCTTTAAAATTAGAGGCAGTATCGCAAAGCAAGCCCATGCGCAATAAGGTGAGCGTTAATAACTCCCGAATATCCGGCTCATCATCAATGACCAAAACGGTGTTTTTTGTCATATTAATAGTTCTTCCGATGAATTTAACGTTATGGCAAAACAACTTCCTTTAGTTGATTTCATCAACTCTAAGCGAGCTTGATTCATTTCACATAAATCTCTGGCGAGAAACAAACCCATGCCGGTACCTGTGCGTAAGGTAGAAAAAAACGGCTCAAAGATATTTTCTCTGTTCTCAGCAGCAACACCACATCCCGAATCACTTACCGTTATCATAATTTTGTTCGCTAAACATTTTACAGCAATAATAATATTCACCTGGCCATCTTCATCACGCCCATGCTGCATGGCATTATCACAAAGTATGACTAATATTTGTTCCAGTTGACTCGTATCAAATACACATGAAATACTTCTGTTTTTGGGCGCTTTAATCGTTAGATTGCATTGATTGCTTTGACAAAAAGTATGTTTAAACTGTTCTAAAAAATTCACTATTTCATTAACTTGAGGATGAGATTGTTGACGACGAGTCAATTGCAACACGTTTTTAATAACACCATTCATTCGCTGGCAATTGTTCATAATCATTTGTTTCAAACGAGAATCTTCTTCATTTAGCACATGATTGTCGCCGAGCAATTGTGCTGCATGAGCTATAGCCCCCAGGGGATTTCGTAACTCGTGCGCAATACTTGCTGAAAATCGCCCCAAAGCGGCCAGTTTGAGCTGTTGTGCCTGTTGACCAATATATGTCATGTCTTCAAGGAGGATAAGCACTTCGGGATTATTGGCAACATCAGTTGAAAAAAAATGAACTCTCAAATACGGTTTTTCGATTATAGTTTGTGCAATCCCCTCATTTATTTTATTTTTTACTAAAAATTGATCGAACTTTCCAGCAAGTTGTTCCGAAAGTTGATGCAAGGATCCTGGCGTATTTTTTTTGGTAAGATTAAAAAACTGCCGTGCAGCGGAGTTGATTAATTTAATATGCTTTGCCCCATCGACATAAACAACGCCTGAATGCAGTCTTTCGACAATGTATTCATTAATGCGCTGCATACTGGCCAACTCATAGCTGCGGTGGCGAGCCAAATACTCCGATTGTCTGACCCAATTCGAAAGATACCAGGCGGTAATCGCTGTAGCAAAAAATCCGGCACCGTAAATTCCACTATAAAAAAAAGTACTTAAGTCTCTTTGGTTATCCAGTATAAACTTTAATATATTGCCGCATAACAGCAAACAACTGGCAAGGGCAGCAAAAAAAATCGCCAATCGTCCTGGAACCAGTATGCTGAGTGCCGCAATGGTGACATTTAATAAAATTCCATAACCAGAATCCATATTTCCGATAATGCTCAACATGATGGAAATAGCAATAACATCCACTGTTCCTGCTAAAAACACCTGCTTATCAAAGCTCAGAAGCCTTTGATACCCAATAACTAAAAAAATTAAAGCAAAAAAGAAATAAAGAATAAGAGTGGTGTAAAATAAGGGAGAATGTAATTTGTAAATGAAACTGAAAAAATACATCCCCAGCAGTAAAATAACGCTTAAAAGTCTATAAACATGATAAACCAGTAAAATTCGCCATTGTCTGTCTTCTGGATTATGGAGAGAACGAACAGGCATTGCACTGATCCGATTAATGATTGATATTCATTTTATTATAGAAACATAAATTTAGATTTTGCGATAGAGCCTAGGCATCAATACTTCCATAAGGTGTAATAAACCCAAATTTTTTCCGCATCTTTAGAACCACTCTCTCGAGCCTTGGCTATCCAGTACTTTGCTTTGGCCATATCACGCTTTACTCCTTTTCCATCGGCATAAAGCAACCCAAGATTAATTTGTGCCAGAGCCAGATTTTGTTCTGCGGCTTTGGTATACCAGTAAATGGCTTTTTTGACATTAGCCTTCACGCCCTCCCCATTCATGTAAATCACGCCCAGATTATTTTGCGCCAAAGGCTCTCCCTGGTCTGCCGCTTTTTGATACCAGTAAATCGCCTGGGTGTTGTCTTTTTTAACACCAAGCCCGTTCGTATACATGACCGCAAGATTGTGTTGCCCCAAGGGCAGACCTTGTTCAGCAGCTTTTTTATACCAGAAAACCGCTTCCTCATAGTTTACTGCTACTCCTTGCCCTTTCATGTACATCAAACCCAGATTATTTTGTGCTTCGGCATCACCTTGGGCTGCCGCTTTACTAAACCAGGTTAATGCCTTTTGATAATCCTGATAATCTCCACTGATGGAATAAATAATACCAAGATTATTCTGCGCAACCACATCACCTTGTGCAGCGGCCTTTTCAAACCAGAGGACAGCCTGTGCCGTATTTTTTTTAACGCCCTTACCCTGCATGTACAATACAGCAAGATTGTACTGTCCATCAGAATTTCCTTGATCAGCAGCTTTTTTGTACCAGATAAACGCTTGTTGCATATCCTTGGCAACCCCATAGCCGTATTCGTAGACAGTCCCCAGGTTATTCTGACCCAAAGCAGATCCCTGAGCTGCGGCTTTTTTTAACCAGATAATCGCTTGCTGATTGTCTTTTGGAACCCCAAGCCCTTTCAAATACAATAAACCCAGATTATTCTGCGCATCTGCATTGCCCTGCTCTGCTGCCTTTTGATACCAATATGCCGCTTTTTTAAAATCTTGTACTAATTCGGCCCCCGTCTCATATTGAATAGCCAGCTCAAGCTGAGATTGAACATCTCCCTGGAGGGCTTTATCTTGAATAGTTAACTGACCCTGAGGATTTCTGTGCACATCATAATCCAGAGCCCAGCCAGATAATGAGGCCATAAATAATCCCAAAAGGGGTAAAAAAAAGCGTTTCATAGTAGCTCCCACACCGATTGTTCAATTATAGCACAACACGAGGGGGCAATTTTGAAAATGAAAGATCAAGGGAGAACAGGTTCTTGATATACATCAAGACATCTGCTATATCCTTCATAAGCTTATCTTTAAAAAAATGAGCATGAAACACTTGAATCTTAATTTACTGCGTGCTCTTTATGCTCTTCTTAGTTGCAGAAACGTAACCCTTGCCAGTAAACAAATAGGCATTAGTCAATCTGCTATGAGCATTTCATTAAAACAATTAAGAACCTTTTATAACGATCCCCTCCTGGTACCGGGACAACATAACATCATGCAACTAACCCCTTTAGCTCTTTCTTTAGTCGAGCCAACCCGTATTGCCATATCCCAAATTAACGCTGTATTTTCAATTCATCAGTCTTTTAAAGCAGCAACAGATACCCGAACTTTTCACATTGGTATGTCCGATCTGATTTCTTATGTATTAGCGCCAATCCTGATTGATAAAATTCAACAATTGGCGCCTTACCTAAAACTTCGCTTCATTCACCCAAATTATTCAGCTTCTGCGGATGTGTTTGAATCCGGTGAACTGGATGTAATGATAGGTATGTTTGAAAATGTTCCGGGAAGCCTTAAGCAACAAGTATTATTTTATGATGAAGTGGTGATAGTCGGATGTAAGAATCATCCGGCGTTTGCACATGGCATAATAAATATAGATGACCTACTAAACTACCCCCTGATCCAGCCCTCATTAAGTGATGTCCCATTCCATAACCACTTTGACCATTATTTAAGTAAAAAGGGGGAAGCACAACGAGTATCCGTCTGCACCGATCATGGACTGATTCCACTAATAGCGTTGCCAGGAACCAATTACCTGACTATGACACTTCGTTCGGCAGCAGAACGATTAAACACATTTACCGAGTTAAGCATAGCACCATCCCCCTTTCTAACAGAGATGTACAGCTGTTATCAATATTGGCACCCTAAAGACAACGAGGATCAGGCTCACCAATGGTTGCGCACATTAATAAAAGATGCAGCCAAAGAAACAAAACTCTCAAAAATTACTGACGAAAATTAAAATACGCCTCTAACCGATGCAAGATGTAGTAATCGGCTATCCCTTCCATTAAACTTTAAAGTCGCTCTTATGATTTTTATAACCCAATCAATGAATACACGACTGTCAAAGCAATCAACGTATTGCTGTAAAAAAAGAACCATTGGTTTATGGATATTATTTGCCCTGCTCAATACATGCAGTTTGAACGCAAAAACATCCAACACCATTCCCCTCTTGCAAATACCTCAATTACCTCAAGGAGCATTCTGGATAGATAACCATTGGCGCAACAATCCCCAAACAACCCAGGAAAAACCTTTTCGGTGGAGAAGCCCTCAGGCTTCTCGCGCTAATGACCTCACGAAGCAATCTGGAATCAATACTAAAGGCTTGGAACGTTTATTTATCTCGGGCAGCGCCATTCCTACATTAAACAATATGACCTGGCTTAAAAAAAATTACGGGGGTACACATCAGGTAAATATCATCGATCTAAGACAAGAAACTCATCTGTACCTCAATGGATTACCCATCAGCATTTTCTATAAAAAAGATCAAATTAACTGGGGTAAAACATTTACGAAAATAAAAAAAGAGGAACAAGACTGGCTTAACTACCTCTCCAGACAAAATACTCTTTTAATCAATATACTGGGGAGACCTGTATCCGGTTTTAAAGTTCCTGTTAGCCCTGAATCCATAGCCATTAAAAACATTCATACCGAACAAGAAACCGCACAGCTTGCCGAAATTAATTATTATAGAATTCCAGTACCAGACTACCATCCACCATCTCCAGAACACGTTGATTTATTTCTTTCTCTGTTAAAAAAACTACCCAAACAAGCATGGCTTCATTACCATTGTGCCGCAGGTAAAGGCAGAACGACTACATTCATGGTCATGCATGATATTTTAGTCAACGGTGCAGAAGTAAGCCTGAATGACATTATTATCAGGCAACAGCGTATGGGGGGAATTAATTTATTAACTTCTAAAGATACTCTGTCCGAACAACCCTGGAAACGTGAATACCATCTAGCTCGAGTTGATTTTATTAATTTATTTTACACTTATGTCACGCAAGGAATTTATCCTAATCAAGAGTTTAGTGAATGGATTCGCAACCAACCTGAAGGGTCTTATACATTACTGCTCAAGACTGATGCTTATCCAAAAAAAAGACCACTTCAGAACGCAAAGAGGCTCTCAAAACAAGAGAAGTGATTTGGGCTTGAACAACCTATTTACCCATCTTTTCTTTAATTTCCTCAAGCTCTTTAATTTTATAAGACAACTTATTTTGATTGTCCTTTTATTCCCAAGCGACTATTTCTAATTCTTTTTGCGTTTGCTCTAAGAAAAAATCGATAAATTTCAGGGATATTCTTGTTTATTTGTGCTAAATTTTACAAAAAGGGATTTATTATTGCAAACCAAGAGAAGGACCTAATGGAACATTCATTTGTGTTTAATGAAACCACTTTGAAACGAATACCTCAATTCCTGGTCTTGATTATTATTCTGTTGTTAGGGCTACCCTACCTGGGTTTGTATTTTGGATTAGATTTTGGCACCATTTCTCATCGATTAAATGAAACAACAGAATCTAACTCGTTTATAATCGAATCACAAATCAGAGGTTATTTCAGGCAAACATTATTACAATGGTCTGGATTCTCTCTTGCGGCAGTGACCGTATTGTTGGCATTTACTCAATACAGACTCAGCCGTGATAAAGTTGCTCTAATTATTGGATTGGCGATTTTATTCTCGGGTTCAACAGAAGCGCTGCATACGCTGATGATTGATGGTTTATCCCTTGAATTTCAACAAAAAAAGAATTTAGATGCTTTAATATGGATTTTTTCCAACAGTATCAGCGGACTAATACTGTCTTTAGGATTGATCATACTGATTGCGTCCAATCGCAAGCATAATGTCCGTTTTACTACATTTATTCTGCTGACCACGTTATTAGTTTTATCAGCCATAACGCTTATTTATTATGCAACTGGTGTGATTAAACTCCCACAAATGTGGTACTCTGATTTTATCCTATCAAGACCTTATGAACTCATTTCAGTATTAATCTATTTAGTACTCATGATCTTTATCTACCCTAAAGCCTACAAAGCGTATCCAACAATTTTGGTTAATTGCATTTTTTATATGGCCCTTACTCAAATTGTAACTTCGTTATACATGATGCTTTTATCCAGCTCACCTTATGACAGTGGGTATAACATTGCTTATGTGTTAAAACTGGTTAATTATTTTATTCCTTGCACCTGTTTGGTAATTAATTATGTTTTTTCTTATACTGCCGTTTTAAAGGCGCAAAAAAGATTAAAAATCAAACAAAACGAATTGGCTTATATTGCGTCCCATGACTCATTAACCAACTTGTATAACAGGCGTGAATTTGAAATGTTGCTGGAGAAGTCCATTGCAACTGCCGCAAGAATGCGCCGATCTATAGCCTTGTTATTGATCGATCTTGATAACTTTAAAGCCACCAATGATGCATTCGGACATGTTCATGGAGATGAACTTTTAAGGCAATTTGCCAAAAGATTGGTTTTGTTGACCCGTAAGGGGGATATTATATCCAGAGTAGGCGGTGACGAATTTACTCTAATATCCCCCAATTTAAATACTCCATCCTGCGCTCGTCAGCTGGCTGAGCGCATATTAAGCGAACTAAAAAACCCCTATCCCATTAACGGTAAATTAATTACGGTAACCGTCAGTATAGGCATGTCTATTTTTCCCGATGACAGCACCAATGCAAAAGATTTACTGATTAAAGCTGATCTGGCTATGTATAAAGCGAAAAAGAGTGGGAGGAACACTTATCAGTTTTATACACAGCAACTCAGTTATCAGCAACACAGAGAATCAGAAATTGAAGCCCATTTGCGTAAAGCGATCCAAAATGACGAATTTGAGCTAAATTATCAGCCTAAATTTAATCTGCTCACTATGGAAATTACGGGAGCCGAAATTCTTTTGCGTTGGCACAATGAGACTTTAGGGGAAGTTTCTCCAGAGGAATTTATTCCCGTTGCAGAAGCCACGGGCTTAATCATTGATTTGGGAATGTGGATTTTAAAGAAAACTGCCGAACAAATCAGAGCATGGCAGCTGCATTATCCCAACAATATTTCATTTTCTATCAATATTTCACCTATTCAGTTAGCTAATAAACAATTTATCAAACATCTTAAAAATACATTGCAAGACAACAGTGCGTTACTGGAATCCCTTGAGCTGGAAATTACGGAAAATGTTTTGATGGAAGACCATGAAGAGGTTTTTGGAGTTCTCAAAGGTATCTCGAATTTAGGCGTAAAAATCTCTCTTGATGATTTTGGTAAAGGATACTCCTCGCTAAGTCGGCTAAAAAAACTTCCCATAAACACATTAAAAATCGATAAAGATTTTATCAGTGACATACACCATGAAGAAGACAAAATAATATTGGTGGATATTATGATCAATTTAGCTCAGGAACTGGGAATGAGTATCGTCGCTGAGGGGATAGAAACCCCCCATCAATTAAACTACCTTGTCGCAAAAAAATGCCATTTGGGACAAGGTTTTCTTTTAAGTAAGCCACTAACAGCCCAGGAATTTGAGGAATTTGCCTTCGCACCTACTCGTGAAAAAAGCTCTCTTGCAGAATAATTCTGAAACAGATGCCTCCAAAACTAGAGGCATCACTGTTTGGCCAGGTGCTAGTCTCGAAAATTTTCAAATTGCAATGGCAGCTCTATATCTGATTTCTTTAATAATGCTATAGTATCCTGCAGATCATCGCGTTTTTTTCCCGTAACCCTGATTTTTTCACCTTGGATAGACGCTTGAACTTTAGCCTTGCTGTCTTTGATGTATTTAATGATTTCTTTAGCTGCCGGCTGATCTATTCCCTGTTTAAACGTCATATTCAAGGAATAAAATTTACCAATGTGAACCGGTTTCTCTTCCATATCAACCCCGGCAGTAGTCAGATTACGTTTGGTACAATGATTACGAAACAGATCTTCTAACTGACGCACCTGAAATTCGGATTCTGAGCGCAAGGTCACCGTCAGCTCTTTAAGTTCTATCGTCGCCTCAACTCCCCGAAAATCAAACCGGGTTCCCACTTCCCGAGTTGCGTTTTCAACTGCATTACGTAACTCAACTTCATTTATTTCAGAAACTATATCAAACGATGGCATAGATAACCCATAAAAATCAAAAATCCTAATGTAACAAAAAACCCGAGACTGGGAAAGGCTGATACTCACCCCCTTGGGAAAAAGTGCGAACTTAATGTTCAACTAAAGAACTGTTGCTAATTAAACAAAAGAATGTTATCAAATTAACTGGTACAAAAATAACCTGATTGGTTATGAATATTAGTACCGGGCAGTAAACACACCTATCATAAACCAGGCAATATCCTAAGGATTATTTGCTTTCTCAAGGAGTGAGAAGTATGGGGAAGGAAAAGAAAGAACACATGACGTCATACCGACCGATTTCTGATAAATCACGATTTTGGTTCCATTCTGAATATTGTTACACCGAAGAAGAATTAGCGTTTCGTGAATGGGTTATAACCCTTCGTGCCAAATCCGGCATTCATCCGGATTATTTAAGCAACCCTGGGTCATGGTTTGCGGATAACGAGCAAGCATTAGTGAATCATTATGAACATGCGTGGTTTTATTCCGATACTTATAAACCCAGGCAGGTATTAACTCGTGATGATTTTCATGTTCAACCCATTGACAGTCAGAGACTGCAATGGCCTGCCTTATATGATTTAATGCAAAATACAGGAGATTACCTTCTGATAAGAAACAGGGAATTAAGCGCAGAACACTTAAACCAGCCTATGAATTTTGTGCTTTTAGATGTTAACCATATTTTAAAAGGGTTAAGCCAAAATACTAACATCCAGCAAGTTCAGGAACAATTGGAAGCTTTGACTCATTATTTAATAACCATTGAAAAAAACATTTCCCCCCTTGAAGGTTCCGATCGTTTATTTTTAGCCAATTTTCGCAGAGTAATAGACAGTAAAATACATCCTCATTTAACTCATCTGGTTGAATCACAACTGCTCAAAGAACGTCTTGGCGAATTATTAAAAACCATAAAAAAACTCTCAACAGACAGAAACAGAATTTTACATTTTGCCTTAAACATCAATCCCGTGAATCCTCACCCCTATGATTTTACTCTGGAGCAAATTGCGGATATTCGGGCATATCCCACTCAGGCAGCAAAAAACTGCGCAACAACATCTACCGAATTGATGGTTGATGCACCACCAGTACTGCAATTGACCATGGAACAATTAAAAAGCTGTCCTCACTTCCATTTAATTGCCATGGATGAACGCATTTTAAATCACTATGCCAACGCCATTTCAGATTTGGATGAGTTAGACCGATTCCAAAAGGTAGTGGCTCAAATCATGGATTTGTTGGGACAGGCCGGCGAGGTCTATACCATTCATCAGTTTAAAGAACAAATGCTGACGCTACTCACTCAAATTGATGTATTTATAGATGAATCAACAGTGCCTATTGATGCAATCCTGCAAGAAAATACTCAGGCCTATCACAAAGCCATACAACAAGAACAGGATCTAACCGTATGGAAACGAATGTTTACCACTGAGAAGATAAAACTGCAAAACTTTAGAAAAAATCACGATACTTTATCTCAATTTCCATCCAGAAGTTCGGATTTGGTTAAAACAAACAAAGTGCTTAAAGGGCAGGTAAATCAGGTCATAAGCCACTTAAGCTCCTCCCAGATTAAGGACATCTCATTTGCAGCGCTCACAGGAAAAGCACAAGAACTCGATAAATTGATGGGTTCCATGCATCAATGGGTAAAAAATCAACACACCAAACAAGGGAAAATAGCACCCTCTGCCCCAGAGCCCCTAGCCATTGCCTCTACATCAGTAATACCGCAATTGGAGGCAGTAGCTGCATTACCCCCATCGCCCTCATTGCCATTTGCACTCTACGAATCATCATCTGCATGGGATAAAGCGCTTTGTGATGCAAACACACCCAATTGCACGACAAACTCTTGCCCTCCTGACCATTCTGCAAATGCGATGTTTTATATAGGGCTGTTTTCATTGCTTCCTCTGAGCATTTTTGTATTGGTTTTTTTCTATGAATGGAATAAAGAAAAAACATCGCCCCTATCTGCTCAGGGGAGTGAAAAAGAATTCAATAACATCAAAACAGTTGTTGATGATTTATTGGCACAAATGAACTGCTTGATACCCGATGCTGATGACGACCAGGCCGATGCTTATGAGCTGTGTTTAGAGGAATACAAGCAATTATGCGATGCCGCTGATCAAGGAAGCTATAATTGCCAAAGTCTGAACGAATTGCATGAGAATTTGCAACACATTGAGCAACAATTACACTCACTCTCAGAAGAGGATGAATACGAACCTGCTTTATTAGTCATTTAATACTTCTAATACTTCCAGGAAGACGGTAGGGATGAGTTAATAACTAAAAATACTAACCCATCCCAATTTAAGGTTTGTTTAAAATACATCCACCAAGACTATTGGCACCTCATTGCGCTATCGGGCTCTTCATCTGAACTGTCAGGATTTGGTGTAATGCGAGAACGCTCAGTCGATTGTTTAAAATAAGTGAATTGATAACCTGTCTTTTGTGTTGAATCGGCTGCTATTAACTCGACGCGTTCTTCTTTATCACATGAAATAATTTCTTCATCAGAGTCATCAGTAGACATATCCTCATCCAGAAGACTGGTTAACGTTCTATAAAGCGCATTTAATTTAAACCCAAACAACGTAGGATATTTACTGTATTGGATGATCTGATTCAATAAATTGGTTTGTTGTTGCAAAATTTCAAGATAAGCGAGTTTGTTCAGTGGCGTATCTTGCGCTAAACCTTTAGCTATTGCCTCACACTTTTTGTACTGACTCTCCAAATTTTTACAAACCGTGTCTTGAAATACCCTTAAAAAACCAATCAAATTTTGTCTTGAATCAATTGCCAGTTGCAAAAACTCCTGAGCATTTTTTTTGCAATCCAAAGTAATCAACTCTTTTTTAAGGGTGATTTCTGCTAAATTCGGACGACCAACAGGCATATCATTTGCATCAAAGTACACATGCAACCTGTATTCAATTCCTTCCTTTTGCATTAAAGCAGTATAATGATACTGGCTTTTTGCATCTAATGCGCTAAGTGGACGCTCATAAACGCTCAAATGATGTTCGGTCACTCTATATCCCGAAAGACTGGAGATTGGTGCTGGTGATAATGGAAACAAAAAATAACCTGCGCCAGACTTATGTACCTGCGCCAACAGGGTGATATCAGTTGGCTTTTTGACGTATGAAAATCTGCTCCTGTCACGAATCAGATTATAAAGAGCATTTTTTGACATTTTGATTACCAATAGACTGCAAGGCAAAAAATTATACTTTAAGAAATTAAATCGATCAATAAAACCGTTTCAAAAATAAAAATCGTCATTCGGCGAAACAACTCAAATTCCAAAGAAAATTGGAATTTGAGTTAGCGAATGAAACGCATCGGCTTTCGGTGAACCCATCAATAGGCTAAAGATGATGTTACTTTGGGTGATAAAAAGTCCATTAATCGTTCCAGTTTGTCGCCTATGATCATGGGTACTCTTGTATGGGATATGCTGTCACAAGAGCTGGAAGACGCACCGTCACCTACAGAAGAACCAACTGAAGGTTGCCAGGTATTGTCGATAACGATATCAGAAGACGTCATGTGATGCGCAACAAAAGAGAAAAAGCACTGGATTTGATTCAGTCTCATCGCCTTGATATGCTCGGGCGTTTTTCTTCTTACGAGACGGTCTCTGTCTGCTTTTCTCGTGTAATTATCGTTTAATTGTTGAGATTGTAAATAAATACTTAATCGTTCCGTATCCCTTAGAAGACCAAGTTTGTATTCTGCGGCAAAAATTCCTTCAACAATAATGACATCACAAGCCAGAAACTCAACTTCACCACCACTCACTCTATCACTGATTGTCATATCATAGGTAGGTCTTGCAATCGTTTTCCCAGATTCGAGCATTGTTAAATGTTCGGTGATCAATTTCTGTTCCAATGCTTCTGGAATATCAAAATTTTTTGGTTTTGACGGATCCAGTTCAGACTTGGGTAGGTAATAATGATCCAGACTCAAAGTCGCAACGGTCAGTCCTAGCCTTCCAACAATTTGTTCAATTTCATCGCAAACCGTTGATTTCCCAGAACCCGTTGCGCCGGTTACAAAAATAAATTTAGACACCACATCCCCTTTTGAACTAAAAATGGGCATTATATTGATGATAAAATAAATTACAACAGATCATTGTTTATCTTGGAAAAAAGAATTTATTGCCCGCATAGAGCAGTAAATTATTCGAGTCATTTACAAAACAGCTCATTTGACTCTCTCGAAGGATTGGTCGCTATCGCTTAGTGTTTGAGGCAATTTTGAGGACTAAAATATGAGTTTATCGATTAGGGTAAAAGTGAACCTGATTACCCTTTTGGGTATACAATGAATTCATAATTAGCCCTTAGCCAACGCTACTCTAATGGCGTATCATTGAATCTTATATATTTGACATAAGGAATGGATGCATGCAAAGAAACAACAAACACTTTTTTATACAGAGAATACTGGCTATCTTGTGGTTAGCACTCATAATGACAACCGCTTGTGCAGGGACTCCATTGTGGACCTTTGAGCCACTGACGGCCACCGCCATTGCCGTGCCTGTCAATGGTACCGCTATGGTGCAATATCGAGTAACCAATCAATCCAGCAAGTCACATACCCTAATCATGCAGCCCATTCTGGGCATTACGCAAATCACCACGGGACTCAATGTGTGCGGTAATCCTTTTGTGCTGTCAGGCAAGGGCTCCTCCTGCATTCTGTCTTTACAGATAAACGGCAGTCAGTTAAACAGTCCGGTTACGGATGGTCCCGTGGTTTGCCAACAAGGGAACCAGAATCGGTGTTATCGACCCGGTAGCACCAATATTTTGCACATTACCCGTAGCCTCGCAACTGGCGCTACGATTACGGTGAATCCGTCTGCCTTAAATTTTATTGCGGGAAATAATGGATTGGTCACTGTAACCAACAGTATGGGCTCGCCAGAACCGGCAAACAATGTGGTTGCAAGCATTCCAGGAGGCAGCAACATCAGCGTACAGAGCACGACCTGTGGTGCGGTTCTGGCGATTGGGGCAAGCTGCACGATCACCTTTGCTGCCCCAGCAGTGGAAGGCCCAACTAACATTGACATCAGCGGCAGCAACACCAATACCGCAACTGTTCCAGTGACCGTCACGCCCGTACCAATCGCCACCATCAGTGTCAATCCGACCACATTACTGTTTGCTCAAAATTCAACAGGCGACGTCACCGTGACCAATAATGCAGGCTCTCCAGTTGCAGCAGAGAATGTGGTTGCCACCATTCCAGGAGGCAGCAACATTAGCGTGCAAAGCACGACCTGTGGCGCAAGTCTTGCGATTGGGGCAAGTTGTACCATTACCTTTGCCTCAGGAACCCAAGAAGGGCCAACGACTATTCCCATCGCCGGAGACAATACCAACACGGTGAATGTCGATGTGACGGTGACCAGTCAGCCACAGATAAGCATCACAAACCCTGTACTGCAAAACCGGGTCGTTACGGTCTCTTCAATAACACCGTTGTCATTGGAAATCACTAACAATGCAGGCAGTGTCGTGAATGCAAATGCCATTACAGTCAGCAATAAGGCAGCCTGCCCTAATCTGTCCGTTGACGACAGCAATTGCACCAGTGTGGCACCTGGAGCCAGTTGCACACTGGAACTGACTTCCAACTCCCCTTACGCACCGTGCACGATTACCGTCAGCGGCAGCAACACTGCTAACAGCCCCACAACCTTAATTGCCTTCTCTCATCTGGGAGGATTAGTGTTTCAAGAAAACGCAGGCAGTGGCAAGGTGGTCATTGATGCGGCGCAAGGTTTTAATAGCCAATGGACAAGTGGTTTATTAATTATAGCTGGCGCAGCAAGCTTTGATAATGGGGTTGCCAATACCAATGCTATTGTCGTTAATACATCTTGTTCAAATGATACCAATAATTGTGCGGCCCAACGTTGCCGAAACATCAGTGCTGACTGGTATCTTCCTGCAAGAAATGAGCTTTCTGCAGTCCGTAGCGCATTGTGTCCTAATGGTGCAATTCCCTGTAACTTTGGCGGGTTTTCGTCCTCACTCTATTGGAGTTCGACGGACTTCCAAAACGGCGGCGCCGCACGGGTCCTGGAATTCCCGACGGGCATAGCCGGCATCTCCAATAAGAACAATGTGAGGCCTGTTCGGTGTCTCCGGGCTTTTACCCCTTAGCCCCTTTATCCCTTTTCTTTTGAGGCAGCGAAGCTGCCTCATGATTTCTTTAAAGACGTAAGGTATAACGCAACGTCATAGTCAAGCTTTTTAAACAGGAAATGTTCCAATCGTCTTATTATAGGCTTCCTGGGCATCTGATAAAGATAACTTTGAGTAAATTTGAAGTGAATGCATTAAATTAATATCTATCGATTATTTTATGAACAGAGCATTTCGCAACACCGACGGGTTAGTCTCTGTCGCGAAATGTTTGGGGTGCGTTTGATGGATAAAAATCGAATGAATTTTTTGATTTTCAATCATTAATAAAGTAACATAATTTGGAATAGTTTTTCAATATTAAAATAACATATTAGGATGCTGGTACAGGGAATGAACTATTTACTAGATATCAAACAAGACTTGCTCATAACGTCCAATGAATGGACCATTGCCAGCAATCAGCAATCAGCACTAGATTTTCCATTGTCTATTCCCCTTACATTTTATGGTGTTTCTTTCCTTTACCCAAGGACTTGTCTCATCTCTTTGCTCGGTTTTTATCCCATGCTACGCGTTCGTGCATTCACTCCCATATTATGCCAATCGATTGCCGCTGACTGCTTACAAGCTCACTTAATGACTCGTTTTTACTTTGCAAGGAGCACTTATGAAGTATCGTTTATTTCTTTCTATCACTGCTGCCGGTGTGTTGGGAAGTACAGCCTTTGCAGGCACCATGGGGCCTGTTATGTCTTCCAAAGACTGGACCTGGGTTGGTGCGTTTGCCGCAGAACCGGTCTGGGCAAGAGGTGGTGAGACGCAGACTTTTTATTTGGCTCCAGAGATTGAAAAGACTTATGCGGCGAGAATTTCCACGAATGCTCTGGCTTCTGGAGAGCTGTTTGTTGGTATACAAAAACCATTGACTTCTCAATGGTTGGGGCAATTGGGATTGGCAGCCGCCACGACTGCTAATGCCGAGCTTCAGGGTGTGATATGGGATGATGCCGGCCCTCAATTTGATAATTACAGCTACCAATACAAAGTACGAAACACTCGCATAGCGCTAAAAGGCAAACTGTTGCTTGATAAAGGCTACTGGGTCATGCCCTGGGTGAGCGCAAGCCTTGGTATTGGCTTTAACCGTGCGCATAATTTTACGAATACGCCTTTGATTTTTGAAGCCTTACCCAATTCCAACTTTACAAACCACACAAAAACCGCCTTCACCTACACGCTGGGTGCTGGGGTGCAAAAATCCATCAGCGAGCATTGGCAATTGGGGGTTGGTTATGAGTTTGCCGATTGGGGTAAAAGCGAACTGGGTCGTGCAGTGGGGCAGACCATGAATTCAGGATTGACGCTCAATCACCTCTACACCAATGGGGTTTTGTTTAATCTGACGTACATCGCATAAGGATAATGGTCATGCAAAGAAACAACAAACACTTTTTTATGCAGAGAATACTGACTTTCTTGTGCTCAGTGTTCGTGATTACAGCAGTTTTTGCAGGAACTCCATTGTGGACCTTTGAACCTCTGACGGCTACCACAATCGCAGTGCCTGCCAATGGTACCGCCATGGTGCAATATCGAGTCACCAATCAATCCAGTAAGCCACATACGTTGGCGATGCAGTCCATTGGCGGCATTACGCAAATCACCACGGGACTCAATGTGTGCGGCAATCCTTTTGTTCTCAGAGGAAAAAATTCCTGCGTACTGTCTTTACAGATAAATGGCAGTCAGTTAAATGGCCCCGTTACGGGTGGTCCCGTGGTTTGCCAGCAAGGAAACCCCAATCAGTGTTATCGGCCAGGTAGCGCCAATATTTTGCGCATCACCCAGGCGCCACCGATAACGGTGGCGGTGATTACCGTCACCGGGTCTCCTTTAACACTCACGGTAAATGGCCCAACGGGGCAGCTCACGATTAACAACACCTCGACGCAAGCGGCTGCTACCAACATCACCTCCGATTTCACAGGAACCGCCTTGGATGGTAATGTCAGCGAGACAGGCAATACCTGCGCCAATGTGCCACCAGGAGGCAGTTGCACACTGACTTACACACCAGGGAATACGGTGGTGCCGCAAACGAATTTCACCATCCAAGGCACCAATACCAATGCGCTGACGGCAGCCATTGCCATTCAATCAGGCAGTACGCTGACCGCCATCAATCCAACCTCAGGAACGGCATCAGGGGGAACCGGTTTTACCTTAACGGGTACCGGGTTAACGGGGGCAACAAGCGTTACTTTTGGCGGAATAGCGGCCACCAGTGTTACTGTCGTCAACTCTACAACGGTGACTGGCGTCACGCCTGCTCATACCGCAGGAGCTGTCGATGTCGTCATTAATACGCCGGCAGGTGGCGCCACACTAGCTAATGGCTATACTTACGTAGCAACCGCAGTCGGACAACCGGCTTTTGGTGGAACGATTGCTTGTCTGAACGGAGGATTGAATAATCTGATTGCAACCACTGCTGAAAACGGCGCAGCCATTCTATGGGGCGGATTTGGTACGGCTGTTGGTGCTGGGGCGCAAAGTAATACCGATGGGGCTACTAACACGGCAACGATTGTTGCCTGTTTGACAGGTCCTGGCGGAGGAGGAGGCTGTCCAATGAATATTAATGTCAACACTTACCCCGCCGGTATTTGCAGCACTTATCAAGTGGACTCCCAAGGGAACACTCCCTGTCAGGCAGGACACACCTGCTATGACGATTGGTTTTTGCCAGCCGGAAATAATTTGACACCCGCAGGTCAACTCAACTGCTTATTTACCAATAGGGCTGCCATTGGCGGTTTTGCCAATGGCAGCTACTGGAGTTCTACCGAGTTTTCCGGCAACCCTACGTTCGACGCCTGGGCCCAGAGCTTCGCAAGTGGCGTCCAGCTCAACGTCGGTAAGAACGGCGCTCTTCGGGTTAGGTGCGTTCGGGCTTTTAACCCTTAAACCCTTTATCCCTTTTCTTTTGAGGCAGCGAAGCTGCCTCATGATTTCTTTAAAGACGTAAGGTATAACGCAACGTCATAGTCAAGCTTTTTAAACAGGAAATCTTCCAATCGTCTTATTATAGGCTTCCTGGGCATCTGATAAAGATAACTTTGAGTAAATTTGAAGTGAATGCATTAAATTAATAGTAACTCCCCAGGTCGTCATCCAGAGGAGCGAAGCGACGAAGGATCTCCAGCAAATGGCACTTATTAAATTAATGTAAAAAATACTTGAAAAATTATGTGGTTATGATCAAATAGCTGCATGAAGAACTACGAACAAATCATATCAACGCTTTTGGCAAAGATTAGGGTTGGTCGAGAAAAAAAGAAACATGCACTGATTAACACACTGAACTCACAGTGGAATGACTTGTTTCCATCATTAATTTAAGACAGTGCCAAATGATGAAGATCCTTCGTCGCTTCGCTCCTCTGGATGACGACCTGGGGAGTTACAATTAATATCTATCGATTATTTTATGAACAGAGCATTTCGCAACACCGACGGGTTATCCACAAAATCTGTGTATAAGATTGTGAATAGGTTGTATAAGTACCTGTAGAGAAAGAGCAAACTGCCAAATACCAGGAATAATCAAATGTTCTTTGATTTCTCTGGCAATTCAATGCCATCTGTTTTAAATTATCTTTCGCTTTTAAACAATAATAAACATGGAATGAGTCACTAAATCATGAAAAAATTAACCCTGCTTTCTTTGATGTCCGCATTATCGTTCAGTTCCGTTATCCATGCCGGTGGTATGGGTGAAGCAAACTCTTGTTGTTCCTCATATTTTTCTCTGGAAGGTGGCTACACATGGAATAACATAGACGGCTATGACTTTGTTATTTTGGACAACAATACCCTTCTTTCCTCACGACTAACCGACGATGAATACACCGGCCGTTTTGCTGCTGGCGTTTTAACCATGTTTGCTGATCAATTCGCAGCTACTGCTGAGGTTGGCTGGGGTTACTACGGAAAAACTACGGTTAATCCCGCTCGATTGAATGTCGCTGCTGCGATTCCCGCCGCATTAACTTCCAGTCATACCTTAAGCGGATTTGATGCGTTATTAGGTGTTGCCTACGTACAACCCTATTACAGCGTTTCGTTTAAAGCAGGTGCATTAATTCAAAACATGCAGAATAATACTACTGCTTTCTATTCTCCTGACATTTCGCTCCCCTTAGTCGATAGCTACAACGAAAAAGCGGTTCAAACAGCGGTATTGCCAGAAATCAAACTTGGTGCAGCTTATAATTTTAATGAAAATTGGTCCCTGACTGGATCTTACCTGTTTGCTTTGGGAGCAAGCCCCAAAACAACCGGAGTATTCAATTTAAACAACTCGACTGGAAGTTTAAATGTAGACAAACGAAATCCAACGATCAACACGCTGTTAGTCGGTGTTCAATATACCCTTTAAACGCAAATCATCAGAATCCAACTCATATTTGAGGTACTCATCACGAGTGGTAGAGTACCTTGTAACAATTCTTAAAGCACAGGATTAGCAAAGTTATTTCTATTTACTTGTTGATAATTCATCATCTAATATAAGTTAAAACATATTTAATCGTTGTTTCAATCAAGAGTATTCATGAAAATAAAGAAGTGTTTTAACCGGTTTCATTTCATTTTACTGGCCTTCGTGTCAACCTGTCTGTGCGCCAAAAATGAAAATACGAACACCGTTGAGACACACCAACCCCCAAAGACAGGCAATTTTGCCCTACCCTCTGCACAGCAAATAAGCCCTCTGGTTTCATTTGGACAAAACATAGTCGATAAAGGAACAAAGCAGGTGTTTATGGAACCTGATTACATACAGGCACCCATGGAGCACTACACTACAGCCACCCCCTCTTTTCTTTATGGACTCAGTGACATTTCATCCCTCTTTATCAGTGTACCTGCTGCAATAAATTATAAAGACGATGGCGCTCATTCCTCTGGTTTGTCTGATGCATTGATTCAACTGGAATATTCTTTTTTTGAAACGTCCAACAGAAGTTATACAACTCAGGCTACTTTTGTAGCCAATGCCACTCTGCCCTCTGGTTCCATAGAGAAATCGCCGCCCACAGGTTCGGGTTCGCCTACCTTTCTTTTGGGTACTACCTACAATATCACTACAGTTAACTGGTACGCTTTTGTATCTCCAGGAGCTATTCTTACGACAAAAAAAAATAATTTCAAACCTGGGGCGCAATACTTGTATCAGTTTGGTCTGGGTAGAACCTTTTTAACTGCCACAAATAAATACATTTTTGCGGGTCTTGTGGAGTTTAATGGAATAATCAACGAGAAATCATCACTATTTAATCAAGCCTTACCGGATACCGGAGGTAAAGTACTTGGAGTCACGCCATCATTATGGTTTTCAAATAAACAACTGATTCTGCAATTTGGTGTTGGATTTCCCTTATATCAACAGTTGAATGGAAATCAACAACCCAACAATTATATCCTTGTAGGTAATGCAGCGTGGCTATTTACCCCTGATTTTTAACCTACTAAATGCAGGTAAAAGATGCGCTTATGATGATGCACCTGAAGAGCCACCTTTTTTTAATAATTTGTATGATTTGCCCGCTTTAATTAAGGCTTGAATGTCACTAAAAGGTAAGGGTTTAGAGCAATAAAAGCCCTGAATTTCATCACAGCCCATACCGAAAAGAATATTAACCTGAGCCAGAGTTTCTACCCCCTCGGCAACTACTTTAATGTTTAAACTATGAGCTAATGTAATAATCGCATTGATAATTTTTATACTTTGCACATTATCAGGTAAGCCATCGATAAACATTTTATCTATTTTTAACGTTTCAGGACAATAATTTCGTAAATAGTCAAATGAACTGTACCCTGTTCCAAAATCATCCAGTGTAATGCGTACATCCTGTTGTTGTAACTCATTAATCACTTTTATTGTGTGCGTGGTATCAGTCATTAATAACGTTTCAGTCACTTCAAATTCAATCCACTTGGGATTTACAGAAAATTCATCCAATAAATTTTTTATTTTTTCAACCAGATTATAAGAAGGACTGAATTGACGGGCTGTTAAATTGATGGCTGTTCGTATTGGTTGATCACTACGCACCAGATTTTTAAATGCCTCACGCAAAACCCAATCACCAACCTCAACAATTAATTCTGATTTTTCACAAACAGGAATAAAATATTCCGGTAACCGCAGGCCATATCGAGGATCATTCCAACGAACTAACGCTTCAACACCCGTTATTTTTCCAGTTTTCAGTGAAACTTGCGGTTGATAATAAAGCTCCAGCTCATTGTTTAATATGGCCTCATGTATACCGCTTTCAATTTCCAATTGCCTTGCCGGAAGAGTAAGCATCTCTGAAGAAGCGAATTTAAACTGGTGACTTCCTTCTTTTGCTGATTCAATGAGTGCCCATATTGCATTGCTCAATAATTGTGTGCTGGTGATACCATGCTCTGGATACTGACTGATGCCAATATTAGTGGTTAAAAAAATCTCCAGATTATGTTCTCTAAAGGGTTTCAGGGTAATGGCAAGGAGTGTTTTAACAAAATGAATAATTGCATTTTTCTCTTTTAGTGTATGAGACAAAAAGCCAAAAACACCAGGCTGGAGAATAGCAATCATATCAACATGCGCTAAAGAAGCATCAAAGTATTTTTTAGCCAGACATTGAAATAACTTATTACCCACATCATAACCCATAGTATTATTGATGAGCTGAATGTTATTAACCTGCAGTTTAATCACCACAAATGATGAAACATTATTTCCAATAAATTCATCAATTTTTTTAATAAACGAATAACGATTATATAAACCCGTCAAAGGGTCATAATTATCAATAAAATTCATTTTATTGATTAACAGAACATTTTGGATGTATTTCGAAAAATTGGCCGTAAACTCAATAAGAATTTTAAAGACATCGATATTAAGATTTAACTCCGTTCGATTATAAAAACTCATCACCCCTATGGTCTGGTTAGATACGACTAAAGGAATTCCAACCACCTCTTTTAAGTGAATATCCTCACCATTTACTGTATAATAGGGATGAGTCAAATTAGCCGAATCTACGCTGTACTGGATTGTATTCTGATTTAAACATTTGATTTGAAAAGCAGGTTCCTCTTCACCGTTCAGATATAAAGTTCTTAATGATTTGGGTTTTAAAGTCAAATCGTCTTTCAGCCAATGAGCAAGGCAAGTTAAGGTATTGTCTTTATCATCCAAAAGCCAAAACTCACCAATATCATAACCAATAGCCTGACATATTGCTTTAAGTATGCTTTGTGAAAAAATGCTAATGTCCTGAGTCTCACTCAAATTTTTATGCAGTTCTGCCAGTAGTTGTTGTTGCATCATCAGGTTGTATTTTGCAGTAACATCAGTAGCAACCCCAAGTATAGCCAATACCTCACCATTAGAATCTTTTAAAGGGAAAATCTGATCCGATATTTGCCGAATCACGCCATCTGCCCTCAAAATTTTAATTTCCACTATAATATTTGATGCACCTTTTTTTATTTGTTCTATTGCATCTAAAATACGCACTCTGTCCTCAGGGAGAATCAGATTTAACCAGCTGCCTGGTTCTTTATACAATAACTCAACTGGCTGTCCATAAATCTTCTCAAAAGCTGGGCTTACATAAATTAGTTCATGCGAATCTACCGGCATTCGCCATAGCACAAGATCGATATTCTCAGTAAATTCAGTAAATAACTTTTCTCTGATTCTCAATTGTTCAAGGAGTTCATCGGAATAGCGTTCAAACCTTCCAATTACCAAAATACCCAATAACACAATAGCGGAAAGAATGATTAAAAAGGCAATAATGGCGACGACCATAGTAAATGTTTTGCCGTAGAAGTGATAACGTAACCCCTGAGTGATTAATACAATAATTACTATGGATGAAATAAAAACCAATGGCAGCAAGATTCTGGCAGAGCGCCCACCGGTATTATCCGCAAGCAATGCAGCACTGACACCAACAGATGGACGTAAACAAAATAAAGCGGCACAAATCAGTAGAAAAGCAATAACAGTATGAATGGCCAGGTTAATGTAGGTAATAATCAAATAATCAGGCTCAACATGAGCGAAGAGATACAACACGCTGAACATGGTAATTGCAAAAATCAGACACATAAAAATCTGAAAAGTCCAATTAGGTACAAATCGACAATCAACAGACAAGAGAGCAAGACTTGCAAAAATAAAATTCAGACAGGTACTAAATGCCATACGTCCGGGAAAATAAAGAGGGTTTACCGGTGTATCAACATAAAAAAATTCATCTATATTAAAGTTAACTGCAAAAAGGTATTCATATAAGGTCAGTGAACTAATCAATAAAACCAGCAGTGCAATCAGTTTGATTGTAAAAAAACGAATTTTACTGGTGCTTTGTAAGGTAGCTAAGAATAAAGACACGCCAACCATTATCAGACAAATGGCTGTATTAAACTTCATGGAGGTCATATTAGGCAGAATAGTCTTTAAAACCTGGATATTTAAAATCCAGCCAAATGCACCTATACACCCAATAAAAACAACGACTAAAGATAAAATCTTCGCAACGACTCTACTGTGTTCTGATGAAAAGATTATTTTATCCATAAATAATCCAACTTATCCTTTAAGGAACCGTTACTACATAATTAAGGCGGGCAAATAAACCAAGTCTTTAAGCATACTTACCTAATTATAGTACAATACTCTGAACAACGAAAATCATGTTAAAAAAATCGTAACTCCCCAGGTCGTCATCCTTCGTCGCTTCGCTCCTCTGGATGACGACCTGGGGAGTTACAAAAAATCCATTATTATGTTTTATTAGACTATTCGCTCATCTTTTAAATTAATTTAGCGGATTTTCAAACCGCTGCAAATAAACAGTTGCCATTTGATATGAGGCATAATCGGTTATATGCCCACTGTCTTTAAATACGGGTAAACCGTTAATATCGGCCTTACAGAGGTTATCAGGGCATAATACTTTTTGTGGGTCTATCACAATCAACTGAGGATATTTCTGTTTTAGCTGAACAAAAAGCCCATCCAACCATTTGGTATCTTCTGGACTCAGTTCAAATTCACATTCCTCTGAGCGGTAGATGGTATGCTGTTTAATGTGCTTTAAAAAGCACTCATGAGGATTTTTTTGAGTAGTGACAATGGATTTTATTAAAACGGGTTTAGCACCTGAATCCACAATCATTTGCAACGCATGCATCAGCGCATTTTTAATCCGTTCTTTGGTTAAAGCATGGGAGCGTTCATCGCCCAGCCTGGTGATGATTTTATCTTGCAGGTAACCAAACCAATTCTCACCAATAATGACATAATCATAATGATTGTTACGGATCATGGAATAATAGCGGAGTGTTTGATCATAACAAGCCTGATAAACTCCTTTTTTAATAAACATATCATACTGATATATTCCAGGCAAAGTGAGGCATGCGATTGTTGCATGAGCAAGAATGGACACGTGAGCATCCCTGGCAAGTGTGTCGATAAATCGCCAATGATGATTTGAATAGGAATCCCCTATTAAAAAGCCGGTTCTTGTTCCTGTTTTTGTGGCACCCAGTACACAATTTTGGTTAATTTCTACATTTTTTCCCTGGATACAATTCGGTCTTTGCGGAGATGAGTGTTCCTTCAATGTAGTGTAAAGCCTGGATATTTCAGCAAATCGCTGCGGAAAACCCTCTTCTTTTTTCATAAAGTAATAACTGACGTGCACTACACCTATAGGAACAATCAATAAGACAACTACACTGTAAGCAAAGTGAATTTTATTCATCATGGAAGCCGGTTTTTCTATAAAACGCCAGGAAAGATACGCCACAATAAAGGCACTACACCAAGCAAAAAAAAGCACACCAAACGTTTCTCTAATACTTAGATAACGTATCAAAACAAAAATAGGCCAGTGCCAAATGTACAAGGAATAGGAAATCAATCCTATAAATACCACAGGCCTTGCAGAGAGAATCTGACTCCAAAAGGGTTTGGGCTCACATTGTCCCGAGGCAATCAAAAGCGCTGTAGCACCACATAAAATCAACGCATAACCGTTAGGAAATCCTGAACTCACGTCTGGTTGCATTGCAATATAAAATAAAGCACCCAAAGCAAATGTACTCAGAATATTGATGAGTTGTTTATTCAATGCCCATCGCAACTTCCCAAAAGCAACGCAGGCGCCAATAAAAAATTCAAATATTCGGCTGGTTAACTGATAATAGGTGTTTATTGGATCATGCACAGAACTATAAAATGCCAGAATACAAAATAATAGGGTTAGAAAATAAATACATCCTGCAATACGCTGTGGCCCGCATAGTTTGTTTAACACTAAAATGACCGCTGGTAAAAGGAGATAACACTGCCACTCAACAGACAAAGACCAGGTATGTAATAGGGGCATCTGGTTACTATCGGGCGAAAAGTAGCCTGAAGTGACCTTACCAAAAAATAAATTAGAGAGAAATACTGATGTTTTACGGGCGCTTCGCCCAAAGAAAATCAAATCCTCCGGTAAATAAAACAGGACTGTCATCAACACACTGACTGCAATCAAACAAATAAAAACAGGTTGGAGACGCCATAGCCTTCGGTTATAAAACGCAATAAAAGAAAAGGTATTGGTACTCATAGAGTTATAGATGATGCTGGTGATCAAATATCCTGAAATCACAAAAAAAACATCAACACCAACAAAACCGGACGGAAAAAGACTCAAGCCACTGTGAAAAAATAAAACAAACAAAACAGCAATTGCCCTTAACCCGTCTATATCAGGACGATAATTCACCAGCAACCTCATGTCGCTCTATTTAATTGTTTTATATCATATTTTTTTTAATTTAGAGAAGAGTTTTATAATCTAATGGATACAAACCAAATAAAAAAGCATAAAACAAATGGCATAATCAATTTGTTTTTCTTTTTGTTAATGCTCTAACCCTGGATAAGGAAATCCCTTACCCGTATATGCGCTCGGATTCAGAATGACGTAGATAAGTTATGCACCTTACGCATCTATCTCTACTCAGGGGGTATTTTTACGAATAAATGAATCTTCGTTAAGAGTAACCATCCTTAAAAACTCGATACATGCAAAAAACAGTCATGCCCGCAAAGGCGGGCAACCATTCCTCAAAACAATCCAATATCCTAATCAAGTCATTTGCATTTAATATACACACAAAATAAAAAAATAACGCTATACTTAGGCTGCGGTACAGGAAAAAAACAACCTAGGAGGATGTTATGAATAGTCAATCTATGTGCTTTGCAAGCGGAGTGCGTACAAGTCTTATGATTGGTTTACTGTTTTTAGCTTTGGGTATTTCTTCTATTGCCAACGCTGCTCAAGGGTGTGGCATGGGGTACCATAGAGCAATCTATAATGGAACATGTGTCTTGAACCATCCTGGCGCATTCTCAACCCCTGCTCCAGCTCATCCTGGATGCTGGAGAAATGCTTGGGGTGCTTTACGTTGCTACAGATAAATCCCCGATAACGTACCTATTACGTTTTTGCTTCTGATAAACAGGATTTCAGAAGCAAAAACGTGTACTTAAACTGCGTTTCGTTAAATCAGGCATTGTCTAAACAGACAAGCTGGTACTTATTTCAGGCCAGCTGACCGGTTGCAAGCAACACTAAATCTACTAATACACGAAGCTTATCCAAAGTGATAGTTCACGCCAACCCGTAATACATTGCCGGTAAAGTCGGCCTTTGATTTTACTGAGGCCTCGGCATAAGCTACAGGAGGGTTAAGTGCTGCATTTTGGGTAAGATTCAAATAACTGTGCAAAGGCCCCAGATTATAATAGATGTATTCTGCCTTGACGCTCCAGGAAGAATTAACCAACCATTCGGCTCCGCCGCCACCAGCCCAGCCACCCAAAACATTATGAACTGAAGCATAACCTGAAACAGGAGTAAATAGGGGTTGTGAATTCGTCACTATATAGCTTGTAGACAATGTTGCTCCGCCATAAGCAAAAGCACCTGCGCCATAAAGTAACAAACCTGGATTTAATAAATAACCTAAACGCCCTTTAATCAGTCCCAGATACTGCAACTTTTTGGTCAAGGAAATATCCGCTGTATGAGTCACACCGGCCAACAAAGGCGTGGTTACTGAACTAACAAAACGGGTAGTACTGCTCGTAGGTGCCAACGCATCCAGATCTGCATCGATACCAATAACCAGATCATCCAATATCAAAGCATTATAACCAATCTGTCCGCCACCGGAAAAAGCATTCAGCGAATTTTTAATACGATGAGTGCCGAGAACAGCGAGTGCATCAGACATGGAACGAGAAAATGGATTAAAAACGGGATTAAACGCTGATGGAATCCCTGTATTTTTGATGACGTTATTTGCAGACCATAAATATCCCGTATTTATGCCTGCATAAAAACCTGACCAGCCAGTACTGCTTTCAACCACATACCCACTTGTTCCGGCAAAGGTATAAGTGCCCGCTAAAGCCAATGTTAAAGAAAGAAAAGTCCTTGTTTTTTTCATTAATAATGTTCCAATCAGATTTAAAAAAATAAAGCAATGAACTACTCAGCTTCTCTATAACGAGACAGTTTATTGCTGATAAAAATGGCGAGTAATACACACGACCATTGAGTCTAGTGGATAAAATAATTTTGATCAATCCGTTGAATGTCTTGAAACGGTGTACCTGTTTATTACTGCGGTGCAAAGCCGTTAAAAAACCAGTAAAGCAAAAGAACTCATCTTTTGTTAGCCGTTTTATTTCTTAATCGAATTCCATTATCCTCTATTTGAATTATGCCCTCTTTGTACAGCTGACCAATCGCACTTTTAAAACTTTTTTTACTGTCACCAAAAGTGCGCATGATTTCTTCTGCAGAACTTTTATCATGTATAGGCAAAAATCCATCCTTTTGCTGCAATTGATCCAGGATGCGTGTCGCCAGATCAAGAATATTGTTATGCCCTAACTTTCTTAAAACAACGTCTACTTTTCCGTCATCTCTCACGGTTTTAATATAACCAGTCATTCTTCTGCCGTAATTCAGAGGCTGGAAAATGTCCGCTTTATGGATCAGCCCCCAATGACTGTTATTGATAATCACTTTATTTCCCAGATCCGTTCTCTCTGCAAGAAGCAGACTCACTTCATCGCCTCGTTGAACATTAAGCGGAGTTTTATCGAGGAAATGATCCAATTTGGAACTGGCGATAATTCGACCTTTGTTATCGAGTTTGACGCAAACAATATAGGACTTGCCCTGCTCCATAGGTTTTTGTTGTTCAGGAACAGGAACCAATAAATCTTTATCCAGCCCCCAATCTAAAAAAGCCCCAACTCGATTCACATCAATAACTTTTAAAAAAGCACAGTGCCCCAATTGAACCCGGGGTCTTTGTGTTGTAGCGATGATCTTGTCATCGGAGTCAAAGTAAACAAACACATCCAGTAAATCACCGATTTTGGCACCTTCTGGTACAAACTTGTTAGGTAATAAAATATCACCCCATTCTTTTCCCTCAAGATAAAGCCCAAATGGCACTTCTTTAACGACTTTTAATTTATTGAACTGTCCAACTTTAATCATATGTGACTCACTTTTATCATTAGCCCCAAGCTTACCACATGCCACCTTATTTGCGGAAAAAAAAACATCAGTTAAGCGTGATACCAACATCATCATAATAAAAAAGAAGTTAACAGGCCAAATTGTTCATTTTTTTGTAAACAAACTCGCCAGTTGACTGGTTAACACATAGAAAATGGGCGTAAAAATAAGGCCAAAAAAAGTAACCCCTATCATTCCGCTAAATACCGCTACGCCAAGAGCCTGACGCATTTCAGCGCCCGCTCCTTGCGCAATGACCAATGGAAATACCCCAAGAATAAAAGCCAGAGAAGTCATTAAAATAGGACGTAATCTGAGCTTGGCTGCCTGAATGGCCGCTTTCCAGCGATTTGCGCCATTACGTTCAAGGGTGCGGGCAAATTCAACGATTAAAATTGCATTTTTAGAGGCCAAGCCTATCAATATGATAAAGCCCATTTGAGTCATTATATTATTGTCCATTCCCCAGATTTTTATTCCCAACATAGCAGAAAACAAACACATAGGAACAATCAAAATCACCGCCAAAGGCATAGTCAGGCTCTCATATTGCGCCGCTAAAACCAAATAGACAAAAACAACACCTAACAAAAAAGCCATAAAGGCAGTATTGCCCGCAGATTTTTGTTGGTATGCGATATCCGTCCACTCATAACTAATCCCTTCAGGTAAATACTCATCAGCTAATTGCTCCATAGTAGCTAAAGCCTCCCCAGTACTGTAACCAGGAGCTACATCTCCCAATAAATCAATTGCAGGATAAAGATTATAACGAGGAATTCTGGCTGCATTGGTTTTATTTTTAATTAAGGCCAAAGAGCCTATAGGAACCATATCGTTTTTATTATTACGCACTTTAATTTGATAGATGTCTTCTATACGTTTACGGTATTCATCTTCTGCCTGAATAATAACCCTGTAGGTTCGCCCCAGATAGTTGAATTCATTGACAAATACCGAACCAAGATACATTTCAAGAGCCTCTACCACCCGTGCAATCGGAACTCCGAGCTGTTCTGCTTTTTCTTTATCAAAATCAAGGTAAACGCTGGGGGTACTGTTTTCAAACAAGGTAAATACAGAAGTAGTTGTTTTGGCCTGATTTGCTTTCTCAGCCAAAGTATTTACTGCAGCAAACAATGCATCGGTTCCTCGACCGCCTCTGTCTTGAACCATCATTTTGAATCCACCGGCATTACCAACACCCCGCACCGGCGGTGGGGGGATGACAACAATAAAGGCATCTTTAATCGATCCCAGTTCTGTTCTTAACTGCGTTAGTATTTGCGTTGCATTCAAACCAAGTGTTCTTCTTTCATCAAAGGGTTTAAGTATGCAAAAAATTGCCGCAGAATTAGACTGGTTCACAAATGTTGCTCCAGAAAATCCGGTAAAGGCTACCGCATTTTTTACTCCCGGAGTTGCCAATATTTTATTAATTGCATCGTTGACCACGGTATCGGTACGACTAAGAGATGCTCCAGGAGGTAATTGAATGGACACAATAAAATAACCCTGATCCTGGCTAGGAATAAAGCCTCTTGGTACAGAGCCAAATAATAAAAGCGTTGCTGAAATCAAAACAGCATATAAAATTAACATCCGACTGGTATGATGAATTAATCGGGCAATGATTCGCCCATAAACTCTGGAGGCAGAGTCAATAAACCGGTTAAACCCATGAAGACACAAACGCACCGGATGATTCCATAAAGCGCTCTTTAAGGGTACTTTAGTATCCTGATGGGGTTTAAGCATTAATGCCGCTAAAGCAGGACTCAAAGTGAGTGAAACAAAAACCGAGATAATGGTTGCAATAGCGATGGTTGCGCCAAATTGCTGATAAAATCTTCCGGAAAGTCCTTGCAAAAACAATGTAGGTAAAAATACAAAAACGAGTACAAGGCCAATAGCGACCAAAGCCGATCCAACTTCTGACATGGTTTTATGCGCAGCTTCCTTCGGGCTCATGCCCGAGCGAATGTTGCGCTCCATATTTTCAATAACCACAATGGCATCATCAACAACAATCCCTATTGCCAAAACCAAACCAAACAACGTTAAGTAATTCAAAGAAAAGCCAATGGCATCCATCACCGCAAAAGTTCCAATAAGCGAAATTGGAATGGCAATAATGGGAATTAGTGCAGCACGCCAGGATTGGAGAAATAGTAAAATGACCAAAACCACAAAAACTATGGCTTCATAAATAGTGTATTCCACCGCTAAAATGGATTCGGCAACATAATCGGTAGGATTGTAGACGATGTCATACACTATGCCCTTAGGAAATGATTTTGCCAACTCCTGCATGGTGGCCTTGATCTGATCAGCCGCTTCAATCGCATTTGTTCCGGGGCGTTGAAAGATAGGTATGGCTATAGCCGGATTTTTCCCCAGATAGCCCTTTGTACTGTATTCCTGGGTTCCTATTTCCACTCGAGCAATATCTTTTAAGCGAACCAATTGTCCATTGGTGCCTGATTTTATGATAATTTGTCCGAATTCTTCTGGTGATACCAATCGTCCTTGGGTTTCTATGATGTATTCAATACCCAATTGCGATTTTTGAGGCGGCTTATTCAAAACGCCACTGGCAATTTGCACGTTTTGTGCCGTCAATGCCTGATTCACTTCATTGGCGGTAATGTCATAGGAATTCATCAGATCGGGATTAAGCCAAATCCGCATAGCGTATTCGCTGGCACCCGACAAGCGAAAATCACTGACCCCGTTAATACGTTTAATTTTATCCCTGATTTGCAATATGGCATAATTACCCAGATACGTTTGATCGTATTTTTTATTCAACGAATACATGTTAATGACCAACAATAAATCAGGAGAGTTTTTTATTGTTTTTACTCCAATACGGCGAACGGCCTCAGGCAACTTTGGTTCGGCTATTGCTATCCTGTTTTGCACCAGAACCTGTGCCATATCCAAATCAGTTCCCATTTTAAAAGTAACGGTCAATCGCATTTGTCCGTCGTTACTTGATTGAGAATCCATATACAACATATTCTCCACACCGTTAATTTCTTGTTCTATGGGTGTAGCTACTGTATCGGCTACTGTTTTTGCATTAGCGCCGGGGTATGATGCGGTAACCTGAATGGTTGGAGGAACTACCTGGGGGTATTGCTCTACAGGCAAATTAAAATAGGCCAAAGAGCCAACAATCAGGATAATAATCGAAAGCACTGCGGCAAATATTGGTCTTTCTATAAAGAAATGGGGCATTTTCATCAATACGTTCTCATTGTTGTATCAGCAGGTTACTCAGACAACTTAATCACTACAGGCTTTACTTTTTGATCAGAAGATCGAATTCGTTGAATGCCACTAATTACAACCAATTCATCTCCCTTAAGGCCTGATTTTATGACGTAATAGCCACTATCCCGTAAAGGGCCTAATTCAACATAAACACGTTGAATTTTGTTTTCTTTATCCACAATGTAGACAAAATTCTTGGTTTGATCGACATTAATCGCCTTATCCGGTAAAAGAATGGCATCATACTCACGGCTGCTTATTAACCGTGCTCTACCAAAAAGACCGGGATAGATAATGTGCTCAGGGTTAGGAATGGTAGCTCGTCCCTGAACCGTTCCAGTGCCTTTATCAACCACATTATCAATAAAATCCATAGTACCTTGATGGACAAATTGAGTTTCATCCTGAAGTTTGAGGCTGATGCTGTTTAAATTGTTGCTTGCTTTGGAAGGAGTCGCAGACTTAATAAGTCTGATGTGCTTAAGCAAATCGTTCTGACTGAATTCAAAATAAAAATAAATGGGATCGAGAGAGACTATCTTGGTTAAAACTGTATCGTTCATTTTAATCAGATTACCCACACTGACAAAATAACGACTGATTCTGCCACTGATTGGTGCGGTAATACGAGTAAATTCCAAATTTAACTTCGCTTCACTTACTCGGGTAGCTGCTACCTGCATTTCTTTATAGCGCTGGTCTATAGCCTCAGCAGAAATAAAACTGGAGGCTTTAAGTTTAAGAGCCCGTTCGTATTGTTTTTTGGCTAAATCTTCCTCAGCAATAGCAACTTCCAGCGCATATTGAAACGGTCGAGGATCGATTTCAAACAAAACCTCTCCCTTTTTAATGATCTGTCCGTCCTTGAAATTTATCGTATTTAAATAACCTGTAACCCGGGAGCGTATATCAACTTCCTCAATTGCCTGAAAACGACCCGTATATTCATCCCATTCAACAATTTTTTTGATCAACGGCTTAGCCACATCAACCTCTAAAGGTGCTGTTGGGGCCTGCGATGCTGGATTATCACAGGACACTGCTAACAGACTCAATATAGCCAGCAATACTGATTTTATTGTGTTCATTCAAATCTCTCTGCGTTGATTATCTTTTTGAATCGTCAACTGCGTAAGTTAAGAGTAGCAGCATTATTGAGAAATTTCGATTTTAACCTATACTGATCAAAATCAACTGATAGGGAAATACACCATGTTAAACATCAAGGTAATCGTTGGCAGTTTGCGAAAAGAGTCTATTAACAGAAAGCTGGTTCTTGCTCTGGATAAACTAAATCATCCTAATCTCAACTTCAAAATGGTCGATGTACACCAAATTCCCTTATACAATCAGGATATTGAATTAAACCCACCTCAATCGGTAATTCAATTAAAAAAAGAAATTGAAGAAGCTGATGGAATTTTAATTGCCACCCCCGAATACAATCGCTCCATACCTGGTGTTTTGAAAAACATCATTGATTGGGGTTCCAGACCCTATGGAAAGAACTCCTGGGCAAGTAAGGCCGTTGCTGTGATTGGAACAAGCCCCGGGGTCATTGGTACTGCTGTAGCACAAGCACACCTACGTGGGATTCTGGTAGGCATAGATATGTTCGTCCTCGGTCATCCTGAGCTCTACATCACGTATAAAGACGATTTAATTGATAATGACTTGAATTTTACCAATGAAAATACAAAAAATTATTTGCAACAGTTTTTGGATACCTTTAGCCATTGGGTAGAATTTCACCGCATAAAATCCTAATACTTGATTCCTGAATAAATTCTGGGCTCAAGAGTACCTCAAGTCCAGAATTTATTATCGTGTCTAATAGGCAGTTAACTTTTAGGCTAAATGTTCCATTTCCTGTTCAAGCCAAGCTAAAAATGCCTCGCGATCTGACTTGGACAAACTGGAAAATTTATTTTTAACCGACTCTATGGGATGTAGTTTTTTTCGAGTAGTTTGTGGTAACGCCTCTTTAATTTTCATTTTCCCTTGAATCACATTATCGTAAGACTCTGGATCTTTTGCTTTTAACTTTAATAACTGGCCATCAAATGATTTGGAACGGGACGGTAAATAAGTTAAGGCATGTTCCTGTGCCACGTCCTGGAGATCGGTATCTTGTTCCAGGAGATCTCGATGCAAAGCACGCACGGGAATTTTTTTTTCTTTGGCAAACATTCTGACGCTGTTCTCTACCTCTTCGAGTACATCAGCCCAGTGTGCTGCATGTTGATTGCTTTTGTTCATTACCGTCTTGATAACCCACAACAAATCATTATTGGCAATACCAAGACCATCAGGTAAAGCCCCCAGTACGTATTCACCAAAATTTTCATAGGTATGTGTTCTTTTTTTCCAAACATCCCGTTCAATAATTTGGGAAATGATTTGCGGTAACTCTTGAAATATCATCCGATACGATTGATTGATGCAATAACATGCTCTGGCATGCAATTGCTCATCGTCTAATAGCGATATATCCTCACTCATCTTGTCAATTTGGTATTCTGCGCTCTGCATTATCACCTCACTTTGTTCGTTATATTGGGCTTATACAATACACCTTTTACCCCTATGATTCATACATTCTGGAAAAAAAACAGGAAATCAGATACTCTGTCAGCGATTTAACACGATTAACAAGGAGAGTTTTTGATGCGCCGTTGTAACAGTCTGATTATCAGCACAATTCTGTTTTTTTTCCTCAATTTGAGTGCACACGCTCAATTGCCTCCCGATTACGCCAACATGTCAGATGTAGAAAAGCAGGAATTATTATGGCATGAAATTACCCTCAGTCATGAGCTCGATCCCTTGCCCTCCCCCAGGGAAAACAGTTTTTTAACAATCCTCGAAACATTGAGCGGCATATTTGATTTAAGCCCTACCTTTGATTACACCAGCGATGAGTTACCTAAAGGCCGGGTAAAAATTATTCATGCCAACGGTTCTGTAGGCAAAATTGCCTTTATTCCAGTGCCAGATCATCCCTTTACAGGGATTTATCAAACTGGCGCAATCGGTATTGCCAGACTGTCTTTGGGAACAACTCCATCTGATGACAGCTACGTTCCTGGCATGGCAGTCAAGTTCTTGATTTCCAATAATCCCTCTTTAAATTTACACGTGATGAACAGGCTTGAAGGACAAAAAGGCAATTGGAATTTTTTTGCTAAAGAGTTTTCCAACCAAATTCCCCATCCAACAAGCTGGACGTTATCTGCGATAGAAAAAATATTTGAATGGACTCGCAATCCAGCGAACAACTTACCCCTTTGGCACCTGGCCGCATGGACAAACGAAGGCAGATACCAGGGTATTCCTGTCTTCCCGGAACGCATCTATTTCAGGCCAACTCGTCAAGTGCAAAACATCATACCGGAAAATTCCCGGGAGGATTTCAGAGTTTCCCTGGAAAAAGTACCTTTTGGCCCAATGTACGATGTTTATGGTGATTATCAGGGTAAGCATTACCTAATAGGCACATTAATGCTCGAAAGTTCTTTATTAGCTTCTGATTACGGGGATAAAAAGTTATTTTTCCAACATCAACGCTAATAAAACACTATTGCTTTTCAAAAACGAACTGCTGCTAAAACAGAGTGGTATTTGAAAGCCAGGCACAAAAGTATGCTTTTTGTGCCTGGCTCTCACACGCTAGACACAGCGAATAATCAGGTACAGCCAATTCAAATTTAAATGATCCTTTTTATAACTTTCCACTCGTTAATCTTGGCGATAAGTACCTTTCTTTTTCCATCCTGGGGTCATAGTCAATAGCATCGCAAATCAATTGCTCAAATTGTTTGGACATCTCTGCAAACAAATGGTCTTGGAATTTAGTACAACCGCCAAGAAACATTTTTATACCAACGACCTTACGCAAGGGAATTTCAATTTTGTCGCCTCTGGGTGATTGCAACAAACAAGTATCCACACGGTTTTGGTGCGCTTCAAAGGATTGAGACAATTCAATTGATTTTTCATAATAATAGGTGCTGGTCTCAAGAGCTTGTTCCAAATCACCCAATCCGAGTTCGTTGGCAATTTCAATCAGATCAAGTGCTGACTCACACAGCTCCAAATCCAGCTGTTTAGCACAGGTGGAGTGATAAAGCATGCAACACGCTAATAGATACATACTCTTCATCTTTACGGTTGTAATTAACGAATTATCCTGACTGGATTCGATTTTAATTAAAAGCTCATGAAGCTGTTCTATTGATTTTTTCACCACATCTACAGATCGGCTCATCATTAATTGTTTTTTAATCTTACTGTAAGCCTCAGATAATTCAGCTGGCGTCGCTTTTTGACTATCAATAAACAAAGCATGCCTTGATTTTAACTCACTGAGTCGTGGAGTAGAGGAAGCGGCTGGTGATTGAGTCTGTAACGCACGGAAGTCTAAAACGGGGATAGATTTTTTCATTTATTTTCCTAAAGCAATAAAAAGAACCTGTAATAAACATCATTCTAACTAAAACAAACACATTATGATATAATATAATTCATTTTTTTGAGTAAGCTTTAGACATGGGAGTATCTGGTTCTTTTATTTCCTGGTTAGAGAACCTTCATGTACATAATTTCCTCTAGCAAAGCGCCCCCTTGATAAAACTCATCAATTTTAGTCGTTCGAGTATTCATAAACCCTAAAGATTCATAAAATTTTCGTGCTTGTTGATTATCAGATAATACCCAGAGGTGTACACTTTTGAAGTGACAACGGGATAATTCAGATAGTGCAGCCCGACACAATTGGGTACCCAAACCCAAGCGCCAATAATCAGGGTGCAAATAAATAGCGCTAATTTCTCCTTTTTCACCCTCATCAGGCGCATCCCTTAAAGCACAAATACTCACAAAGCCAACAACTTTATTGTGCATTTCGATAACCAATACCCTCACGTTTTGTCTGATAAGATCGGTCCATAGCAGAGTACGCTCTTCAACAGATAACTCCTGCAATATGGACTCTGGAATAAATTCTTTATACATTTCTTGCCAGGACTTAACATGAATTTCCGCAATTGTTGGCGCATCGTCTACTTTAGCCATCCTGACTAAAGCAGCTGTGTTTTTTTTATTCATGAGCATTTGTTTAAAAAAATCAGAGTGCTTCAATTTACCATTAATCAAGATTTTATATACACGCTTTTGCAATAAAATAATGTATTTTGCCTGGAAATGATGATTTTTTTTTCATTTTGCACTATTTCAAGCGCATTTGCGCCGTACGCCTAAAACGTAAACATTATTCAGGTAAAGGAATAAATTCATCATCGTCACCAGGAATAGTGCCAAATACCCCCTCTTTCCAATCTTGCTTGGCTTGCTCAATTCGCTCTTTTGAACTGGAGGCAAAATTCCACCAAAGGTAGCGAGGCTTATCTAAAGGTGCTCCCCCAAGCAAGACAAACATAGAATGGGTCATCGCTGTAATTTTAACTTCACTACCAGGTCTTAAAATAAGCATCCTGTTACTCTTAAAACGTACATTATCTATGCTGACTTCGCCACTTAAGATATAAATTGCTTGCTCTTCAGCAATGGATGGAATACTCACCTGAGATGCCGCAGGAAGTCCCCATTCTATAAATAACCCATCTGTGTGCATATTCACCGGAGATTTTAGTCCCATCCATTCGCCAGCAACCACTCTAAAAGTGATGCCGTGGCGGTCATTATGAACAGGAATAACTTTCTGGGCATAATGCTTAAAATCAGGTTCCATTTCTTCTTGATGTAGAGGAAGAGCAAGCCAGCACTGTATTCCCCAAAGATCGTGAGATTGGGCTCTTTCTTTTTGTGGTGTTCGTTCAGAATGAGCAATACCTCGCCCTGCTGTCATTACATTAACTTCACCCGGCACAATCACCTGAAAAGTACCTAAGGTATCCCGGTGTTCCAGAGTACCTGATAATAAATAAGTCATGGTGGATAAACCAATATGAGGATGTGGGCGTACATCGATACCTGTACCGGTTAAAAATTCTCCCGGACCCATCTGATCCCAAAAAATAAAAGGACCAACCGTTCTCTTTTGTTTGGTAGGTAATACTCGCGAAGCATCAAATCCCCCCAAATCAACAGTACGAGGAATAATTTCAAGTTCTATCTGCTGCGGGTATTTTTTTTCGTCAGTTTTGCAGTCGGTCATTACGCGCACTCTCCTAAATAGGATATTGAGCCTATATTTATAAAAAGCTGCCGTCAGGATAATCGTATCGTTTTACAGGTTCCCAGCGCGCTAGTGTCAATCCATCCCATGTTGGCTTATATCCTGCCTAATTTTAAGTTTATGAACAACTCCAGACTTTTACCAGTATTAAAAAATATCACTCACCGAGAGACACAAAAATATTTTAATTAATCCTTTTCCCCATGTACTATGTGCAATAATCAAAGAACAACACATTTCAAAATCTGTTTAAACGCTGTATTAAGGACTAATATGGATTGGAATCCCGAACACTACACCAAGGGAAACTATTTTCAAAATGAAACCAGTGAAGCATTTCGCAAGAGCTTGCCGGTTCAGCCATTTGGAGCCATTTTGGATGTAGGCTGTGGCGATGGTCAATACAGTCGATTTCTTGCCGATCAGCTGCGCTATGGACATATTACCGGAATAGACAGTTCAGCCGAAATGATAAGGCATGCTAATCGTCATTGGGCCAATACAAAACTTTCTTTTGAAGTGCACAATATAGAGCACTATCAACCCAAAGATCAGTTTGATTTCATCCTGTCTTTTTGGTGCTTGCATTGGACGAACATTAACCTATCCTTGCCAAATATGTTTCATGGCTTAACTGAGGGAGGAAGGCTGTATGCCCTTTTTTCTTCTTTTTCCAGCAACAGCATTTATAAAAGCTGTTATGAATTGGCAAAGCAACATCGCTATCCATTTTTAACCGAACGATACTTAAATTCCAGTAACGAATATCAATTTTATTTTTACCGGGTACTTAATATCTTGTTGCAACTTCCTTTTAAACAATTAAAACTGGATTTAAAAACCACTTATGTCTTCTTTCCTGACATGAGTTATTTTAAAAATTTAATTCTCACCATGCCTTTCATTAAAACATTCCCCCAAGATGAGGTGGACTCTATTGTCGATGATCTGTTGGATGTTTTTCAGGGATACTGTGATCGACATTACGGCGGCAAATTATATTATGAAACTCGCCCTATTTACTTAGAAGCAGTCAAATAAGCGGAGAATACGATGGCTTTTAACATGATGATGCATCCTGAGTTAAATATACCCGTAATTGTTGCCACGGTTTCGGGAGGGGAACAAGACCCTGACTTTCTGGTTCAGCTGATTTTGCAGCATCGTCCGAAATGTTTAAAACTGCTGGTCGAATTCGGGGCTATTTTATTCAGGGGATTTGGGTGTCATGATGTTGGGCATTTTTCAAAAGTTGTAACAGCATGCAACCTGGGGATACGCTGCACTACTAAAGATTATGAAATATCCCGCACCTTAATGGCTGATGAAATATATACATCAAGTGATCTGCCCGCTTCCGTGTTTTTGCCACTTCATCATGAAAAACCCAGAACCAAAAACCCACCAAACCACATCTATTTTTGTTGCAATACTCCTGCACAAAAAGGAGGAGCTACTCTTTTTGGAAATGCAGCAATCATTTGGGATAATATACCGGAATCCATCCGAAAGAACATTTTGTGCCACGGTATAGTGTACAGACAATTTTTTCATGGTTCGTCCATCAAACACTATTTCATAAAAAAAGCTCTAAACGCCAGCAGCGCACGTACCTGGATGGATTATTTTGGCACAGTAGAAAAATCAAAGGTTGAAGAGCGTCTAAACAATGAAGGGCTGCAGTGGGAATGGGTAAATAAAAATAATGATTTAATTGTCCTGAATTACTTACCTGGCGTTGTGCCGCATCCAGTGACAGGTCAAAATCTGTGGTTTAATTCTGCCGGTTATTTAAATTTTTATTCCAATTTGCTGTACGGTGAATTAAACAGCTTATCTTCATCCCAATATTGGATGAATCGGTATCTAATCGCTAAGGACATGTTGCCCATAGTCTGTCATTACGGCAATAACATCGCTTTTTCTTCTGCAGAAATCAGCCAAATCAATCACGTCATTCAGCAACATACCTACCCAATTAACTGGCATAAAGGCGACTTTATGGTAGTTGATAATTTTACCTTCATGCATGGAAAAGAACCCCACTTTGGCGACCGACTTTTATATGGATGCATGACTCAGTATCAGTCAAACCCTTTTTATTTCTGAGCGAGGATTAACGATGTATATATGTACTCAGGCTTTATCTGGGTATTGGGTATGACAACCGTAAAACCTATCTCCTTGAGGATGGCTCGATAACAAGCCGCCGTTTTCATCACATGAGGGGCAAAATCATCATGAAAAATATATCGGTATTCCGATGCAAGACATCGGTCATTATTTTCTTCTTTATAAAACTCGCAAATACCTACCAAGCCATTTTTAGGTAAACATTGATAAGCCATGCGCAATAACTTTCTATCAACCTGCTCGTTCCAGTCAAACAATACACGAGTAAACAACACCAGATCAAAACCTAAAGGAAAAGCGTCTTCCTTGATAAAATCACCGGTGTACACGTTGACCCGTGCACTTAAACCCTGCGCCTCAATAGTGCGTCTGGCAATTTCAGCAGCCTTGGGAAGATTATATACTGTAACCTTAATGTGAGGATGAGCACGGGCAAATTCACAAGCCATAGTTCCGTCTCCGCCGCCAACATCCAGCACAGCGTTTACTTTACTAAAATCGATTTGTTCCAAAATATTTTGTATGGGTTGCTGAGCTGTTTTTGCCATCCAGTGCTCAAGCCATTGTGTTTCTGCGTCCGTTTTTGGTGGCCATGAAACGGGCACTTTAACCTGACCAAAACGCAGCACATCAGTTAAATTTTCTTCTGCCCCCACCCTCCATGTACCAAAAAAGAACTGTGTGGCCCACCACCTGTCACTGTGCATCATCTCGATAAATCCTGCGGGTAGTCTGTAAGCCGTCTGATAATCTCGGGTTGTTGTTTTAATTAAAAATTGCTCGGAGCTTAACAGATGCAACCACTTTTTTGCCCTGATGGGCATTAAGTGCAATCGTTCAATGATTTCCTGCTCGGAAACACAGTCCTGTTGCTCAAAAAGGGAAAATATATTGAGATTAAACATGGCCTCAACCAGCTTTAAGCGAGCGCCACTGGCTATTAATGTGAAATAATTTTCATAAAAAGCGGCATTAGGCTGCGAAGATGGAGGTGAAGAAACCGGTTGCTCAAACAAAAAATCCTGTTTTTTTTCTTTTGTAAACCAAGTTTTAAGCCATGAAATGAGCATAGGTTCATTCATCAATAGTGTGGTAATTCAGGATATAAAAAAATACCCTGCTTCGCAATTGTTCTATAGAAAAGGCTCTTTGTTCGCCTCCCCTTTTTTCATGCATCTATTTCTTGATGGTTTACAGTTGATATGAGATTATTTAGTTTTGTTTGGAGTCAATACAATCAATACGACCTAAAGATGATAAGGACAGTTCATCCGCAAACGTTCTTACTTATGTCAGTATCGCCTCTAAGGCCACACAAGGTAGACTACTCAAGCAGCACAGGGAGCAAATGGTGTTAAAAAAACTGCCACAGGATAACACTACGGACATCAACGAACCGCTGGCAATAATTGGAATGAATTGCCAGTTTCCTGGCCTTGATACAGATATTGAGGATGCAGATGCCTTTTATAACCTGTTACTGAAAGGGCAAAGCCCGATTAAGGAAGTCCCTGAAGACAGGTGGAATATTAACCAGTATTATGATGCAGACAGAAAAAAAAGTGATAAAATAGTCAGTCGGCTGGGCGGTTTTTTGAATAATCCTCATTTATTTGACGCAGATTTCTTCAAAATATCTCCTGCGGAAGCCAAACAAATCGACCCCCAACACCGCCTGTTTCTGGAAGTTGCCGTTCGTGCATTAAACCATGCCAACATCACTAAAGAATCACTTTCTGGTAGCAAAACCGGCGTGTATTGCGGTATATCATCCCAGGATTACAGTCACCTCAATTATAAAGACAATATCCAGTTTAACGAATACACGCAAATTGGCGCTGCCAGTAGCGCCGCTCCAGGCAGACTTTGTCACTATTTAAACCTGAGAGGCCCAAGCATGACTGTGGATACAGCATGCTCCTCTTCTTTATCTGCACTGTACGTTGCGGCTACCGATCTGCGAACCCATCAATGCAATATGGCTATTGTTGGCGGAGTTCACCTTAATCTCTGCCCTGAAAACTTTATAGGCTTGACTAAAGCTAATATGCTCTCAGCAAAAGGGCATTGCAGCAGTTTTGATATGAGTGCGGATGGATTTGTGCGCAGCGAGGGATGCGCTGTAGTCATTGTCAAACGGTTAAGCGACGCTTTGAGAGATAAAGACACCATCCTGGCGCTGATAAAAAGTATCGTCATGAATCACGACGGGAACGAAGGCAGCCTTGTAGCCCCCGATATGAACGCCCAAATTGCCATGCACCAGGCAGTTCTGGAACAGGCACAAATCACTGCAAAAGATATTGATTATATTGAAACGCACGGCACAGGTACTGTAATTGGAGACTCCGTTGAATTTAATGCCATTCAAGCCGTTCATCAAGGTTATCACTCCCAAGAAAAACCACTCATTCTGGGCGCATTAAAAAGCACCATAGGACACACCATTTCCTCATCAGGTATCGCCTCTCTGATCAAAGTCATCTGCACGCTCAATCATGAAAAAATACCGCCTAATTTACATTATTCCACCCCAAATGCCACCATTAAGCCAGAGACCATCCCTGCTCGCTTCCCTGTTCAGGCATTAGACTATTTAAAACAAAAAAACCAAAAACGCTGTGCGCAAGTTTCCAATTTTGGTTTCAGCGGCACCAATGTAAGCCTTGTCGTTGAGGAAGCTCCTGAGTTGGAATCTCCTGTGACTTCAGTTAATGACACAGCAACCGCCCCATTTTTAATTTCGGCAAACAGTCCAGAATCGCTGCAAATGATACTTACCGATTTTATCCCTTATTTACAGCATACTTCTGTATCTTTGAGCGATATATGTCACACCTTGATTAACTGCCGTGATCATTATAAATACCGTTGCGCTATTCGCGCCAAAGACAAAAATTCGTTAATTCAAAAAATACAATCCGCCGAATATGAAATCATAAAAGTCAGCATAAACGCTAAGCCTCGCTTCTTGTCTTATACAGAAGAACAATTAATTGATTGTTATCTTTCAGGGGCTAATATACGCATAGAAGCGGATAACCTGTCATTTAATAAAGCAGATTTACCCCTGTATCATTTTCATAGAAAACCCTATTGGCACGAGTCACGAAAAAACGCCAACGCTGCGGATTGGCTTAACGGATTATTGCAAAAATCAAAAACGCAACAAGAAGACCACATCAAAGAAAAAGTAGCTGCTCTGATAGCATCACTCATTCATAAAGAGCACATTAACGAACACCAGGATTTTAACTCATTAGGTTTGACCCCGAAGGAATTGGAAACACTGGATCATCTCATTCAAGAATGTTTTGCCCCACTGTTTAAACTTCCAATCCCTATAACATCACCCCATCTTAATCTGGCGAAACTGGCTCGACATATTCTCTCCATAATCAAACCAGAAACTGTAGAACGACAACCATTCATTAACGTGCTCAATGTGGAGCCCATAGCTGTTATCGGTATGAGCTGCCGTTTTCCAAAAGCGGAAAATATTGATGCTTTTTTATCTCTTTTACAAAATGGCCAAAGCGGCATGACCGATATTCCATTAGAGCGATGGGATAACAGTCAATATTACGACCCTGATTTAAATGCGCTCGGCAAACTTTACATCAAACAATTAGGCTTTATAGATAACATTAAAAATTTTGATGCTGATTTTTTTAATGTCAGTCCCAGAGAAGCCAAATTCATGTCTCCCCAGCTTAGGGTGTTTATGGAGACATGCTTCCATGCCTTGGAAGATGCCAATCTTTCTCTGGACTTGATTAAAGACAGTAATACTGGCGTTTTTGTTGGCGTTGGTACCAATGAATATCCTCGTGTTTTAAGTGCTAACGGCCTCAAACTAGAGGATTTGAGCATCTATTTCGCAACCGGAAATGTGCTCAATGCCCTGGCCGGGCGTGTGGCTTACGCTTTTGACTTTCATGGGCCCATTCAGGTCATAGACACCGCTTGTTCTTCATCCATGACAGCGATTCACAATGCGTGCCTGAGTTTACAGGCTGGAGATTGTGATATGGCGGTGGCAGGTGGCGTAAACACCTTACTCACCCCAGAATCCAATATCACTCTATCCAAAGCCCGGATGTTATCACCAGAAAGCCGATGCAAAACATTCAGTGCAGATGCCGATGGTTATGCTCGCAGCGAAGGGTGTGGCGTGATTGTTTTAAAACGATTAAGTACGGCATTACGGGATAAAGACACTGTCCTTGCGGTCATCAAAGGAACCGCCATCAATAGTGATGGTAAAAGCGGAGGTTTCACGGTACCTAATGGCACAGCACAAGAAGAGCTTATACGTAGCGCATTGGCCAAAGCCAAATTATCCCCGGGAGATATTGATTACATAGAAGCGCATGGAACAGGAACGCCTTTAGCGGATCCCATAGAAGCCCATACCTTGACCAAAATATTCAGTGACAGCCATAGCCAGGAACATCCCTTGTACATCAGCTCGGTAAAAACCAATATTGGTCACTGCGAGAGCGCATCCGGGGTAGCTGGCATAATCAAAGCCATTTTAAGCCTGCAAACGCATCAATTATTTAAACACCTGAACTTTAAAAAATTAAATCCGGAAATCGAACTTTCAAACGCCGTCATCCCTCTGGACACCCTGGATTGGAAAGCAGATACCAAATTAAGATGTGCCGGAGTCAGCTCTTTTGGATTTAGTGGCGCCAATGCGCACATCATTCTCCAAGAAGCTCCTAAGCAGCTCAATGAGGCCTCCCCCATCATTCAGGAGGACTTCTTACTCATTTTATCTGCAAAAAGCGCTCATTCACTGCAATTATTATTGACAACCTATCAGCGTTTTTTAACAAATACTCAGGAATCTTTTGCAAACATTTGTTACACCGCTGCCACATGTCGCAGTCATTTTCTTCACCGTGTTGCAATCAAGGCAAAATCAGCAGCAGAGGCAGCAGAACAAATTGCTAAAAAAGAGTACACCATCCATTCATTAAAAAAAATACGTGATTCATCTCAACCAACACCTACCCTGGAACAAATTCAAAAAGCCTATGAGAATGGCTTTACTGTTAATTGGATAGAATATTACTCCTCTTTAGGCTACTCCTTTAAGAAAGTTAAATTACCTTTATATGAATTTGACCGCAAAGAATACTGGATAAAATCCAAAGACAAATTAAATGACATACCTATACCTGGCCATTGGTGTTTTCAGATGCAATGGCAGAAACAACCTTGCGATACACAAAATCGTGCAATACAAGGTAGAAACTGGTTGTTAGTTGGAGCAAAACATTTAGCGTCCGATTTACAAGCAACAGGGTTAAAAATATTCATTGAAGAAGATGATATTGCTTTAGACCGACTTTATGGGATCCTTTTCGCCGAGGGTCTTGATACTGCGACATTGACCAGTGATGACGCCAATATAGACATGCAAGAACGCATCACAAAAAAATTGTTGCACTTGGTGCAGTCTCTTGACGAACAAGGACTTGCTCCCAGGTTGTTGATTCTTACCACTAATGCAATAGCCGAACTTCCAACAGGCAAGCTCAATTTAAGCAATAGTCCTCTTATAGGACTTAGCAAAACCCTGGGGCTGGAATTACCCCAGTTTCGTACAACGCTTATCGACATAGATCCATCCGACTCTACCAATGCAACCCAGCAGATAATTGCTGAAATGAATTACAACCACAGTAAACTCTATGAACACATGGTTGCCTATCGTGACGGCAACAGGATGGTATCTCGCTTAAAAAAAGTACCGTTGATTGACGATAAAATAGTTATTTCAGGTAAAGGACGCTACCTGATTACTGGAGGTACTGGAGGATTAGGTTTAGTGACGGCACAGGCATTACTTTCAGCTGGTGCTCACGAGGTGGTCATTATCTCCAGAACGGTTGATAAACCGGAATTGAAAACGGCGATAAAAAAAATTCTTATTGACTTTCCCTCACAGAGCATTCAAACCCTCAGCGTTGATGTTAGTGATAAACAACAAGTGCACCAGCTACTTACAGAACTTAATGCAGATAATGGTTTAAAAGGCATTATTCACGCAGCGGGAGTTGCCATCAAAGCCCCATTGCTTTCACACAAAGATGATGATGTTGAGTCTGTATTTTCTGCGAAAGTAAAAGGAGCCTGGTACTTACACGAATACAGTACACACTGTAATTTGGATTTTTTTGTCGTCTATTCGTCCATCGCTGCACTATTTGGCAGCAATAAAGAATCTGTTTACAGCGCAGCCAACAGTTTTCTTGACTTGCTTATCGCCGAAAGGCAACGCCTGGGTCTTCCTGGCATCTCTATAGGATGGGGGCCATGGGGAGAAGTGGGCATGGCCAATAAACGCTCTCGTAACCCGGGACTTAAAGATGCTTTGATTACTAATGAACAAGGTCATTCATTAATCAAAGTATTACTCAAGGGACAACTCTCTCATCCAGGCATTATCTCTCCTGCTTATCTTAAATTTATGTTGGACTTTGTTCCCAAACCACTGACCGGATTTTATAAAATACTTTTTGATGATCTGGTTCTGGATGAGCAAACCAAGACAAAAGAGACCGTTCAGACCAATGCATCACCCTGGTTGAGTTATTACCTCAATATGAATAAAGACCAGCGCCTTAAAGCCTGCAAAGATCTGTTACTGGGAATATGCAAAGACATACTGGAATTAGCTTCTACTGACGAGCTGGATGAGGATGAAGGATTTTTTGAAATAGGTCTTGACTCACTTATGGTTGCTGAAATGGCCAGTGAGCTTAAGAAAAAACTGGAACCTGCCATGAAGATAGGCGTCAGTATTGGTTTTAATTATCCCTCCATCAATCAATTAGCACGTCATATTGACTCCGAACTGAATTCGCAGTTAATGCAAAAAGAAAACCTGTCCTCCTCCAAGCCAGTCGAAGAAGAGGCCATAGCAGTAATAGGCATGAGCTGTGCTTTACCTAATGCGCCTGATCTGCAAGCGTTTGAATATCTTCTTGAACAAGGACTTAGCGGGATTAAAGAGATTCCTCTTGAACGCTGGGATAACAGCCTTTATTACGATGCCAACATGGATGCACCAGGAAAATCCTATGTGAATAAAATGGGATTTATAGATCATATTAAAGATTTTGATGCCCATTTTTTTGGTATCAGTCCTCGTGAAGCAAAATTAATGGAACCTCAGCAACGCCTGTTTTTGGAGCATTGTTATAAAGCAATAGAACACGCAAACTATCCTCCTGATTCATTACGTGGGAGTTTAACGGGAGTATTTGCCGGAGTAGGACCAAACGAATATTACGCCTTACTGGAAAAATCAGGTTTTTCCAATGAAGAATTGAGTGCTTATTCAATCACCGGAAATGTATTGAATTTAATTCCAGGGCGAGTTGCTTATTTTTTTGATTTTAAAGGCCCCTCATTAAGTATTGATACCGCTTGTTCTTCCTCTTTGGTCGCACTGCACTACGCCTGTCAGAGTTTAAAAAATCGGGAAACGAATTATGCTTTGGCAGGCGGTGTAAACGTCTTGTTAATGCCTGAATCCAACGTCACCTTATGTAAAGCAAGAGCCCTGGCGGCTGATGGTCAATGCAAAACCTTTGACGCTCGAGCAGACGGTTACGCCCGTGCCGAGGGCTGTGGGGTAGTATTACTGAAAAGATTATCCGATGCATTAAACGATAAAGATACTATTTTAGCAGTTATCAAAGCGTCATCAGTGAATAATGACGGTAAGGCGGCGGGGCTAACCGTTCCTAATGGCATAAGCCAGGAAGAAGTCATGAAAACGGCGCTCAGGCAAAGCAACCTTGCACTTGAAGACATCAGCTATATTGAAGCACATGGGACTGGAACACCATTAGGCGATCCTATAGAGATGCAGGCAATTAATAAAGTATATGGAGCGCATCACACCCCAGAAAACCCTCTTTATGTGGGTACAGTAAAAACCAACATAGGTCATCTTGAAAGCGCTTCAGGTATTGCAAGCGTTATAAAAACCATACTTGGGCTAAATAATAAAAGAATATACAAGATACTGAATTTCACCCATTTAAATCCCAATATTACGCTCGAGAACACGTATATAGCACTGGATACCCGGGATTGGCAAAGCAACTCCAGACTGCGATGCGCAGGGATTAATGCTTTTGGATTTAGCGGTACAAACGCTCATGTAATTTTGCAGGAGTTTCCGCAGCAAAATAACTCAAGAATACTGCCAACAGAACAACCTCATGCCCTGGTCTTGTCCGCAAAAACAAGTACATCACTGCAGCAGTTAGCCCAAGCATACCAACACTTTCTGGAAACCACCAAAGCAACCTGGGCTGACATTTGTTTTACCGCTGCAACCTGCCGAAATCATTATGCTCATCGTCTGGTTTTGACGGCCAAAAACACTCTTGATGCAGCACAGCACCTTAAAAAAGGCCGGTTTTCCCTCTCTTCAGAGCCCAATAAACCAAACTATTACTCTGGTCATGATCACCTTGATGCATTAGTAATGGACTACTTAAATTGTGCACCAGTAGACTGGAAGCGCTATTATCAGTCTTTGGGCGACGAATTTAAAAAAGTACTATTGCCTCACTACGAATTTGACCGTAGCGAATACTGGCCGGATACAAAAAGCAAATACACAACTTCTACAAAACAAGTACATCCTCTTTTAGGTCAGATGCTGTCAATGCCCGGCAATGAATATCTGTTCACTAATCATTTTGACTTGCATCAGTTAAGTTACATCAAAGACCACAAAGTATTTAATAAAGTAGTGGTTCCGGCAACTGCTTACATGGAAGCAGGCCTGGTTATTGCCAGAGAGCTATTTAAATCACCTGCCTTGAGTATTAAAAACCTGCTTATAGAACGTCCTCTATACCCAAGACAAGGGCAAGAAATTCAATTTCAGGTAAAACCCATCCCACATGGGCGTTATAAGATAATCATTTTTGCACAACACGATGCCCAGTGGCAAAAATATGCAGAAATGGAGTGTCAAACACTAGCAGATGTTCCCAATGAACGCCTTGCTATAGACGAACTTAAATCATCCTTCAATAACGCCATGGATTTATCCCAAATTTACGATCATTTGAGCAATCGTTCATTATTTTATGGCAAGGAATTTCAGGTTCTGCATGAGGGATATGTTGGAGCTAACGACATACTGTCACGGGTGACATTAACCAAGGAGACCCAAACTGCTCGTTATCATTATCATCCTATCTTACTCGATGGCGCCATACAAAGTATTGTATTAAAGAGTATGGACGCATCAGGATATTCAACGTACGTCCCCTATTCTCTGGCTCATATGTTTACCCTCCAGGAAGCGCCGCGAACTGTTTGGGTACATTTGCATAAACGCCCAACAGAACAGAATCTAGATCTTTGTTTTAATATAAAAATATACACTAATACTGGGGTATTAATCGCATGTCTTGAGGAATTAAAATTAAGAAAAGTAACGCCTGAACAATTCATTTCCTATGAATCCGTCCTGCGCCATCTCTACCACATTACATGGCATAAAGCTCAATACAAACAGCACCCACAAACCGCATTACCGCAATTATGGGTAATCACTAAAGATTCGGAACTGGCAAAGAAACGTCTGGGTACCCTACCTTATCAACTCATCAATGACCCCAACAGCCTGAACGATATGCAGCAGAAACACATCTTGTTTCTCTATGAGCAAAGCCAGTTTAATGAACTGGTTCTCTTCTGCAAAAAACTTTTTAAATCTCCACCAGAAAGTTTTACTCTCGTTACAGAATGCGCTTATGCCATTCATGAGTATGATGCAGTCAATCCTTACCATACCATGGCCATCTCATTTTGGAACACTTTCAGAAACGAACTGAATTTAAAACAAAATTACAGTATCGATTGTGATGCAAACAGTACGCTACTCCAACCTCTCAACTGTTTGTTTGATCCAGAGAATACAGAAACACAATGTGCGCAAAGAGAAGCACTCTTCATTCCCCGATTGAATAACAAAATCCTGCATATCAACTCAGAACAGCACCCTAAGCTATTTAATTCGGATGCCAACTATCTAATTATCGGCGGTACAGGGGGATTAGCACTGCCGCTAATACGGTACCTGATGAGCCGTGGAGTGTGCAGTATTCATTTAACCAGTCGTTCCCAACCAGCAGCAACACTTAAAGCGTTGATGGATGAGGCCAGACAAAAGCAGGTATACATCACCCATCATCAAATCAACGCCAGTAATTTTTATGAAATGGAAGGCTTGATACACAGCATTAATCAAAACCCCAAACCGCTTAGGGGAGTATTTCATTTGGCGGGCGTCATTGAGGATGGGCTAATAATAAATTTGACCCCGGAAAACATTCAAAATGTCCTCAATGCAAAAATGGATAGCGCACTGATTCTGCATCAGTTAACTCAAAATATCCCTCTGGATTTGTTCGTGCTGTTTTCTTCATCAGCTTCCATTCTTGGGGCAAAAGGGCAAGCAAATTATGCCGCTGCAAATGGATTTCTTGATGGTTTAGCACATAAGCGGCATCACGAGCACTTGCCCGCCATTGCCATCAACTGGGGACCTTTTCAAAACACGGGTATGACCTCTAATCTGAGCCAAGCCATGCAACATCATGGTTTTATACCCATGGAACAAAATACCCTGGAGGTTCTTGATGTTTTATTAACTCATCCGGTAACTCAAATAGCGCCCTGCCCCATGGATTGGAATATCTATTGCAAACAAGTACCCGGTCAAGCATTGTTCACTCACCTTATCAAAACAGTACCCAATCCAGACCAAAACTTTTTGAACTCATTAAAAAATGGCACAAAAGAAGAATGCCTCACCATGCTCAATCAGGCTTTATGTCGCATTAGTGCTGAGGTTTTAGCATTAGATAACATCAACCAAATTAGCCCTAAAGATAATTTGTTTTCTATGGGTTTGGATTCATTAATGTCTTTGGAAATAAGAAACCGCATTCATGATCTGTTACGCTACCCAAAATTGAGTTTGCCCATAGAATATTTTATCAACAGCCCAACAATTGAAAAAATAGCCTTAGAAATTACGAACCAGCTCTACCCCATGCTGCGTCACAAATCCGATAATCTCCCTCAAATACCTGTAAGCGAACATCCGGTTCCATTATGTGATTTTCAATACATTTTCTGGGTGATGAACACACTGGATTACAGCTTTAACATAGGCATGCAGATACAAATACAAGGAGCGCTCAATAAAGAGTATGTTGCTCAGGCTTTTGACCTGGTGGTACGCCAAAACAGCACATTTTGGATTCAGTTTAATAAAGACGAACCAGTACAAAAAATCAACAAACAAGGACAGTTTCAACTGATTGTCCAAGACTTTTCATTAACTCATGATCGTAATATCCTCCAAAGAGAATTTTATAAAAACCTGATGCGTCTTATTCTCTTATCCGAGCAACCTCTAATCAAAGTGTACCTTTATAAAATCAATAACGATCTGCATGAATTGCATCTGTTAATTCCTCATATTATCGTAGATGATGCGTCTTGCGAGTTGGTATGGAGTCAATTTAAAAGCTGTTATGAGCAACTTGTGCAAGGTAAAACATTAACACCCATTACCGAAAAAGAGAATTTTTTCAACTACGTAAGACACAATAATCATCATTATGAAAAAAATCTAAAGGCTAAAATTAATTTTTGGCAACAGTACAATAAAGGCTTTGAACTACTCAGTTTTGGGAAAAACTATCATTTGCCTGACGCAGCGATACAATCCCAATTTTTGTGTCATTACCCTATACCCAACCACACCCTGGATCAATTTTTTTCATGGCACAAAGAGCGCAACATTAACATAACCTCAGGTCTTGTAGCTGCCTGCCAAATTGCTTTTTACAAAATCAGTCGTCAGAATAAAATTCCAGTGATTTTGATACATAACGGTAGAGAAGGAAGTCGCTTTAAATCAGTTGTCGGTTTATTTTCAGAATACAAGCGTATTAATCTGGTTCTGGATGTAACCCAACGCTTTATTGAGTGTATTCAAGCCATAGAACAGCAAATTATCCAGACTGCACCCTACCAAAAATGCTCACATTTTATTAAAGATCTGGGATTTAAAAATTCTAAACTGGATTTTAGTCAATTGATTTCCTACATGATCAACACGGTGTTGTTGCGTAACACATTCAAAAAAAGCCAAATCAACTCCCTGATCATCAATTATTATCTAAAATATTTAAGCAGAACAAAAACCTTCAAATACAGCCTGTTAATAAAAAACAAAATTAATCAGTTATTCAACCTGAACATCCCCATGCAAAAACCTGACAGACTAAGAGTGCTTATTAGTATTACCCCAAGCTTGTTTGTCAAAGAACAACACGAAAGACGTTTTGCCCATCTTAACTACTCCTATCCCAGTCATTTCGGCTGCATGGACAGACCCATCAGTAACAAAACCTTATGGATTTATTTCTCGAAAAATCAACATGGTGAATACATACTCTCCATTAACGGTCCCCTGACCCAAGAATGTAAAGATCAGATCAGTAACGAAGTAAATAAAATTATTGCACAGAGTATTAAAGACGATGATAGCTGCATCAAGGAGTTATTATAAAGGTGTTTCCCAAAACGACAGTGCGTGTAAAAACAGTCATTAAAAATGAGTGACCTTGCAATCACTCAAACTTTTACACGCCAATCTTCGATTATTTAACGTTTTAAAATGATTCTCCAGGGTTGAAAATAAGTCCAAATATCTGCCTCTTTATATGCAGAACGTAACTGCATTCGAGAAAACCAATTCTTTAAATCCTCAGATACCACCAGATCATACTCTCCTATCATTTTTAAACGCCCGAGTAAAACTACCGTAACAATGTCAACAGAACTGATTTTGTCACCGAATAAAAATACTTTAGGTGTAGGCAGCTGTTGCAAATAAGCTCTAACTTTATTGCGTTCTTCGGCTAATTTGTCTTCCAGGCTTCCCTCACTAAAATAAGCCAAACGTTGTTTGTTCAGTAGAATTTTTGCCTCAAGAGCCTTCTCATCCGAAGAAGAAGGACGCTGAGACTCAAGAGAAGAAATTGCATTACGTAACATTTTGAACACAAAAAAACGAAGCAAAGGAATACTGTTCAATGCCTTGCCGAAAGTTAATCGTTCAATAGTAATGGCGTAATGATCTTTAACCAGAGTGTCAATTTGGCCCGCACATTCGGGATCCGCATCCATCCACTGTGTTCCAGCTTGCGAAGCGGCAAACTTTAAAATATCTTGGCTGTCTGTCCAGATTGTCTTGTTATCAACCAGCGCAGGTACTGTCATGGCAGGATTGATGGCCATGTACCAGGGAGACAATTGCTCCTTAGCCAAATGAATATCCATACGCCTGTGTTCAAAAGGTAACCCCGCTTCAAGCAAGGCATAACGACCAATCATTGAGTAATACGAAGAAGAGGCACTATATAAAATCATAAATCATCCCTGAAAAAAGTATCCGTTAAATTCTATTTTTATCATAGTAAATTAAAATAATGAAGCATCATAAAACACGTAAAAGCTGATCCAGAGCATCTCAACGATATTTCAGAAAAAGGCCGCATCATTAAAATGATGCTGTTTCATGATCCAAGCATTGTTAAATTCATTGCGCTAACCTATTGTACAGAGGATATCATGAGCATTTTATTGAAAATCGTTTAACTTATCTCCATCAACGCACCTTGGTCAATAATGTGACTCTCTGTATAATTCGCATCAAATTTTTGAATAATTTCATTCAAAATTAACGCAATTTTTGCATGATTCGCTTGTCTTTGCTCATTAGATAAAATAACCACACTAAAAAATCCATACCCTATAGTAATAGGTCCCTCTTTTTTACTCAGATCATACTCAATAATTTTAAGTACCAAAACAACAGCTTTCAGTAAGTTTTTATGTTCCTCAAACTGAACGATACTCTCGATGTATCGAGTTATAGATTCAAATAGCATATTTTGTATTCCATCCAAATCCATTATAGACATCAGAGACTTAATACTCATAGAACGAGGTAAACCATCGATTGCATTGCGCAAATCAAGAAGAGCATTTCGTTCATAGAGAGTAATACGCTCATCTCCAGACCAACTACCTTGTTCCAGTATCTGGTTAATCCAATCCAAACCAATGTTCAATGCCAGGGCTATTTGGCCTGTCTTGTACCCATAGCTGTCTTTAACTTGATGATTATCAATTGCAGTTAATGACTCGACTTGCATTAAATAGTGAATGACATTGGCTTTAGTCAAACTCATAAACACTCCTTGTTTATCAGCTAAAACTATATTAAACCCTATAATTTTAAAAATTCACAGATGGTTATGACACTTAAGAATAAAACTAACAAATTTTATCCGTATCAGGCAAGACCTGATACGGTAGCGGTAGATTGATTATTGAATTCAAAGCTTACATTTTATCTGATTAACCATCTCACATAAAAAAGCTTTTGACTGGCAAGATAAACTAAATCCTGTTGGATATTAACAGTAACATAGGTTTAGAATTTATAAGCCAGCCCCACTGTTGCCAAAATGCTTTTTGGGATACCCGAATCATAAAAAGCATCGGTCTGTTCCCTGTCTGTATAAGCAGTTATTTCACCATTTAATGTAACATATTGATTTATATCATAACTGACACCAGCTCCAATCGTAAGAGCGGTACCATCTGAAGAAAAGTCCAACAAAGGCAAAGAACCGTAACTGATATCAAACTTACCCCATAACTGCGATGCTCCCACAAGCGCATATAAATTAGCAGGGCTTTGATTACCCAAAGGAAGATAGAGTTTGCCTACAAGGCTTAAGGAGTATATGGAATAATCACCTGTAACAAAAGTTCCGGGAATGTAATAACGTGTTTCTCCCAGTTCAGAATAACTGGTTTCTACACCCAGATATTCGTTAATGTTGTAACCCAAAAAAAATCTTCCGGCGAGGGCATCATGATCTAACTGATAAAAATTCTCTATATCAGCTAACTGACTAACACCTAAACCAATACCTGCATAGTATCCAGGAGTTGCTGCATTAATTGATTGAATGCCAGAACACAAAAGAAGAGAAACCAATCCTAATTTAATTGCTTTATTCATTATTATTATTTTCCATTATTAGGTTAAAACTTGTTTATATACAAACCGTTTATTTTTCCATAGGTTACGTTCAATTGGATATCGAACGAGAAATGCAATTTATAGCAGATTTTATTTGAGGTCAACTTTTTTTTTGCACAGCAGAAAAATTTAATTGATGAGTACAACTCCTGACAACTCAACCGTTCCGACCTATAGTTTATTCATAACCGCTTGCTTATTATGCCAAGTTTATGCGACAAAGCGTGACCAATTTTTTACTCAATAAGATTTGGATCAAACAAACTTTTGGTTGCTAAATAAGAAAGTAAGTCCGCAGACACACCATTAAACAGGGAGATCCATTTTAAGAGATCCCGGATTTGAATACTTCACCCAAGCCGACAGAACAAAAACGTCTAGTGCTTAAGTGAGGTAAGCTAGCATGCGACAACTCAATGTAAAGTTAAATTCTTTGCATTGATAGATTCGATTCATCATCTGATTTGTTTATTAAAGATGAATTAACCTGAGGCTTTTGGGAAGTTAACAGTATCATCAGACACAGGGCACAATGCGCTAATCCAGCCGCACCAAGAAAAGTAACTAGTAGATTATTCATAGCGTCCAAACCCTCACATGAGTCGATTCCCCTCCATCTTGAGGCATGTCCCCCATAAGATTTATAACACGCTCTCAAAAACGCATCAGCCCTCGTTAAGCCCAAATTATCGAGTAACTAAAAAAATAAAAGTATTCATAATACCCAGACTCTTTAATAAGTTAATTCTTATCATCAACCAAGTTAAAATCGTTCTAACCTTTTAATTATTTTATATAAAACAATCAGCGACCGTTTTTTATTAAAGGCAAATTGGTGCAAATTAGAACTGATTGAGCCTCAAGAATTTACTGAAATAAGAAATAGAGCAGCACGATTAAAAAATACATTTTTTTAATAGAATAAATGGGTTAGTGTCGGTTTATGTTTTAAATGATCAATATACTAAATATATCGAGGTTCTCCCAGAATTAGCACCATGCAAAACGTAGCAATCCCTTTTTACATTCTGAATGATACGTTTAGCTCATTTAATTTCAATAAACTGTACACAGTTAGAAACACTCCAGATATTTAATCAATCTCACCTTGACTCCACCCTTACAGCATCAAAATACTTCCTTTCTTTGTTTTCTACCCAATAAAATAATGGAGGTCGCTTTGCGACACTGTTTCATCCCCCCTCACCCTTAATCCCTCTCCCCCATGCTTCGCACAGTGGAGAGGGAGATTTAATAGCATAGAGAAACGACTTCCATTATTTTATTGGGTAGAAAACGCAAAAGAACAGTATGAGAATTGTGCAAGAACGGATTCAAGGTGAAATCGATTAAATAGTTGATGATGGATGAATGATTTTGCATTTTATTTGGGTAAAATTAGAACTTATTATGTTAGAGAAAATAAAATTATTAAAGCTTAGCCATTATAAGCTTTTACCTATCATCCCGGTTTAAAAGGTTATATACCATTGCGTCCCCTCTCCACTGTGCGAAGCATGGGGGAGAGAGATTAAGGGTGAGAGGGATTTAATAGCATAGAGAAACGACTTCCATTATTTTATTGGGTAGAAAACGCAGAAGAACAGTATGAGAATTGTGCAAGAAC
>NZ_LNZC01000027.1:99437-99619 GCF_001467535.1 Legionella worsleiensis
TCTCTCCCCCACGCACAGCGTGGGGGAGAGGGATCAAGGGTGAGGGGGATTTAATAGCATAGAGAAACGACTTCCATTATTTTATTGGGTAGAAAACGCAGAAGAACAGTATGAGAATTGTGCAAGAACGGATTCAAGGTGAAATCGATTAAATAGCTGATGATGGATGAATGATTTTGCAT
>NZ_LNZC01000027.1:99629-99740 GCF_001467535.1 Legionella worsleiensis
TTCCATTATTTTATTGGGTAGAAAACACAGAAGAACAGTATGAGAATTGTGCAAGAACGGATTCAAGGTGAAATCGATTAAATAGCTGATGATGGATGAATGATTTTGTAT
>NZ_LNZC01000027.1:99750-210321 GCF_001467535.1 Legionella worsleiensis
GACGGATTCAAGGTGAAATCGATTAAATAGCTGATGATGGATGAATGATTTTGCATTTTATTTGGGTAAAATTAGAACTTATTATGTTAGAGAAAATAAAATTATTAAAGCTTAGCCATTATAAGCCTTTATCTATCATCCCGGTTTAAAGGATTACCACTACCCTGTTTATACCATGTTTTCCCCTCTCCCCCACGCACAGCGTGGGGGAGAGGGATCAAGGGTGAGGGGGTTTTAATAGTAAAGCGACCTTCATTATTTTATTGGGTAGAAAACGCAGAAAGACAGTATGTGACTTGTGCAAGGATGGATTCAAGGTGAGATTGGTTATACAGCTTAGGAGTTAGCGCAGTATTTTTAATTCAAAAAATTTTATCCAACCCACCCTAACATTATTAAAATCATGCTAGCGGCAGGAAACCCTTCGCAGAAAAAAATGTTCTTCAGAAAGAGTTCATGCTGAGTTATAAAAAAAGAGAAAATTCTTTAAACACTAGTGAAGAATATCTTGGAGCTAAGCCCCCTCTATCAAAAAACAAGCAGACAAGAGGGGGAATTAATAAGTACAAATGAGAACTCAAACGATATTGACTGTTATCGTTGAATTTCCGCTTGTTTTAGCAAGTTATTAACATAGAGATCATAATCCATCAAACCGTAACTTGCTTCTATCTGCTGAATCAGACTGTCTCTTTGTTCTTTATCCAGTGTGCTTAATTTACCGTCGTTTATGCCTTTTAGTTTAACGACAACGTAATCTCCATTATTCAGAATGATTCCATCTCTGCTTTCAGGTTTTTGAACATTGAATGCCAAATCGTTGATTAAGCTATCTGCTTTTCCACTATCTCGAGAAGAATCAGTTACAGACTTCCACTCCAACTTGTTTGCAGCAATGATCTGTTTTTGTTGTTCATCATCAACAGGGCTTAATAAATTCATACCAATTTGTTTTGCTTTATTATCAGCTTCATGTTTGCGAATAAACTTTTCTATCTCTGAACGAACCTCGCTCAACTGTTGTTTTCTTGAGGGGATGTGTTGATTCACCCTGACCACAACAACAGAGTCATTATCCAGCTGAATAGGCTCACTGTTATTACTAAGTCCAAGGACATCATGACTGAATGCAGCGTTAATTACCTGCTTATTCGTTGTAATTGGATCACTTCCTCCCTTACGAGAAAAGGGTTTACTGGTCTTGATTTTTAATTTGAGCGCATCAGATGCTGGCGTCAAACTGTCAGGACTTTGATAACTTAAATCGGAGAGTTGTTCCAAAGCCTGCGCATATTTTGCCTGCGCCATGTCGTTTGTTAGCTGCTCTTTAATGGTAGATGAGACTTGTTCTATGGATTTAGTAGTAACCGGTTTATAGGCAATCAGCTTGAATATTTCCAAACCATGGCTGGTTTTAACTGGTGAAGAAATCTGACCTTCCTGGGTAAGATCAGAAAGAGCGCCAGCGTATTCTGTTTGTCCGGCAGTAATCCAGGGTAAAACTCCTTTTTCAGGAACTGAAAGTTTGTCGTCTGAAAGAGTAGACACCATTTTATCAAACTGTTCAGGATTTACTTCCAGTGTTGCATAAGCATCATCAGCCTTCTTCTGGATATTGTCTTGTTCTTCCTGAGATGCATCCTGAGGGATGGCAAACAGTATATGAGCCACTTTCCATTGAGCAGGTGTTAGATAATTAGTTTTGTTCTCTTCATAGTAACGCTTAACATCATCATGAGTTACGTTAATTTGGGATTTAATGTCGTTCATGGATAACACCAGATAATCTAATGTGACCTGTTCCGGAGTCATGAATGTGTTTTGATTCTTCTGGTAATAGGAATTAATATCAGCCTCGGTTACATGAACTTGGCTGGTGAAGTGCGACGACGGTACGATCAGATAATCATAGTCTCGCGTCTGCATGTACAGCCTTACAAACCGCTTTATTTCTTCTGGTAGCGCAAATGAATTGCCCATAAAAGCAAATCGTTGCTGGTTAAGCAACATACCTTGCCTTACTTCCATTTGAAACGTTTCAGGAGTAAACAAAGCACCACTCAAAGCTTGTTGATAGCGTTCGCTAGAAAAATGACCGTCTACCTGAAATTGAGGGATATTAAGAATGGCGGCATTTGCCTGGTCTGGAGTAACATCAAAACCCGATTTGCGAGCAGCCTGAAGACTGACTTCATTGGTAATCATCTGGTTTAGAACTTGATTTTGCAGATTTTTTTCATCAGCAGCAGTCATCTGTGCCAAATCCTGCTGAGCACGGGTTCGTCTGTAGTTCGTTTCAAAGGACTGATTCGTTATGGGCTCGTTATTGACGACAACCTTGGCATTAGACGTCTGATGAGATTGAAAATAATAATCAACGCCGAAAAGAACGAACGTTATAGCGATTAAAATAATGACTAACCAAGCTACAACACCTTGTATGCGTTCATTTAACTTCTGCAACATATCCCGAGATCCATTATTGATATTTAATAAGCTTGATAAAGGCAGAGTGTACCATAATCTGATAAAAAAAACGCGCCTTTCGGCGCGTTAATCTGGCGGAGTGGACGGGGCTCGAACCCGCGACCCCCGGCGTGACAGGCCGGTATTCTAACCAACTGAACTACCACTCCAATTCATGGTGGGTGCTGTAGGGATCGAACCTACGACCCTCGCCTTGTAAGGGCGATGCTCTCCCAGCTGAGCTAAGCACCCTGAAAACTTAAGCTTCTTGTACAGCTTCTTTCAGGTTTTTACCCGCTTTAAACTTGGCAACACGAGATGCTTTAATCTCAATTGTTTTCCCAGTTTGTGGGTTACGACCAGTTCGTGCTGAACGATTACCTGTTGAAAAAGAACCAAACCCAGGTATTACAACTTGATCACCATTTTTCAATGCGTCAGTCACAGTTGTCATAAAAGTTTCAAGAACCCTGTTAGCATCAGCTTTTGTTAAACCTGAACCGTTTGCTATAGCGTCAACTAATTCACTCTTATTCATCTTTTCCCCTTACAGTTAATCATCCATTTTCTGAAGCGCATTAAATCATATTTAAAAACTTCAGTCAAGTTCCTACATCCTTGCAGTGCCCGCCAGTGGCGGACTACGAGGAGAAATATACCCGTTATTAATGAGCATGTAAATCATTATTTTTAATTTTTTTTGATCTCTTATTCGCTAATGGTGCAGGTTGTGCATTTATTGTCTTATCTTCCCATGGACTGCGCTGTAAGGCCAGTTCAAGAACCTGTTCAATAGACTTAACAGGATGAATTGTTAGCTTTCTCAGAACATTATCTGGAATCTCTTCAAGGTCTTTTACATTTTCTTGAGGGATAAGTACATGTTTTATTCCACCTCTGTGGGCTGCTAATAATTTTTCTTTTAAACCACCGATTGGTAGAACCTGTCCCCTAAGAGTAATTTCACCTGTCATTGCTACATCCGCTTTAACAGGTATTTGAGTTACCACAGACACCAATACGGTAGCCATGCCTATTCCAGCGCTTGGACCATCTTTAGGTGTTGCTCCTTCGGGGACATGCACATGAAAATCATTTTTTTCAAAGAAATCATCAGCAAGACCTAATTTTTTAGCTCGACTACGCACAACAGTCATTGCCGCATGAATGGATTCCTGCATCACCTCACCTAACTGGCCAGTATGAGTTACTTTTCCTTTACCCGGCATCATTGATGCTTCAAGAGTCAACAGCTCGCCGCCCACACTAGTCCATGCCAATCCGGTCACCTGCCCTACTTGATCAAATTCTTCAGCTAAGCCATACCTGAACTTTTTGACACCAAGGTATTTTTCTATATTACTCACCGTAATGTTAATTTTCTTGATTTTTTTATTAGATAAAATTTCTTTAACAACCTTACGACAAACACTCGCAATGTCTCTATCCAGATTTCTCACACCCGCTTCTCGAGTATAAAAACGGATAATGTCTCTTATGGCACCTTCGCTGATATGAATTTCATTATTACTTAATCCATTTAATGTTATTTGCTTGGGAACCAAATACTGCTCTGCAATACTTACTTTTTCATCCTCGGTATAACCTGCGAGGCGAATTATTTCCATCCTATCCAATAATGGAGCTGGAATTTCTAATGAATTGGCCGTTGCGATAAACATCACATCACTCAAATCATAATCAACTTCCAAATAATGATCGCTGAATGTATGATTTTGCTCCGGATCAAGAACTTCAAGTAATGCAGAAGCAGGATCACCACGAAAATCCATGGCCATCTTGTCTACTTCATCGAGCATAATTAAAGGATTCTTCACCCCAGCCTTACATAATTTCTGAATTATTTTCCCAGGCATAGAACCTATATATGTACGTCTGTGGCCTCGAATTTCCGCTTCATCTCTTACGCCGCCAAGTGCTATACGAATAAATGTACGACCAGTAGCATTAGCAATTGATTGTCCTAAAGATGTTTTACCTACTCCTGGAGGACCAACCAAACATAAAATAGGCCCTTTCAATCGTTTAACACGTTGTTGGACAGCCAGATATTCAATAATGCGTTCTTTTACAAGTTCTAATCCATGATGCTCTTTGTCTAGTAATTTCTCTGCTTTAACCAAATCAAATTGTATTTTATTTTTTTTCTTCCATGGAACCATAAGCATCCAGTCAAGATAATTACGGATCACTGTTGCTTCTGCCGACATGGGCGACATCATTTTTAATTTGTGAAGTTCTGCCAGAGATTTTTCTTTTGCTTCTTTGGGCATTCCGGCTTTATTTATAGAGTGTTCCAATTGTTCAATTTCGTTACCCTCTTCACCCATTTCGCCAAGTTCTTTTTGTATGGCTTTTATTTGTTCATTGAGATAATACTCACGTTGACTCTTTTCCATCTGTCGCTTAACACGGCCTCTAACTCTTTTTTCAACATGGAGTAAATCAATTTCATTTTCAATTGCGGCCATCAATCGTTCCAGCCGTGTTCCTGCATCCAGAGTCTCCAGCAACTCTTGTTTGTCATCAACCTTAAGAGTTAAGTGTGCGGAGATGGTATCTGCTAGTCTTCCAGGCTCATCTATACTCGCTAAAGGTGATAGTACTTCTGGTGGGATTTTTTTATTCAATTTAATGTATTGTTCAAATTGCGACATTAAAGAGCGCATTAAAATACTCACTTCCGGCTCTTTTAATGCATTATTTACTTCTTCCATGGAATCAAGATCAGCTTCAAGATAGCCTTTATCGAGATGGTATATTTTGGCACGGGCTCTTTTTTCACCCTCAACAAGCACTTTGACTGTTCCATCAGGCAGTTTTAATAATTGTAAAACACTGGAGAGAGTACCTACCTGGTAAATATCATCCGGTCCGGGATCATCATTTGCCGATTTTCGTTGAGCAACTAGGAAAATTTGTTTGTTATCAATCATTGCCGCTTCAAGTGCTTTGATTGATTTACCTCGTCCGACAAATAGAGGGATAACCATATGAGGGTACACCACTACATCTCTTAAAGGCAGTACAGGCACGTTAGACATATTTACAGTATCACTCAACATCATTTCATTTTCACTAGACATAATGAACCCTTATTCAAACGATAAGCTTTATTTGCGATTTGCAGTGTTTCTTATGAGTATACAGAGAATAAAGCAAGTGAACAATTCGTAAAATCAGCGATAAATTAATGAGTTTCGAATAACAAGGAATTAGCTGCTTTTAACTTGTAAACAGAGAACAATGTTAAGACATGCTAACTGTATTAATTTGAGGAAGTGTGGTGAAGGATTAAAATTTGAACTCCGTAGCAGAGCCTAACTCACTACGGAATTCAAAAACAAAAAAGAACTATTCTTTAGTACCGGCAGCGTTTTTCATATCTTCATGTTCGAAGATAAGTATGGGTTTAGATAAATTGTTTACAACATTCTCATCAATAACCACTTTATTCACACCTTCCAAAGAAGGTAATTCATACATAGTATCTAAAAGAATGTTTTCAAGTATCGCTCTTAATCCGCGTGCACCCATTTTTCGATCCAAAGCTTTTTTTGCTATAGCAGTTAAAGCCTCTTCTCTAAATTCTAACTCGGTACCTTCCATTTTAAACAGCAACTGAAACTGTTTGGTTAATGCATTTTTCGGACGGGTTAGTATGTCGATTAATGCCGCTTCATCCAGTTCCTGTAAAGTAGTTACAACAGGTAATCTACCTACAAATTCAGGGATCAAGCCGTATTTAATCAAATCATCAGACTCCATCTCGCTTAATGCTTTTGAAACCTCTTCACTATTATCTTTTTTATTTTTTAATTGCGCTGAGAATCCTATACCGGATTTATCACTGCGTTGACGAATTATTTTTTCTAATCCGGCAAATGCACCACCACAAATAAACAAAATATTAGAGGTATCAACCTGAAGAAATTCTTGCTGAGGATGTTTACGCCCACCTTGAGGCGGAACAGAAGCAATAGTTCCTTCAATTAGTTTAAGTAAAGCTTGCTGAACACCCTCGCCAGAAACATCTCTGGTTATTGATGGATTATCAGATTTTCTGGATATTTTATCAATTTCATCAATATAAACGATACCTTGCTGTGCTTTGTCTACATCGTAATCGCATTTCTGTAATAATTTTTGAATAATGTTTTCTACGTCTTCGCCCACATATCCTGCTTCGGTTAATGTGGTTGCATCAGCCATAGCAAAAGGAACATTCAAAATTCTTGCCAGTGTCTGAGCCAGTAATGTTTTACCACTACCTGTTGGACCAATCAGCAAAATATTACTTTTACCTAACTCGACACCGTCTTCGCTTTTATGCTGTAACCGTTTGTAATGATTATAAACAGCAACAGACAATACCTTTTTAGCATGCGGCTGACCTATGACATACTCGTCAAGAAAATTTGATATTTCTTTGGGTGAAGGTAAATGGGTTTCTTTTTCTTCCTGAACTTCATGCGTTTCTTCACGAATAATGTCATTGCATAACTCAACACATTCATCACAAACAAACACAGAAGGACCAGCAATTAGTTTTTTTACTTCATGCTGACTCTTTCCGCAGAAAGAACAATACAGAACTTTATCTCCACTTCCGTTACCGGATTTGCTCATAACCTAACCCCTTCTTACAGCGATTACCTGATGGTTTGGTAATATACATGTAAAATTTTAGTCAATCAAAAAAAGGTGCGCCCGTTAATTCATGCCAACTGTGCAGTAAAGCAAAATTGGCACGGTGAATCATTTGCGCAGTTACTCAGATGTGCTTGATACTGCATTTCGGTCATAAAGAACTTTATCAACCAGCCCATAATCTACTGCTTGAGAAGCACTCATGAAATTATCACGTTCAGTATCCCGCATAATTTGATCGGGTGTTTTTCTGGTGTGTTTGGCCATAATACTATTCAAACGCTCTCTTACAGCCAAAGTTTCACGGGCATGAATTTCAATATCTGTTGCTTGTCCTCTGTAACCACCCAGAGGCTGATGAATCATGACTCGTGAATTAGGTAAACAAAAACGCTTACCATCAGCACCAGCGCACAGTAAAAGTGCAGCAGCACTTGCTGCTTGCCCTATACATAAAGTGCTTACATCCGGTTTGATAAATTGCATCGTATCGTAAATAGCAAGACCTGCAGTCACGACACCCCCGGGAGAATTGATGTAAAGAGAGATGTCTTTCTCAGGATTCTCGGATTCAAGAAACAATAATTGGGCGACTACCAGATTAGCCATGTGATCTTCGACTTCACCCAAAAGAAAAATAATTCGTTCTTTTAACAATCTTGAGTAAATATCATAAGAGCGCTCACCACGGGATGTTTGCTCAATCACCATTGGCACCAAACCACTAGCACTGCGAATTAAGTTATCTGAATAGCCCGACATACTTACTCTCCTTTGTTCTCAGTGCCCTTTTTGGGGTTCATCACTGAATCATAATCCTTATTTTTATATTCAATCTTTGCGTCTTCAGCAATTTTATCTGCAACCATATCTTCCATTACTAACGCTTCAACTTCCGCAAGATGTTCTTTGCTGCTTTGATACCATGCACGCAACTCATCCGGGTGCTCATAAGCACTGGCGAATTTATCAATCATAGCATTAACTTTATCTTTATCAGCAACTATTTTGTGTTTTTTTACATACTCGTTGAAGAGTAAACCCAAATGAACACGGCGTTTTGCTTGCTCTTCAAACAACTCTCTTGGGAAATCAGGAATTTGTTCGTCATCTCTGTGTTCATGGCCAAAAAGACGATGGTACATATCATGTTTCAGATGTTCGATCTCTTTATCAATTAATGCTAAAGGCAAATCAATGGTGTTAACTTCCATTAGTTTATCAAACAGTTTTTCTCTGTTCATCATGCCGACACGTCGCTCCAGCTCGCGTGCCATATTCTCTTTGATGTCTTTTTTCAGCGCATCAATACCGCCTTCCTTGATATTGAACTTCTCTGCAAAAGCATCGTTTAACTCAGGCAATTTACCTTCCATCACTTGATGAATGGTGATTTTGAACGTGGCTTCTTTACCTGCCAGCTCTTTGTGACCATAATCTTCGGGGAAATTGACTTTTATATCAAAAGGCTTCTCTTTAGTACCACCGATAATAGCGTCTTCAAAACCAGGGATCATGGATCCGGAACCGATGATCAGTTCATATCCAGTGGCACTTCCCCCTTCAAAGGGTTCATCACCCAGGAAGCCCTGAAAATCAATAACCGCTTTATTGCCTTGTTCAACAGCATGAGAAACTTCATGCCATTCTTTGTTTTGTTCACGTAATTTGTCCATCATGTCACCGACGTCTTTGTCAGTAACTTCTGAACGAGTTAACTCAACTGCAGCTTGATTTAATTCGGTAATTTCAAATGTAGGAAACACTTCAAACACAGCGGTATAACGAAAATCTTTACCCTGTACCAGTTGCTCTGGCTCAACGTGAGGATAACCTGCGGGTACCAATTCATTTTTTTGTAATGCTTCAAATAGAGTAGACTGTACCATATCTCGTGCTACTTCTTCTCTAACGCTGTCAGAGTAGCGACTTTTAACCAGATTCATAGGTACTTTACCTGGACGAAAGCCGTCAACTTTAACTTTGCGAGCAAGATTTCTGAGACGCAAGCTCACTTCTTCCTCTACTTTCTCTGCAGGTACAGAAACTGTTACCTTACGCTCCAAACCTTTTAAGGTCTCAACAGAAACTTGCATTAATTCACCTCTTGGAAATTATCATGAAATGGTGCGAAAGGAGAGACTCGAACTCTCACGGGTTGCCCCGCTGGAACCTAAATCCAGTGCGTCTACCAATTCCGCCACTTTCGCAATCAGGTTGGATTATCAATCAGTAATTCAGTCTTGTAAAGAGTCAGATGGAATCTTTAGCGATAGACTTTATATTCGTTACAAATGGGGTGAACGATGGGACTCGAACCCACGACAACCGGGATCACAACCCGGGGCTCTACCAACTGAGCTACGCTCACCATAAAATTATGTTTCCAGCAAACTAACAACATGACGGCTGGCGCGCCCGGCAGGATTCGAACCTGCTACCCTCGGCTTAGAAGGCCGATGCTCTATCCAGATGAGCTACGGGCGCTAATTTGGTCGGGGAGGAGGGATTCGAACCCCCGACATCCTGCTCCCAAAGCAGGCGCGCTACCAGACTGCGCTACACCCCGTTACCCGTCCAAGGACAGAGCGCAGATAATACTAGGTCATAGCACCAAGGTCAATAACCTAATGCATTAATTTTTTATTAAAAATTTAGTTTATTTCAAATATTATTCCTTTTGTTTTTTATATGATCATTTTAGTGCATGATAGCCCTTCTATCTAAACCATTAATTTTAAGCTAGCATTAACAATCATAGACTTAATTCGTAAATTATGAACACCACACTATTACCTATATTCGATAACCTTACTTATCTTCATAAAAATCATGAACACGTTATTTTGCCAGATATTCGTTTTCAAAATGACTTTAACTATACATTAAGCTTTCTTAAAAGTTATACGGGAAGCCTGGGGACATTCAATAGCTACCGTCGAGAAGCCGAACGTCTGCTGCAATGGTCCTGGCATATAAAAAATACAACCATAGACGAACTAAAACGCAGCGACATTGAGGAGTACATTCACTTTTGTCAAAATCCGCCCAAGTCGTGGATTAGCCTTAAAAAGGTACCCCGATTTATTGAAAAAGATGGCAAACGAAGTCCTAATATTGAATGGCGTCCTTTTGTGGTTACCATCAGCAAAACCTCTATAAAAAATGGGCACCATGCATCCCTTGACCATTTTTGTTTATCCCAAGGTGCAACTCAGGAAATATTTGCCATCCTGAGTACACTGTTTAATTTTTTAATAGCCGAAGAATATGCAGTTTCTAATCCCGTTGCCCTAATCCGCCAAAAAAGTAAATTCATTCGCAAAAAACAACACAATGCACCAATACGTCGTTTAAGCCTTATTCAATGGAACGAAGTATTAAACGCTGCGGAATCAATGGCAGAAGAATCACCTGAAAAGCATGAACGCACCCGTTTTATGCTGAGCTTGCTGTTTGGTATGTATTTGCGAATATCAGAACTTGCTGCCAATGATAGATGGGTACCCAGTATGAATGATTTCGCTAAAGACAGTAATGGCCATTGGTGGTTTACTACGGTAGGTAAAGGCAATAAAGAACGACAAATTGCCGTAAGCGAGGCCATGCTGGAAAGCCTGATACGATGGCGTTCTTTTTTAGGGTTGACCCCTCTCCCCTCACCTGCGGATAACTCACCATTAATACCCAAAATTCGAGGCAATGGGCCTATGAGCGATACTGCGCCCATTCGGAGAATTATTCAACGTTGTTTTGATTTGGCAAGTGAACGTCTTCGCCAAAAAGGACTCTCGGAAGAGGCTGATAATTTATCTGCCGCAACAGTCCATTGGTTAAGGCATACCGGCATTTCTGAAGACGTTAAAATTCGACCAAGAGAGCATGTAAGGGATGATGCAGGGCATAGCTCAAGTGCAACAACAGATCGCTACATAGACATAGAAAAGCAGGCACGCTATCAATCAGCACGCAAAAAAACCATAGAACCAAGCGAGTAAGATGCGAAACCAATTCATTAAATCATCAGTTTAAATATGGTACTATAAACTCTTTTCTTCTGTTCTATGGTTTATGATGCTTACCCTTCGCCAAATAACGCTATCTCGCAGTAATAAAATTTTACTGGACAAAGCAGACGTCAGTCTCTATGAAAAACAAAAGATTGGTCTAATAGGTCATAACGGCTGTGGTAAATCGACTTTATTCGATTTTATTCTTGGCAAACTGATTGCTGATACAGGCGAATATTTAATCAATCCTCAATTAAGTATAAGCCACTTATCCCAACAACTCCCTGATAGTGAAGAGCAAGCTCTTGATTTCGTGCTCGCAGGAGATGAAGAGTATATTAAGCTCTTGGATGGCTTGGCGAATGCGGAGCAATCTGGCGATGATGCCGGTGTATTGGCGTATCACGATGCCTTAAGCCATAGTGGTGGCTACAGTAAGCCTGCGCAAGCCGCCGCAATTATGTCCGGTTTAGGATTTAAAGCCGATCAGCACAAGGCGCCAGTAAACAGTTTCTCAGGGGGTTGGCGCATGCGACTGAGCCTTGCTCGTTGCTTAATGAAACCTGCTGCATTATTGTTGCTCGACGAACCGACTAACCATCTCGACATGGAAGCTATATTTTGGTTAGAACGGTTTTTAAAACAAAGCCCTAGCACAATAATTTTAATCTCGCACGATAGAGAGTTTCTTGATGCCTTTGTCACTCATATCTTGCATATAGAACATCAAAAACTCAATTTATATTCGGGAAATTACAGTTGTTTTGAACAAACTCATGCCCAAAAATTAGCCTTACAACAGATGCAACATGAAAAACAACAGACTAAAATTGCTCATATGCTGTCTTTCGTCAACCGATTTAAAGCAAAAGCAACGAAAGCGAAGCAGGCGCAAAGTCGTTTAAAAGCTATAGAAAAAATGGAGATTATTGCAGCAGCTCAAGTTGATTCTCCTTTTTCTTTTGATTTCTTTCCTTGTCCTCGTGCAGGAAATCCCTTGATTCAATGCAATCTGGTGGATGCGGGGTACCAAACTCCAATTTTGAAAAAAATTAATCTCTCCTTAAATCCCGGAGACCGAATTGCATTATTAGGGCCAAATGGTGAGGGGAAATCGACTTTAATAAAAACACTAACGGGTACCCTGCCCACTTTAAATGGCAACATCCATCGCTCTAATCATTTAAAAATAGGCTACTATGCACAACATCAATTGGAACAACTGGATTGTCAATTAAGCCCGGTTGAAACCATTCAAATTCTGTCTCCTGAGGTCAGGGAGCAAACCATCCGGGATTTTCTGGGTGGCTTCAATTTTACAGGCGATATGGCGGTACAACCTATTCAACATTTTTCGGGAGGTGAAAAAGCGCGTCTGGCACTGGCAAAGCTCGTTTGGCTTAAACCAAATCTGCTCTTGCTTGATGAACCGACTAACCATCTGGATCTGGGAATGCGCTCAGCCATAGAGATTGCGCTGCAAAGCTATGAGGGTGCTTTAATTCTTATTTCACATGATAGACACATGCTTAAAACCACCGTTGATAATTTTTATTTGGTGCATAATCAAAAAGTACAGGCTTTTGATGGCGATCTGGATGATTATTATTCCTGGCTGCAAAACAAAGACATCAAAACAGCGACTTCAACCCAAACAACAAATGATTATAAAGAGAAGAAAGCAATTCAGAACCGTATAAAAAAACTGGAACAAACCATTGAACAGCTTCAAAATCAAACAAAAAAACTGGATGCACAACTGGCTGATCCAAGTCTCTATGAAAACAGCAATCAGCAGGAAAATTTAAACCAGTTAATTATCCTGAGAGATAAGAACAGTTCGGCTCTGCTGCAGGCAGAGGAAGAGTGGATGGATTGTTATTCGATGCTGGAACAAATGTCCTGAAATCATGAGGTGTGTTGGTATCACACCCCAAACTTAAGTGCAGAAATGTGAATAAGTTATCAACATCCAGGCTACACCGCATTAAAGCGAGCGGAGTTGTTCCAACAACGATTTGGCTGCCAATTGTTCTGCCTTTCTGCGATTACCGCCCTGACCGTGTGAAACGTGTTTTATGCCCTCGACGGAACAGGTAACATAAAAAACCTGGTCATGCTCATCCCCTTCGACTTTTGTTAAAGTGTATTCAGGAAGTGCATATTTAGCAGCTTGTAAAAATTCCTGTAATTGTGTTTTGGCATCTTTGAGGCAATCATTTAAATTCGGGTTATCAAGTCGTGATCGATATAATTTAAGAATCACTTTTTTTGCAGCATCAATACCGCCATCCAGGAAGACAGCCGCAATCAATGCTTCCAAGGCATCAGCCAGAATAGATGCCCTGCGAAAACCTCCGCTCTTTAATTCACCCTGACCCAGATAGAGGAAATCGCCAAGAGATAATTCCCTGGCAATTTCAGCCAGCATTTCTCCCTTAACTAAAAACGATCTGAGCCTACTTAACTGGCCTTCGCTTTGTGCGGGAAAACGGTCAAATAGTTCATGGGCAATAATAAAACTTAAAATAGAATCACCAAGAAACTCAAAGCGCTCATAATTATCAATACCAACACTGCAATGAGTCATGGCCTGCTTCAAATATGCAGAATTTTGGAACTGGTAATTAATACGTCTTGATAATCGCTCTAAATCAATGTTCACCGCCAGTTACTACCTCATATGTATCATCAAAATCGAACAACAAGCTTACATTATAAACCAAAGGTTTAACAACCTGATATTTTAAATGCGCTCTAAATCTGTTTAAACCACTAGGAGTGATAGTAAGCTGATCCGCTTTCAAATCATCCACACCATTAATATCAAAGCGTTTACTCAGACTTTTTCTTAGTGTATCAACGTCCGTGTAGGCATCACCAGTAAGAAGGGAATCTGGTGTTGAGTTCAATGCCTTAATAGACTGAACCAGGCTATAGTGTTGTAAATAGACTGGTACAACTCTCATCACAACTACAGCTGTTCCAACAACAACGAGCACCGTCAACACCAAACCAATTAAAGTCATTCCCTGCTGTTTATGCATTGTCCATTCCTTTAGTTAATTAACCGTCCAATTTTAGACCAGCGCAAATTATCCGTCTTACCATTCCAGCTCATCCAGACTAGAAACGCCTTACCTCGCAAATAACTGTCGGGTACAAAACCCCAAAAACGACTGTCTGCACTGTCATCACGATTGTCACCCATCATAAAATAATTCCCCTCGGGAACCACTAAATCAAAATCAACCGCAGGAACATCGGCTCTAACGAAAATATCATGCACTACGCCATTGAGATCCTCTTTATATTGAGCAACTGCTCTTCCTGAACTTTCGTCTATGGTGTATTCAACAAAAGTTTGTTTTGCTTCTTTGCCATTCACAGTAAGTTTTTTATTATGGTAACTAACATGATCCCCGGGAACACCGATAACTCGTTTAATGTAGTCATAAGAAGGAGCCGGTGGCCAGCGAAATACGGCAATATCACCATTTTTGGGATTGGCTATGGAAACAAACTTTTTCTCCAAAACGGGAAGCCTTAATCCATAGGCAAATTTATTAACCGCCACAAAATCACCCACCAATAACGTGGGCTCCAGGGAACCTGAAGGGATGCGAAACGGCTCTATTAAAAATGAACGCAGCAGTAAAACGATAAAAAATACGGGAAAAAATGAACGTGAATATTCGATAATACGTCCTGGTTTTTGTTCAGAACCCCTTTTTTTGGCCCAAAAAATCACATCCAAAAGGTAAATAAACCCACTTATTGCGGACAGAACTACTAAAATTAAAGCAAAGTTCATAAATTAACATCCTAAAATTAACCAAACACAATATCCATAAGACAGACACCAGGCTATTATTTCTTTCTATCCGTCTGAAAAACAGCCATAAATGCTTCTTGAGGGATCTCAACATGCCCGACTTGTTTCATGCGTTTTTTTCCAGCTTTTTGTTTATCCAGCAATTTGCGTTTACGTGACACATCCCCACCGTAACATTTTGCTGTCACATTTTTACGTAATGCTTTGACCGTTTGCCGTGCAATAATGTGACTGCCAAGAGCTGCTTGTATGGCTACATCAAACATTTGCCTTGGTATGAGCTCTTGCATTTTTTCAGCAATTAACTTGCCTCGGGTGTTGGCAGAACTTCTATGCACTATAACGGATAAAGCGTCTACTCGCTCACTGTTGATTAATACATCCATTTTAACCAAATCAGCAGCATCAAAACGTAAAAAGTTATAATCCAGAGAGGCGTAACCACGACTTACTGACTTCAACCGGTCAAAAAAATCCGAAACCACTTCACTCATGGGAATGTCATAGGCTACAGAAACCTGACGACCACTATAGGTCATGCTGACCTGAACACCACGTCGTTCCACACATAAATTAATAATAGGTCCCAAATAATCCTGAGGTACCAGTATGTTTGCTCTGACTATGGGTTCATACATTTCTTTAATCTGCGGCGAAGGAGGCAAATGTGATGGATTGTCTATAAACAATGTATCACCCTTTTGCGTCACTATTTTATAAACCACAGTGGGTGCAGTTGATATTAAGTCCAGATTGTATTCTCTCTCCAGGCGTTCCTGCACAATTTCCATATGCAGCATGCCAAGAAATCCACAACGAAAACCAAAGCCTAATGCTTCTGAAGACTCGGGTTCATAGAACAAAGAAGCATCGTTCAAGCTTAATTTAGCCAGCGCTTCCCTGAACGCTTCAAAGTCATCTGAACTTATGGGGAATAATCCTGCATAGACTTGAGGTTTTACACGTTGAAAACCGGGTAATACCTGTTGTGCAGGGTTTTTATCAAGGGTCAGAGTATCCCCTACTGGTGCTCCCTGAATTTCTTTTATCCCAGCAACCACATAGCCCACTTCTCCGGCATTTAACACATCGAGCTTGGTTCTTTTAGGTGTAAAAATTCCTACTTGATCTACCTCGTAAGATCGACCAGTGGACATCACCCGCATTTTATCACCTTTGCGAATGGAACCGTTCACTATCCGAACCAGTGAGACAACACCAAGATAACTGTCAAACCATGAATCGATGATTAGTGCTTGCAGGGGAGCATCAAGCTCTCCTTCCGGTGGCGGTATGTGTGCCACTAATGCCTCAAGCACATCATCAACGCCAATACCGCTTTTGGCACTGACCCGGATGGCATCGTGGGCATCAAGACCGATGATGTCTTCAATTTCGTCTATGACCCGCTCGGGTTCTGCCTGAGGCAAGTCAATTTTGTTCAATACAGGCAAAACAGTCAAAGACTGATCAATGGCGGTATAACACACAGCAACCGTTTGCGCTTCAACACCCTGAGCTGCGTCAACAACCAATATAGCTCCCTCACAGGCAGCTAGAGAACGCGATACCTCATAACTAAAATCAACATGACCAGGGGTATCAATAAAATTGAGTAGATAGGTCTTACCGTCTCTGGCAGTATAGTTTAAAGAGACACACTGAGCCTTGATAGTAATCCCTCGCTCCCGCTCAATATCCATGGAGTCAAGAACCTGGGAGCTCATTTCACGCTCGGTTAACCCACCACATATCTGGATGAATCTATCGGCCAAAGTAGATTTACCATGGTCAATGTGGGCAATAATTGAAAAATTACGAATTCGCTTTAAATCGCTCAACTTTATTAACCTTTTTTGCAAATTGCATAAGTCTATCTTAAATATGGCTGCGCAGAAAGTAGGCTTAAGCATTTTCGAAATTTTTGTGAACAGATTGATTCTGTTTAAAAAGAGAATTTGCTAATACAACCCAATTTTACTAATATTCTTCCTTTGGTTTAAATTAACAGGTGCACCATGCGACGAATAATCTGGTTAGGATATTCCCTTTTTTTTCTACTAACCTTCACAAGCCATTCAGACACAGCCTTTACTCAACGTAAAGACGTTCAGAACTTCATTAACACCATGGTTAAGCAACATCACTTCGATAAAAAACAGCTTACCGAAACAATGAACCAAGTGGTGATTCAACCCAAAATCATTGAATCTATGGAAAAACCTTATGAAAAGAAAAACTGGGATACCTACAAACAATTATTTTTAACACCCTATCGGTTAAAAGGAGGCCTTGATTTTTGGGCTGCCAATAAAAAAGACCTTGATAGAGCACAAAAAAGATATGGGGTTCCGCCAGAAATCATCATTGCCATTTTAGGAGTTGAAACTCTTTACGGAGAGCGTCAGGGTGATTATCGGGTGCTTGATGCTCTTGCTACCTTAGCGTTCAACTACCCAAAACGTTCGCCATTTTTTACCAAAGAACTTACCGAGTATTTGTTGCTTTGCCGTGAGCATAAAGTGCCTGCCACACATCACAAGGGTTCTTATGCAGGCGCTATAGGCAAGCCTCAATTTATGCCCAGCAGTTACAGATACTATGCTGTGGATTTTAACAACAAGGGAAGCCGTGATCTGGTCTCAAACAATGCTGATGCTATTGGCAGTATTGCCAATTATCTTCACAAGCACGGTTGGAGATTAAACGGTGGAGTGGCTCAACCTGCGAAAGTATCAGGATGGAAATACAAACGCATTCAAATGAATCCTAAAACAGCGAATTACACTCTTTCTCAGCTTGAGTCTTCAGGCATCAAACCTGTAACCGCATCACTGCATCAGCCTGTTCGTGCCGGAGTCATTGAGTTGGTTACCGATGAGGGTAAAGAATACTGGTTGGCATACCCTAATTTCTTTGTAATTACCCGTTATAATTCCAGTCCGCAATATGCTTTGGCGGTTTATCTGCTGTCACAACAGCTGAAACAACAGTGGATGGCTCAAAATACAAAAAAGCATAGGGCTTATGTATGATTTTATTTAGTATTTACGGGATATACTGAATGCAAATGCACCATTAACATCAACAACAAAAATAGAGTATCACTCATGGATAAATGTTTCTTGTTTACTCAACATCTTGATGATCATGGTTGCCTTTGTTTAAAAATTACTGCTACGGGGGTCCTTGTCGATCCCCCTGCTTATCGTACATTTGCCGAAATTAAATCCTTGCAAAATGAATGCGTTACATGGATTGTCGAAACAACAGAGAGTGCCAGCATTCTTGCTCTTGAGCTGTCCTGGCTTCCTGAGCGCAAAGCACGGGCAGCTATTCCTTTTGCCCTTGAAGAAAAACTGGCACAACCAGTTGAAGAGCTTCATTTTGCTTTTGATAAATTGAGGTATCAAAACAATCACTATCTGGTAACAGTAATAAGTAAATTTCGTATGCGGTTTATTATGAACCTCCTTGATGAACACGAGATAAGCTATGAAGGGATAACCCTGGATTGGTTTGCTCTGTCTCCTGGTGAATTAATTCTAACCAAATCGACGTTGTTAGTGCATCATGATGACTTTAAAGGCGCACTCTCAGGAGATCTTGCACGAAATTATTTAAAAACATTCCCTTCAGATACAATTATCGCCTGTGAAGACAGTGAATTAACTGGTGATACCTCGATTAATAAAAGCCAGACATCATTTTATACCTGGATTGCACAAAAATTATTGAATTCAAAACCACTGAATCTGTGTCAGGGAGACATGCAACATGGAAATTCTTCCGATTGGGTTAAAAAAGGCTATCAACTAAGCGCTATACTCTGCTGTTTTTGGTTAATCTCGTTAATTTTGGTTAATGCCCTTTCACTGCACTCGCTCAACAAGCAAACCCGAGAGCTGGATAAACAAATTGAAACGATTTATCGTGAGTTTTTTCCTGAAGCAAAACAGGTAGTCAGCCCTAAATTTCGCATCAGTCAGCTTATAAACGGTACTGATTCAAACAACTCATCTCGATTCTGGTTTTTACTCAATCAATTCGCTAAAGCCATGCACGAACATCACAGCAGTATAGAAAATTTTCGTTACCAAAATAATGCCTTGTCAGTCACCTTGGTCAGTAGTGATTTTGCCGCCTTAGAACAACTTGAAAACACATTAAGAACCATGCAGATCAAAGTAAAGCAAACACAGGCATCAACTCGTGATCAAAACGTCATTGCCACTCTGGAGCTCATGTGAAATCCTATTTAAATTCGCTAAATGAACGTGAAAAATGGATGGTGATAACCGCCGTTTTGAGTCTAGCTCTTTACGTATACTATCAGTTTATCTATACCCCCCTAAGCAACACGGTGGCACTAAAATCCACCCAGTTGGTTGAAAAAACACAAACCTTAGCCTGGATGAAACAAGTTCGTCAACAGGCCAATTCATCAACTAAAAAACGTTCTGTAGACAATAGCCAATTACTTACCCTGCTTGCAACGCAACTTAAAAATAACAAAACGCTTAAATTTCCCTTTCAATTACAACAAACCGGTTCAGGGGAAATCCAACTTAGCTTTGAGTCAGTACCGTTTCAGTTATTCATCCAATGGCTTGCCCGAATAAACGATGAATACACCCTGACCATCAAACAATGTGTTGTTGATGAGACGGATACCCCGGGTATGACACGGTTGATGATTATTATTACCTCTACCTGAGGTTTTATTCTATTCATCCATAGTGTTTTGAACGTTACTCCAGTTAGTTACTCCTGCGCCTTGCTTAATTTCAGGAGGAAGCGCATCCAAAGCTTTTTGTGCTGCTTCTTGACTGTCATAAGTCCCGTATAATCCACGGTAGTACGCTTTACCATTTCGCTGATATTTAATTTGTGCCATGCGATCGTTTTTTGGTGCTTTATACAATTTTTGCGCTACTCTTGATGCCTTTTCATCCTCGGCTACCATAATGGTATAACCTTGAGGATTTTGACCGTTAACCCAGGTTTTGTCTCTGTCTTTAAAAGATACTGGAGAATGATACGCCCCAACATGATAAGAATCAGGAACATTAACACCGCTTTGAGTTGGCGTGTTCTGATACCTGTATTGGTACATGCGGTAATCCATCTGCGGATACATCTGGATGCGATCATCAGTATATGTCTGATAACTTGCAGTAGTATATTCGTCATAAACCATACATGAGGATAAATTAACGATACAAAGCCCTAAAAAAAGGTATTTTATTTGAGATCCCATGACTAACCCCCTGATTTATTATTTAACTTCTGCTTCTATGGATTGTTATCTACGAATTTTAAGAAAACTTTAGAAATGCTGTTGTGTCCAGACCCACTATGACATAAAGTATCTTTATTGTTTTTCTGTGACGAATGATATGTGGACACACCGACGATCAGGACAAACCAATCAAAGAGGCGCACAGGATCATAGAGATCCCTACGAACGAGATAGAACCCGAGTCATCCACTGCCCTGCCTTTAGACGATTGCAAAGAAAAACCCAGATTTTAGGCACAGATGAAGGTGATTTTCACCGCACTCGCTTAACCCACTCGCTGGAAGTAGATTCCATAGGGCGGAGCATAGTTCGTAATCTAATTACCAATCAGAATCACCCTAAATTTTTATCCAGCCTGTTACCCAATGATGATTTAATCAGTGTTATCTGTTTGCTTCACGATATAGGACATCCACCTTTTGGACATGGCGGTGAGGTTGCACTGAATTATATGATGCGTCACTATGGAGGATTCGAAGGAAACGCCCAAACACTCAGGCTTTTGACTAAAGTAGAAAACAGTTATGGGGGCTTTGGACTTGATTTAACCCGCCGAGCTCTTCTGGGTATTTTAAAATATCCGGTCAAACGCTCTGATGTCATCGCAAAGAAATTACCCCCTATCCATGAATCTATTCATAAAACAATTAAAATTAACGATTGGTTACCGCCCAAAGCATATTTTGATTGTGAACAACCTGAAATTGATTGGCTTTTGTCCCCATTTTCTGAAAGCGATAGAGTATTATTTCAATCATTATCCAAACACCCTCATGAAAGCCAATGCGGCAAGTCTGCTTACCACAGTTTTGACTGTTCCATAATGGATACAGCCGATGATATTGCCTACGGAGTTCATGACCTGGAAGATGCCATTCATTTAAGACTCATCAACCCATTTCATCTGGATACTCCAGAGTTCAGGCAACTATTAGACCATACCTCTCTGGCAAATCATCAGGACAGACTGATTAATGCTCTATTTTCTAATGATTTGTGCTTGCGAAAACAAGCCATAGGTGAAATGGTCAATTATTTTATTACCTCTACGCATATAGTGACGACTAATGAGCTCTTTGAAAACCATCTACTCAAATACAATATCGCTCTGATTCCAGAGGCTCAGGCTTTATTACATTATTTAATGCAGTGTATTTTTCATCATGTCATTGACTCTCAGGAGGCGCGTACTTTTGAGTATGGTGGACAAACCGTTGTATTGCGCTTGTTTGATGCCATCAGCTCTAACCCCACAAGTTTATTGGATAATAAAAACAGAGACTTATTTAAACAAGCTGAAGATGAAACTCAGGCATACCGGGTTGTATGCGATTATCTGGCTAATATGACTGACGAATACGCCTATCGAATGCATGAACGTCTGTTCGGATTTAACACGAGAACTATTTTTGAAAGACTGTAATATTTATAATTAAGCAGGTAAAACCTATGATAGGCACTATACCGTTCACAAAATGCCTAGAAGAGAAAACAAACAATAATTAACTGGATTGTAACTCTTAACGTTATTAGTTATTCGATTAGAGGAAAAGTTTTGTCTTTTATTGAGTGGAATTGATTAAGATAATTTACTAACATCATTTTAATCAAGCAATAATCTGATTAAAATGGCGTCCCCAAGGGGATTCGAACCCCTGTTACCGCCGTGAAAGGGCAGTGTCCTAGGCCTCTAGACGATGGGGACCTGGAACTTACACTACTATTTTACCACAAAAAAACGCAACATCAAATAATGGCGTCCCCAAGGGGATTCGAACCCCTGTTACCGCCGTGAAAGGGCAGTGTCCTGGGCCTCTAGACGATGGGGACCCTGAACTATTATACCATCAACACACTAAGATGTTGATGGTGGAGCTAGGCGGGATCGAACCGCCGACCTCTTGCATGCCATGCAAGCGCTCTCCCAGCTGAGCTATAGCCCCAAAATAAGGTTCGCAGTTTAATGAGCTACCTCTTAACTGTCAAGAGATTTTTATTATTTCTCGCAAATCGTCCTCTTTTTTTAAATGTACAGGGATTATTGTCAGACACTACCAAATTAAGCAGTACAATCACTGTACTGTCTAAAATAGACGGGATAACTACAAAAAGATGATAATCTGTATTTTAATGGAGCTAATGGTCTATCACTCCATGACGCAATGGCTCAGGGCAAGCGCATCTAAATTATGAACATAAATCTCCACCCTTTTGCCTACGTCCTGCGTTTTATACGCAGGATCCATGCGATCTTAGTTCAGGCAAAGATCTGGATTCTGCGCATAAAGCGCAGAACGTAGGTGTCTTGGTCTTAGATAATACGTTTATATGCGTTTACCCTGCGCAATGGCCTTAAGTATTAACAAATGGCATAAGAACAATTACTATTAACCTGGTTTTAAAATGAAAAAGCATTTGGTGACTATGAACAATATAAAACGCGGTATCAGTAATTTGATTTTCATGGGGAGATGGTTACAGCTTCCTCTATATTTTGGTCTTATCCTCATATTGGCGGCTTATGTTTATCGTTTTATTGGAGAACTCTTTGAATTAATTGTCCATCTTAATGGATTCGATGATACTCAGATTATGCTGGGCGTTTTGGATCTGATTGATGTCGTCATGATAGCTAATCTGCTTATCATGGTCGTCATGGGAGGGTATGAAACTTTTGTGTCGCATCTGCAACTTGATTCTCATCCCGATCAACCCGAATGGCTGGATCATCTCGATGCTGGGGCGATGAAGATTAAGCTGGCACTTTCGCTGATAGGTATCTCCTCCATTCATTTATTACGAACATTTATCGATCCAACTAAACTGGGTAATTTTTCAGTCATGTGGCAGGTCATCATCCACATCACCCTGATTATCTCTGCTTTGGCCATTGCCTATACAAACAAACTGCTGAGCTATTCTAAAACAGCGCAACAACAGGAACATTAATCCCCTCCTCATTAAAATCAGCAGCTCGACTTACGCCTGGCGCTTTGTCGAGCTCTGGATAATCAAATGTCATAATTCATGATAATAAAACAATGACTGACGCAAAGGGATCCTATAAAATCAAAATAATGAACTAGTCCAGCAATTAAGTTCAGTTCAATGGAGTTATTACACATTATAAGGACAGCAAAAATGACAAACTCTGCAATATGTCATGATAAAAATGATGATAACGCATTAAATACTGCTCTTCCCCCTACCCCTGCTTGCGATGAGACAATACGCACCCCACAAGAAAGCCAATACGATGCTTCCGGACTAAACAGCATCTTAGAGCAGTCGTCTAGCATCATTAACATCGATAATGTGAAGAACTCGTTAAACGAACTGGCAGAAACCCACAACGATGTTACAAAGATAAAAAAACAAATTAACACCATCGTAGAAAACATGGCAAAGAATCAAAGCATGCTGACCCGGGCCGCATTATTCTGGGGCAATGTTCCGCTTTGGCAAAAAATTGGCATCGGTTTTGTGCTTATCGCCCCTCTTCTGATCCTCGGCATTGCTCTTAATCTATTCACTCTGATTACGCTCAGCGCATTAACTCTGGTTGGTTTTATACCTGGGAGTATTATCCTGGAGAATCATTATCAGCATGATGAACAAATTACTGAGCGTTTAAAAGATGCTATGAATCATTTAGCTGAGTCCTTAATTCGTGTCATTCAAAATATGGAACAGATGTGTGATCTTTTAGGTGATGAAATAATAAAATTTCAAACAGAAAATGAACAGCTGGGTAATACAATATGTAACTTATCCGATCAAGTTATCGTGTTAACTCGCAAAGCAGAAGAACTAAGAGCAACAGAACAGGAATTACGAGCCATGCAACTGAATCTGGAGCAAACAGACCAACTTCTCAAACAAACTCTTGCAGAAAAAACGCAATTCTATGAACAAATTAAAACAGAACTAACACAGATAAATCAAAACTACGAATTAAATCAGCAAGAATTAACTCAAAAAACCATGGAATTGGAGCAAATAAAAAAAGATATGGGGCAGCAATTGGCAAATCTTAATACTGTAGCTCTGGCTTTGCAAAAAGTTGTAGAAAATTTTGCCGATCAATCCATCAAATCCGTACCTGAACGAGAGCTGTTTCAAACCAGGTTAAATGAATTTGTTACCGACAGAAAGAAAAGCCTTGAGCAAGTAACAAAACGCATTACAGAGAGCAACCAAAAACTGCAATCAGTGCAAGAACAACTTGATTCGGTTCGACATAAATATCAGGAGTTACTGAAAAAACAGGGGAGCGAAATACACCGCATAGAACAAACCCTTTCACCAAAAACAAGGAGAACTGCTGCCGCAAAAGCAAAACCGGAACGCTTGGCACCACAGAGCAATACCCATCATCTAAAGAAACTGGGGTTGCATGCAAAAAAGAAACCGCATCGTGTGGACAGGCGTCAACATCAGGAATCAGCTCAAGTAAAGGAAATATTCCCTGCCTGATTAGCCGTTAAGAAGGTTATCCTAAAACCTAAAATGAACGGTTTTCAGAATAACAAGAATGTTAGACTAAGTTGCGTGGAGCAAACAAGGGATAGATTACACGATGAACGGACACATGATTAAAAAACTCAGCCCCTTAGGTTTATTATGGATATCCTTAACCAGCATCATAGGCTCGGGATGGTTATTTGGTACCTTGTATTCAGCGCAGTTTGCAGGACCTGCCGCACTTTTAGCCTGGCCGATCGGCGGCTTTTTGCTTTTGATTCTTTCTTTATCCTATGCAGAAATTGGTACCATGTTTCCAAACAAAGACGCATTAGCGAGCCTGCCTGTGTATACCCATGGTCGTTTAACCAGCGTAATTTTGGGTGGTTTGGGATGGATTTCTTTAGCGATTATACCCGTTATTGAAACACAAGGGTTGGTTCAATACGCCAGTAATTATATCCCCGGTCTCGTAATACCTCATGGAACTCATTATCACAATACCTCTTTGGGCTCTGTGATTAATATTCTGTTGCTGTCTTGCTTCGTTTTAATTAATTATTACGGTCTTAAACTGTTTGCCCGAATCAATGCCGGCTTTACTTTCTGGAAGCTGTTCATTCCCTTGCTTACCTTGTCATCATTAATTTATAGCACCTATCATAGCAATAATTTTACTCAGTATGGTGGTTTTATGCCTTATGGTTGGGAAGGCGTCATGGCTGCCATGTCCAGTGGCGGTGTACTCTTTTCTTTGCTTGGATTCAGGCAAATTATTATTATGATGGGAGAAATAGAAAACCCGGGCAAATACGTTCCTCTGGTACTGATTAGTTCCATTATACTCACTACATTATTGTATACAGGCTTGCAATGGTCTTTTATTGGCAGTCTGGATGCTCAAGCGCTCTCCCAGGGCTGGGCCAAGCTATCATTTCCAGGAGATGCAGGGCCTTTTGCGGCTTTAGTCACTATGGCTGGATTAACCTGGCTTGGATTTTTACTTTATTTTGATGCGTTTTTATCACCCTTTTCTACTGGCTTGGTATACACCACTACAGCAGCTCATATGTTGGCCAGCATGGGGGCAACAGGTACGGCTCCAGCTGTGACAACCAAAATGAATACTTATCAGGTTCCCTGGGTAAGTCTTGTGATCAATTTTACTTTGGCAATCGTCATGTCTTTTGTCTTGCATGGTTGGCAAGAAATTTCTGCTTTTTTAGTCGCTGTATTGATGTTAAGTTATGCCGTAGGCCCTATTAGTCTCTTATGCCTGCGCCTACAAATACCTGATTACACCAGACCTTTTCGCCTGAGATTGAGCAGATTTATTGGGGCATTGGGCTTTTATGTTTGTACAGTAGGGATATACTGGTCCGGCTTTCACAGCATTAAAAAACTAATGACACTGACATGTATTGGGTTATTGTTTTATCTGTTTTATACCCACTTGATAAAAAAATCGTCACAGCAACAAGATACGGGAAATGCCATCTGGCTTGTAATCTATTTAATGGGTCTGAGTATTTTTTCATACTACGGTAACTACGGTGGCTGCCACCTGATACCAGCATATTGGGATTTAGTCTACCTGCTGGTTTTTAGCCAGGTTGTTCTTATACTCTGCGTTTTATCAAGAAAATCCAACGCCCATACAGTAGCCATGGTTTCTCGGATGGCCTGTTCTGATATTTAGAATCTCATCCAGATGTGGATGGAGATGAAAAAGGTAGTGTTGGGGCATCATCCTCAGCACTGGATTTTTTACTCGTTCGGTGTTCTGCCAGTTTGACTTTGCCCAATCGAGTACGTGCTTTTGCTGCTTCCTGGGCTTGTTCCGTCTTCATATCCAGGTCACTATCAACGGAGGATTTGGTCTTGTCCATATTTTTTGCAGTTGCTTTAGTCCAGGAGGTTGTTTTTTCTGACGATGGTTGAATTAATTCTGTCTCCTCAAGTACTTTATCCGGTTGCGATTTTTGGGATTTAATCTGTTCCAACTGCGATTTATAAAGCGCCACTTTATCCATTGATCTACTCACCATAAACTGCCCAGCTGCACTCGCTGTTGCTACAGTGACTGTATTTAAACCGTTAAACGAATTGGTTATAAGCTGGGCAGTTTTTTGTAAAACACCGGTTCGAACCGCATGTCCCACTACCCCTCCTACGCCAACAAGAAGTGTACTGGTTCCAACAAGAGCAGTAGTCACTAGTTCAACGGGGGTTGGAGCAGCGCCAAAGCGAATTAAGTTGTAGAGCATAGTCCCAACATTTTTTAACGCAAATGGCGCTCCCAAAGCAAGTGAAATGGCGCTCGCAGCAAGAGCAATAGGAGCCATTATAGGGGCTAAAGGCGGAATAAAAGCCAGTGCGGTTGCTCCTATGGCTATAAGTGATGCAACTAATGATATTTTAGAACTTATTCGTTCGCATTTGTTCACAAAGTCGGAGTAGCTACGTGATGGCTTATCGGCATATTGAAAGTTAAAATCGTTTGCCTGATAGTAAAAATCTTTGGTCTTGGCTAAGTTGTACAATAACTCGTTTTTTTTCGCTTCAGGTAATGAAGAAACTTTTACCTCTTTTTTAATAGCGGCAAGCTCATCATCAAAAGCTTTACGTCTTTTCAACGTATCCAGTTTGGATGAGCCGTGTTGAATACCTTCTTTGTCAATTAGCACGTTTAAATGGTCCAAACGAGTGTGGATGAGATCCGTATCATCTCCTAATTTTCTATTTCTGTTGCACTCCCTGGTTTTATCTAAAAAATGAAGTGCCGCAGATTGAGCGAACAGTATTTGACCAAACAGAGTAATACTCTCAAGTTGTTCCATTCTGATTCGCTTTTCTTTTGACGTTCCGCTACAAGAGCTTATCTCATTCTTGAGCTCGTTAATCCACTCCTTGTGCTTAGGATCCAGTTCAAAATCCAAGCGAGTCGATGGGGTTGAGATACGCAAAGGCTCAGCCATAAACTCAGGCCCCAAAATTGAAATTTGTTGCGCAAATTCATTATCTGGCAATATGTTGCGCAGTTGTTTAACAACTTTGACCGATATCGATTCATAATCACTCTTGTCTAACCTGACTTTCATAGAGTAATTCCCCGAAAATTACCTGCTTATAGATTAATCATAGCACATACCAACCTCTACTCTGGGCCTATAACACGGATGAATTTACACCAACTTTACAATTTAAAAGTCAAAATGAAAAAATGAAAAACCGACAATCAATTTTTTTTCTTTACAGGCTTGTGTCGTGTTTTTAAATTTGATTTAATCCCGTCGTTGGCTTAAACACCAGTATGGAAAAATAGTAGGCTTAATTGACTCATAAGATTCAGTTAATCTGGATGACTGCAAGTTAGAAACTATGGAAAAACGGATGATGTCTAGCGATCTGGCAATTTATTTGAGTAAACAACTACTCTGGCACACCTTACTTATTGCCGCACCAATTATTCTTACAGCCCTGATTTGCGGCCTTGTTGTATCCATCCTTCAGGTGGTCACTCAAATACAAGATTCTACCCTAAGCTTTGTGCCAAAAATATTGGCTGTTGTACTCATGTTGATGCTTTGCGGTGAATGGATGCTGCATACCTTGATTGAATTTGCGCAAGGAATTTTCTTCAGCATTCCTGGGATAATCAAATCATGACTCTTTCTGTAGCCTGGTTAACCCAATTATTACTTATCACCATTCGTCTGGGGACAGTTTTACTGTTTACTCCCATTCAGGCAATCCGACAACTCCCCATAACCATCAGACTGCTTTTACTATTTAGTATCAGCGTTCTGATGACTTCTAACTTAAAGGAGTATGCGTCATTTGATGAATCAAAACTTATCCTGGGAGGCATAGCCGAATTTGCCAATGGTGTCATACTCGCATCAGGGTTATTTGCCGCTTTTGCAGTATTTCAAATTGCGGGGCAATTAATCGATAATGAAACAGGACTTAATTCACTGGCACTGTTTAACCCTGCTGAGCACAGCCAGGATCCTTTATCAAGCCGGCTGATATCCATGTTAGCGGTATTATTTTTCTTTAACCTTGATGCTCATCTTTTATTATTGAAAGGATTATCTTATTCCTTCATCATTATTCCACCGGGAACTATTGCTCTTTTTCCTGGATTTACTCCGGTTATCAAACAATTTGGTTTTATGTTTACTGTGGGTTTCATGATTGCAAGCCCTGTAATCCTGGCATTATTGGCTATAGATTTATTCGGTGGGCTTATTACACGTAACATTCCCCAAATAAATACCTATTTTCTGATCCTTCCTCTTAAAATCTGTCTCGGTTTATTTTTGCTTTCCCTAATGTTGGGAAGCCTTTACCCTATTGTTAACGAAGTGTTTGAGTTGTGTTTTCAAACATGGCAGGAGCTGATGTCATGAGTGAAAAAACAGAACAGCCCACATCTTACAAGTTACAAAAAGCAAAAGAAAAAGGCCAGGCCAGCAAAAGTATTGAATTAACCACCTGCATTGCTCTATTTGTCATGCTGGGAATGATCAGCGCCTTATGGCCCAGGAAGTTGCAAGAATTAAAGTTGATTTTTAAGCACATACTCAACCTCGCCGGACATGCGCGCCTAAACACTGACAACATTATACACCTCCATCAATTCATTCTGGCGCAATTAATTAACTTATGGCTACCCTTTGCGCTGGCAAGCGGTCTAACCATAGTTTTGTGCTCTTTGGCGCAAACTGGAATCATTTGGTCTACAGTACCCCTGACACCCGATTTTAAACGCCTGAGTTTAACGCAAGGTTTTAAAAAACTTTTTTCGATCAAGACAGGCGTTGATGCACTAAAAAATTCCTGCAAATTAGGTTTAACCTTCCTTGTTTTACTGATTCTTATTAAAACTCATTTGCCCCATATCCTGAGCTTAACACGAACCAGCCCTTTGGAGGCTCCCGAGTTCATGATGTCATTTTTAATAAAAATGGCTCTTCCCGTTCTAACCATGCTTTTAGTCATTGCATTTTTTGACCGATTTTTTATGCGTTGGAAATTTCATAAAGACCAAAGAATGAGCAAACAGGATATCAAAGATGAATACAAACAAAGAGAAGGCGATCCAAAAATCAAAAGCAAGATCAAACAACTACAGCATCAACTAAGACAAAAAACCAACTCTTTGAGCGCAGTAAAACATGCAGATGTTGTAGTAACCAATCCCACTCATATTGCCATTGCGCTTCAGTACGATCGCAATTCCATGCCTGCCCCTAAAGTCGTTTGTAAGGCCACAGGTGAAATGGTCGGAGAAGTAAAAAAAATAGCTCGAAAGTTTAATATCCCCATCATAGAACACAAGCCACTGGCTCGTATTTTGTACCAGACTATAGAATTAAACCAATGGATTTCAAAAGATCTATATCCTGCTACAGCCGCTGTCTTTAGAGAACTTTACGATCTTGGAAGAAGACATGACTGCTAAATCCAGTTTTATGCAAAACAGCAGTGAACTAATCATGATAGCATTTGCGACCGGAATCCTGTTCATTCTTTTTATTCCTATACCAGCAACGCTACTGGATTTTCTGCTCATAATTAACTTCAGTTGGGCCTTGACCATATTATTACTAACCTTTTATACCGATAAACCATTAAGTTTTTCAACTTTTCCTGCCTTATTGCTCATTTCCACCCTTTTTCGGCTGGCGCTCAATATATCAGCCACCCGCCTGATTCTGGCAGATGGTGACGCTGGAAAAGTCATTCAGGCTATGGGGCATTACGTCATTCATGGCAATTACGTCATGGGGCTGGTTGTTTTTTTAATTCTTATTATTGTGCAATTTATAGTAGTCACCAATGGCGCACAGCGTGTGGCAGAAGTTGCTGCACGGTTTACCTTAGACAGTATGCCCGGAAAACAAATGAGTATAGATGCTGATTTAAACATGGGCAGCATTTCACAAAGCGACGCCAAGACCAGACGAGCGCAAATCGAAAAAGAAGCGAATTTTTATGGTGCCATGGATGGAGCCAGCAAATTTGTCAAAGGAGATGCAATAGCAGGCATACTTATTATTCTCGTTGACATCATCGGCGGATTGGCTATTGGTCTTATCCAAAAAGGATTGAGTTTTTCTGAATCAATTCAAACCTATACACTACTCACCGTTGGTGATGGGCTTGTGACCCAGATTCCAGCACTGATCATATCTACTGCTACAGGAATAATAGTTACCCGAGCCGCTACGGATGCACAATTAGGCAGTGAAGTTGCCAGGCAAATAGGCGCTTATCCTAAAAGTTTAATTATGGTGTGCTTTAGTTTGACCGCCCTTTTATTCGTAAAAGGAATTCCGGCTGTTCCAGTGCTAGTCATTCTGGGTCTATTTACCGGCTCTACCTGGTTTGCGATTAAAGCGAACAAATCAGTGGCAATTGAAGAATCAGAAGAAGACCTCTATGAAAAAATTCAGATCCATCCAATCGAGCTCAACCTCAACAAAGAACTCTATAGCCAGTTAATTCATTATGAAAAAAACGTGCTTGATGCCATTGAAGTCATTAGAGAGCGTATCGCTTTTGACTTAGGTTTTGTCATTCCTGAAGTTAAAATCAAAACAGATAAAAAACTGGGATACCCTTTGTACTGTATTGGCATTCAAGGTAACACCAACAAAACACACTCGCTTCATCTGGATAGAGTTTTGGCTATTGTGTCCTCACGTAGCAAAAATGCATCATTACCCGTTGGAATTGAAGTACACGATCCCAGCTATGGTCTTCCTGCTGCATGGATTGAGCCTTCATCCAAACACGAGGCAGCAGAGCAGGGCTTTACCCTTTGTGATCCCCTTATAGTATTGACTACTCATCTTAATGAAACTATTTACTCTCACATTTCTGATTTATTAAGCCGTACAGAAACAGAAACATTACTATTACAACCCAAAGTCAAATCGCTAAGTGATGAATTAATTCCCGCCCTTTTACCCTTGGGTCAAGTTCAACGCATACTACAAAACCTGCTTAAAGAAAAAGTATCTATTCGCAATTTAGGACAAATATTGGAAATTTTGTTAGAACATGCCAAGAAGATACCTGATCCGGTTCAACTGACTGAACTGGTACGATCTGGTTTGGCAGTGTGTATTTGCCAGAAACTGCTCATTAATCAGGAAAGTTTACACGTCCTGACTCTTGAGTCCGGTCTGGAACAAAAACTCAATCAAAACATTATTAACAACGATTTTTTTTCATTGGAGCCTGGCTTAACCGAACGCTTGATAACTTCATTAGCGCATCAAGTAGAGCAGATGCTGGGTGAACGTAAACGTCCTGTCTTACTGTGCTCATCCCAATTAAGACGGCATTTAAAACAATTAACACAAAGAGTAATTCCTCATTTAACCGTACTGGCCATGAATGAAATACCGGTCAATGTGCAAGTGGAATCCTTTGGTATTGTCAAATAAGGAAATACAATGCTAGACGCTATATCAGCAACACAATTCGCAATGGAACTGGATCAGTTAAAGCTACAATCCATAAGTCAGAATATTGCGAATATGAATACCCCTGGATTTAAAAGGCAACTGGCAGAAAGTACTGGCTTTGATGAACAGCTGGAGCCTCAAATAATGCATACCATGCAGCAGATTCACCAAACACAAATACACACCCAAGGTACACTAATCCAAACTCATAAAACCAGTGATTTTGCCCTGACTGGCAACAGTTATTTTCAGGTTCAAGGCGAACAAGGAATTTTCTATACCCGACGCGGTGATTTTCAAATTAACAGTCATGGGGAATTATGCACTGCTACAGGTGAAACCTTGCTAGGTGCAGGGGGTACCATAAAAGTAGACGACAACAGTTTTACTGTAGATGCCCAAGGCAGTCTTTACATAGACCATCATAAAGTAGATCAACTCAATGTAGTACAGTTTGATCACCCTCAATCGCTTGAATATGCAGGTAATGGACTTTACCAAACCAATGAATCGCCCTATCCCTGTGATGGCAGCACCCGTGTATTACAAGGCTTTATTGAGCAATCAAATGTTAAATCCATTGATGAAATGATGGATATGATAAAAACCTCTCGTCATTTTGAGGCCAGCCAACGAATCATGCGCACCGCAGACAATCTATTATCAACCGCAATTAATCAGTTAGGAGAAGGAAATGTCTGACGCACTTTCAATTGCCGCAAGCGGTCTTAAATCAGAGGAATTTTACATTGATAAAATCGCTAATGATGTAGCGAATCTCAATACTGCAAATTATAAAGCCACTAAAATAACTTTTGAGGACGTATTGTATCAGAACATACAAAGTGAACAGTCTTTATTTAACAACCACTCCGCTATAAAACTGGGGTTAGGTACAGCTGTTTACAAATCAGGCAAGGATTTCACTACCGGCCCTTTAAAATCAACCAATAACTGGAATGATGTAGCCATAGATGGCGTGGGTTTTTTTCAAATAATGAATAAGGATGGCACTATTGCTTACACCCGAAACTCAACTTTGAGCATCGATTCAGACCGCTATTTGACCACACATGATGGATTAAGATTGGCAGACAACATTCAGATCCCTGATGATTTTACCAAAATAACCATTCAAGCCAATGGTGATGTAGAAGCCATCCTGAGTGATGAACAAGAACCGCAATTACTTGGCACCATTCAACTAGCCAAATTTATCAATCCAGAAACCTTAAACCCAATAGGTGCGGGAATTTATCTACCCAGCGATGAGTCAGGTGATCCACTCACCGACAACCCAGGAAGTAGCGGGCTCGGAGCCTTAGTGCAACACCAGATTGAAGGTTCTAATGTTGACATGGTGGACTCTCTAATGCAGTTAACCATGGCACAACGCATTTATCAATTAAACGCAAAAGCAGTACAGATTGCAGATGAACTGGAAAAACTAACTAATGAAATTCGTGATTAAGTTAATGATTTGTTCAGTCTTTTATGTTCCGGCTTATGCAAAGGCCGTGATGTTTTTTCAAAAACATATTACACCTAATGCCAGAATTCTGGGTGATGTTGTTTCGATCACTAATGACGAAAACAAACTGATGCAAATCCCTTTAGACAGTCACCCAAATCCTGGCGAAACCATAAACAAAAAACAAATTATAGAATGGATAACTCAAAAAAAAGGGGCAATAGACATTAAATGGCAAGGAAAAAGTACAACACTGGTGCAACAAAAAATTCAGACTACTGGAGATGAACTTCGCCATAAAGCGCAAACTGAATTAGAACATCGACTCAAAAACAAGTACGACTCCATCACCCTGATTCCCAAGGGACAGGTTAAAGACAGTGAGTTTCCGCTAGCGGAATTTCATACAGAACTTCCAGAGTCAGACCTGCCAGCACAGCAAATTTGCGTCATGCTCATCCATGGCAAACGCTCTGTACCCGTATGGTTCAAAGTAAGCGCCTTTCAAAACGTCCTGGTAGCAAAAAACTCCATGAAGAGCAGAACTCGGTTACATCAAAGCGATTTTATTCTTGAGAAGCGCAATATTGCGGGTTTAAAAAACAAACCACTTACCCAACTACCTAAAGATTTTTGGCTAAAAAATTCCATCAAAACCCACCAGATTTTAAAAATAAGTGATGTTGCTCCTGTACCTCAAATTATCAGAGGACAACGAGTTAAAATTACCGTATTTAACAAAGGTATTTTCTTACGTTCAGAAGCTATAGCGCAACATGATGGCTATACCGGTCAATTCGTTAGGATGAAAAATCCATTGTCCGATAAATATTTCGTAGCGCAGGTTATCGCACCGCATCAAGCGGAGATTTCATCATGAGCCGATTAATCATTAAATTATTAATGGTGTTTTTTTTACTCAAATCGACCTGGGCAGTTAATTTATTCAATGAAGAAATCTATCGTCCCTTGATCGCCGATCGGGTTGCCTCCTTGCCGGGAGATATACTCACCGTTATTGTTTTAGAAACATCTAACGCCCAGACCAGTGCGGATCTCTCATCAGGAAAAGAAATAAAATCCGCTTTGGAAGTCGGATACAACAAAGACAATCACGAAGTTGAATTTGGCTTGAAAGGCAAAGGAAAAACAGCAGCAAAAACAGGACGCAATGGCAAAATCAAAGCATCTTTAACAGTACAAATTAAACAAATATTTCCCAACAATACCTATCTTGTTGAAGGCATGCAAACCATAACCATCAATGGAGAAGAACAACATATTCTACTAAGCGGTATAGTCAGACCCGAAGACATCAGCCCACAAAATACTCTGCTCTCTACTCGTCTAGCAGATGCTCATATTACCTATGCGGGGAACGGCTCAGTTTCTGACTCGCAGACACGCAACTATTTCTATAAAATTCTTTCCTTTGTAGGGTTAGTCTAATGAATAAAATAATAATTTTTATACTTTGTGTCATTTCATTAACTCAGCAACACAGCTCTTACTCTGCAGTTGTATTGAAATCATTGGCTCGTCTCTCTGGTTTGCAGGAAAACCCCATTAGCGGTTATGGATTGGTTATAGGACTGGCCGGCTCAGGAGATTCCCGAAGAAATAAGGATACCACCCAGGCCATCTCAAATTTATTGAGAACTTTTGGCGTCAACATAAACCCCAATGAAATCAACAGCAGAAATACAGCAACAGTAATTGTTACAGCCAACCTCCCTTCCTATGCTCATCAAGGTGATAAAATAGACATTAACGTCGCTTCGCTTGGTGATGCAAGAAGCCTACTGGGGGGCACCCTATTGGTAACGCCACTAAAAGGAGCTGACGACAGAGTATATGCACTAGCCCAAGGCCCAATATCCATAGGTGGTTTCAAATACGATCTTTACGGTAATGTAATTCAAAAAAATCACCCTACTACAGGTTTGATTCCTGGAGGAGCGGTTGTTGAAAAAACGCTTTACAATGATGTTGTCGATAAAACAGGGGATCTTCATTTAATTTTAAATCACCCTGATTTTACTACCGCCGATCACATAGAAGCAGCAATCAACAAAAAATTTGGCAACAATACTGCTTTGGCACGCTCTGCCCAGGATATTGAAATTCATCCACCGCAGACTTACAGAAAACGCTTTATTCGTTTTGTAAGTCAGCTGGAACATTTGGAAATTATACCAGATCATCTTCCTACCATCGTAGTTAATGAGCGAACAGGCGTTGTAGTAGCCGGAGCTGATGTACAAATTGACGCAGTCACCATATCGCATGGCAATCTGCAAATCGCCATTGCTACTGACTTCAATGTGTCGCAGCCTACCCTTATCCAAAATATGGGCAAACAGGTACGCACAACCGTTACCCCATCGACCAATATCAATGTTAGAGAATCTACTGCTCAAGCAGTTAATCTCAATCAGGGAGCAACAGTTGCTGACCTGATTACGGCGTTAACCAAAGTACAAACGTCAACTCGAGACATTATTGCCATTTTGCAAAGTTTACAACGGGCTGGAGCCTTACATGCTGAACTGGTGATTCAATAAGGAAACTGCAATGAACTCAGACTCAACTATAGAACTGGTACGCTTGGCGTTAGATGCATCGTTGATGCGTCAAACGGCTATAGCCAATAATATTGCCAACATCAACAGCGCAAATTATCAAACTGTGGAGGTTAATTTTGAACAACAACTCAAAGAAATACATCTGAGTACTGGTACAGAAGAACTGTCTGCTGTCAAACCCCATTATCAGTTGAGTGAACACCAGTCTTCTATAGACGAACAAATGGCGTTTAACGTCCAAAATATGACTCACTATCGTGCCCTGATCAAAGGTTTAAATCAAAAACTGGCGATCATGAAGCTGGCTTTACAAGGAACAAACCAATAATGAGATACGATCACATTTACGCCATTGCTACTGAAGCCATGAATGCCGAAAAGCTTCGTGTTGATGTTGTAGCAAATAACATTGCCAATCAACATTCCATAAAAAGCACAGATGGATCATTATTTCAGCCTAGCCAGGTAGTAACCACCGCTAAGCCCTTCACTGCTTTATTGGAAGGTGAGGAAGCAGGATTTGATTCTGTTGATGTAATTTCCAGAGAGATACCACCAAACAAAGTCTATCAACCCGCTCATCCTGCAGCAGACAAGCAAGGTTATGTTACCTACCCGGGGATAAGTACTATTGACGAAATGACCACGCTTTTACGTGCATCTCGTGCCTATGAAGCAAACATTAAAATCATGAATACGGCGCACAGTTTGTACTTACAAGCTCTGAGTATTGGAGAAGATAGATGAATATTAGTCCAGTAAATAATCTGTTGTTAAGCACAACTCCATCGGCAGTTGAGGGTTTTGAACCGCCCACTCTTACGTTTTCCAGCTGGGTAGAAGAAAAAATAGCCCAAACCAATGACCAACTCAATGCCGCAGATAAAGCCTTGACTGAATTAGCCAGCGGTCATGCAGAGAATTTGCATCAGACTATGATTACCCTTGAGCAAGCAAAACTATCATTCCAATACCTGGAACAAATTCGCAATCGACTGATGACTGCCTATCAAGAATTATTAAGAGAGCAAATCTAAAGTGAATTACTTACAACAAATACAGCTTTGGTTTGATGAGTTAACAATCCAGCGCAAATTAGGTTTAACCTGTTCGCTATTACTCATCCTGGCCTTTACCTCCTTTATTTCATGGTGGCTACTAGCTCCGACTTATGATGTTCTTTTTAATCATTTGGAAGAGCAAGATGCCAATAAAATTATCACTCAACTGGGAGAATTAAATATTGCCTATCAATTAAAAAATGGTGGAAGCGATATTTTGATCGATAAAAATCTGATTGCTCAAACCCGTCTTAAAATTATGGGCAGCGGAGTCCAATTAACGGGAAGTGTCGGTTTTGAACTTTTTGACAAGAGTGATTTTGGCATGACAGAATTCTCCCAGAAAATCAATTACCAACGAGCCTTACAAGGTGAACTGGAACGAACGATATCCAGCCTGGAAGAAGTCCGGCAAGCCAGGGTTCATTTAGTTATCCCCGAAAATCACTTGTTTGCCAAATCAGAGAATCAACCTAAAGCCGCTGTAACCTTGAACTTGAAAAATCGTCTGACCATTAAACAAATTCAAAGTATTCAGCAGTTAGTTGCAGCCAGCCTAGCTCATTTAACAGCGCAAAACGTAACGGTAGTCGATCAAAGCGGTAACACGTTGTCGCATAGAGAAGAAAATGACTCATCCAGCCACTTTAAAACCAAACAAAGAGTTGAACGCTATCTCAACGATAAAGTAACACAAATGCTTCATACAGTATTTACTCACCAGCACGTAATGGTCAAAGTTGATGCAGCCATCAATTATGATGAGTTACAAAGGGAATTAATCAAGCCGCAAACGCAAGGGTTAATCACCCACGAAAAAGAAATAAAACATTCTTCTACAGGAAAAACCGAAAAGGACAAACAAAACCAGGACATTACTACTGAAAAATCCTACCAATTAGGTAGCGAAAAAGAACTGTTCCGACGAGCCAGTGGAACAATTGAACGCCTTACGGTCAGTGTTATTGTTCCGCAAGATACCCCATCACAAACTCTGGATCAGATAAGAAATCTGGTAAAAAGTACTGTTGGTTTTAATGAACAACGTGGTGATGTGATTAACGTAGAAGCGCTGATTACCTCTGATACATCTCCTGTTACTGAAGCGTATCATTTCTCTCCTAAGCCAGTACAACACTCTGATTTCCATATCCCGCCCTACTTTTGGTTACTGGGTTTTACCTTAAGTACCGCAACATTGTTGCTGGTTAAAAAGGCGAGAAATAAAAAACGTCAACGTCTTTTAATCGAATTAACACAATGGTTATCTCATCATGAATCATGAATTTAAAAAATTACTGTTGAAAATAGCGGTGTTACCCAAAAAGGATCAGCGATGGATCCTGAGTCAACTGACCGCACAACAACAAAAACAGTTTGAGCAAAATCAGGGTAATGAATTACTTCATAAAGCACAACATTTTCGAAGCCTGGCACATATTCCATTAAAAGAAGTAGTCACCAAACCTCAAATACCGAGTTTGTGTGATGCGTTAAAACACCAGGACTCATTATACATCGCCATCATTCTGGAACAGGGTCAATTCAACTGGCAAAAAGAATTTATAACGTTATTGGATAATGGTGATGAAATTCATGAACTCATGGATACTCAGGTCACAAAAATCAAACCGGATACCAAGCTAAGCCTCTTTAGACAATGGCAAATTGAACACTCTTTTGATGAGCAACTGGTGATGCATTATGGCTAAAATTATACATCAGGCATTGATTAGTGATGAAACCATAATCATAGGTTTAAAACCTGTATTATCCAAACAAAACGATCTCCAAGAATCCGAAATAAAGCCAACAGCCCGTGAAGCCGACTGGGAAGAGCTGCGGGAACAAGTGTATCAACAGGGTTTTACCGCAGGAGTGACAGAGGGAAAGCTGCGCATCGAGCAAGAAATGGCTGATGCCAGAAAAACCCTGGAGAATGTACTGTCCGCAATTCCTCAAGCCATAGAGCGTAACAGGCTGGATTTACATCATGAAATTGCCGAAATTGTGTTATTAATTGCCCAGGAATATTTCATAGAGCAGCATCAAAAACCTGATGCACTCCACCAACAAATCAATCAAATATTAAAGCATTTAAATACAAAGCAAAACATAGAATTACAACTGCATCCCGATGAAATAAAAACCATTCATCAATTGAACATCAAACTGGAAACGGCACATCTCAATGGAATACGAATTAAAGCCGTCCCAGATCTTGCTCCTGGCGGCTGCATCATAAAAACAGAGCATGGTGTTTTTGATATCAGCCTGGAAACACGTCTGGAACGATTAAAAGAAATACTCATGCAATTAAAACAAGGAAGACCCAATGCAGTCGCTGATTAACCGATTACAGTCTGTAGAGCGATGGGGAGAAATGGAGCAATCTATTGGTTTAAAAATGGTAGCCAATGGACCCCCATATGCCTTTATTGGTGAAGTTTGTGAATTACTAGACCACCATCATAACCTCATTACAAAAGCAGAAGTTGTAGGATTTGCTGAAGGTAAAGTATACCTAATGCCTTATGATACGGCTCCAGTTCGTATGGGGTATAAAGTCAGAGCAACAGGCCATCCTGTGGTCATTAATGCCCATTCGGCCTTATTAGGTCACGCACTCGATGCCTTTGCTTTACCCATAGATCGGCCTATATACAATATCACTACTCATAGTATTTCCACTCAAAATAAAAAAATAAATCCTTTTATTCGTCAACCCATTACAGAAAGAATGCATACAGGAATCCATGCCATAGACAGTTTGCTGCCTATAGGTAAAGGGCAACGAATCGGTATCTTTGCGGGCAGCGGGGTAGGAAAAACAACATTACTGGCCCGCATAGCCCAACAAAGCACTAGCGACATCAATATTATTGCGTTAATTGGGGAAAGAGGAAGAGAAGTTAATGAGTTCATTAACCTTCATTTAGACCAAGAAACCTTAAAAAAAACAATTCTGGTTATTGCATGCAGCGATGAGCCAGCTCTAATTCGCCGTCAAGCAGCCTACACGGCAACGGCGCTGGCCGAATATTTCTGCCACCAAGGAAAAGATGTGTTGTTATTCATGGATTCAATCACCCGTTTTGCCATGGCACAACGAGAAATTGGCTTAAGCTTAGGAGAGCCTCCAACTGCTCGTGGCTATACTCCCAGTGTATTTTCCTTACTACCAGGCTTAATAGAACGAACAGGGAATTTTCAGAACCATGGCAGTATTAGCGCCCTCTATACCGTTTTAGTAGAAGGTGATGATTTTAACGAGCCCCTGACCGATCACATGCGTGCATTATTGGACGGTCATATTATCCTTACCAGAGAGTTGGCACAACAGGGCCATTATCCAGCCATATCAGTACTGCATAGCATCTCCCGTCTGGCCAATCAACTTTTATCAAAAGAGGATCAGAACACAGTAAAACAGATCATATCCACTCTGAGCATACACCAACAAAATAAAGATCTGATTGCATTGGGTGCATATAAACCAGGTACGAACAAGGTATTGGATCAGGCGGTTAGCCGCATTGATGCCATTAACCGGATATTAATCCAGGATGAGGACAGCAGCTTATCGTTTGGTGAACTTATCCAAAGGTTTAAGGAGATTTTACAATGAGCAAAACTCTAAAGGCGTTAATGACTCGTTTAAACTGGCAAACTAATGAAGTGAGCCTTGAGCTACATAACACGGAACACGAATCTCGCATGGTAGAGCAACAGATTAAGGAACTGGAGCAAAAAATCAGTCAAACCTGTATCACTTCAATCAATATTAATCCCGAACTGGAAATCAATAAACTGAATTTTCTTACGCAGCAACAGGAAAAGAAAGAAGAATTACAGATGATTTTAAAAAATCACCAAACATTAGAAGCAAAATTAAAAGAAAAGCTATTACGTATCAAAACAGAACTAAAAATGTTAGAGCGCTACCTGGAACGTGAGGAACAAACAGCAAAAAAGCATCAAGTAAAAGCACAAGAAAATGCTCTTGAAGAATGGGTGCTCCAACAGAGGAAGACCGTATGAAAATCAATAGTACCATTGACACCACACTGATGCCCAAAAATCTGAACAAGCAGGCCAATCCTGTTGATTTTGCACCTTGGTTAACTACCCCAACCAAGCAAAACAGCGGAGATGAATATTATTGGCAGCATCAGGAGCAACTGCAACAATCCAGTTTAACATTTGCCAAAAAGCCTGAGCATGAGCAACACACTGAGGAACCTCTAAAAAAAGATACAGATAATGCAGCCAATAACACCATCCATCAGACCATGTATGACACGGTTACATCATCACAAAAACTAAATGAGATGAATCCCCATACAAATAAGCAGGGAGCTGACTTATCAACAGAATTAATAAAAAGTCTTATGATAGACCATTATAATAGCCCTAACTACCCTGTTCCCGAACCAGTTTACCGCTCGGCTGATTGCCCAATAAATGTTACCAAGATCAAGGACTCACCTTCTGTCAGCGATCAAAATGACAGTCAAAGTCAATTCAAAAATCATCATCTCTTCATAGAGCACAATGAAGTTGAATTGTCCTTAAACGCCCACGATTTAAATGAGAAAGAGCAAAACGAGTTGAAGCGTTTCCTAAAACTGAATTTAAAACAAAAAGGCTTTAACTTAAAACAACTACTGATTAATGGAGTGCAACATGACTGAGCCTGTAAGCGCCACTGGTGTAGACGAGTCAAATTACTTAAAACTGTTCATGCAAGAGCTAACCTACCAAGATCCATTAAAGCCTGTTGATAACCGTGAATTTATGGCGCAAATGGCTCAATTTTCAGCACTTCAGGAAGCCAGAACAACCAATGCCTATTTAAAAACATTATTGGGCATAACGAGTGGAACCCTAAGTCTGGAGTTATTAGGCAAACAAGTACGAGTAAAAAACATTCAGGGAGTAGGAAGGGTCAATAAGGTCGAGTTTCATTCTGACTCACCGCCATTGGTGAGTGTTGCCATGAGTAGTGGAGAGGTACCCAAAGTTGAATTGGGTGATATAACAGAAGTTATGGAGAAAAAATAATGAGTAACACCTATTATACCAGTCTTTCAGGTATGCTTTGCGCCAGTTACGGTCTGCAAAACACCTCAAACAACGTGGCGAACATGCAAAGTCCGGGCTTTAAACGCAGTGATGTGTTTTATTCATCTTTAGGAAACAGTTCTGGTGAAGAAGGACTTGGTTCAGGAGTACGTATCGGGGGACAGGTTACCAATTTCAACGATGGCAAATTCCTGGCAACCAATAATCCCACCGATGTAGCCGTAAATGGACAAGGTTTTTTTATTATTAAACTCAAAAATGGTGCCCTGCGTTATACACGAGATGGCGAATTTGAATTTAACAGTGATGGAATCCTAATAGATAAACACAGCGGTGGCCAGGTTCAAGGGTATAACCATGCTGGCAACCTGGTACCCATTCATAAAAAAGGACCACAAACCTCAGCAGGTAAGGCCAGCCATGAAATTTTCTTAAATGGAGACTTCATTCTTGTAAAGAAATCAGAAGATGAAAAAAATACACCGGGTGCGTTAAAAAATAATTACAAAAATATCAAATTTTCTGTGGCTACTATTTATGACAATCAGGGAAAAGCTCATGAAGTCGAACTTGAATTTGCATCAACCCCGGTTGGGCAAGACCCAGGCGATATGAGACCAGACGATGATGGCACAAGCTGGGATTTAATCAGTGTAAAATTTACCGATAAAACGGATGTTTATGTTCCAGCAGGGCAAAAAATTGTGTTCAATCGCTTAAATCAAGGAGCTAATTCAGAATATTCCTCTATCACATTTAAAATAAACGGAAATCAGGAAATCAGACTGGAATTTGGCACTTTAAGAGACAGCGCTGACAACGCAGTGCAACTTAAAGAATTACAACAAAATCCATTAGGCACCCAGATTGATGTCTATCAAAACGATGGATATGGCGAGGGCAAGCAAATCAGCTTTGCTTTTGATGAAAACGGACAAATAGTCTATTACTACGATAACGGACAAAACATTAAGGGTATTTTTCTTGGACTGGCACGTTTTGATGATTTGGAACATACCCTGGTTAATACTCAAGATAACTTGTTCGAAGCAAAAAATGACCGGACAACTCATATAGGCCGGCCTAACAAAAACGGATTTGGTAGCATTAAAGGAAACCAACTGGAATCGTCTAACGTTGATTCTACGACTGAATTTGCCAACATTGTTATTTTGCAGCGTATGTTTCAGGCCTGTTCCCAGATTATGGATATAGACAAAAAACTCCTGGAAGAGCTGGAGTCACCATGATAAAGCCCTACAGATTAATCAACTCTCTGGAGCTGCAGCAACTTTCTGGGCAGCTCTTTAATGTGATCCAAAATTGGAATAATCAGTACAGTCTTAATCCTTTAAGCATGGAGCTGTATTTATCTCCTAAAGATTATTGCCCAAGCGAAAGTATCTCGATTAAAACTCCAGGATCAACTTTGGCAAGTCTTGATAGTGATTATCTCAACACCTTAAACCACAGTTTATTTGGTAAGGATCGTTTGTGTTTTAATCCAGTGAGCAAAGAACTGTTCTTAATCTTTCTCCAAGAACTCTTAAAAGTAGATGAATGCAGTATTACCGATGAATTTTGTCCAGTGCGGGACTGGTTATACCCTGGTTCAACAACTCTGGTGCTTCAATTAACGTGTGATACACGACAGATTCACATCCTGCTTCATCCTGATTGGGTCTATCAGCATTTACCCAAACCACATCATAAAAAGAATCAATCTATTACGCTTGCAGAGGCATTATCAGATCAACAGGTCATGCTAAATCTGGAGCTGGATCCGATTACATTACCTTTGCAACAACTGATGAATTTGGCACCGGGAGATGTAATCGCCACGGATCAGCTGATCAATACCCCTGTATCGTTAATGCGACACCAACAATTAGTTGCCCGTGCCGATCTGGGTACATCAATAACTTATAAATCCATTATGTTGAGAGGAATATCATGAATACAACTGTTAAAAAAGTAGTACTGGCGGAACACCATCCTCAACCAGAAAGTCAGCCAATACATGCTGATTACTTAGGTCTGGTAGGAAGTATTGAAGTTCAGTGCCACATCAGAATTGGTACCCTTAAGTTAACTATTGCCCAACTAAAAGAACTTAAATCAGGCCAAATGTTGAATTTAGAACAAAAAACCAACGAACCTATTGAAGTGCTTCTTAATGATAAAGTAATTGCCAAAGGAGAGTTGATGAGTTGCGAAGACAAGTTCGCCGTGCAGATTACCGAGGTATTGTGTTCATGAGGCATAGGATACTGTGTGTTTTGATGTTCTGGATGCATCCGGTATTAGCAAACCAACCTTTGGTTTTTAAAAAAGATCTGATGACCAATCATCATTGGCCATCCTACACGCTGATAGTGTCTGCTTTATTCGGTATTTTACTTTGGATTTACCAATATCTTGGGAAAACAAAAAATACAAACAGTCAATTCAAGATCATTGAACAGTTGGCCGTACACCACAAAACAAAGATCTATGTTATTGATTATCAGGGACAGCAATTTTTACTGGCAGATAACCAAAACACATTATCACTTATTCCATTTCAGGGCACCAAATCACATCATGAATAATCACCATCAATTTCTACCAGGAAAATCTCCTATCAGCTGTCTCATACCGCATTGGAACATTCCGTTTCGTTTTTATAAAGAAATTAAATTCTTTTTTTATCTGTTATTTTTGGTTGTCCTAAGCAGCAATGCTTTTGCAAATACTCAACTGAGTGCAATACAACTTGATGAGGATAATGTCTCACCAGCCTTGCAGGCTTTTGCCGTATTGACCTTATTGGGTCTTGCCCCCAGCATTCTCATAATGTTGTCTTCATTTACTCGTATTGTCGTGGTGTTATCCATGCTGAGAAACGCTTTGGGATTACAACAAACCCCACCGAATACTGTACTGATAAGCCTTGCGTTATTTTTAACGTTGTTCACTATGATGCCAGTAGCCCAAACGATTTATACCGAAGCCTATAAACCCTATGAAGATCATCAGATCAACACCAAAACCGCACTTAATCTGGCAGCCCAACCGCTAAAACAGTTCATGATAAAACAAACCAGGGAAAAAGACATACAAGTTATTCTCCAATTAGCCAATGAGCCCATACCGGCTACCGCTAATGACATTAAACTGTACCAACTCATACCCGCTTTTTTGTTAAGTGAATTACACACTGCATTTCAGATTGGCTTTATGATTTTTCTTCCTTTTTTACTGGTTGATTTGATCGTATCTGCGATATTGATGACTATGGGTATGATGATGATGCCGCCTATGAGCATTTCTTTGCCGATTAAAATATTACTCTTTGTTCTCATCGATGGCTGGGATTTAATCGTACAGGCTTTAATCGGCAGTTTTAACTGATTGAGTCATGAAAAACTACAGGACTTTGATCATGTTAAACGATATCATGCTCAGTCAATGGAGAATAATCAGGATGTAAACAGGGGGGAATAAATCAATGAGCAAACAAAAAATAAAGGAATTACTCCGCTCAGGCGGTGATGAAAAAGAAATAGCCAGGGAGTTGAGTATTTTGTTTGTCATTCATCCTGAATTAATCGAGTTGAGATATAATTCGGGTAAAACCATCTTTCATCTTCTGGTGATTAAAAATAAACCCTTAATACTCCAATCCATTCTTGAAGACGATACCTGGCAAATACTTCAAACAAAACCCTGGCAAGAAATTGCAGCATGCTCTGATGATAATGGATGGACCCTTATTCATCATGCGGCACAACTTGATGAAAATGGCAGAGCCACTATGGATGTTGTACTTCGCTTTTTTCCAAATAAGATTAATGCGCAAAATGCTGAAGGTAATACGCCTTTACATGTGGGTGTTGAAGCGCAAAGGCTTTGGGCAGTTAAAACACTGGTGCAACACGATTGCGACCGTTCCATTAAAAATAACCATAACCAAACAGCACTTGAATTACCTCAAGTAAATAGTGAATTAAGATTTGCTTTCTTGGCCATTGATCTCGGTACGATAAGCTCACTGGATTTAAGATACCGAACAAAAGCTCAAAGCAGTAGCGAATCAGAAGCCGAAAGCTCTAGTAGTTTACGCGAATCCTGTCCATTACTTTCATCAGGTCGATCTTCTGATAGGTCTTTATCTTCTTCAAGCAGTATTGATTCGCCACATACTCCACTCAGACATGTTGAGCAAAGCGCTTCAGAATCCAGTTTATCTGAAGCAATTATGGCTCTGGAATCTCACGCAACAATAGAAAATAAAAGTGCATTACGCTTGATGAGTTCTCTTTGTAAGGCACATCAAACAAATAAACAATCCTTTGTCTGCGTGTCTTTACATAACGAATTGATCCGCCTCTTAAATAATGGATTTTTAGCTGATGACTTTGCTTTTGATCAAAAATCACCTCTTAATAAACCGGCTAACAGAAAAATAATTCAAGGAATACTTAATGAACTCTACGCTCGTATTGAAGAACTCAATTCCTACATTCAGCGAAATACTTCTGCATTAATAGGTCAATCGCTACGAATGATTGCCACTGAAATTTCAATTGCCGATTCAGAACCACTAACACCCCAAACAATTAACACGGGGCAAAAAAAAACAGATGAACTGATGGAGAATTTATGGCTTCTTACCGCCTGTCAAACCTCCCACCACTCCAAAAGAAAATTCAATTTTTTAGACATAACTCACAGAGCCGTGGGAATATTAAGCTCAGCCTCGCTGCATGATATTCTGGTTAATTTAGAAACCTTGTACCCTGATTTCGACAAAGATCAGAAAATAGTCACCAATTTCGTCTTATTGCAGCTGCTTAATTACAATGTTATTAACACCGTAAGACAAGACGAAAATATTGCTACTCAAATCAGATTGTTCGCCGAATTAAACACCAATATTGAAAAAGGATTAGGTGCCCTTGGAGCAAGCATCAATCAATCCTTGTTTAAAATCCATGAGTTATGCTCCTTATACAGCAAAAACCCATTATTAAGGAATTTTTATATTTTAAACAGGGCAATCAATCAGCCTGAAGGCCTTCATATGCTGCCCGCTTTTGATGCAACCGTTGACCAGGCACTTGGCAAAACCAGACCCAAAAGAACTGCAGAAGTGGGCATCATAGCCCATGAATTAAGGATGCTTACCATTGCTTTTTACCAAAGCGTATCCATTTCCGAATTTCATAATAAAAATTGGGAAAAAGAAGATGTTTGTTCCGCATCACAAACAGAAGGTCACGCATGCACTTCTCAATGCATAAAAACAGGCAAAACCACTCGTTCACCACACATAACTGAATTTACTGATTTTTTTAATAAATTAAGTAATTATTTCGTTGTAAAAACAGTAACCCAGTCTCCCAAAAACATAAAAAATGCCCTGCAACTTCTCATAGAAATAGCCCAGGCTCTTTGCCCTCTTGATGATGAAAATTACCCTGACATCAATCATTTAATGGTGATTAGCAGTATCTTTAACAATGTAGATGTATCACGACTCGTTAATTTTAATACCGATTTATCTGTAGAAGATAATGCGTATCGTCAAGAGATAGACAACATCACTTCCAGAGAAAAAAATTACCGAATGATGCGCCGTTTGTATCAACAATTCAGAACGACCCTTCCTTTTTTAGGAATATTTTGCAGGGATTTAACTTTTGCCAGCGATGGCAATGAACAAGCAACGCCCATTATTCGGGCAGAGGCATGCGGCAGCATATTAAAAAGCCTGTTAGAAGTTAAGTTGTTACTCAATTTTGAACCCATTAATTTCTCAACAAATCTTCGTCTATTTTTAAAAAATTATCTTAGCCTTGATGAAGAAATTGTGCACAGCGCCTCTTTGAGGATTAAACCAAGAAAAACCGATACTATTCATTGGGAACATTCACTTGAAGCCATTATATCCAACTTAAATGTGTTAAACACAGAGTATTTGACAAAAGACATTATTCCATCGATTAGCATGCGTAAAACAAAGTATTCCCCTAAAAAACTTCCCATTTTTTTAATGGACACAATTACCTCACTAGTCAAATCATACAAAAAAAGACAAGAAAAAAATAATTTGGAATCGCCTTGCGAATCGAGTCAAGAATTACTCTCTTTACTCACCATCATCAGCAAATTATCCATAGCATTACCCCAATTAATACGAATTAACCAAATGTATTACAAACCAGAGCAATTAACTGGTATGAAAAGCCTTATCAGCATACTGATTAAACTGGATGAATTAAAAAAATCAATACAACCCCCTATGCCCCTATTGCCAAAAGAAGGCCTCCCCGCTCGTCCAATAAGCAGAAATAATTCATTTCTTGCTGCACGAAGCCCGTTCATATTCGAACGAACACGTGACGAAAGCGCTCAAGCCGCAAGCAGTTCTGATGAATCGCCCAAAATGCCTGCTCCTTAAACATCATATTTGCCCCCATGTTTAAAGGTGTATCACCTTTAAACAGCACAACCTATCTTTTATTTTACAGCAAACTCACCTCAACTCGATTTGATTACAAAAAATCTTTTTGTCTTAAATTTGATGTTTTTCATTGAATCATATAGAATTATTTTTAAACATTCTGTTTTTATAAGATATAAGAATAAAATCTCGATTTTATGCCCATTACAGGAATGTTTAAAAAGGATTAAGACAAGGAAGAAACAATGAACAGAGAAAAAATACAGGCGTTAATCAGTTCAGATACTGATGAAAAAATAATAACCAGAGAATTGATTAAGTGGTTTATCACAGAACCCGATTTAATCAACACACGCTATGAACTTGGACGAACTGTATTTCATCTTCTGGTACTCCACAACAAAGCTCAGGTTCTTAATGCGCTGTTAGAAGATACAACCTGGAAATTAACTGGTGATGTATCCTGGCATGAGGTGGCCACCGGCACCGACCAAAACGGGTGGACTATGTTCCATTATGCAGCAAAGGCTGATGAACACGGCATTAACACCATGGATGTACTGCTCAAATTTTTCCCTCATACAGTTGATGCCCAGGATATTAACGGCAACACGCCCTTACATGAGGCCATTTTAGCGCAAAGGCTTTGGGCTGTTAAAAAACTGGTAGAACACAAATGCAACAGATCATTGAAAAACAAAAACGGGCAAACGGCTCTTGAACTACCCAAGATCAACAGCGACTTGAGGATGGCTCTACTGGCTGTCGATCTCAGTTCGTTAAAATCATTAGATTCACGTTTCAGAACCAACAAGGACACACTCAGCAAAGACTCAAGCATGAGCAGTCTGTTCAACTTAAAAGAATCGTGTCCATTACTAACAACTAAAAGAGGGTCAAGCTCTTCTGCATCGTCTTCCAGCAGCACTTTATCCCTTCACTCCTCATTAAGGTATTCGAATATTGAGCGTTCCGAGTCCAGCTCATCTAACCTTAGCTGGGAACAAGAAACAGAATGTACTGAACTCAATGAAATAGCGAATAAAACAGCATTTCAAGTTTTTAGCCGCCTAATCAAGGCTTACCAAACCAATAAACGCTCTGTTATATCCGCATCCCTGCAAAATCAATTAACGGAATTACTGACTACAGGTTTATTGGCCGATGATTTTGGCTTGTATCTCACACCCCTGCTAAAAAAACCGGAGAACTTAAGGTTAATCCATGATGAGCTGGATAATTTATCTCCACGTGTTCATGAGCTTTACTCTCTTATTCAAGATCAGACCACCGCAGTAATTACTGATTTTTTAACTCTTTTTACGGATCATAGTTCCATAGTTGATTCTGCACCAAGAAATCCCCCGATTTTTGATAGCAGTACCCAAAAAATCAGGACGATTCAAGAATCTTTATGGCTTCTCACCGCCTGCCAGATAAAACACAACTCAGAAAGAACATGTGATTTGGCAGCCATATCTCATAGAGCACTATGGCTATTAAGTGCAACACCACTTTCTGAACTGATAATGCATTTAAATGAGTTATATCCTCATTTTGACCAATACCAAAAGTTAATAGCTAACTTCGTGATCATGCAATTAATTCACTATGATGCCATTAATTCGATAAAACCTGACCCAGATACCGCAAAACAGCTAACGGTGTTGACTCAACAAAATAACGACGAAGTCAATGGATTGGGAACACTTGGAACCGATATTAATCGGCATTTGTTAAAAACCAGAGAATTATGCTCTGTTTATGAAAAACATCCTCTTCTTCGCAATTATTACCTCCTGAACCAGGCATTAAACCAGCCAACGGCATTAAATATGCTCCGCTCTTTTGACCAACTGGTTGACGAGGCGCTGGCCAAAACCCGATCCAAAAGAGAGGAAGAAGTACAGCTTATTGCCCATGAGTTGAGAATGTTAACCTTTTTCTTTTATCAAAACGTATCAATCGCTGAATTTTACAATAAAAATTGGGAAAAAGCCGATATCTGCTCGCAAAGCGGAGAAAAAGATCATGTCTGTGATGTGAATTGCGTCACGGTGGGTAAAAGCACTCTTGCCAGACACATTGTTGAATTTACTGATAATTTTAATAAGCTAAGCAATTATTTTGTCGTAAAATTACTGGCTCAACCCCCTAAAAACCTGAAAAACTCATTACAACTTCTTATCGAAATTGCTCAGGCTTTATGCCCATTAAACAATGAGCATTATCCAGATATCAATCATTTGATGGTGATCAACAGTATTTTCAACAATCTTGACATCTCCCGCCTGGTCAATTTTGATAAAGAATTAACCGCAGAAGACAACGCTTACAGGATGGAAATTGAAACCATCACCTCCAGAGATAAAAATTACCGGGTTATGCGTCATGTATACCTGCAATACAGAACAACGCTTCCCTTCTTGGGTATATTTCGCAGAGACATCATCTTTGCCCAAGATGGAAACGTGAATGCAGCCCCCATGGTAAGCACAGAAGCATGTGGTGAAATATTAAAACATTTGTTAGAGATTAAATTGTTAATTAATTTTGAACGTGTCCATTTTCATACCAATTTCCCTGAATTTTTAAAAGAATATCAATGCATTGACGAGGAAAATGTGCACAGAGCATCCTTAAGGCGAAAACCGAGAACAAGTGATCAAATTCACTGGATTCATACAACAGAACAATTCCAATCCAATTTAAACATGTTAATTAATGACTATTTGCCCATGGAAATTATCCCTATTGTAGTTACCGGTAAAAAAACATACAAACCCAAAGATCTTCCTGTTTTTTTAGTAAACTCGATTACCTCTATAACTAAAGAATTTCTAAAAAAGCAAGCAAAAAATCAAACCAAAAAACATACTAACACCGAAAAAGACTCACTGGCACTACTAAACCTGTTAAATCAACTGACAACCGAGCTTCCCAAAATAATTCGCATTAACGAACTGTATTACGGGACTGAACAATCAAGCGGAATGAAACGACTGGAGACGTGTCTGACAAAGCTTGAAGATTTAAAAAATGCGATAACACCAACTCTCACCTCTCAAGCTTTGGAGCCTCAAAAAGAACCAAAAGAGAAAAAGCCCACTAAAGGAAGAGGCTCATTGATCAGATCAGGCAGTCACATATTCCAGAGACATAGCCTGTTTAAATCAACAAAAGACATCATCGAATCACCCAGAGCTGCATCAAGCTCTGATGTCAGCAACACCCCCGAACCTTAAAAATGATGTCCGCCTAATAAGAGACAAGGCAATTGATGCGGACTACTTAGAAAAAAGCTAAAGATATGGTAGTTTGAGTCATGAATGCATAAAAAACATTTAAGAAAAGGGATGACCGCAAAGGAACGCTTTATTTATTTCCATCTACAGGTATAATATGTTTAAATTTTAATCTAGTTGATCTGTAAACGGAAATCACTAGGCCGGATTGCTGAGTTGGTTTAAACACCAGCTGCTTTGGACTGATATTCTGTAACATGATGATAAAGAGCCATGAATTTGAAGCTTAACGAAAAACAATTCCGACGAAGCCGCAGTCGCGAAAAAGAATTTGGAGAGATATTTAGTAAAACCTCCAGAGGTTTAAACAGCATGATGCCCATGATCATCACTATGTTTTTTACTCCTGCGTTAATTACGACGACTCTTTTCTCAAAAGAAATTTTTCTTATTCTTGCCAATTTGTCGCTCAGCCTGGGTTATTTAACCAACTTTGCCTATAGAATTTACAAAAAACAAGTGAGTAAAGCCGAATTATTGGTTACCTCTATTTCACTTATCGCATTTTTAACTTTGGCTTATTTTCTTTGTCCGCCTATCGCCACTCTAACATTTATCTCCGCCCTTACTGCCATTAATCTTATGGCAGTGGCAATCAATCTTTTTTTCTTGATAAAACACGTCATAGTACCCCCTTGTAAAAAATTCATAGAACACATAGCTCAGTATTTGGGTTTTGATATTGCTGGCCGCTATTACTCAAAACCGCCCCTTACACTTGAGCATGACCGCTTTGTTATAGATCATTTACTAAGAGCGACTTACAAGCATGACAGTTACTCCCCAGAATTTAAACGGGTTGAACTGGAACATTTCAATAATATGCTCACTAAATTAAGTCAATATATTGATAAATATGATGAATCCTTACTTGGTTATATTAACAACCAGGACGTCATTGCCGATTTGGAAGACCAGATTGCCAAATTAACCGCTCAGGGTAATCCAGACCCTGGGTATGCCTTCATCCGTAAAAAAATTGGTTTTAAAACCACAAAAATTCACCTTCTGACCGAAGCCAGAGATAAACTGGTCGCAGAACTGGAAGCCCCCCAAGATCCCAAATTAATATTTCGCTTTTTTAAAGGCGTTGAACCTGAAGAATACGCCACAGATCCCCTTCCTGTTCTCAAAGAAGGATTAACGCATCTGGAACATGAAATACAAAGACAGCAAGACAAAATAGCCTCTTTAAGCACCTGCCTGCCGTAATGCTACAATCTGCACTTAATTAACTCTTAGTGAACACCGCAAGTCGCTTATGAACCAAATAAAATCAAAAACCGGTTTAAAATAGAACTATTTTTTTAGAATAGTTGCGAAAAATATTGGGGCAGTGCTATGTTGAATAATAAGGAATTAGAAGTGGGGTTAAGAAATCAATGATTGATTTAATTGGCTATATTGCTTCTTCTTTAGTGTTTGCTACATTTTATGTCAAAAGAATTTTGACTCTGCGGCTCATTGCAATTTGCAGTAATATTGCATTCATTATGTATGCGTTTGAATGCCATTTACATCCAGTTTTTATCTTACACTCGGTGTTATTGCCGCTCAATATTTACAGAGCACTGGAGTTAATCCGTACCGAATACGGCAACTCATTGTTCCAGCGAATTAATCTTGAAACACCTAAACGGCGCTGAACTCTATACCAATTCAAGTCACCTAAAGCCCTCATAATGTCAGAGACTGAAAAAACATAAAACAGACCGGATAAGAGTATTTACATTTTGCCTTTTTGTCTGGTTAGTTTTATAGTATGTCGCCTATTCAAGACCCAAGCTTGAAGCGCATCAAAACCTTAAATAAGCTTTGATTTGATGCCCCAATCTGACCTCTTTTACCAAGGATTAAATAATGGATATGCAAGCAGTACAAGAAAAGTTAAACCGTCACCTGAATTTCCTGTCTCAGGATGAAGACAATCTGGCCCTGTTAATTGAAATTAGTGATATGTACATAGAACTAGGGAGTTTGGATTTAGCCAGGGACTATCTGGAAAAAGCCACCGCAATTGACCGTGAAGCCTGTCTGGGTCATCAAGGCTTACTTCATTTAAATCAGGGAGAACTGATAGAGGCAAAAGCATGCTTCATGGAAGCACTCCACCTGTCTGACTCACCAGCCCTTCGTTATAACCTGGGCTTTTGCCACTTTGTAACCTTCGACCTGGAAAGCGCCTGGGATGTATTATCTCCCTTACTGGAAGGAGAACATTACCCGGAAGCCGAATTGTTGATGGCACGTATACTGCACAGGCAAGACTCTCTTGAAGAATCCATCAGTCTGGCAGAACACGTGTTAGAACATAATCCAGAGGATGCAGAAGCTTTGGGGCTGCTCTCTTTACTTTATTTCGATCTCAATCAGGAAGAACCAGCACTACAAGCCTGTACCCAAGCTCTCCAACTTAATCCTGATAACTATGACGCAAGACTTGTTCACATTTTATTACGCCTCATGACCCAGGAAACAACTGTAGAAGAGATTGAAGAATTATTACAACTTAGCCCACAAGACAGCAGATTGTGGTTTGCTTTGGGTAATACTTATATGGTCCAAGGCAATATGGAGGCAGCAGAGTCCGCATTAAAAAAAGCGATAGAAATTTATCCCGATTTTTATGACAGTCATATCGCCTTGGCATGGTGTCTCCTTCTCAATGATAAAGTAGGAGAGGCACATGAAACCTATCAAAATGCAGCCCAGCTTGTTGAAGAACTTGCGGACGCCTGGGGAGGCCTTGCCTTGATTCATGCCTTAAGCGAAGATTTAACCCAGGCTGAACTTTTGATCAATAAAGCACAGCAGCTCAACCCTGATTGTTTTTTAACTGAATTGGCTAAATCCATTTACTTAAGCCAGCAAAACCCTCAGAAAGGACAAGAGCACCTACTGCATTTATTAACAAGCCAGGATACGCCTGTTAGCCAAAAATTAGCATTCCTGATACAAGAAACACAAGACAGTCATCAAATTCATTAAAAACCTGTTTTTTCCTCATCTCCTTCACCGTTTGCACGATAATGAAGGAGATGAGCATTATTAACCCGCTCATAACATCGGTATCGGGCGACTCTTGTTATTTCATCTCTTCCTTGGGACGACAATAAGTCTCATCAATAAGCAACAATACAAGCAGAGACAATCCTAACGATAAGGGTAAAATCAGTAGTGCAGAATAATAACCATGTAAACTAAACTGGTGCATGCCATTCACTACGGCATCTCCCCTGCTCCAATCAAGAAGCAACCCCACTAATGGTTCAAATAATGCCTCAAATACAGAATTAAAGGTATTCATTATACCTAAAACTGTAGCAACGAGGATCAACGGAAATAATTCCCTGATCATCGCAAAACTGGTAAAAAATCCACTGGCACAAAAGCCAAAGCAAAACAATAGAACACTTAAGCTTGTTAAATAGAGAACGGAACTATACAAAACGAGTAAAAGACTGAAGAGCGCCAATCCGGTGCCTATAAACAGTACCGGTTTTCGCTTTTGAATAAAGTCTGATAACCACCCCCAAAAAGGGGCACCGGCAGCAAATCCGATAAAAATAAACGAAATGGCAAGCGCTGAATCAGTTCTCGAAAGATGATACGCTTTTTCCAGAAAAGGAACACCCCATAACCCGCCAAATACCGAAACGGGGGCAAAGGCAAGTCCACTGTATAAAGACAAAGCCCATGCTTGTCTGTTGGTAATGATGCGACGCAAAAGATGCCAAACAGGCTCCTGATGTTTTAAGGGGGCTGGATGTGATGATGGCTTATCTCTTAAGACTAAAAAATAGAGTAATCCTAAAAGAATACCCAAAAAACTCACTATTTGTAACGCAGATCGCCAACCCACACTTTGAACCAACAGGGATAATGGCACTTGTCCGCCAACGGCTCCAAGCATAGCCGCAGTCATAAACATCCCTGACACTAAAGCAAACCGCTTGGGGCTAAACCACAAAGCGGCAATTTTAAAACAGGAAACAGCCGCAAAAGCAGCACCAGCCCCCATTAATGCTCTGCTCATACACGCAAGCCAGAGTGAATCAGTTTGAGCAAAGACAAAGGTACTGATACTGCAAAGCATCAGTGCTGCTGTAGTCAGTAATCGCGGGCTGTATCTGTCCAGCATCACACCAACTGGAATCTGCATAATCAAATAGGAATAAAAGTAAAAGGCAGAAAGATTGCCAAGCCCCGCTGCATTAACGTGAAATGCACTCATTAAATCACTGGTCATGACGCTGGGAGATACTTGCAGTAAATACTTATAAAAAAAGAAACTTGCGGCTATAGTCCAAATAATCCACGGATAAATTTTAGCCAACCAATTATTTTTTACTGGAAAAGTGTTCACTACGTTTAACTCCTGACCCTGCTTGTACCAATTAAGGTAATTTAACCAGTAGTGATCACTACTGGCACAAAAACAAACAAACAAAAAACAAACAATTCATCTAACGAAATACAGAGTACCTGCTGGACGAGGAATGATCCGGTTCTTCTCTCTGTATGGATGCTGCAACACGTGCTTCACTGGGTTGGGGAAAATGAACGTATCGAGAATATTCAACTGTTTGAGTTGCCTCAATCGCTTTAGGTACTAACTGTTTTTGCAGATCAAATCCATTGTATTGCATCAACCCAAACAACTGGTCCACACTTTCTTGCGAAAAAGCATGAGTTGCTTTTACTGCGAATGCCAAAGCGTCTGTTTTACTCCGAGGGGCGAACGTCCACTTACCATCGACATAACCGATTCGCCTGCTTACGTAGTTGTAACGCTCTGCATCGTAATACGACAAAGTAATTAATCCAGGTACTGAGCTTTCTCTTAGCAACCACACAGCCCCTGTTGGCAGTGTATTGGCACCATGACGTTCCAATAGTTTAAGCCCCATCCCTTCATTGATCTCTCTGGAAAATATAACAGAAGGATGTTCAGGTATTGATAGCATAATATTCTCCTGAGAAATTTAAGCGAGCACCCCGAATAAGTTAATCGGGTACAAACAGCACATATGATAAAATAGGCAACAAAATCTGTAGTGTTCAACACAAAATTGCCTTTATCAGACCCAATCTGCCAAACTATAACGCAATTACCCATTAAATAAAACCAATTATTGAATTAAGATGCAATAATGAGCAAAAAACAAACAACCAGTTCATCATACTCTTAACATGAAATAACACAAGAAGTTAGGGTTCAGAATGCGTCAATTCTGTGATAACAGAACTTTTTAAAGGATTTTTTTCCAGAGTGCTCTGTTAACAGTATCTTAAGGTTACAGATGTATACTGAAAATAGACACAATGTATTGTATAGAGGCGAAAATGGCTTTGCACGGGCGTTACACACCAAGTCAATTAAGACATGTTCTAGCGGCTAACAACAAGCTAACCAGCAAAGGAAACAGACCAATTGCTGGTAACATAACAGCTCCAGCTTATTATGAAAATGAGCATGCTTTAATTTTGGACGCCGCAACGGACACGATTAATCCACGCGCCCAATTAATACAAACGATTACAGATGCTTTTCAATCAATCAATGGTCTTTCTCCCGCAGAAAAAGCAAAAAAAATCATCATACCTGTTGCTGAAGAGCAAAAAATATTGGGCTTATTTCCCCGCAATCATTGGATTACCTTGTATTATGATCCGCAAACAAATAAAGCAACCGTATTGGATTCAAGACCCTGGATGGTTTCTTTTTTATATCCAACCTCATCCATGCGCACTCAATTGCTTGATGGCATAAAACAGGTTTATGGTGAAACTAAGGCTCAGGGAACTCAATTTGAAATCAGATATCAAGGCGTGCAACACAATGATATTCATTGCGGTGCATGGACTGCTCGAAATATTATGGATCTGGCTGGAGCAAGAGCAAACGAAACATGTAATTCAATTGAGCAACAAGTAGTCGCCTACACTAAAGAAAATGAAGCTAGTGTTGTCCAAGGCAATACCGATCTTGCGGCACCAAGAACATCTTGCAGGAATGTTCATGAACGGGCAGTAACACCCGGTTTATGGGCACGTTTTTTAAGTTTTATAGGTATTCATATATCCCAAGACCGCCCTATTCCTCCAAATTCTGCTGATCCTGAGTTAACCAGCCCAGCCAGAGCAATCAAGGGATTAAATGCTCACCCGGTTGACGGGCTTAAATCTCGAAACAAAGCAGAGGATGGGCAATTGCAGGATGCTGCTGCCCAAATACCTCAAAATCCTCCAGTGCCGGGTAGATCGACACAACCTGGTGACTATCCAATACCAACTTCAGTACCTTCTAGTCGACTAACCCCTTTTTAAAACAAGTACTTATTTTAAAAAGAGCATAGAAAAAAATCGGTTACAAGGATGTTCGGAGTAATGAGGGTCTTGCAAGAGCAATTGGCAACAGATGATGCAAATATTTGGCATATTTCATTAACTGGTCATATACTGATATTATGAGAATAAGAGCTGATTGAAATTTAAATGAACTATCTGCGTCACCCAGAATCGTGAGGGAGGCTTAATCAGCACTGTATCATTTCGGCAAGCCCCACACGAAGTTAGGATTAATGGTGATTTAAATATCAATCGACTGCATTAAGCGAGGTAAAGTACTCGAATTACTTTTTTAGATTCTTAAGTCAACTCAGATCAAGAAACGATACTCTCTAAAGAGATTTATATGACTAATAAGAGGACTAAATCAGACGATAAAATAAGGCAAAAAATCCAAGCCGATAAATTGGTGTTACTTAGTGATAATTTACTGATTAGCATTCCGCCAAATTTTGTTTGTTCCCTCATCGTTTTTATAGAACTTTATACCCAGCTCAATCCAGCCTATTCTTTGATCTGGTTTTTCTGTGCATTAGTAGCATTTGCTGTTCAGGTTTGTGCCTATATTATTAATCGCTTTAATAAGTTACCTTCAAAAGGCTATTTGATATTACTGATTGCGTTAGCTGTCGTTTACGGTGCCCTTTGGGGAATAGCCGGTTCCATTCTCATGCCTGACAACAATATGCAGGCGCAAATGTTAATCATGATTATTACCCTTGGTGTTACTGCAGGTGGCTTACTTACTTTTCAGCCTAATTTAACTGCTGGTCTGTTATTTTTATCTTTGATTATTCTTCCTATAAATTACTGGCTGTTCATCCAAAGCTCATCAACCTATTTTTTGCTTGGAATAGCGTTAGCGATTTATTTATGTTTTATCATCATGGTAACGTGGCGGGGGAATAAGCTCCTGAATGTGAATCTTAAATTACGCTTCGAAAATCTCGATTTAATCGATAGACTCGTCAGCAACAATACCATTTTAGAAGAAAGTGAATCTCGATTTCGTTCCGCATTTGATTTTGCAGCAATTGGTATGGCCATAGTCTCCTTAGAAGGGAAATGGTTAAAAGTAAATCAATCAATGTGCCAGATTGTGGGTTATAGCGAAGACGAATTATTAAAAATTGACTTTCAGACCATCACCCATCCTGACGATTTAAAACTGGATTTAAGCTATGTTAATCAATTACTGGCAGGGGAGATTAATTCCTACCACCTGGAAAAACGCTACATCAAAAAAGATGGTTCCATTATCTGGATACTACTCAGTGGCTCCTTAATACGAAATAAGGAGAACAAACCGCTTTATTTTATCGCTCAAGTTCAAAATATTGATGCCCAAAAAAATGCAGAACAAGAACTAAAATACATTGCATTTCATGATGTATTAACAGGATTAGGCAATAGAAAACAATTGGAACTGTCTTTTAAACACGCATTATCCTATGCCAAAAGACATCAAAATCAAATAGCGATTTTATTCATGGATTTGGATAGTTTTAAACCAATTAATGATACCCTGGGGCATGATATAGGAGATCTCCTGCTTATAGAAATAGGCTCTAGGTTAAAAAAAACCATACGTGCAACAGATATTCTTATCCGCCAAGGGGGGGATGAATTCATCATTGCGCTGACTGAAGTGTCTGATAATGCGCAAATTGACACCGCTGCTAAAAAAATTCTAACAACGATCAGAAAACCCATAAAAATAAAAGGGAATCAATTTTCAATTACCATGAGCATAGGCATCAGCGTTTATCCCAAAGATGGCCAAGACTTGAATACGCTTATTAAACAGGCTGATAAAGCACTGTATTTAGTAAAATCAGGAGGAAGAAATAACTACAGCTACTTTGAGTAAAAAAACTCGTTCTACAGGGTAACCAAGAGCCTATTCACAGAGATATCCACAGAAACTGTGGATAAGTAAATCCCCAGAAAAAAAGTAACAATGCGGCATAATCCTTATACAACAAGACGTTATCAAAGAAAAAGATTTTTTGTTTTGAATTAAATTTACGGTGAGCTAAAAAAATATCCACAGGAAAGTGCAGAGTAAAAGATTTCTGCGAAAACATAGTAACAATAAAAAAATTAAAAAAACAGTCTTGACTGAAATTATTTTTCATTTTTTCTAACTCCCCTGGCAAGTCATTCTGAGTGCGTCTTTTTGATAGACATGTAAATCAAAAAAAATGTAACGTGGGGAGTTACAAAAAAATTATACCAGCTCTATCACCTGATCTTTCGTGCTTTTATTATTTAAAAAGGAAAAAAGTATTTTATAGGCATCATAGGTGGAACGTAATTGCGTCTCTGAACTAAAACAGGTTCGCCATTGGCTTAAAGAGTCTTCATGCGTAACAGTTCCCAAATGTCGCCATAAATGAAATACGTTAAATTGCGTTATTTTATTTACAGGGCAATGCTCTTTTATCGCAATAGCTCCTTGATAAGGCCAAACTGCCGCTTGATATTCCTTTAATGACTCCAACAGACGCTTGTTATAATCCTCAGCGGGTTCAGCCTCTATACACGCCCCATAACAGCGCTTAAGCTGATATGAAAAACAAGGGCTGCCCTGCTCCAGGCCACATAATTTAGGACACAAATCATACCTTTTGATTAATTGCAGCAAAATACCCTTGGCAGCAGCTGCACTACGAAATGCCCCGTAAATACCATGCTGTTGTAACTCATCCTCTTCTATCTGCTCACGTACTATAGAAAGAGTATAATAGCCCCTGTATTCACTTAATTTAAAACCAACAAGAGTTTTTTTTCTTCTCAACATGCGATTATAAACCGGCATATGCTTTTTTATCAGCTCGGACTCCAACAATAAGGCGCTCAGCTCACCAGCGGTAGGAATAACGTCTATGCGTACTGTCTGTTGGCACAGAGCGAATTCTTTTGCATGAGTATAATCTCCCGAAAAATGAGATAATATGCGCTGTTTCAGGTTTACGCTTTTGCCTATGTATAAAGGAAGTGCATTTTTTTCCCCATAAAACACATAAACACCTGGACTCTCTGGTAACTGCGAGATATCTGTTGTTAATTTGGATGGGGTACTGGATTTTTGCTGGATTTTTTTAGCAACAGCAAGCACTGTTGACCAGGAGTGCTGCTCGGCTATCTGGTGAATCACCTCGTGCAAAAGAGCAACATCCGCTTCGGCTCTATGCTGCTGCTCCAGCGAGATATGCAGCGACTGGGCGATACAGGCCAGATTATAAGACTGCTGATGCGGATAAAGCTGTTTTAACAGCTTTATTGAACACAATACAGGTGCCTGATAAGCAATTCCTGCTCGCTTGAATGCATTTTTAATAAAACCATAGTCAAAACGGGCGTTATGCGCCACAAAAACACTTCCCTCTAATACTTCGAACAGCTCAGTCGCAATATCTTGAAATGAAGGGGCATCACAGACCATCTGATTAGTGATACCGGTTAAGCGAGTAATAGCTTCTGAAATAGTACGTGAAGGTTTAATACAACGATGCCAAGTCCTGACAACACCTTGTTCTGTTACGATTCGCACCGCTATTTCTATGATCTCATCACGAGTGACGTGCAATCCCGTAGTTTCTATGTCGACAAGTGCCCATTGATAAGAATACTTCATAAAATCTCATCTTGATTAATAAAGAGTAACGCATGGCAGTTCAGCCCAGCGGGTAGTGTAACAAGGCGAGCGCATTTGCGCACGCATTGCCCAGGGTTTAGCATACCCTTCCGCCGCCAGCTTAATGGTATGGCTCCCAAAGCGGGTATTAATGGTATCAAAAACAGACATTAACATGTCTTTTTTTATCAGCGCCTCATCGCTGGGTTGATGAAATAAATCCAGTTGGATGGTTGATTTATCGACCAAATCCCCAAGCATGACGCCTACTTTCTTATAATGAATCCCCGGTTTAAACAACTTTTTCAAACACAGTTTGGCCATTTTGGTAATTATTCGGGTATCGTCCGTGGGGTTCACCAGACGACATTCAATACTGTTCGCATATTGCGCCAAATCCTGACGAAAAGGATTACCACGAATAAATACATACAACCGCTGCGCTACCAGGTTTTGACGACGTGCTTTTTCACAGGCTCGGGCACAGTGACTGCTGATGGCCTGCGCCAAGGAAGAATATTGAGTTTGCATCTCGCCAAAACTTTTGGACGACATAATGCTTTGCTTGGGTTCGCAGACCTCCAGCCCCCCACATGGTATTCCTTGTAATTCCATAACGGTACGCATCAGCACGACATTATAATGTTTCTTAATCATGTGGGCATTAAGTTGCGCTAAATCCAGAGCAGTATGAATTCCCTTGTTCATTAATTTCTTTTGCCACTGCCTACCTACCCCCCAAACATCGCCCACACTGATTTTTCCGAGCCAGTGTCGTTGCTCAGTCACATTAAAAACCGGTATTTTCAATTCTTTTTTGCACACATGATTGGCTATTTTTGCCAGAGTTTTTGTAGGGCCTATGCCTATAGATGTAGGAATTCCGGTCGATTTTAAAATATTTTTTTGCAATTGAGCACAAAAAGAATCCTGCATGGAACGTGGCATGGTACTTAAATCAAGAAATGCTTCATCAATGGAATAAGTCTCAACTTCCGGCCATGCGGCTTCAATCACCGACATCACTCGCTGGGATAAATCGCCATACAAGGTGTAATTAGATGAAAAAACCTGAATGCCGTGCTGTTTGGTCAATGCTTTAATTTTAAAAAAAGGGGCTCCCATCGCAATACCAAGGGCTTTGGCTTCATTGGAACGAGCAATAACACAGCCGTCATTATTAGATAAAACAACAATAGGTTTGTTGCGCAAATCAGGACGAAACAATCGCTCACAGGAAGCATAAAAATTATTGCAATCAATCAAAGCAAACATCATCAACTCGCTGGATGGATTACGTGAGTCACAACACCCCAAATGACCAAATCTTCATCTCCGGTAATTTCTATGGGTTGATATTGATTGTTTTCCGGTAAAAGCTGAACCTTTCCGGCTGTACGTGATAAACGCTTGACGGTCAATTCCCCATTGACAGCAGCGATCACTATTTTTCCATGCGTTGCTTCAAGGCTTCGGTCAACCACCAGCATGTCTCCCGAGGCAATGCCTGCATCTTTCATCGAATCACCTGAGGCCGTAACAAAAAAAGTAGCCGCTGGATGCTTGATTACGTATTCGTTTAAATCCAGATGCGTCTCTATGTAATCATCAGCTGGAGACGGGAATCCCGCACGGACGGTACTGGCATACAGGGGAATTTTATAAGAGAAACTGCCTTCCAAAAACGCTTTAATCTCCCCTATTCGCGATACAGGAACACGCAATGCCTTGGTTGACTCCCCATATTTCCCCTGCCCTTTGGGGCGCCCAGCATTGTCTCTTTTGCCGCCATGACTCATGGTCACACCTCAACTTGAATTAGGTAACACTATTCAAATATAGGCTTAAAAGGAAGTAATGTAAACTACAACATAATCCAATAATTGTAACTCCAAAATAACTCGCTGATTTTATTTAGGTTAAGCTACAATTAAATATGAACAAGAAACATTGAAACATATAGCTTTTGCTTGGCAGCACGCAACGAGACCAAAACACGAATGAAAACATTCAAGCATGATAGGGGAAGATTAATGAACGAAATGGACGTATTAGATTTATTCTATGACGAACTAAGGGCAGAGGGAAAAACCCGACTAACTCTGTTTATTAGCCTCGATGAATTAGCTGCTGCAAAACTATCTGAGAAACTGGGGGTTGAAGTGACTTTAAAAACGCTTCATAAACTGGCAGACATTTGCATCGCTAATGAATGGTTAGAGAGGACTACAGCAGATCTGGAGTACCGATATCTCTCCCTCACTGAAGCCGGTTTGAATATGGCGGTTAATTACCAGTATATAGCTCGTAAAAAGACCAGCGAATGAATACTGAACCGCACTCATCTTTCTTGTCTTTAACGCAACATGACCATGCACAATGTGAGCAGAACAACACTTAAGGTGTTCAAATGAGGCGAAGTCTTATATAATTCGGGCAATCTCATTATTGCAAGGAATTCAATGTCGCTTTGTCCTTGTGGTTCACAAACACTCTACTGCGCATGTTGTGGGATCTATATAGATGGCAATCACGTTCCACAAACTCCGGAACAGCTCATGCGCTCACGATACACCGCTTACAGTTTAGCGAACATTGACTACATTAAACACACTATGAAAGGTAAGCCCCTAACCCATTTTGATGCTGATGCAGCTAAAACATGGGCGCAACAGGTTACCTTTGTAAGATTAAACGTCTTGCACTCCAGTCTCGAAACACCGCACAAAGGTTTCGTTGAGTTTCAAGCGGTATTGATTGAGCGCAATAAATTAAAAACCATACATGAATTAAGTGAATTTAACCAAGAAGACAAGATTTGGTTTTATGTTGATGGAATCAGCAAAAACTCAGACAATTTCAGGAGCAATAAAACCATTCCCATGAACAGCCCCTGCCCTTGCGGCAGTGGTAAAAAATTTAAAAATTGTCACGGAAAATAACCTTACCCTTAGGCATACAGAATGAACCAAAACCCGATTTTAAACATTTTTATATTTCTTGCAGCAGCCAGCGTCATGGTACCCATTGCCAATCGCTTTAAACTGGGTTCTGTAATCGGTTATCTCATGGTAGGGATACTGATAGGTCCTTTTGGATTAAAGCTCATCGGTAATTCCGAACAAATCATGAGTTTTGGCGAGTTCGGCGTGATCATGATGTTGTTCCTGATTGGATTGGAACTAGAGCCCATCATGCTGTGGAAACTCAGGAAACTGATTGTCGGATTAGGAGGACTACAAGTTCTCATTACCACAGCAGCCATAACAGGCATTGGTATATTCATGCAATACAGCTGGCAAGCCAGCCTGGCGGTAGGCATGTCGCTGGCTCTGTCCTCAACCGCCCTTGTTCTACAAATGCTTCAGGAAAAAAATCTTCTCAAAACAACAGAAGGAGAAGCCTCTTTTGCTGTGTTGTTATTTCAGGATATTGCCGTCATCCCCATTTTGATCATTATGCCCTTATTGGCACAAAATGGCGGTGCAGCCCCCATTAATCTCCATGAAAACGCCTTCATTGCCCATCTGCCCAAGTGGCAGCATGCACTTTTGGTATCAGGAATAATAGGTGCTGTTATTTTAACAGGACATTATTTATCACGGCATTTATTTCTCATCATTGCCCGCACCAACATACGTGAAGTCTTTACCACCTTTTCTCTTGCTTTAGTTGTCGGCATCACGGTATTAATGGAAACCATAGGTGTTTCACCCGCCTTAGGCGCATTTATCGCAGGCGTTGTATTAGCAAACTCTCAATACAAACACACCGTAGAAGCAGACATACAGCCGTTTAAAGGACTGCTATTGGGATTGTTTTTTATCTCTGTAGGAATGGGGATTAATTTCACTTTGTTTTCGGATGAAATGCTGTTGATCAGTTCAGCTGTTTTGGGTTTGGTTGCACTTAAACTATCCATCCTGCTCCTGCTTGGCCGATTATTTAAACTGACCAAAATTCAGACTATAGGCTTTGCAATTGCCCTGGCACAAGGTGGGGAATTTGCTTTTGTACTTTTTCAATATGCCGGTTCTTTAAAGGTAATCAGTGCCGATAACAGAGCCATATGTACACTGACTGTGGCTTTATCCATGCTGACCACGCCTATTCTGATGTTACTGTACCATCGTTATATTGTTCCTAAATTTATGAGCGTATTACCGGAGCGAGAATACGATACCATCAACGAAAAAAATGACATCATTCTTGCGGGATATGGACGCTTCGGGCAAATCATTGGCCGCTTTCTAAACGGTGAAAACATCAAGATAACAGTCTTGGAAAAAAATGCGGAACAAATTGAATTACTGAGAAAATTTGGTTACAAAGGGTATTTTGGAGATGCAAATCGCCTGGATTTACTCAAAAGCGCCGGGGCAGAACATGCGAAATTACTCATAGTAACTGTTGGTAATGCTGATGCAAATCTAAAAATAGTGCACATGGCGAAACAGCATTTCCCCAATCTCAAGATTTATGCCCGAGCTCGTAATCGTCGTCACGCATATGAATTACACAAAGCAGGCGTGGAATACTTTAAACGCGAACTGTTTGATTCCTCATTAACCATGACCAAGGAAGTCTTGAAATTTGTTGGTTACAAACAGGAAGACATTGAGAAAAAAGCCAACGCTTTTCAAAAACACGATGAAGCAGCACTACTGAAGTCCTTCGAATTCTTTGAGGAAGAAGCCGATCTGATTAATTTTTCCCGACAAGCCTCAGGAGAACTGGAGCAAATTCTGCAAAACAGTTAATAATTATTGATGAATGCAAGTCTCTGGCTCAGCTGCTATCCGAACAACACTTCGTCATCCCAAATGCAATGCGGGATGACCAACTTAACTTGCTTTTATTGATACGGAGCCTTTCACTTCCGATTAGACAATCATACTTTTTGCGGTATTTAAGTAAGCCTCATGGCCTGCAAGTTGTTTTGCCAAAATTGCTTTTTGCGCTGTGTCGCTTAATCGTGCCGATTTCGCCTGCGCCGTTGGCGTTCGGAAAAACAAAGCGCTTAATGCCCGGATAATAATAATGTCTTTGGGTTGATGCAAAGAAGCCAGAGGCTGTTGATTGATAATTGTGACTCTTTCTTCTGGACTGAGTTTTTTACTCTGACATTTATTTTTATAGTAAGCAGCGTAATTAAAATGATTAGGGAGATTTTTTTTCTTTTTCCTAAAGAGACCTTCCAATACAAGATGCAGCGATTTGAACTCTGCCTCAATCTGTTTTTTTGTTGTGGAATATTCATTTCTCTTTTGCAGAATTGTGTCTTTGGCTGCTTTTTTCAAAACCTTAACGCTGGCTTCATGATCTGAATCAGGGGGTGTATAACGATCCAGATTCTTATTGGCTCTCAGAGTAATAAAAGTCGAGAACAAAACAAAAACCGATTGCGGAACCTGTGTTTTAAACCACTCAAGTATACACGAATGAGCACAAGTCCCATTAGTCTGCGGTCTCAGAAATTGCTCATCATCATGCAATTTACCCACATTGTATAAATCCAAAAGTGGCGCATTCATTAGTTCATTATCAGCACAATTAGCAATTACTCCAGGCATTAACAGTCGCTCGATAAAATCATCATAAACCAAAGACGCAACGGAGATAGGACTGCTTACCTTCATTGGGAAAGTACCGCCATCACACCAAAAGAATATTTTTAACAGTGTCTTATAACTACTGGTTTCAATAAGCCCATCTCCTGTGTTAATAAATCTGAAAACTACCTCGTCCTGATTGATCCTCCTGCACTCAATCAGAGTACTATGTCCACCTGCTTCACCAGCGTAGCCGTGAGGAATAAGCATAAAATCGTAGACTTTAAGTTGATTGATACCTGCTTTAATAGCAGAAGTCAGCTGAGACAAGCCGTTCCAGCGAGAAAGCTCGTCCATAGTATGAAAAAAGCTGATAAGTTGAGCTATTTTAGCGGCATCTTTAATCTTGTTGCGTAACATCAAAAGGCTTGAAGTTGTTTTTGCATCAAGACAATTATGTTTGTTGGTTATAAATAAATCCAAATCGCAAAAAAAATCAACATAAGACGTTGTAAGGTTTTTACCTTGCAATAACTCATGCCCAGTAAGATCATGCTCACCCATCAAGTGATGAGAAAGATAATTAAGTTGATTACATTTTATTTCCTGAAGAGGAGGATCTTTCTTGAACAGCAGACTGCAATATATCCCCAAAGAGCGCAGAACTGCAAAGAAAAAACCCGGGTAAATCAAAATATCTCGCTCTTTTTGAGCATGTTTCAAGGAGTCATAAACAGTGTCAACGGTTTGCTGCAAAGAGCGCTCTTGCGGTGAAAGAAAACCCAGCACTTCGAGCAATCGTCCCCACCAGGATTTGGCATTACGATGCTGTTTTTGATACAATTCAAGAACAAGGTAGAACTGACTCAAAAAATCATACCAATCCACGATTTTTTTTTCAGGAGTAGAGAGATACTGATCATGCAAACTTGATGCTTGCTGCACAATCCGTTCAATCTCATCATTTGTTTTATCACCAGCTATTCTTCCAAGCCACTCTGCGAAATCAGCCAAACTTTTAGTAAGCGCTATTTTACGACTCATTATCACCTCATTTTTTCTCTAGCAGGGGAAGTACCCTCATGATATCCATTGTTCTAATCGATATTAAAATCGGGAATAGCATCAGAAGTTCAGGTCATTCATACTACCCCCTGATTCTAACATTCAAAAGTTAATAAATAATTAAGTAAGTCTATAAAAAAATGAACAAGGCGACTTCTTAAGAAGCTTAAAACACAATCACCTTCAAAAAACATTGAGCATAATGAGTAAACCTTAATCTTTTTATAGTAATCCCATAGGTGTTTATTTTTTTCATCAGTGAAGAGTTTGAGCCTTTATTAAGAATTCGTTCTGAATACAGGCTTGTCCTACCGCACGCCGGCAGAGTCATAATCATAAAAAACAATTTCCACTCAAGCTACTCCCTTCTCCACTTGGGGAGAAGGGTTGGGGATGAGGGGGAAGCGTGCGGTACAATCTCAAGTTCATGCAACACACTGTCCATCACGCCCTGAATATTTTTAAACACATCGTGGTTCCATATGCGCACCACTCTATAACCTCGGCGTTCCAAATAGTGAGAACGTCGTAAATCGTAATCAACAGCATCCATGTGCTGACTGCCATCAATTTCAACGATCAATTTTTTTCACGACACACAAAATCAACAATGTAATTGCCAATAACGTGCTGTCGAATAAATTTATACCCACTTAATCACCTGTTGCGTAAATAGTACCACATGCGGTTTTCCGCATCCGTCATGGTTTGCCTTAATGCTTTTGCTCGCTTGTTCATGCCCTAGCTTAAAATAGTGGATACAATTTTGATAGCGCTACACACAGAGTACTAAGGCTCCAATAAATAAGTGACATCCGGTGTTCCATTCTTCTGCATCCATTCAATTCAATTCAAAACATGCAGGTAATCTTATTGTTTATCTTTTGTCAATTTCGTGGGGCACGTGCATACCACACCCTCATCCCCAACCCTTCTCCCTCAAGGGAGAAGGGAGTATTTGGTAGGAAAACTGATGGTTGGATGAGAGTGTTCTTAAAACAAAGCCATTAAGCAGTACAGAAAAGATCATGCATTACAACTTCATCAATACAGGCCATCTATAGTTTCTATATCTTATAAAAAATTTGCCTCCATCCAATTGTAGGTGTATAAATCAGCACCACGAAGTCAAAAAAAAGATGTGTGCTATATGGTTAATTTCCAAGAACTCAGTCTAAATACTTTTCTCAAAGAATACTGGCAAAAAAAGCCCCTGGTCATTCGTTCCGCTTTACCGGGTTTTATCAATCCGCTCTCTCCTGATGAGCTAGCAGGCCTCGCTCTGGAAGAGGATATGGAAAGCAGGATAGTCTTTGAAACGACCGATAAAGCCAATCAATGGCACTTAAAAAGAGGGCCATTTGCAGAATCGGCATTTTCCTCGCTTCCCAAAGATCACTGGACTTTATTAGTTCAAGGTGTTGATAAGGTAGTTCCAGAGGTGTATGCCTTACTGAATCATTTTGATTTTATACCGCAATGGCGGCTTGATGACGTGATGATAAGCTATGCAACACAGCATGGTAGCGTAGGCCCTCACTACGATAATTATGATGTTTTTTTGTATCAGGCTCAGGGGCGGCGCAAATGGTCGCTTACCGCAAAAAACTGTACTCCTGAAAATTACATCCCGAATCTGGAGTTACGGATTATGAGGGAGTTTGATACTGAAGAGGAAGTCATCCTTGAAGAGGGCGATATGCTTTATCTGCCTCCCCATATTGGCCATTATGGCATTTCCTTGTCAGATGACTGCATGACCTACTCTTTCGGATACAGAAGCTATCAAGGCCAAGAGCTTCTGGATAGCCTTGGCGAATTTCTATCCGAAAACGGGCAGTTTAAAACCTTGTATCACGATCCGGACTGGTCTTGTCAAAAGGATACTTCCGAGCTTACACCACCGGCATGGCAACAGGCTCAAAAATTATTACACCAGTTGATTGATGATGAAAACGTCATAAAATCGTGGTTTGGATGTTTTGCAACCCAGCTTGATCATCAAGCAGAACAGCAATTAGCCACTCCCCTCGAAGAGGATGAATGGGGTAATTTAGATGAGTTTATCAGCGAATTAAAACAAAACGATTTGATGAGAGACCCATCATGCCGTTTTGCCTACCTCAGCAACGATGATACCAATCAACCTCGTTTGTACATTAATGGCTGCATCTGGGAGACTCAAGGCGTATCAGCGGAACTACTGCGTTTAATCGCCAATAACCGCTTCATAACCCAAGACGCACTAGTGCCTTTTTTAAATTATGAACCCAACCAGTTATTCTTGCATGATTTATGGAAGCTGCAATGGTTAGATTTTGCCGAGCCTGGGTAAGGTGTACCGCCCGCATCGTTAGACTTTAAGCATTTAAAAAGTCCAAGATGATTTTGTGTTTATTCGCTATGGACAAAACCCGATTTTCTCTATAGCTTTTAAGAGTACCCATAAAAAAAATCAAGGACGATTATGATAAAACACACTTCCAAATTTTGGGGCTGTCTGGGGATGAGTTTGTTTGCGGCTCAAGTATTTGCAGCCGATACCATCAAAGTAACAGTTAAAACCACGGAAAAAAATGCAATTGCGATTGGTTTTACTGTAGATCATAAAGAGTACGGCACGTTAGGAAAATCCTATACTGGACGAGGACCTAAGGATAAAGTATATTACTTCGGGTTCAGAAAGGACTCTATTCTTGGTGAAAACGTCAGTTGCGGTTCTTTAACTCTGACACAACCCAGTACTGTTGTTTTAATGATGCAAGAAAATAAATGCTACTGTGCCTTAGGCTGATGTTGTTTCTTTTTGCATAATAGAGCGCACTGATTGCCCCGATTTTACTTTACACGGAGAGTTTATAATGTATCGTTTATTTTGTTCTCTTACCGCAGCCAGTGTATTGGCAAGTAACGCTTTTGCCGGAGCTATGGGTTCTATTATGCCTTCCAGAGACTGGACCTGGGTTGGTTCTGTAAGTGCAGGTGCCGCTTGGGCTGGAGCTGGCGAAACACAAACTTTTTACTTGACCCCGGACATTGAAAAGACTTATGTAGCCACAAAAACCACTAATGCCCTTGCTTCAGGCGAGGTTTTTTGGGGAGTGCAAAAAGCATTATCATCCTCATGGTTAGGTCAATTAGGGCTTGCTGCTGCAGCCTACGATAATACTCAACTTCAGGGAGTTATATGGGACGATGCTGATCCTGAATTTGATAATTACAGTTACCAATACAAAATCAGTTCTGCTCGCATCGCCATTAAAAGTAAATTATTGCTCAACAAAGGGTACTGGGTTATGCCCTGGGTCAGTGCAAGTATTGGAGCGGGATTTAATCATGCCAATGATTACACCAACACCCCTCTAATTTTTGAAGCCATAACCAATCCCAATTTTACTAACCAGATTAAAACAACCTTTACCTATACGCTTGGTGCAGGAATACAAAAAACACTGAATAACCACTGGCAAATAGGAGTGGGCTATGAATTTGCTGACTGGGGTAAAAGTGAACTGGGACGCGCTTTTGATCAAAGCTTAAATACAGGATTAACCTTGAACCACCTCTATACTAACGGCGTTTTATTGAATCTTACCTATGTAGTGTAACCACTTAAAAGTACAAAAAAAACACTCAAATACCGTTTATAAGCCAGTATAATTGTGCACATCGCCTGCTTTATTGGAAAAATTTAAATTCATGTCGTATATTTAAAATACACAATAAAGCAAGGATAGGCAATGAAAAAAATTATATTGGCTCTGATCATCATTTCTGTATCCGTATTATGTGCCAGCTGTTCCAGCACCTGCTGTGGAACAAATTATAACGGATGTTGTGGTTCTAACAGCTATTACGGCAATTGGTACTAAAAGTATACCTAACGAACCGTGGAAACCATCCTATGAAAAAAAAATTCTGTTCTGGAATATCCAACGAAGGGTTTCATAATATCGCTTACTCCGAATGGGGAGACTATGATTCTGAACTTCCAGCCGTTATTTGTGTGCACGGATATACCCGCAACTCCCATGATTTTGATGCACTGGCCTATTATCTGAGTTTGCACGGACGTCATATTTTTTGTCCTGATATAGTGGGTCGTGGGGACAGCTCATGGCTTAAAAACTCACAGAATTACAACTTTACTCAGTACCTCTCTGATATGAACGCTCTTGTTGCCCGAACAAAAGCACATCATTTTGACTGGATAGGTACTTCCATGGGTGGACTCATAGGAATGATGATGGCGGCTCTACCCAACTCGCCCATTCAACGTCTGATTCTAAACGATGTAGGTCCACAGATTCCAGTTTTTGGATTACGCAGACTGGCTAAATATGCTGGTAAAGAACCTGAGTACAAAAGCGTTGAAGAAGCCAAGCAATTCTATAAAACTCATTTCTCTGGATTTGGAGCATTAACGGAGCAACAATGGGATGAGTTTACCCGACACAGCATAGAACAAGTCGCCCCTGGACGCTTTATAGCCAAGGTCGATCCTGGAATAAAAAATCCAAAATCAACATTTCAGATTATATCCGAGTTTTTTCACCACCCTCACAAGGCAATGGAAGGAATATTATTTGACATCGATCTCTGGTCAATTTGGCAAAAAATACAATGCCCTGTTCTTGTCATCCACGGTGTTCATTCCGATTTACTGACCCCGGAAATCATCAAAAGAATGCAGCGTACTCATCACAAAACGGATGTTTTTGAAATAGAAGACGCAGGCCATGCTCCTGCTCTGTTAAATCCCGCAGAACATGAAATCATAATTAACTGGTTGGATTCAGCCTCCTAAGGCATGAAATGAGCGCAATCAAATTCAAATGACCACCTCTCATTCAAGCACGAGTTATCCTAAGTAACCACTGCTTGAATTGCCCTAAATTAATCCTGTGACTGTATAAAGTAATTAAAGCCCCGGATAAAACCAAAATTATCCCCAGCGCATGCCATGGTCTTATCTCCTCTCCCAAAAAAAGCACCCCAAAAATGACCACAAATACCGGCTCAAGTACAGACAACAAAGAAGCCTTCTCAGAACTGATGTATTGCAAGCTCAACAACATCAATAAAACAGGAATAACGGTAGCAATAACCCCAATCCCCAATAAATTACCCCAAACTGTCGCCGATGCAGGAAAAGCAAAAGTATGATTCCATAAAGCCATCAGAAGACAAGTCATCATACAACCCAAACAGACCATTAAAGTGGAAAAAACAGGCGGAAGTATATTGCGTTTACTGCTAATCAGATAACACGCATAGAAAAAAGCAGAAACAACCCCAAGACCTATACCAGCTATATCAAAAGCAACGTCTCCCAAATCAATCATTAACAACATCCCCATCAGAATAATAAAGGCAGCCAAATAATAGATTCGGGGCATGGTATGTCCATAAAGAATAAAGTTTAAGAACATGATCATCACAGGGTAGGTAAAGAAAATAACCATTGCCAAACCAGAGCCAATATATAAAGAAGAATAAAAATACAAAAGAGTGGAAAAACCATAATACAAAGCACCACCTATAAAAGCAGTGAACAAAGACAGAAATGAATTCTTAACCTGTTTTATTTGCGGGATAATAATAATCAGTATTAACCCACTTGCAATAAAGAAGCGCCAGAACAACATGGTTTCAGCAGATAGTTTCCCGTTCATCGCACTAAGACCAAAATAACCGATAAAGCCATATAAAAAACCTGATAATATAGCGTACAGGGATCCCTTTTTTTCTTGCGATTTCATAATAACTGCCTAAGCGTTAGGTGGTTTAATAAATTTGCTGAATTAATGTACTATTTTTAGACTAAAAAGTAAATAAGTAACTCCCCACCTACTTAATTGAACATACCAAGTATTCCCCTCTCCGCTATGCGTAGCGTAGGCGAGAGAGCAAGGGTGAGGAGGATTAAACAGTGTTGCGAAGCGACCTCATTGCGCTGCATCAAGGCTCTGGCTAGAGCGAGGTTTCTGTTGGCTGAATACACGCTTGTTATTGACACTAAAATAGACATAATGTATCATGAACCATCTTTGAACAGTGGTTTAAATCATGTTCCGATTAATAGTCATTTTGGCTTGTCTGGTCATTGTCCCCTTTCATGTTGATGCTGCCGATAATGCGTGTTCCAGCCATCAATGTATAGCCGTTATTGATGCTGGCAGCACAGGCTCCCGACTTCATATATACTCTTACGACCTGGATCATACACGCTCACCTATTCATATTAATGAAATCTGGAATAAAAAAATCAGACCGGGTTTTGCGACCATAGAACCCAATCAATACACCATAGACGCCTACCTGACCACCTTGCTATCAGGTGCACCCTATGATCACATTCCAGTTTACTTTTATGCTACTGCCGGCATGAGGCTGTTGCCGACTACAAAACAAAAAAAATACTACGATGAATTGCAATCCTGGTTTGCCCAACAAACACAATGGTCGCTTGTTAATGCCAAAACCATTACCGGAACTGATGAAGCCTTGTACGATTGGCTCTCAGTCAATTATCATCTGGATACCCTCAATAATTCCCAAAACCAACCTGTAGGCGTAATGGATATGGGTGGTGCTTCAGTTCAGATTGTTTTCCCAATCCAAAAAAATCCAGAGACAAGTTCCAGATCGCCAGCAGAAATAGATATTTATGGCCAACATTATACCCTTTATGTCCAAAGTTTTCTGGGATTAGGACAGACTGAGGTAGCTCATCAGTTTCTCAATTCAGCGTCCTGTTTTGCCAATAATTATCCTTTACCAGATGGCGAAACTGGACAAGGTGATGCTTCCACATGCGAACAGCAAGTCGCTCAGTTAATGACCAAAGTACATCAAGTAAACAATGTTATTCAGCCCTTACTGGCCACAAACCCGGTAACCAACTGGTATTCTATTGGTGGAATCGCCAATCTGGCAGACAGCAGTTTATTTCATTTCGAAAACAATACCCTGACCAGCCAAAATCTCTTGCAACAGGCCGACAGCGAGATATGTCACCAGCAATGGGAAACGCTCAACGCTCAGTTTCCTGATGATGAATACGTGTATCAATATTGCCTTTTTTCCGCTTATTATTATGCCCTTATGGTTGATGGTTATGGCTTGGTCGCCAATCAAGCCATCAATTACATTCCACCAGACCAAAATCTGGACTGGACTTTAGGTGTGGTGTTACATCATTAATTGCCTTGCGCTAACAGGTAAGGTACCTCGCCCAACTTTGAGCCAGATATTAAAGCGCACTGAGCACAAAATCATCCGCTTTTAACTCTAGTGGGCGTTGATAAAAGTCGCATAACGCCTGGCGAAAAATCAAGGCACGTTGCGGCAGTCCTATGGCACAATAATCGAGTACCTGATCATAAACAGCCTTTTTGAATGAATCCGTATCCGATTGTGCACCATTGAGATTATCAACACTAACACGAAAGGGATGACCGGCAGCTACTGAAAGGATCCACTCTAAAGCTTGAGGTTTGACTTCTACCTTTTGAAACAACGCTTGTTGTTCTGCATTACGCCCATCAGGCATATACCAATAGCCAAAATCAATCAATTTACGCCGCGCTTCGCCTGCGATGAACCAATGAGAACATTCATGCAGTGCACTGCTGTAAAATCCATGAGCAAAATGAATCTCGTTAGAAGAACGCCCCTCATCAGCTGGAAGATAAATAGGTTCGTCGTCCCCTTTGACCAAACGAGTATTATACGTTAGAGCAAAACACTTATTAAAAATTTCAATCAAATCCTGGTAACAGTGCACGATTTAACTCGAATTAACTTGAAAATAAATTGACCTTATTTTATTAAAAAAATAATCAAATTGCGAATTAATAGAGAACAAAAAAATGAATGCCCCTGCATTAGCGAGCATTAAAGCATTCAAAGAGAGCATTACCTTGATCAATAAGCGTGTTTTGTACTATTTAAAGAAATGGTCTCCACAATAACTGTATCACCAGACAGTATTAAAATCCTTCCTGTTTTAAGGAAAGTGTCACAGCTGCTCTGTTTTGAATTAACTCCATGTATTTGAGTAAATTAGGATATAAAGTAAAATCGAGGGTAAAACTCCTTGCCCAACGTAGGACAACATACAAATAGGCATCTGGAAGACTGTAATAATCACCCATAAGATAGGTATTATGCGATAAATGCTTTTCTACATAACCCAGTTTATACATAGCCAAGGGGATAAGTAATTTTTCCTTAATCTCTTCTGTAACCATAGGCACAAAAAACATACCCAAAGTTTTATGAAGTTCAGTAGAGACATAGTTCAACCACTCAAGAGTATGGTAGCGTTTCAAATTGCCAACAGGAGCTAACAACTCGTGTCCTGACGTAATATCAGTCAAATACTGTAAAATAACCTGACTTTCCGTCATTACATCACCATTATCAAGAACCAAAGCAGGTACAGCTCCCTTGGGATTTATGTCCAGAAAATTCGTTCCGCTGGCTGTTTTTTTTGCCCACAGATCCACTTCCTCGTCCTGAAACTTAATGCCCAATTCATTCATAATGATGCGAACTACCAAAGAACAAGCACCTTTGTAATAATACAATTTCATAATCGCTCCTTTGGTGGCAGAGCATACGGTACACTTCGTGCCGCCAGTTAAATATCCATGTGCACTTTATAACATGCAGTAAAAGAGGAATGAAGGCAAGATCTATAACAAAAATCCAGGCTATTATCGCAACGCCTTCGTGGCCTGATTTATTCATGATATCATGACAATCGGCGAATTTATGGGAACAAAATATGATTTTGCCCTGTTTTAGTTAAAATATAAGTTCACCTCCAGTCCTAACTTACTGTATGATTTATTTCTTTTTAACAACTCCATGAATCAATGAAAAACTGGTCCTCTGAAAAAATATCGGTGCTTGCTTTGGTATTACTTATTACCGGAGCAATAGACAGTATAAGAAATCTACCCGGCACTGCTTTATTTGGCTCGACCTTGATTTTCTTTTTTATTTTTTCTGCCCTAATCTTTTTAATACCCGTTGCATTGGTTTCAGCCGAGCTGTCCTCAACCTGGTCAGAAGAGGAAGGCGGGATCTACAGCTGGGTAAAACACGCTTTTGGTGAAAATATTGCTTTTTTCACCATCTGGCTGCAATGGATCAATACTTTGGTCTGGTATCCCACAATACTGTCTTTTATTGCAGGAACGATCGCTTATTTGATCAATCCCGAACTCTCACAAAACAAGTATTATCTCATTTCGGTTATCTTAATCATTTTTTGGTCTTTGACCTTGATAGGATTGTCCGGTTTGCGGACTTCTGCTGCATTTGCCGGGATTTGCGCTATTGTCGGAATGATCATTCCCATGGGATTTATTATTCTGCTGGCACTAATCTGGTTAATTAATGGGCATCCAATAGCTATTGATCTGAGTCTTCCTCATTTATTACCCCAATGGAAAGACAGTCAGTCCTGGGTTTCCTTAACGGCGATTATGACCTCATTTTTAGGTATGGAACTTGCGGCTGTACATGTCAGAAATGTCAAAGATCCGCAAAAGAACTTTCCACGGGCTATGTTTTTTTCGGTTTTGCTCATTTTATTCACTATGATACTCGGCTCTTTAGCCATTGCTTTTGTCTTGCCTAAAGAAAAAATCAGCCTGGTTGATGGCGTAATGCGTGCCTTTGATAATTTCTTTCAGGCTTATCATTTAAGTGGGCTAATGCCTTTATTGGTATTTCTTCTGCTTTTAGGAAGTCTTGGCAGTATGATTAACTGGATTATTTCGCCTGCCAAGGGCTTACTGATGGCAGCACAACAGGACTTTTTACCGCAATTTATGTGCAAACTGAATCGCCACGGAATTGCGTCACGAATACTTTTGTTGCAAGCGGTGCTGGTTACTTTTTTATGCAGCGGTTTTTTGTTGTTTCCCAGTGTGAATGCCATCTATTGGCTTTTTACTGATTTAAGCACAGAACTCTATATTATGATGTACGTATTAATGTTTCTGGCAGCCTGGAACTTAAAAAGTAAATTTGCCCACATGAAAAGACCCTTTGCCATACCGGGAGGCAAGATTGGTTATTATCTAATCTGTATTTTAGGATTATTTGGATGCACCATCACGCTGATTGTTGGTTTTATTCCGCCAGAGGAAAGCATGGATGTGGGCGGTGCTGCTCATTTTCGCCAAATTTTTTCCATGGGCATTATCATGATGCTCTTCCCCGCCCTGATTTTGTATTTACGAAAGAGAATAGTCGCCAGAAAGAAATAAGTTATTGCCAATGATGTTTTTTCAGAAGATAACCCGAATACGGCTCTTTGAGCCTGATTCCAGGCGTGTATTTGTTGTAAAGTAGTAAGGTAGTAAGCCTTGATGCAGCGACAGCGTAATCAAGGAGTCACGCTCCAATTCCACGGGCAGGCTCAAACAACGAGTCAGCCGAATTCCTGGTTATTTTTCCTGTTCATAAACAATGATGATAATACAATACCGGGCTAGAGAATATTAATTGACGGTGCGACATCAATAAACCTTGATTACGCTATCGCTGCATCAAGGCTACCCGGAATGAATACCATTACCTCTCATGCTTTTCACCATCCACCTAAGGTATTCGTCTGTTTACCATAATAAAGAGCTGTTTCAACACTTCCAGTTAAAATCCTAAAGGCTCCAATCAACAGGGTTTGTTTCGTTCACTTGTAGCCTGTATTAGACAAAGTCGTAATACAGGTTCTAATCTTGCGATAGCCCCTTGAAATACTCTGAAAAATCCCTGTATTACGACTTTGTCTAATACAGGCTACAGTTATTGTAAGGATCTAACAGGATAAGGGACAACTAAACAACTTGAAAACTTCATTCCAAGTAGATATTGTCTTTAAAGGCAAGCAACCGTTTAATGAAAATTTTGCTTGCCTTTAAAGACAGTATCTACAAGAAATAGAAAAAAACGGAATTTTATGTTCACGCCCTCTCCCGCAAAAGACTTCTTCAATACTTCTTGTGCGGGAGAGTTCCAGATCGATTTAAAATGATAATCTGTTTGCTCAATACGAGATATTATCTATTTCTTTGGATTATTTTGTACCGATTCAATCTCATCCAAGCTATTCTGAATTTTATCCACAATGACTGCCGAATCCGTTTTAAAGAACAGAAAGTTGCCGGTAATGGCCTTATTTACAGCCGCAGCGGCCAGATAAATAACACCAAGACCAAGCACCGCAAGAGCTATATTACCCAGAAGCTGTTTAAACCCCCTATGCTGCTCAAGTACTGGACGTCGAAGATTAATCGCACTTTTGCAAGTATTTTTGAATTGCAAATACTGTTCCTTTGTGGGGTTACTCTCATATTTTGATAATTCAGAAGTTAGTTCTTCATGTAAAGTATTAGCAGATAAAGATGCTAGAACCAGCGAAGAGTATGTAGAGGATTGCACAGACAATGCTTCTTCTTGTCTTTTCTCTAAATCTTTAATTTTTCTTCCAAGATCAGATAGTAATTTTTCAAACTTCTTAATTGCGTCTTCAACCTCAGAATCCATCTGAACTTTTTGTCCAGTTCTTGTACGATCAGGTTGATTTGATGAAATCATTGTGTTGTGCTGTTGTTCCTCGGCCAATCGTCTCTCCAAAGCAACCGACTCTTCCGCAGCCAGTATTCGAGCCAATTTTTCGTCATTTAAAGTATCTTGATGTTCTTCGTCTAACGACAGGATTATCCCATCAAATGGATTGGTTTGTGGTTCAGAAATTGGTTGATCCAAGGCGGCAGCAGACTCTGCCTCAACCGCAACACCTTGTTCCTGAGTCAGTTGTTGAGCCAAAGCAATGGACTCTCGTTCATTAGTCAATCGTTGAGCAACAGCAGCTTCCTCCTCAGCAGCCATTTGTCGAGCCATTTCTTCGTCTAATGACAGAATTATCCCATCAAATGGATTGTGTTGTGATTCTGAAATTTGTTGAGCCAAGGCAGCAGCAGGCTCTTCCTCAGCAACACCTTGTTCCTCAGCCAATCTTTGAGCCACAGCAACAGACTCTTGTTCCTCAGCCAATCTTTGAGCCACAGCAGCAGACTCTTGTTCCTCAGCCAATCGTTGAGCCACTGCAGCGGACTCTTCCTCAGCTAATGATAAAGCTAAAGCAGCAGAGTGTTGCTCTTGTATCATTCGTTGAGCAGAGGCAGTCTCTTCCTCAGCAGCCATTTGTTGAGCCAATGCCTCGTCGTCAGCAATTTCCTGAGCTTCTGTATGCGCTATGTTTATTGCCTCAGATGGGCCATGTGGCGCATGGGTTTGAGCTTCATCTACAGCTTGCTGCGCTCCAGGCTCTGAATTTTGCACAGCTGCATCGTCTGATGTGTTCAAATACACTTCTTTAGCGAGGATTAATTCCGCATACTCAGGGTTTTCTCTTAATATATTTTTAATCAATTCCTCGGCAGCTTTCTGATCTTCTGTAAGCTGCAACTGAAGTTGTGCATCAAACTTGCGTTGTATTTCAAGCTCTCGTCTTTGCAGCTCTTCTGCCAGAGCTTGATCTTGACGAATCTGTTGTTCTTCAGTATCAAAAAATCTCTGAAGCTCAAGCGCTTTTTCTTCATCGGACAAAGTGCGCTGATCTTCAAGCTGAGCTAAATAAGCCTGTTGCGGATTGAACACATTTTCGGGTATGTAAGAGTTCCAGTGTATATTACCGGAGTTATTCAAAATTATTTCAGGATTTTTATCTTCTTGTACAGCTATGCCATTTCTAAGTATTTGCAAATTTATTGCGGTTTGATGTCGTATTTCTACATCACCTTTTTCATCTCGAACTGAATACTCGCCCTGAACTGCTCGGTGGATAGTGAATAAAGTCTCCTCTGAACCCCATACTTTATCTGTGCTCAAGTATTCAATATAGGCATCCAGATTGGCATAATTGTTAAGCGAAAAAAACTCTACTGTTTTATTTTTTAATATGTCATCCATAATTTGAGTCTGTCTGAAGTGAATATCCGCTTCTTTGACAGTATTTTTTACTTTATTCCATTCGGTCCGAAACTGGTTATAAACCTCCTGGGTTTTATCATGAGCGAAATATGCCATTTTTTGGGTTATGTCTTTTACCCTGTAAATTTCTGCTTGCCGCAAATCGGAGTTATTTAGAGGGACTGATATTAACTGACTTCCCAAAGAGCGGAGAGTCTGGCGAAAATAATGTTCAATACCGTATTTTGCTGATGAGAACACTCCAGTTGCTACTGGGTTTTTAATAAACTCAATTTTGGTTTGGCGTGCACCCAGCGCCCTGATTTTAGCCGCAAGCATGGGCTCAATAATAGTGCGTATCTGCTCTTGAGGAATTTTTTGATGCCTGTTCGTAGTGATTATGGGCATTAAGATGCGTTTTTCTTCTTCATTAAGGCCAATGTTATTAAAAACCGTTTCCGTAATTTCAGGGTCATTTTTTGAACGCAAGTAGTACATTAGTGAAATACTGTACGAATGATACATGCAATTACCATTGCCAGTGTTATCAACTAAAAATACGGAAGGATTTGGCATAACATTCACCTTTAAATAAATTAAGTCATTCAAAAAAAATCATTATTTTTAGTAGTAGAAACTTATATAGCTAAACCAGCAAGCAGATTATCAACAAACCTTATTGATTAATATTTTAACACAAATCGAGTGTGATAATCACTTTTATTTAAAAAATAATAATTTTTTTATTCTATGTATCAATATTACAACCAAACTGATTAAGGAATTATTAAGTGCTTATCAATAGCCGATTGAAATATCCACAAGGTGAACCCGGGATACGGCCTTCTTCCATGCTACCAGGATGGACTGATTTGTTTTTGCGAGCGGATTGTAGATTGTAGCCTGGTTGCTTGCAACCAGGGATTTTCTTATTCCTAAATGAAATACAACAACTAGATAATATGAAAATGACGCAAGCAGCTGATTTAAGATTATTCAAATTAAGCCACAGATAAAAAACCTTTAGGGGCGGGGAATGTTTGCTCCGATTCAACCAAGATAATTTGGACAAATCCTGGTTGCAAGCAACCAGGCTACGCAGCTACTGATTTGTTTTTATGAGCCTTGATGCAGCGCAGCGCAATCAAGGTTTTATTCACCAAATCAACTGAAGGGTTTTCAATCTCTGAGTTAGATAAACCTTGATTACGCTGCGCTGCATCAAGGATACGCCAGATCGCATCAAATGTGTGGTGCGGTTAACGCTATGGCATATAAAGGGTTCGAGCTGTTAGCAGGTCTTCTTCTGTGTTGATATCTTGTAAGGGTTCAACACAAGCCTCTTCAACCTTTATGGAATATCCAGCCCACAAAACACGCAGCTGCTCTAAAGCTTCTAATCGCTCCAAAGCACAGACCGGCCATGTTACAAAATCCAATAAAAAGGATGCTCTGTAGGCATAAAGCCCAATATGCCTGAAGGTATGTTCAAAAGAATTGCTATCATCTCTGTGCGCTGGAATGCTGCTTCTGGAAAAATACAACGCATAATTTTCTTTGTTACGAACCACCTTTACAACATGAGGATTATCAAGCAGATCAACTGAGTTGATAGGCCAACACAAAGTCGCCACGGGCGCTTTGGTATGCGTTAATCCATGAGCGACTTGATCAATGAGTAAAGGAGAAATGAAGGGCTCATCCCCTTGAACATTGACAATAATATCATCAGCCGCATAATCACCTTTTGCCACAACCTCAGCAATTCGGTCTGTACCTGACTGATGAGTAGGTAAGGTCATAACTACAGGGGCACCAAAATCTTCTGCATGTTGAGCAATAACTTCGTGGTCTGTAGCAATAGTGACGGTTTTGGCTTGAGTCAGTAGCGCTTGTCGGTATACTCTTTCAAGAACCGTGATACCATTCAAGTCCTGCACTAATTTTCCCGGAAAACGGGTGGAGTGGTATCGTGCAGGAATGATTACATGGAAAGAAATACTCATAGTTTGTCTTTTTCTTCTAAAGAAATGGTTCGTGCTTCTTGCTCCAACATGACCGGGACGTCATCTCGCACTGGAAAAGCAAGACGATCAAATTTGCAAATAAGCTCCTGTTTTTTGATTATTAATTTGCCTTTACATAAGGGACAAACCAACAACTCTAATAATTTTTTATCCACGAGAATCTCCTTGAGTGACCTTATTGCGCACGTATACTGGTTGCGCTTGTGCTACTGGAACCGGACTAATCTGGGTATTTTGAACGAGTTTTATCATGGCTGCGGCATGAGGAAATACATCCAGACGGGCACAAACCTGAGATTTAATTAAATCTGAAAATTCGTTCCAGTACAACTCTATACCAGCACCAGCAAGTATCAACGGTTGCTCTTGCGGCAGAGTAATGTCCTGCACTGCGTTCACCTGCTCATTAGCCACCCATACACCAGGGGCATAAAATCCCCAATACATCTCCTGCATGCGTGCATCCAAAACTGCCAGTAAGGGAGAATCGCTACTATTAAGCTGCTCTCGGGCAGCCCAGGCAATGGCGGCCAAACTACTAACGGGTATTAAATCCACATCATGCGCATAAGCCAACCCCTTGGCAATACTGCACGCAATCCGTAATCCAGTAAAACTGCCAGGGCCACAACCAAAAATGATTCCATCCAACTGATGAATTTGTAAACCTGCCTGAGTCATTTGCCGGTCAATCATAGGCAATATCAGTTCCGCATGCGTTCTTTGGCTGCCCTGCTCTTCGCAGGTGAGTTCTTTACCTGATAAAACCGCCACACTGGCCAATTCAGTGGAGGTATCAATCGCTAACAGTTTCATATTCAAGCGCCAAATCATTAATAAAATTCAATACCCTGCCTTCATCTCGTGTTCGCGGTATTGGGGGCAAACTGGCAAGTATATCCCGCCCATACTCTCTGGAAGTAAGTCTCGGATCGGCTATCATCAATACCCCTTTATCAGTGATATCACGAATTAAACGACCTACACCCTGCTTTAAAGCAATGACCGCATTAGGTAAAGACAGCTCATCAAACCCCGATAACCCTCTTTCTTTGAGATAGGCCATGCGGCCACGCATGACTGGATCGACAGGACTTGCAAAGGGCAATTTATCGATAATCACACAAGAGAGCGCTTCGCCTTTAACATCAACTCCTTCCCAAAATGTTGCTGTTCCCAGCAATACCGCATTCCCTAATTGCCGAAACCGCTCCAGCAAAATGGGTTTTGCTTCTGAGCCCTGGATCAACAATGGATAGTCTAAAGTATTGCTCAGCATTTGGGCAACTAATTTTAATGCTTTATGACTGGTGAACAAGAAAAAACAGCGCCCACCACATGCATTGATTACAGGCAACGCCCTATCCAATAACGATTGATAGTATGCCGAATCTTTGGGATCGGGTAACCCCCGGGGCATGTAAAGCAGTGCCTGCTCGTGAAAATTAAATGGGCTAGGCAGTAATAAGGTTTGCGCAGTTTTTAAGCCCAAAGGCTTGCAGAAACAGTCAAAAGAAGAAGCCATGGTTAATGTGGCAGAAGTAAACACATAAGTGCATTGATGATGTTTCAGTAGGCTGTTAAAGGATTGGGCAACATCAAAGGGAGTTGCATGAAACACCAGAGTCTGTTTGAATCGCTCCAGCCAACGAATTTTATCTGGCGCAGACTGGGTAAATGAACGCAAAATGTTATCCAGTTCTACCAAACGCTCCTTGCATCTGACCAGACCCGGGATTTCCGCAATATGCTCATCCTTTAAGCAGTCCATCAATTCGTCTTTAACGGTCAGCCAATTCTCCCAGGCTTTTGCGAAAGGCTTATTCTTCCAAAGCTCATCCCAACTTACTTTGTCCTCCTTGAGTGGTAATGCATGCAACAGCTCATCCATTACTTTATCCGACCGGTTGCGCAGCGCTTTCAAAGGCTGGTTTGCCAAATCAAGAACAGGCCACTCACCAATAATGTCGTCAACCAAATCAGCAAATTGACGGGTACCTATACGCTCACCGTTAAAATGCGTTGCTATTTCAGCCAGTTGATGGGCTTCATCAAAAACAATCACGTCAACACCGGGTAATAATTCGCCAAAACCCTCTTGTTTTAAACGTGAATCGGCAAAAAACAAATGGTGATTGATGACGACCACATCGGCATCCATCGCTCGTTTGCGGGCTTTAACCAAAAAACAGGTTTCGTGTTTAGGGCATTCCGCCCCCAAACAATTGTCTGTAGTTGAGGTCACATAATTCCAGACCTGTGAATCCTCACTAATCTCAGGTAATTCCGAACGCTCACCGTCTTTCATCTGCGCCAGCTTGTCCCGAATATGCAACACTTCATGAGCACATTGCTGGCTATGAAACTGCCCTTCTTCTGCATGCATCTGCACCCTGTGCTGACAGATGTAATTAGCTCGTCCTTTTAAATTCTGGACACGGGACGATAAACCCAGAGCTCGCACCAAAGTGGGCAAATCTTTTTGAAAAAGTTGGTCTTGCAGTGTTTTGGTTGCAGTGGAAATGAGCGCTTTTTTGCCACTTAACAGACAGGGCAACAGATAAGCAAAGGTTTTGCCTGTTCCGGTTCCTGCCTCTGCAACCAATATTGATTTTTTGGATATTGCCTCAGCAATAGCTTGTGCCAAATCAGACTGGGGAGCTCGGGCAACAAAACCGGGTATCGCAGTGGAAAGCCTCCCTTTATCGCTGAGGATACGCCGACAGGATTCGGGGAGCGAGGTTATTTCTTCCACTCTTTTTGCAAGTATTGAAGTTTATCTTTAACGTCTTCCCAATCTTTGGCGTCAGCAGGTCCGTCTTTCTTGGCGGTAATATTAGGCCAGGATTGAGACAACTCGGCATTTAATGCTTTAAATTGCTGTTGCTCATCAGTCAAATCGTCTTCAGAGACTATAGCGTTAACCGGGCATTCTGGTTCACAAAGGGCACAGTCTATACACTCATCAGGATGAATCACCAAAAAGTTAGGCCCTTCATAGAAACAATCAACCGGACACACTTCGACACAATCAGTATATTTGCACTTTATACAACTTTCTGTAACTACAAAAGTCATAACGAAACCCTTTAATTGATGTTAGTAAATGTAGGGTATTAAAGCATAAAACGCCCTGTTATAGCCACAGTTCTTTGCTACCCTTATAACAAAAACAAGACACACTTACAAAAAACTACAATCATGCTTCCTGAACCGGTTTAATCAACTACCAAGGACTGACCTATAAGCGTAGAGTAAATCAGTACGGCTCCATGAGGCCTATATTAGAAAAAATAAAAAAAAGGCTTGGGTCTGTTGCCAATTTCCCTGGATTAGCTCTGAACATGACACAGCAAGGCGATAAAATAAAATCATTAAGTCAAAAATAATTTCTTGTTGCTCACAATAAACGCTTGATAGAGCGGTTATCATGTGTTAATTTTGTTCAATTTTTGACTGCATAGTGTCAATGAATGTAAATTTAGCTCTCTTTGTACGGGGTCTTTTATGCCGATGTTAGCACCACCAAAACCTTTTTCGTCTTTAATCGAACTGGTTAATACGTTTAATCAACTCCCTGAAAAAGAGGATATTCAAAAACTCTTTTACCTGCAAAAAATAAATTACCACTTGAATACTCTTATTCCCGATAAACGATTATACACCTGGATGACCGATTCCAGTGCCAACGGTTTTGAAGAGCATCTTAAACGATATTCCATTACGCCACATGCTTCATTCTTCCTCAAAGGAATACAATTTGCGCAGGCCGTTGCCAGATACTCCTCGCAAAAAGCTGAAAAAAAAACCTACTCTCCTTACATCATCTATCCGTTAATGCAAAAACGTGATGACTATCTGATTAATAACAGTTTTGCCGAAGCAGGAAATGACTATATAAGCCTTTCGCTTGATCTGACTCGCTTGGCAGCCACCGAACCAGTAATTAAAAGCAAAGTAGAAAAACAAATCATCTTGTCAGAGATGGTATCATCGAAAATTCAGGCAATTAGAAATAAAACTGACTCGATTAATCACTTGTCCCATAAACTGAGATACAAAACAGAACCTCTTGGAGCAGGAGGAAATAATGCAAACTTCAAATTTACCATCAGCGGTTTGGAAGGTGAGAAAGGAGAAGAAGAGCTGGCCTTACGGGTTGAAGATCGTTCAGATTTGAGTCTGGAACAACGCCTGCACTCGCATGATGTATCCATGTACTTCATTGAAGACTATGCGCTGTTTATAAACGGATTTCAAAATGAAAATTCTCCCATCGAATACAATCCTGTAGCTATAAGTGACCTTGCCAAGCAAGGCAACCTGGTAGAGGTCGCACTGAAATTACGCAATAAATCTGCACAGGACATTGCTGCTTATGCACAATTTTATTTTGATCAAATCATCAATTTTTTATCCTTGTTGCTGGATGCCAAAGCGTACCACCCCGACATGAAACTTTCTAATTTTCTTGCTGATAAAAACCGCTTGTTAATCAGTGATCGCAAGACATTTATTGACAATCGGTATCCTTTAGTCAGCACCGTGCGCAGTAGCCCTAATTACGCTCCTGATGAATACAATAACTGTCTGGACTTTCTCACTAACAGAATAAAATTTAACAAAAAAGCAAACACAACGACATTAGACATGCCTCAATTTATGGCATATCAGTTGGGTATGATATTAAAGGAATTTCTATTGTTAACTCAAATGGACGAGCTACCTGAGGATTTCAGAGATAAAGACATCAGTGCTGCATCTTATTTTTGCTCGCCAACAAATGCAATAATCAACATGTCACTGTTAATTCAGGAACTGACCCGCACGAATCCCGAAAATCGTATGACCATCGACCAATTCAAAGATCTTTTTGTTTTGAAAAATATGAGTCCTGATAATTTTTATGCCCAAGTGGAACAAAAATTCCCATCGGAACAGCTGGGCATTCAAGAAGATATTGCTCCCATTACAGCGCTCATAAACGAAAAAAATATCAGTGTGTTACAGCGTTTCGCATCAATATTTAAAAATCTCTTCAGCCTCAATCCCAAGCCAGATGATTATTTGCTGCGCACCAATGAACAGTTTAAAAAAATATCATCTCTTGAACCCAGGGATACCCGTATAACCTACATGGCTGAAAAACTGGCAACAACCTGTTACAAAGAGTACAGCCATGCTTATTTTAAAAAATGCTCCCTCTCTCTTGAGTCGGTCTTATTTGAGCAGGATTGGCATAAAGCCTCATGGTACAGAAAAGCGTTGCACTGGTTAACTTTTGGTTTGTATGGCATTGACCGTACAACTGATGTCGATATGGCGTCTGTAACTATTCATCAGGATCTTAAAAGCGATGAATTTCAAACGCACTTTGCTGTTTTGCAATTTTTGCCTCCAAGAGAGTTAAATAATCTGGGACTATTAGAATCGGCTCGGTTTAAAGATTTTCTCTTTGCTCATATCCAAGAGATAGTGCCGGAAGCATTGGATGACAGCGAATACAGCGACTCATCCAGTAGTGATTCTGATTTAAACAGCAAACCTGTGCCTTTGTTAAACGAACAATCAATTCACCAAGACAAGGCCAGTTTAGAGCAAGTTGACTCTTTGCCATCAGGAACTATGGTAATTAAATCAAGTCAATCGCTCGAGAAAGATGCAGCTGCTGATGCCCTGCCGTCTGCTACCATGGTCATTAAAGACGATACCCCCGAAGAACTCTCAACAGATACTGTGGTGTTCAGACCATCGGCACAAGCTAAAAAAATGTCTTTTTCTTTTATTGCAGCACCCGGATTTTTTTCTAACCCAGGTTCTAAAGAAGCCAAAAAAGAAAAGGTAGCCAGTATCAAATCAGCCCTGCTCAGAGGTGACTTTCACTGTAACTCTCGTATGGGTAAAAAAACTCGCCCAAGCATTCAGAATTTCATATGGGAACCGGTTACACCCGAGACCAATGATACTCCGTTGACGTCTAATTGCCCTCAAGAAAACCAATCACGCATGAGATGACGTGACTGATGCTCTTACCGAATTTCTGAAGTCATGAAATCAGAAATTCGGTTCAAGAGGCAAATGACATTGCCAAAAGATGATTCACCTCTGAATAATTCAATTATTACTTTTTATCAATTGTCTAAAGACCTAATACGGATCTCGTTGATTCATCGGGCTTTTGTACCGCTGGCAAATGTTCATACATGAATAATCCAGCCTTCTCAGCCCCTATGCAATCATCAGATGATAAATAACCACCGGCAACCTGGGCACAATACGTTTTCATCTCGGATATTGAGGATAATTCAAATGGTGTGCTAAGAATAATTCCTTTACCAAAATAGGCATTGTTTATGGACGCTTCGGATTGTGTCTCGGTTAAAGCGGCTAAATGAAGAAACTTCCAACAGAGTGTATAGGCTGCTCGACATGGGTCGCTCAATCCCAATTGTTGATACTTCAAAGCCAACCGCATGTAACCATAGGCAACTAACAAATACCCTGGACATTGATGTTTTTTTGCAAAATATTCAAGATTGTATAAAAACTCAGCCAATTTATTCAAATCAGCCTCTGTTGCCTTATTTAAACTGGTATACGCTCTATGCAAGCACGAGCGAATGCTATGAAAGGACAAATAATCCGAGGAGGTTACTCGCAAAAAAAATGGATCTTCAGCAGACTGAGTTTTTTTGGACTTGAGTTGCAGTAAGTACAGTAAATACCCTATCACAAAGTCTGCGTCGCTTATTCCCGGTTGCGCCTGAAAACGAAAATCAGGATATCCAGGAATACGTAAATTCATACGACGATTGGTCCAAAACGAATCGTACTGGGTTTCTTTTAATTGCTCATGCAAGGAAAGATGATTTAAAAGAAATTCAGCCAGTTGCTCGTTATTCCAACGCTCAAGATATTCCAGGGCCTTTGAGCGTTGATCTGTACTTAAATAAAAAACAGCCTTCTCTGTAGTTGATTTTTTTTTATTCATGTCGCCCTCTCAATAAAAAAATTGTATTTTTTATTAACAAAAAACAAATCAATGTCTATAGTTATCAATAAGTCTAGTTGATACCATGAGGATCTAGCCAGTGGACGCTGCACAAAAAAAACGGATTATTAAGCGCTACATTAAGGAAAGAAGCGAAAGTCCAGATAGGGTAAACCTTGAAGATGACGCATTAGCACCTTATGCGGCACTGGACGGATTGCTTGATCATATTACCCTCAACAACAATGGGTTATTTGACTTTGCAACGCTGGAACTTGATGAATTGCAATGGAAAAATTTCACCGATGTTCTGAATTATTCCACCGTTTTTACCGCCGGCTCGCCGCCCACACTAACCGGAATAAAGGAACGTAGCGCTGAATTTGGATTAAACTATCTGAGAAATGCTCGGGATATTAGCGCATTACCAAAGAGCAACTATTATGCCAGACCAACCAGTATACCCGCAGAAGCCGATTTGGAATTAAATGAAGAAATACAAAATGCCAGGGCAAAACTGTATGCTCTGCTGCAAACTGTACCTGGTGAGACCGCATTCAATCCTGCAGACATCGCCCAGGTTAATTTGCGCATCAAAACTGTCACTGATTTGATTAAGCCTTTAGCTGATGCAAATCCACAAAAAGCACTATTACTTAACAGACTGAATATCCTGATGGACTTGAATAAAGTCAATCAGTTAGAACGCATTGCCATTCCCCTGGATAACGGAGCAACTTCAGTTTACTGTACTCTCGCAGAGGCTGCAGGTGGAGTTACCGAAAAAATTTCCCTTGTTTCAGTTGACAGTGTCAAAACCCAACTGGGTCGTCTAAATGAACAAGAGGACTTGACTGTTGAACGTTATAATCAAAACAGAGCACAATTCAAATTAAGTACTGAAGCCATAATCAAACTCCCAAAACACGGCGATATCAAAGAAGTTCAGCGTGAAGCTATGGCACTTAATATCTCTCGAATCATGGGACTAGACACAGGCTCATCAACGACCATTTCACATAAAGGCCATCCGGCTATGTTTGTTCCTTTCGATAACATACAGTTACTCAGTGAGTTTTCCTCAGGAAAAACTTTTACAGCCGGTTTAGGCATTGGCGGCCAGACTTACACCCATTACTCGACAATAAAACCTGTTGGGGAAGGCATGCAAGGAGACCGTTTTGTTGATGATTTTGGTAATTCATTAGCACTCTTTTATTTATGTTCAGACACGGATGCAGTAGGAGGATATTGCCAGAATAAAGCACTAAGAAACGGCAGAAGCCTTTTCGTTTTTGACCAGGTTATAATGGACAGTGATAAATTCATTCTTGATTCCCGTTTGAGTCTGCAACCCAACCAGTTTATTGTAAAACACACTCGCCACGGACAAGGACGTAACCGAACGCTTATTGAAGATTCGTCTATGGTCAGTAAATACGCAAGTATCTTACACCTTAAAGAATCAGGCGCCAAAATAATCCAGTACGCCAACCACGTTGCCTGGCAACACCATAACCGGGCTGAAACCTTAAGAGATCAACTGGGCGGTGTTTTGGACAGGGCAACTCGAGATAGGTTACTTGATGAATTAAAAGACGTTGAAATCCTGGAACGTGATGCCATTACCATCAAAACAAAAATTGAAGGCAGAATAAAAAAAATTGATGAGGTATTACCCAAAACAACGGGAGTTGTCAGTTCCGATGAGGTAAGACAAGCGCTCATATTGGAAAAATTGATTCATAACCCCGTGCTGTTTAGTGATGATGGTAGGCCCTATAAAAATCCATGGACAAACAGACAAACCAATACCGTTCAATCGATCAGGGATATGGGCAATGGCAGCGTACAAATCAATTTTAAATCCAAGGTGCCTCCAGACATGATGCAATTCATCAAGCGACATGGTGGAGGCGATTCCATGGCTCTGGTTTCCGCCAAGGTACTCACCATAAGCAAAGCAGATCTCAATACCCTTAGTGAGGGAATGTTGCATCCCGAACATCAGACCATTTTGTCACCGGACAGAGACTATCTGGCCAGAGAAGATTTAGCGGCAATCAAAAGCGCTTATGGTGTAGGACACAGAACCCGAATTATTAATACCATTACAACGTACAAAAGCATAATGAACGATGCAGAACGCAGACCCGCAGATAAAATCGCCGCTCTGACTAAAACAGAGGCTGATTTGAAAGAATTTATCAGAACAGCCAAAGACAAAGGATTGGGCATGCATGTCCTGAAAAAATTCTATTTTGACGCACAACAACAACTGCAAAAGCTGATGAATCCCGATTTAATGCCCGCAAACCTGAATGAAGCTTTTTCTGCTGCTTTAAAGTTGGATAGAGTATCTGAATTCAATGCAGTAGTTCGCGAAGCCATAGCACAGAACAAACTGGCAGATGCACAATTTACCGGATTTCTTACCGCCTGCATCCAGAAAGCAGCCTTGGCGACCAATCATCCAGAGGGTGTTAGAGAAAGCCAAAACCTGTCGCTGGATGCGCAAAGGGTCATCAATCATTTTCAGTTACCAGCTGTACCCATATTGATGCAATTAGCCGTGCATGAGGTGGCTGATGATGGGGTGGCACACCTGGATCCTCTGGCGGCTCTTGAAGATGACTTAAGAATGGAGCATGGGCTTTTGACTGCTGAACCTGTGACCCACGATGCGGAGAGACCAACCGATCCCATCCCTGATGAGAGCTTTACAGAAGATCATTCTATGCGAGTTAAGTGATGATTGTAAACGATAAACAGAATTGATGGAGCAATTATGCCAGTAAATGAAAGACGCCAACATTTTCGTATCGATGATCAGATTTACTTTGATTATCGAGTGATTTCTCCCGGTGAATTATGCACTGATTCGTCTATTTCAAATCAACTATTGGGAGAAAACGGGCAAAAATACATGGAGGCTATGAACTATTTTCAACATATTGACCATCAGCTTAGTGAATTAACTCAAGCGTTATCCTCTAAAGAATCCGCTATAGCTGATTGTCTTAATCTGTTAAACGCCAAAATAGATTACTTATCTCGTCACGTTTTGATGTCTGGAAAGCTGCAAATGAAAAAAGTAAACATCAGCCTGGGAGGCATGTCTTTTAAAACATCAAAACTTCTTGAAGAAAACACACATTTAAAAATTGTTCTTTACACCAAGCCCAGAATGATTCCTGTAATCCTTGATGCTTTTGTGGTTTACAGTCAGTTTCAAAATGAGACCAATTATCGTACTGCTGTTGCATTCACTCAATTGACCATTGAACAAGAGCAACTGCTGTCGCAACATATTCTCCAGGCACAGGTAAAAAATCAATTTGATTGAGCGCAATGTTCCTGCGTTATGGATAATGCTTGGAGTAGATTAAGGATTCACGCATAATATGCTTTTTTTGGTGAATTAAAGAGGTGTACGATGAACAGACTCGTTTTTTGCTGTAAATTACAACAAGATGCCGAAGCATTACAAAATCAACCCTTCCCGGGTGAATTGGGTGAACGCATTTACAATCAAGTATCAAGGCAAGCGTGGAATATGTGGCTTTCTCATCAGACCATGCTGATTAACGAATATCGCTTAAACCTGGTGGAAGCCAGAGCACGTGATTTTCTCAAAGAAGAAATGCAAAAATACTTTTTTGGTGAAGGCTCGGAAAAGCCATCGGGATATGTTGCCAGAAATTAAAGGACTCCATTATGTTTCATGATTTGTTAGCAATTAATGAAGAGGTTTTAGACGCTTTAGAACACAAAAAACCCGTAGTAGCACTTGAATCAACCATCATCTCTCATGGCATGCCGTATCCAGAAAATTTAAATACGGCATGTGAGGTTGAACACATCATACGTAATCAAGGAGCTACACCTGCGACTATTGCTCTGTACCGGGGAAAAATTCATATAGGATTGACGCAACAGATCATGGAACACCTTGCTGAATCTACAGAAGTTCTAAAGGCATCTCGCCGAGATATATCCTATGTACTGAGTAAGAAAATATCAGCCAGCACTACCGTTGCAGCAACTATGTTCTGCGCACACCTGGCTCAGCTTCCTTTGTTTGTCACTGGAGGAATCGGCGGAGTGCACCAGGAAGCAGGAAACAGCTTTGATATCTCGGCCGATTTAATTGAATTAGCCTCTACCCCCGTAACCGTTGTCTGTTCTGGGGCAAAATCCATTCTTGATTTGCCTAAAACACTTGAAGTACTTGAAACGCATGGCGTTGCAGTCATTGGTTACGGTACCGATGAATTTCCTGCTTTTTACAGTCGTTCCAGTGGCATACCCATTATTCATCGGTTAAACACCGCTGATGAAGTTGCCCAGCTCATGATAGTCCAACGCCATTTGAATATGAGTAATGGTATTGTGATTGCGAACCCTATTCCTGTAGAAGCTGAATTATCAGACGAAGAAATGACCCCTTTTATTCAACAAGCTCACCAGGAAGCCAAGCACGTCAAAGGTCAAGCCCTCACTCCATTCTTGTTAAAACGTATTGCTGAATTAACAGCCGGAAAGAGTTTACGAGCCAATATTGAGCTTATTAAAAGCAACGCCTTACTAGGGGCACAGATTGCAGTATCCTACCACGAAAAATTATTTTCAAAAAAAATGTAAACAATACTTGACTCAAAACGCTTATCGGAGTTTAATAGCACCCCATTGGGGCCAGATAGCTCAGTCGGTAGAGCAGAGGATTGAAAATCCTCGTGTCGGCGGTTCGATTCCGTCTCTGGCCACCATGTAAATCAAATAGTTACGTGGTGCCCCCAAATCCCTAAAATCTCATGTATGCTCGTTTTAAATAAATCCTTACGATCTTCACTATTACTAAAGTTTATATTTAAACAATCGCTATAATAAAAAATAACTAATATAAACTCTATTATGACCTCATTAGCTCCAGAGAAAGATTTAGATCAAAAATAACGAGACAGAAATTTCTATATTAATATTCCAATTTTTAAGTCATCAACAAAAAATACAGCCCTATCCTCTTAACTTTTGTTTATAAAATTTCTTTCAGCAAATCAGACCGGCCAAACTGTTAGCAACCACTGATTTAAGTCATTAATAACTGTATTTATCTCTTCTGGCAAACTAAGCATTTGAGTTCGTGAAGTCCCTAAAGAGCGCAAATGCCCTCCCCAAAGAAGCTGCATTCGCTCCAACTCATCGGATTGAAATTGAATTGGAATTGAGAATGCTGTCTCCCTGTTTTGAAATGTCTGGTCAATATTATCTTTTAAGCGAGTTTTATCAAGAAGCCCATCCTCCCGGCAGAGTAAGAATAGATCATGATAATCTTTCATACGACTATTGGCTGCACCACGAGAAATGATAGTTTCCAATTTTTCTGCAAAAATAGTTTCCACCGGATATACTTCCAGTGAAATAGAATCGTTAAACAATGGTCTTTCTTTGTAACTAAAAGATGGCCAATCCAACAATACTGGCTCAACCACATCCCCGACACCAATGTCTACAAAAAATTTATCGCTCATCACCCCATATTGAACGGCAATTCCTATTTGAAACCCAGGGTAATTCATATGTTGGTGATCTAAATTATCAAGATTGATGAATTGCATCTGAAACCCATCATCCAGATTGAGTAAACAGATTTCTTGCATGATTAATTCTAAATTGGATTTTTCTGCATTAAGCCGTCTAGCTAATAGATCAATATCAACGGTTTCTCTGCCAATGGTCAAGTAATAGGCTAATAGCAACCCACCTTTGAATATGAATTTATCAGAATATTCAGAACGAGAAAGTCTGGCTAAAAATCGCTCTAAAACTAATAGCTTCCAGACTTCATTAAAGCTCTTACCTTTTTCTTTGCCAATATGTTTTAAGCGTGATTTTAAGGCTTGTTCATTCATGTTGTCACCGTCAAAATATAAGGCTCAAGATTAAGTCCAAATTGTCTCGCATATTGTTGAAGTTTTTTAATATCCAATTTTTGGGTCGCTCTACCACTCACTGCGGCTTTAAGCGCTTTAATGGCAATTTCTTTACTGAGATAACGAAAAGCGTCTATTATCGTTCTTTCTCTATCAAAAATGACGACTGTTTCTCGCCCTATTGTATACAGTGTTTTACCTGTTTCCATATCACGCATTCTAACAATACGAGTATGCTCTCGTTTTGGTGCCGTAGTAGAATGAGAAACGGCTATCCAATGCTCTCGTGGCATTTCATCCGTCAGTTCATACAGAGCCAAAGCTGAGACGAGACATATCACACCTTGCGGGATACTTTTGGCGATGACAATCAGATCTTCCCATTGAAAATCCGCATCAACAGAAGATTCTACCCCCCGATAAACACCGTGACCAATGCGTTCAACACGATTCGTTTTTACATAATAACTGAGTCGGCTAGGATGGATACCTGCTTCACGTGCCTCTGCGGCGTAAAAGACTGGTCTTGTAAACAGATCTTTCAATGTCATTTCATTATTTAGTTTCATACTTATAATTTTAATATTGAAACCCAATAACGTCAAATGGGTTTCAATATTAAAATAACCCTGTAAAAAACCATTGTGGGGAATTTGCGTATTTGAGTACGACACTGTTATACATGGTAGTACATTTGCAGTAGTTTCCTGCGACATAAAGTTATATTAAATCAATCACTTACAATAAGACTGAGTGATTGAAAATCCTCGTATAGGTGGTTCGATCCCGTCTCTGGCCACCATGTAAATCAAGTAGTTACGTGGTTTACCCCAAAAATTTAAAATCCCATGAAGACATAATATTGTAATAACTTTGATATAATATCAGGCTACATAGCTTAGCTCATGAGAATGAAATGATTGTGCTTCGTGAACCATCGCTCCAAGATGAAACAGCGTTTATTTCTGCAATGAAAAAGAGCAGCGATTTTCATTTTCCTTTTATAACAGCACCCACAACTACTGAAGAATTTCGACTTTACTTGAATAAAGGCAATCAAGAAAGTGAACAATACTATTTTGCATGGAACGATGACCAGCAGATAATTGGTGTTTTTAATATTAGCGGTATCGTGCGAGGCGTATTTAAAAGCGCTTACTTAGGTTATTACGCCACTGCGGAGTTCGCTGGAAAAGGATTAATGGGGCAGGCGCTTAAATTAGTCCTTAAAGAAATATTCACAACGTTGGATCTTCATCGAATTGAAGCCAATATTCAACCTACAAATAATGCATCTATACAACTTGCAAAGAGGAACGGGTTCATCAAAGAAGGGTTTTCACCCCGTTATTTGAAAATCAATGGCATTTGGCAAGACCATTTTCGTTTTGCCCTAACCTATGAAGATTGGTTAGCAAACCAGTAGCGGGAGTTCAATAACATGACCATCATCAAAACTACTCGATTAATATTAAGACCCAGGAAGGTTAGCCAATTCTCGTCTTACTTCTAAAGCATCCCCCTGAAGCAAGGCCAAAGGCATTGCCCATTGATGTATAATTCCGTCATCATCTAGCCGTTCAAGCAATCGACCCCACTCACCACTTTTAGCATCACGGGTTTTGGCCACCACCTATAAAAGTGAGCAGATCTAACGTGGTGCCATCGAATTACCGTCTTTGTCATTTCCAATAACTGACACGCCCTGTTCATTTAATTTAAAAAAACCACCAGCGTATTCACACACAACAGGATCGGTTTTATTTTTTAACACAATGCCTACGGTTTACGTCTTGGGCACTGAAAAAAAATATATGGCAGGATTTGTCCCATGTGTCCCAATAGAATTTTTCTCTCTCGGGACATCTAAACCTGGCGTTTATGTGATTGTCCCACTTGTCCCTGATGTCCCAACTAATTCTAATAAAATTTACTCTGATATAAAGTTAAACCCTAAGACTATCATACGGGCTTTTCGGAATATCATTTTGGATTTCTCGGGTTAGTGTTGGCTATTTTTCAAAGGTTTTACAAGATCTTAAAGTTATAAGAATCACTAGAGTTCCATTGAATGAATGAGTTCACTTTGCTCTAATAAATGCTTACATCGCTTAATGACCATTTCCTGATATTTTTTTAAATATTTTGCTTCTTTATCATTAATCAAAATAAGGCTGATTTCTTCTTGCAAAGCAACAGTTAATTTTCCAATCAAATATTTTAAACGTTTAGCTACTAATAATCGTGGCAACTGGCATGTATCTGCAAAATCAGCGAACTGATAAGCATTAATATTATTCCCTTCAAATTCATCCCCTAGTGCCATCGCCAAGCCATGCTCAAATTCAGGATACATTTTTATATTAACTAAATCATAAAATGGTGCGAGAGAAATGCCGTTAGCCCCAACAAAAAAACTGAGATTTTTACCGTGAGCATCGCAATTAAATATCAAGATATTAAATAAAACCCAATCAAGTATTTGTTGCTTGGTTTTTGCAGGATGGATACATTGATTTGCAAAATCAAATAGCTTAGGCAAACTTACCCCATCTCTTATATCAGCCACATCTCGGCTATTTCCAAAGTTCTGCTCATACTTATATTCCGGGGGTAAATTCAATGCCTGACAGCCGTCTATTAAGTGGCGTCTTTGCACTGTATTAGTGGTAATCATTTTCCTATCAAAACGCTCCACCAATAAACCTGGGTGCTGACCAAAGCGTTTCAACTGAACATTAGCAACCTTCAATGAACAGCGTTTAGCGAGCTGCATACTCAGATATTCATTTAAAACTAAATGAGATAATTTTTGTTTTTCAAATTTAAGAATATGGGTAGAACACAAGCTGCCTTCTCCAAAACCAAGTTGGTCTTCTTTATTTAATACCACGTTAATTTTATCTTGTACTCCAGCAACTGAAAGACGTGGTTTTCCATCCCAAACCATTAAACTGTAGAGATCTCGATTATTTAAACGCTCTTCCAGCTCCTCATTAGTTATCAGTCGAAAATTTGCATGTTTAGGAAGTTCTTGATGTGATGGCAAGATCACTAATGATCCGGGTGTATCTAATCCTAAAGCCTGAATTAGTCCAAATGTATTGTATTTACTTAAATGAAAAATATTAACTAATACTTCTAAAGGATTTCCTTCGGGTAATAAATTTCGCAGAAATCGTTGCACATTTAATGGTGGAACATCTTCATGTAAAGGTAAGTGTGGAGAAACAGCATAACCTGTCTTTTGCCAATTGGCATTATAACGCCAATACAATTGATCCTCGATAAGTGTGATATGGGCTATTTGATATTCTCCCTGATAGACATCCAAGTCCTGCTTATCTCCAATCATTCTCATCCTCACCATGTTCCATCCATGGCTTTATGTACAGATTTATTCCTAAACCGGAACAAATCTGTAATACACTTGCCAATTGACAGTTCGATTGCCCATGTTCGATTTTCATAAAGGTTTCTTTGGCTACACCACACAAAGCAGCCGCATCCTCTAGCCGTAAATCACTTTGAGTTCGGCGTGCTTTAATGACTGCTCCTAACAATTCTGCGGTTAAAGGCTGTTGAAGGTCGGGAGTTTTTAATTTTTTAATTTGCTTGGCCATATAATCCTACTGGAGTAGACTTAATATAAGAATTTCGATTTAATTATTCATTAATCCCATTATAGTAGGATTAAATTTAAAAATACAATAACAACAGATAATAATCCTAACTTAATAGGATTATTATAAAGATAATAGGTACTTATAATCAGCATCCTCAACGACCTCTATAGTGCCAACCATCTGTTGATTTAAATAATCCAAAATCCGCTGCATAGGTTTTCGAAGTCGCTCCACATCACGCAAGATGTATCTTGAGGTTACATCTTGCGTCATTTTATGATTGAGTAAACGCTTTAAGGCATAAGCGGGTAAATCAAGATTCTCTACGCTAATAGCAAAAGTTCGAATTAGAGAGGATGGAGATTTACAAACTCATGTAGATTACATCCATTATAACCCTGTCACACATGGATAGGTAAAAAATCCGATTGATTGGCCTTATTTGACTATCCATCAATTTATTAAAAAAGGAATAATTAATGATACTTGGGGGGCATAAAACTGGAGAAAACTTCCTGTACTAGGACTTCGTCTAATACAGGCTGATTAAAATAGCTTATTGATTGATAGACTGGTATCTAAAATCCTATAGGTATCCGACCAATTAAAACAAGCACTAAATAGATCACCAGTATAAGCCCGATAAGACCGCTTGGCCCATAACCCCACTCTCGACTATAACCCCAGCGAGGTAAACCACCAAGGAGAAAAAGGATTAATAAAACTAAAATGATTGTTCCTAGCATGATTTCTTCCTTGACGAGTTAGACTACATATAAAGTATAGCTCATTTTGTAGGCAATACTTTTCTTGAGGGCATTTTTGAAAGAATTTACCCTATAACACGTTACTAAATTTGGGTTGCAACTTAATATGGAACGTTAATTATGGTGACACAAAGCGTCTGTGCTGAACTCGCAAAAAATGACCACTTGAGCTGTGCTAAATTTCAGGATTGAAGTACCTAGGACCGTAAATAGCATAAAACCACTCAAGAGTGGTTTTATGTTGTTGGACCATTTCAGCATGAATGCTTCAACAGTACCTACATTTTAAATATAGTTCAAATAAGTCTTTTTGTCAAATATTTGCACATATTGACATGAAATATTAATGACTTACATTTTACAACTAGTCTAAATTTTGCTTTACTGATTGATAAGCTGTTTTGCCAGGTTATCGAGTAATGCCAAAAATTATTATAATGGGATGTGGTATCGGTGGATTGACAGTAGCTCACGAACTTGTTAACTCCATAGATTCAAATTATGAAATTCATCTTTATGATCGACATGACATAATCGGTGGCATGGCCAGAAGTGGTCTGAAAAAAAGAGATGGTACGATGTTACCAACAGAATATTGCTGGCGTATCTATGGACCTAATTATACTAATTTACGGCATATTCTAAAGCAAATACCCTTAAAACATGATGCAAGCAAAACGGTTCATGATAATCTAATTGATATTTCTGATTATTTGATAGCCGATCAACAAACAATAGTACATATGAACAATCGGCCAAGCACTTTATTCGATTTGCGGCGTGTTTTTAAAAAAGTTCCGTTAAAACAAAAAATCCAGGTTTTAAATAAAATAATATATTGTTTTTTAATTTCGACTGAGCGATTAAATGCTCTGGATAAATTGTCCTGGGCTAATTACATTAATCCGGATAATTCGCTTTGTCATGACATGAAAAAATACATCATCAATATTATGGGGCCATATCTAGGGGCTGATGCTGAAAAAGTTAATGTACCCTCTGTTGCAAAAACCCTGGAGTCCTTTAAAATATTAAATCGCCCAATTAGTGTAATGAATGGACCAACAAATGAGGCGTGGTTTGATCATTGGAAAATCTACCTTGAGAGTAAAGGCGCAACTTTTCATCTAAACTCTGAAATAACAGCAATTGATGTTGAGCAGGATGCGATAAAACATATTATTTTGGCTGATAATACCCAAATATCTGGTGATGTCTATTTCTGCTCCCTACCAGTAGAAAGTGTAACTCGTCTCGAATCATTGAAAATTCCTGGAATAAGTACGTTAGCCAAGCGTTCCTATCAACTGATGACGAGTATCCAATTTTATTTTGATAAAAAAATTAATCTTCCTTGTAAAAACACAGCAATGTACATACCTGATAGTCCCTGGCAATTAGTCATTGAGCCGCAAGGATCGATTTGGAATAAAAACTACAACGGAGTTGCTGATTTATGGTCAATTGGCTTATGTGATTCAGTTCATCCGGGACTTCTAATCAAAAAACCTTTTGTAGAATGTTCTCATGAGGAAATTAAAGAAGAAGTTTGGTATCAAATATTACAATCAGAGTTTAATCAATATTTGCATTTGGATGCGGTGCAAATAACTGATTACAACGTCTGGGATACTTATGTTTATAATGGAAAAAAATTAGATACTTATGAGCCTAAATTTAGTACGAATCAAGGTACATTTTATTTACGACCCGAGAATAAGACACATTTAAAAAATATGTATTTTGCCACCGCTTATACTAAAACAGACACTGATATGTTTGAAATGGAAAGTGCTGCCGAGTCAGGACGACGAGCTGCACAAAATCTTGAGCCATCAATAAAGGTAATCGGCATTCAAAGACCTTTGTTTTTTAGTGTATACCGTTTAATTGATAGAATAGTTCCTTCCTTAAATATTTATCAATACGTTCCTATTCTTTGGTTTCTGCTTGGGGTTATTCCGGCTTTAATAGTATTTCCCTTCTTGTTGCTGTACAGGAAAATTAGATAAGACTCTATATGATTTTACGCCAATACCCATAATAACGCAGGAGCATGCGCCACTGACAGCCAGTGCGCAATACGTACCAAACCCTATTAGTGAGTCTTCTTGTTTGATTGCACTTTTAATTTGCGATCTTTACACCTCACAGAAATAATAAAAAACATCGGCAACTTTAAATACGCACGATTTTAGCAAACGTTAATCCTTCAAAATTTCAATACGGTGTCATGTTCTATTCTGGTAAAGAAAGCTTACCGTTCTCTCAGAGTGACATTAAATTATTAGCCTTACTGATAATTTTTTTGGTCTTTTCGAGAGTTGATGACACAGAAAATGCACCCTATTTCTTGAACTGCTCTATTCACCTTGGTTGATGAATAGAGCTGTCTATGTAATTTTCAAGATTATCTAATTTGTCAGCAGAGTCAGTTTTATTGAAGAACAGATTTTTGTTCATTGCCAATGCGGCTAGATATAAAATTCCAAAACCTAAAATAGCAAGTAGAATATTCCCTAAAACCCGTTTCCAACCTCTGTGCTTATCCAGTTCTTTATGAGCCTCATTAATATCATTTTTAGCCTGATTTTTGAAATTAATGTATGCTTGTTCAGTTGGATTGGCCAAGTATGTTTTTGAGCTTTCAGTGAGCTTCTCATAAAGTGCTGTTGCCGCTTTCGCTGCGACTAGGTGACCATCTTTCCGCAATTGTTCAGATTTAACTCGAATGATGTTTAATTGGTTATTGAACTCAGTTTGTTTCTTTTCCAGGCAAAATAAACGCTCTTGATCTTTGATGCGATCACGCAACTCAATCTCGACAATGTAGTTTAGCAATTGGCTGTTTGTTTTGGTATGCACTACCTCTTTTATGTTAGATACTTGTGTTGTAATCTCTTCACCTAATGGGAACTGTTCATGGCCTATTGCGATTAAAACAGGTAAACTACCATTACTGGATTTGGGCAGTTTTTCAAGACAAGATGTGATATGCTCCTTCTTATTAGTGCAGGAGACGTCATAAACAACGATAAATTCGGCATTATCTGGCAAATGATTGGCTAAAAATGAGACGACATGTCTATAACCATGAATCAATTTGGAGCCAAATACCCCTTTATTATTGCCACTCGAAATGGTGCTATCCATGTGACACAGTTGATAATCATTGGGGTTTGCACTAATCATGATACCAACTACATTAATTTCTTTTTCAGACATGACTTTTCTCTATTACAGCAGCAATTTTGTTCAATTATAAAGCAATAACGATCGTTTTTAAAGAGTCTGATATCTTTAAAGCAGATAAAACAATACGGTCTGAGGCTTTAAGGATTTATTTTTATCTCACTTAAGGATAACCATCCTTAAAAATTCGTTACACTAAAAAACCGGTCATGTACTGATTTTTTAAAAAAGGGAGCTTGGCTGTACGCAACCGGGATTTGTATATCCCTGTAAAAGACGAGTTAATAGGGTTTCGTGCCTAGGGTGAGTGAATAATATATCCCCAAAGACCTTTAGATAATCCCTGACCGCAAGCGATCAGGGATTAATGGAAGAGATAAAATAATTACACTCCGCCACCTAACTGTGGGACCGAAGAGCTGGCAATTTGTAAGCTACTGTTGCAATAACCGTTAGATCGCCCCCCACCAAAGAAAACCTGGCTGTTTGTTTGCCAATAATCAGGTTGCTTGGGAGGAAAATAGTTAGGGCAAGTAGGAGCAACGTCCGTGATGTAGCCCCTGGCAGCTTCAATCAAGCGATCGGCACAATCTAAAAAGAATTTAGGAAGAAAACTGGAATCATCAGCTGTTTCCTGCGCCGTAGCCTGAGTGATAAAAGTTTGGGAGTCCTGTAACAAAAGCGTTCCACTGCTATCACTCACCACAATATCCAACTGCTCGCCAGGCTCACAGATTATTGAATCAAGACGAGTCAATTGACCCGACATGTCCAGGCTCAGGCCATAGCTTTTTGTAGTTTGTTCGCCTATTTTATCGGTCACAACAGCACGAATAGAAAACAATTCACGAGCAGCAGCCCATCTCATCAATAGCTCAGGATCAGATTGAGCTGCAACAAAATCAGCACTTGCGGTTTCGATAACCTCACTGGAAAATAATTGCGCCACATCATGCATCAAGTTATCCTGACCTATGCGGTAGCTGATCACGTTAAATTTATTTCGTGCTACAAGAGTTGATGACCCCTCCAAGCGACGCATTAACATCTGAATTCTGAGATCTGAATCTGGCTTTGAACCATAATCCTGACCATCGGTAAACAGTAACACATTGTTTTGATTATCAGCATTACTAATCCGTTCCACAAAGTCCGCAGTTACCTCGTATAAAGGCGTGTGCGTTTCGGCTACCAGGTCATCAACATTGCGATACAACCGTTCTAAATCCCCCACTTTATAAACACCTATTTGCTTCACGCCTCTTGAAAAAGTGGTTATAGTCAATTCTGCATCAGGTTGAAAAACAAAAAGTTGATCCGCCAGGGATTTAACACTTTTCTTTAGATCGGGCAGTGCCGATTCCATAGAAACACTCACATCAAGAACAAAATGATAGTTTGGAGGCGTTATAGCGTGAGGAACAAAAAAATAAGGGGTGACTTCAACTCGGCCATCATCCAGTTTTTGGGTCGCATAGTACATTTGCCTGGCCTGCAAAATATTCGTATTTAAAAACAATAAAGGAGATTCCTTGGGGTCATCTTGTATTATTTTGATCATATGAGCCGTAGTATTGTGCAGATATTTTTTAAGATCAAAAACTAGTGTACCTTCAGGACTAACAGATAATTGCTTATAATTCAGAAGATTGAGCATAGAAGCATAAGCCGGATCGGGTAATGCCATCTCAAGCAAACCTGATTCTTGCGAAAAAACAAAATGCGCACCTTGCATTTTGATAATATCCAATATCGCCCTGCATGATTTTCTGTGCGTTTCAAGCATAGAGTCATTGGTGCATGTTGCCTGAGCAATTTCAGCATCAATAAGGTCTATCAGTTTTAACGATTGAAATCCATTCTCGTCATGCGTCTTAATGATGGCGTTAAGTTTATTAGCAAACTCGTCAACCAGTTCCATATCGTTAAGATCAAAAAGGAAAAAATCGTCTACACTGGATACTCGAAACTGGGTCAAATCAAAGCCCATAATCCCCAGAAATTCCTTAATAGACCGCTCTCTCAGCAAATAATTACTCAAATCAGACATAATAAAGTCACACATTATTAAACGAAGCCAGACTATAGATGAAAACAGAATGTCCTTCAAGATCGGTTTTTAATCAAATTTACTTGGTAATTCTTAAAATTATAATCTTTTAGGTTAAATAAAAGTCAACTTTATACTCAATTGACAATTTAATGTGCATTAAATACAATAAGCCAACATTTCTCAACAAGGATTCCCTAATGCATGCAAATCTGGCAAAAGCCTTAAACTATCTGGACATAACCGCTGTTGCTCTGCGAGATTCAGATGGGAACACCCAAAGCATCATAAAGCCCAAAGCACATGCCGCTGCACTGTTTCATTATCTGGAGATTGCGGGCTATTTAACCCCTGAACTTTTTGGAAAAGCGATTAGTTATCTCGCAGCTGCCAAACCATTTAGCTGCTCTAACAGTGAGCTTGTCAGCCAGTTGCATCAAGCGTGTTTAAGAGCACGAGCTGATGGAGGTTTTTCTACTGACGTTTTTTTTGAGTATTTTTGTAATGATCCACTGTTTAAGGTGGAAGACATTATTGACCTGATAGTCTTTCTTCAACAAACCGCTTTTGACCGAAGTTTCGGGGTTGAAAGAGACCGATTACAAACCAAGACCTGGATGGAGCAACATAAAGAACGGTTCGGTGATTTAGCGACCCAAATGGGAGTGATTACTCCTCAGCCGCCTATGAAAAGTTCTTATTGTGGTACGGCAATTATGGGTGCGTCTTCTCCACGAGTTGAGTCACGAATTGAGTATTTTAATCAACTTGCAGTAGACAGCGGATTGGTATGGGCACTTAGTGGCAATCGCGAACTATCCAAAGGTCTGGATAGCGAGGAGCTAATGGAAAAGGTAGCAGAAGCTACAGGTAGAAAGGCTGTATATGTTGAAAAAGGCAGTGGCGCAGCACGACGAGAGTTTCTCGATGGCGTCACCGAAACCATGATGGTTAATTACCTGCTGGAAAAAATGTGTCAAGGTAAAGCCATAGCCGTAGTTGACAGTGCAGTGCAAGAAGGTCATTGGCGAGCGACAACGGATCAGTCCGCCAGGGACATAGTCGAAATTATGATACAAAAAATAAAGAATGCTGAACTACTACCCGATACCCAAGGTGTTTATCGTTTCATGATTATTGCCGAGCAACCTCATTCCGGGCGAATGGCAAGACAAGTGCAACGTGCCTTTAATACCGAATTACAACGGCAAGGACTGAGTTCGACCATATCCTTTATTGTAGAGGGTGTGGGTCCAGGAATTCAGCCAAGCAAGCTGAATGATCTTGCTGTACTGAGCCAAGTGAGTTCGGAATTAGGTGCCCTGATGGCGGAACGATATCGTGACGCACGCTTGAGTCTGATGGAAAATAACCCGGGCATTAGTTTAAGAAATCCTGATATTTTAATGTTTTCAACACGTGATAAAGCATTTGCTGCGTTACAAGAAGAGGCATCACATCACCATGCAGCAAGTTCATCATCCAGCTATTCTCCAGGTAATTAGCTTATCCACTCACGCTGTTAACTAAGGTCTGTTGATAATTCACCAACGCCAACGTGCCGTGGCTTGTCCACGGCATCCAGTAGATGGTCAAGTCAAAATATAAACTTTCTATTAGATTGATTAAGAGGAGCAAACTCATAATACAACGGTTCTGACTAACAGCATTCTTTATGTAAGAGCTACGACAGACCTTATTAAGCGTACTTGTGAACACAAAAATAAATTCATACCCGGCTTCATAGCTAAATATAACGTACACATGCTGGTTTATTATGAAATGGATGAGTTGTATATTGAAGCAGCTCGCCGTGAAAAACGTTTCAAAAATTGGCCAAGATAGTGGAAATTGAATCTAATTAAAAAACTTAATACCTAATGGTGCGATCTACATGAAGAAATTTGACTATGATTGAGGGCTACTGGATGCCGTGGACAAGCCACGGCACGTAGGCAGCGGTGAAATGTCAACAAACCCTAACAGTTAATTTAATTTTTTGTAACACCCTGCCATACCGACCACGAGCGCAGCAAGGGTTGGGGATGGTGAGGTGTTACTTTTTTTTATTTAAATCAAGCGAGTTAAAGTCGCTTGATTTATTCAATGAACTACCTCACAAAATCACGTAATACCGGATGAATACTGTCAATACTAGCAACTGTTTCACCAGGCTTAAGAAAGGTAAAAAAACGTGGAGACGGCTTTTGCAGCTGACGTAAACACTGTGCTGCACTTTCAGGAACTACTATATTGGACAATTTCAGTAAACAGCCAACTTCCGACACTAAAGCGCCAGATAACAGCTCATCAACTTGAGTGGTTGTAAGCTCTAAAGTTTTACTCTCTTCAAGGGTTTGCCATACCAAAGTTACATTATTCGGCTCCGTGCTTTTACGCAAAAACCATTGCGCAGGAGCAATCACTGGTCGTGCAGCGTATTCAAATAAAAGAAAGCTGAGATACTGCGAATCAATAATTTTTGATAATTCTTCGGGTGTAAGTGTGTACGTTTTATCACGAGGATGCGTGGCTGCGACAGATTTTAGCTCATCACTCGAGCAAATCAACTGTTGCGCTCTTTCAGGAAGTACAAGATGTGATAGCTTTAGCGTTCCACCATCAACCCCCAACCACGATGAGTTGCCGTTTAAAACCTGATATAACTCATCAAGAGTTATTCTTATCCAGCGATGCTCTCCTTTGATTTGTACTTTTAAAGTAACATGATCAGGCTTACTGCTTTTTCTTATAAACCATTGTTCACCACCAATAGAAAAATCTACGGATGATTCAAAAATCAAACAATTTATATGACCTAAACCAATGAGTTCAAAAATTCGCTTTGCCGTATAAGGATTGTTGATCACAGAATAAGAGGCACTTGTTACAAAAGACTTCTCACTGGCATAAGAGCGAAGCAACTCTTGCACTTTTTCAGGAAGAAGAAGTTGTGATAACTCAAGCCTTAAATTAAATTCTTCTAAACACTTGAAATTGCCATTTAAAATTTCATCCAGCTGAATATCAGTTCTCCTAATCCAGCCCGCCTTCCCATTGTTTTGTACTCCTAAAGTAACGTAGCCAGGCATGCTGCTTTTGCGTATAAACCATTGTTCAATTTGGACTGGGGGATTTGCGGTTGATTCAAAAATTAAATCATCTCTACGGCCTGATTTGATTAAATTCGAAATGAAATCTTCTATAAGTTTGTCTTTAATCTCGGAATAAGAAGCACTCATTATGAAACACCTGGTGATAAAAAGAAAATAATTGTATCAATGGAAATCACACTGGTCAATATTGGACAAACTGAAATCACCGGAGACAACCTGTAATTTTCATAATACTCCAGGTAGAACAGCCTGAATGCTTCTTTATATGCATCTAATTCACAAGGTTATCCCCAAAAAATGTGAATAACTTAGTAATGAATCAATGCATGTTGGGTTTATTCTAAAAATACTGGTCTAAAGTGATAAGAACACGCATGCTAATAATTATTGACAAACCGCCCCTGATGTGTTCAAATAAAGTACAAAAACATCGAAGATAAAAGAGACAGTCACCATGAGTATGTTTGATTCTATAAATAAACGCTTCAACCAATTTAGGCAGAAAGTTGATTTAAAAACAACAAATATTATTGCATACATGGTTCTTGAAAAAGCAGGAGCACTTTATAGCTTAAAGGATACCAGGATACACTCTGATTTTTTGGTCAGTGCATTAAACGAAAATCCTGAGCAAGAAAATACAGCTCAATCCACCCTATCAATAGAAGTTGAAGCGAGAAAAACTAAATTAGCTCAGCGATTAGTGAAACAAGCTCTGCTGAAAATCGGTGCCCATTTCAAGACTTTTGCCACTGCAATGCCACTTAAAGATGTCAACACAGTCAACCCGCAATGCACTTTTTCCCTAAGCAATCAGGAAATATATGCCGCGGTCGAATCTTCTGCTTTGGTTATAGCTGCGGGGTATTTACATAAATTATCTTTAGATGAGCTTATTGAGCTTAAAGGCAAAATTAAACTTTATCCTAAAAATGATGAACAACTCAATGCGCTTATTCAAAATATTCAGCAGCGAGTGGAAAATCATATACTGAATAACTTATGTTACGCACATGAGCTTGTAGTTTGAATAAAAAGCATTAGAATTCCGCCCTTAATTTTAGGGAGGGAATTAAAT
>NZ_LNZC01000027.1:210331-211174 GCF_001467535.1 Legionella worsleiensis
AACAGCTAAAATAGAGAAGAAAATTGCTGATTTAGTAGCCAGTAATGAATCTCTTAATGAACAATTTAAATTATTAACCAGTATCAAAGGCATTGGTAAATTAACTGCTTTCCACATCATTGCATTGATGCCTGATGTGAACTCCTTCGCTACTGCCAAGCAGTTTGCTGCATATATTGGTATCACACCAAAACAAAATCAATCCGGTACTTTTATTGGGAAAACAACGATTTCAAGGCTTGGCGATAGCAGGTTAAGAAAGTCTCTGTATATGGCTGCACTGGTGGCCAAAAATTTTAATAAGGGCTTAACTAATTTTGTTTCTCGGCTACAGCAAAAGGGAAAAAATCCGAAAACTATTATTTGCGCTGTGATGCGAAAATTAGCTCATATCATTTTTGGAGTACTTAAAAGCAAGCAACCTTTTAATGAAAATTTTGCTTGCCTTTAAAGACAGTATCTACGTTTGCTATGCCAATTCCCATTTACCCTTTTTTCGTAATTTAAACCAAGTTAGGGTTAATGTTCACGTTTAACATTTTTTTTTAAGAGAACCCCATTATGTCAGGGATAGGCAAATAGATTGTTAATCAGGCTCAGCAAGAGTAGCCTGGTTGCTTGCAACCAGGGATTTTCCTTATTCCTAAATGAAATACAACAACAACTAAATAATATGAAAATGACGCAAACAGCTAATTTAAGATTATCCAGATTAAGCCACAAATAAAAAACTTAAGGGCAGGGAATGTTTGCCTCGATTCAACCAAGATAATTTGGACAAATCCTGGTTGCAAGCAACCAGGCTACGTTTGCTAAGTTAGGGTTAATGTTCACGTTTAACAT
>NZ_LNZC01000027.1:211184-215270 GCF_001467535.1 Legionella worsleiensis
TAAATGACGTAACCAGCTAATTTAAGATTATCCAGATTAAGCCACAAATAAAAAACATTAAGGGGCAGGGAATGTTTGCCCCGACTCAACCAAGATAATTTGGACAAATCCTGGTTGCAAGCAACCAGGCTACGTTTGCTATGCCAATTCCCATTTACCCTTTTTCCGTAATTTAACCCAAGTTAGGGTTAATGTTCACTAACGAACTGCTTCAAATCGTCAATGGTATTTTGTTGTCCAGTGCCATGAAGCCATTCATTGATATGTGGTTGGATAACCCACTCTTGTATAAGCTGCTGTTGTGTTTTATCGACCAGTTTGAAAGAGAATTGAAAGTTATTATTCATTGAATAATCTTTATTGCTATCAATTTTAACTGCTCCTAACGTGCTGACTGGTCAGATTTATTTCTTCAGCAATATGTTGCTCCGAAATCGATTCGGGTTTGAAGAAGAGCGTACTGCGTAAAGTCGGGAGTGCAAAACTCACATCACTTCGTGCCGCATTGAAGGAGTTATAGGTAGGGATATAGGTTGCAGGTGGTGTTAAATCATACTGACTTAAACGTATTTGTACCGATGGAATAGGTGAGGTTGTTTTTATTTCCCATAAAATAAAATCAACAGTCGGTTTGAGCGTTTTGTCTGTTGCGGCTTTATTGTAAAAGGTAATGGCGTCATGAATACGCTTTTCCCAGTAAACATTCGGATGATCCCTTTCTTTAACTACACTGCGGATACGTCCTTCAAGCAGAAGACCTGAAACCAAATTAGCTACAGGATAATCCCAACTTTCCAGGATATTAATTAATTTGTTTAATTTTGGTTCATCAATTTTTTTTCCGAGAGTGATGATTTCGAAAAATTGTGCGCTGTTTCTTTTGCAAAGAATCAGATTGTCAACATCTTCATAAAGTTTTTGAGCATCACGCTGGATATCACTGTTAAGTGTCAATTGCTTCCATGCTTCATTACACAAATTCAAAATTACTAATTTTTTTTCAGAATATTCAATAGCGTTATTTAGACCTAATCTGGATTTAATGGCAGTGTAAAGAACTGGTTCTTTAGGTTGAAATGAAGACAATGAAGCAAGCCGTCCATGTGATGTATATGTTAACATGAATTTTTCCAGTAAAAGCGTGTAACTTGGAATTACATTGGGCACGACGAATCTCTATTAAGCCAAAATAAGACTAATTATAGTGCATCTGTAATGGGGCTGGAAGCTGTGTTTCCGTTTTTTATCGCTCCTCATTGCTTTTTCACAATACCCAATATACTGCTCAGCAAGAGTAGCCTGGTTGCTTGCAACCAGGGATTTTTCTTATTCCTAAATGAAATACAACAACAACTAAATAATATGAAAATGACGCAACCAGCTAATTTAAGATTATCCAGATTAAGCCACAAATAAAAAACCTTAAGGGTCAGGGAATGTTTGCTCTGACTCAACCAAGATAATTTGGACAAATCCTGGTTGCAAGCAACCAGGCTACGTTTGCTAAGTTAGGGTTAATGTTCACGTTTAACATGTTTTTTTAAGAGAACTCCATTATATCAGGGATAGGCAAATAGATTGTTAATCAGGCTCAGCAAGAGTAGATACTGTCTTTAAAAGGTTGCTTGCTTTTAAAGACAGTATCTACGCATGCTAAAAAATGGACAATGCCCATTAGAGATTGGAAAACCGCACTGAATCGATTTATGATTGATTTCGAAGAGCGGTTGAGTGAGTTTGTTTAACACAGGACAGTTACACAGAATTATTTACAGTCCCCACGATGATTAGTTCATTGCAAAGTTTTTCCTTGCGATAGTGTTGAATAATACCGCTCTAAGTCTACTATACAGCGTCTCAACACCGTTATTTGGGCTTGTATGATTTCTTCTGTGCTAATCCATTCTCTCTCAATTGTACATTTATTAAATTCAATGCGTGTATTCAATAAAAATTGGGCAATAGTTCCTTGAATACTAGCGCTTATTTCATCTTCATGTGGTTTAGATTCCACAAGAAATTTTTGGATTAATACCTGATTATTCTTTATGAATTCGTTTTGTGTTTCTTCTGTCATATTTACCTCAAAAATCAAACTCTACCTTTCATTTCGTATTTACCCTGTTTCTGTAATTTAACCCATAATTTTAAATCTTTCTATTTTAGATTGAGCAACAAAGGGTATTAGAAGAAAAACTCTTTGAGCGTTGATAAAATAATTCTCATCTTAGCTGGAATAATATTGCCCCCGATGAGCCGTCATTTCTTCTAAATCACGATAGATAATAGCATATTTGCAATATCAACATACACTTTGCATAATCACTTCGCCTTGAAAATGGCCCAATTTAAGTTTGATGGTTGGTACTGTGCCATACGTTACTCCCTTTTTTAATGGGTTAAGTCTAAGTTCAGGTCAATTTTTGCAACGGAGCCAGGAGAAATATATGCTGTCAACCAGCCTTATGAAGACTGAATCAGACTCACAGTTTCAAAGAGGAGACAGGGGGACATGGGTCTTAAATGAGTTTCGCAATCCTCTTCCTCTTTCTGAATTAAAGCCAGATACTTTTGTGCATCTTGATGGTGAAATGAAACTGCTATCCCAGCTTTCTCTGATAGGAGCAGGGATATTAATTTGCGGAGGTTGTACCAGTGTTTTTGATTTTAGCAAGGGATTATTCAATCCTGATTTGATAGAAGCTCATCTTACTTATCCTCAAATTTATTATGTAGATCACAATAAGAAACTTCACACCTGCATGAGATTTGAACTTTTTTTCTCTACACAGAGTGTACGGGATAAATTTATAAAATCCCTGCCAAACTCTGCTCATGTATATCCTAATAAAATTCACAGCTATTACTCTGATACTCAAATAAAGGCAACAATATTGACCAAATCAAGAGAATCTTATATCGAAGTTATAAATAAAATGCTCGAGTTTCCTGAAGCCAGGCTAAAAGCAGATCAAATATTGAATGACCGTTATTTTGGTTTTGATAGCAAGGTTTTTGTGAATGATATCCCATCTTTAGATGAAGCTTCACATGCCATTAATAATGCATCAACAATATCATCTAATCTGATTCACTCCATAACAAGCAGCAGTACTTCAACACCCGAAATAACATGTGTTCAACCAATTGAGGCATCCATTGAGATTGCACAACTTCACCCTTCCAGGAGCAGCTCACCAGAATCGGTTGATAGGAAGGTCCATCCCAATGATTCAACACAAGATTTAGTTTTAGTCCAGGCATTAATTGCAGTTCAACCAGATAAGGCACATGCTGAAATTGCGTCTCTTCATCTTGATGAGCCCTGTTCATCAGAGTTAGTCAGCTTACATATCAGAAATCTGGAACCAGACACAGAATTAACCGTACCTGAACCTTGTAAAAAAACAACCGAGCTTGCCCCGCTTCTTTGTGATACACACAGCTTGGATATCACATCTGATGATAATGGCAATTTAAAAGGACGATTAATTAAACACAGTATTTTCACTACCATACGCAATAAAACATCCGATGATTATCGTGCATCTCGTTCAAGCCAACGATTACCTACAAATCAAGAGACTTTAATGACAAAATGTATCGGATGTTGTTTTCTTTTATAAATGGGAGTGGTTCCTGTAAAGCGACAAAAACCCCTGAGTCAAGCTGATGGGCATGCTTCGTTTTGTCCACAGTATCTACGCTTGCTTAAGGCATGTTGATTTTCATACCTTCCACTAACAAAAAACTTTTTCTGTGCAAATTATTTGCATTTCACCAGCCCGGTATTGTACGATATCCGCCCAATATTATCTTGGGAATAAAAACAATGGCTGCAACAGAACGAGATATACGCATAAAGATGGCAAGCACGAAATCAGTGCGCCCCTCATTATTAAGAATGGCTTTCAATGCACTTGGTGACGCACCATTAAAAGATCCCGGCTTTTTTAACACAAGGAAAGCTCCTTGTCCTGATGTAATTAAAAGCAATTTATTACTTATGTTACGCACATGAGCTTGTAGTTTGAATAAAAAGCATTAGAATTCCGCCCTTAATTTTAGGGAGGGAATTAAATGGAT
>NZ_LNZC01000027.1:215280-215470 GCF_001467535.1 Legionella worsleiensis
CAAGCTTTTGAAGATTATTTCCTTTAGCATGTAGCCTGGTTGCTTGCAACCAGGACTTCATTCTCCAAACTCACCGTGCAGAGACTTGCCGCCCCAATTTTTCGGTAAAATTTCTTGCCTGACATAATTATAAAAACTTGAATAAGGCCAGACAAAATCCTGGTTGCAAGCAACCAGGCTACTTAGTGAC
>NZ_LNZC01000027.1:215528-232449 GCF_001467535.1 Legionella worsleiensis
TGCTTGATCTTTATAGTGATTATTTGATTTTTCAAAACAAATACGCAACAGCCACGGGTTTGTCTGATTTGGTTGATGGAGCATTTGCTCATGACAAAGTGACGAGATTTCTTCGTCTTGAGGATTTTGGTTCAAAATCACTTTGGAGCTATATAAAAAAGGCAGTAAGGTCACAAGAAACGGTTGGTGGGGTATTGATACTGGATGATTCCATCGAAGAGAAACCATACACTGATGAGAATGAAATTAATTGCTGGCATTACTCTCATGCCAAAGGGATTGTTCTCAAAGGGATAAACATCCTGTCGTGCATGATCCGCTATGAGGACTTCTGTGTACCCATAGGATATGAGGTGATTAAAAAAGATGTTGCCTATTGTGATATTAAAACCAAACAAGCCAGAAGAAAGTCATCGGTGACCAAAAATCAATTATTTCAAAACCTGATTACTCAGGCGATTACCAATAAGGTGATGTTTGATTATGTGCTAGCAGACAACTGGTTTGGCTCGAAGGCCAATATGGTTCACATCCATAAAGACCTTCAAAAATCGTTTATCATTGGGATTAAGTCTAATCGCACATTAGCCTTATCTGAAAACGATGCCAAAAACGGACGGTACCAACAAGTAAGAGCATTAGAACTTGAAGAGGATGTAGCCCACACAGTCTGGCTTAAAGGCCTAGACTTCCCCGTGAGGCTCCTGAAAAAAGTATTCAAAAACGAAAACGGTTCAACAGGAATTCTCTATCTTGTTTCTAATGACATGCTAAGTAGTGCCGAACGTCTTTATGAAGTGTACCAGAAACGGTGGCGGATTGAAGAGTATCACAAATCAATTAAGCAAAATGCAAGCTTGACCAAGTCACCAACTCGAACCGCCAAAACTCAGTGTAATCATATCTATGCTTCTATAATTGCTTACTGCAAACTGGAACTGTTGAAGATAAAAACTCATTTAAATCACTTCGCAATTAAGTATAAACTTATTGTTAGAGCGAACCAGATTGCTTGGCAGGAGCTAAAAAAAATGGCAGCCTAAAATTGATCGTGCGTAACATGAGTGAATAAGTTCAATATTGACAGGAATGTTGAAGCCCACATGAGAGTCAATGAGAGACTGGAACACCATCATACAGAATTCAACAGGTTACTGGAACGTTTCAAAGATCAAATGTCTTCTTACATACACAAGGGTTCTGCCTATATTTCTATAGATGGAGAACAAAATGAAACGATTCCCAATCCTAATTTTCTGCGCAGATATAAAGCACTGGCTGATAGTGCAGAACAATTGTTAACTGCTTTAGAAAACAACAAAAACAATTTTTTTAAAAATCCAACCGAAAAAAACCTGGATATTTTGAGAATTGATAGCCTAAGGGAAATAAAAAACGCCAAGAAACAGTTTTCTAAACATCGGGATTTATGGTATCAAATTCATCCCATCCTGAGGGGTATTTTGGGTTTACTCGCAGCGATTACCGTTGTTCCTGCCGTTCTGGTTGAGCTGCAAGCACCTAATGGATTTGCGGGTACATTCTTCAAGACGCCAAAAACAGAAGCAATGCAGTTTTTAGAGTCTTTTGAAGAACAATTAACCAAAACAAATACCATTCTCGATGAATTGGTGATTCCGACACTCAGCTTGAGTTAAGCAAGCCCCATATTGATACAAGATAAAAGCCGAGGGTATTATTATTCCCAGTAGTATTACCTTCGGTGTCTATGGTTTAAAATCTAAAACAGAAGACCATAGGCCTCATATCAAAACGACACCTTTCTCCAAAAAACCGCCAAAACTCTTGCCTGCGAAAACGCTTTAAGAAATCCTGCACATCATCAGAACCTTGGCTACTAGTGGCACCATTTGCATAATATAACGGCCCTGACACCAAGTATAAAACGAGTTTGCAATGGCTAGACTTATGCTCAATGATGAGCTTTGGGCTAAGCTAAAACCTATCATGTGACAACATAGGATTTATGACAAGCCTACTCTTCGTTTAGAGGAAATTTGTTGTTACTCTGGAGCTCTTGGATGCCTCGGGCAAGCCGAGGCACGTAGGCAGGAGCAATGATCATTGCCCTAATTGTTTCCCAAACTTTTTTGCACCTTTTTAAGAGAATCAAGTAAATCCGCTGTCCGAGTACTGAGAGCACCTTTTCTTATGTCAGGGAATTGCGTTTCAACTGCTTTAACAGCTTCTTGGGGACTCATTGTTTGTGACTTTTCTAACAATTGCTTCAATCCCTCTACTTTAGCTTCTTTTCTGTCTTTATTAGGGTAAGGCCAAAAGCTGCGTATTTCTTTTTCCAGCCTATCAATCAAGTGGTTTATTTCAGTAACTTGATGGCTCGTAAAGTTGGAATTCATGGGTGCAGTAGTTGGGTTTTCTGGGCAAGACCTGGTTGCAAACAACCCTGAAGACAAAGGATTCCTCCCAAGATCTCCGGTTCTGTCCTGAACGTTGGGTTGTTCGGGTAGTTGAGATGTGATTCTAAATGTTGCGAAAGGATCTTCAACACGATTACCCGGATTATGCCGTTGCGAATCTGGTAATTGAAGATAGTAGCTTTGCCTTACCAAAACAGACCCATCTCGCTCAGTAGTATCACCTACACCTCCAGCCATCTGATAAATATCATCTAGTAATACTATACAATTTTCATTTCGGTAATTAAAACGAGAGGGGGTGCCTAGATCATCATAAATAACAGCGTCATATTTTGCTTTCTTTTCCATTTCATCTGAGTTAATTGGTCGCTTATCTGTACCAATTTTATGCGCCTTCAAAGTGGCATCAATCCGGTTAAGAAAATTCAGAATTGCTTTTTTATCTTTTAATTCATCATCATAAAATTTAACCGCTACCTGCTTGCTGGGTTGCCCTGTTCTCGCCAGTGCATTGCTGGCAAATTTTATTGCAGCTCTGGGGGCATCTTCGTTGATTAGCTCTTGTGCTATTAACACTACTGCTTGTGCCATTTGCTCCGGGGCAATACTGATATGAATTTTCCAGCCATTTACGATCCCATCGCCGACTGCGCCAATGGCATTAGAATAAATAACGTTGTCTTTGGAATCAGGTATCATAATCCAGTGTGCATTTTCCGAACCAGCGGAGTCTGGTTTGTAAAGGTTGATTAACTCGTTAATATCAATAACCATGATAGATTAGCCCTCGGTCTGTGTTTAATATAAACAATTATAGCAGCGCCTCATTAAGAAATTATTAAACAAAATAAGCGATTCAAAACCTTAGCATAGCCCACAAAGAAACAAATATAGACTTAATGATTTTTTTTAGATCACAACTTGTGGTTATATGTTAAACTACCAGGCATCAAATAAAACTGAGAAAAGTGATGCCAAAATTAACGATTAACCCTACCCAGTTAACCCCTGAACAAATGGATTTGTTTATAGAAGTATTGTTATCTTATTCCGATACAAAAGTATGGATAAAAAAAGAACAATACATCTCGGGGCTGGGGTATTCGCTTGAGTTGACTCACACCATTCTGCAAAGAATGCGTAAAAAAAATGAAGATGGAAGCAGAAGAAGCGGGTGTCGTTATGAAATTTTGCATAACATCCCATTATGCAAAAAAGATGCGGTAGAAATTTATAAATCACTTGCCACCCTATCTCCTGACGATGACAATGGAAACCGATTAAAAATCAAAAAACCGGAAAAAAAACGCATAATCAAAATCCAAAATCCCGCAAAAATAAGTCTTGAGCTTGAAACAGCCTTAAGGATAATAAAACAAGAAGCGCTTATACTGGAAAAACTACCTCATTTAAGCGGAAAGCCTTTAGTAACAGATTTCAGTCTTAAACAGACCTATATGTACAACACTATGCGGCGTTTACCCGGAAAAGAACTTTTTGATATTCTGTTGGATGATGTTGAAGGACGAGTGGTTCTATCCACCGACCAACGATTTGCGCTAAGTTATGCTGTTTTAAATGCTTATGTGAATCAGGTTTATAACCATGATCTGGTGCATAGAGACATTAAACTGGAAAATATCCTGGTCAGTATGACTCCCTCTATAACAGTCAATATAATCGATTACGGTTATGCCAAACCCAAAGACGTTACTGATGGGCTTACCTGTGGTACTCTTGCCTACACAGCCCCTGAAATATTCAGAAACGTTGAGATATCAAGTGCCAGTGATGTCTATTCTCTGGCCCGTGTTTTAGGATTAATTTGGGGGGATTATCTGGGATATTATGTATACCAGGGCAATGCCACCCTATATTTTAGAAATTATGCAGGGCATTTCCCCTATTCCCGATTGTTTCAAGAGGGGACCATGCCCGATATAACAGCTGCAGAAAAAGCAAAAATCAAAAATACTCTTGAAAAAATGTCCGCTTACAAACCCGATAACCGCATAAACGTCACCGAGGCTTTGGCCGTATTTGCAGATCTTACAGCACACCGTCCTCCTGACTTGTCACACTATCCATCAACAGTTGAGGCTGTTGATGAAGCCGCAGAACAATTCTTACCCAATCCCCCCAAAAGCCTGATTGCGATTCACGAACAACTGGCAGGATTAAGAAAAAAAATAAACTGGCTAATAGATCATGAATACTATGACATGGCACCGCTCGTGATCTTTGCTTGTCTTGGTTTATCAATGGAAACAACAGCCTTTGAACAATCATTCCAGGCAAGCCCTCTTGAGAAGGCTTTATTTGATAAATACACCATACGATGTCAAGAACATTTGGAACTACTTTACAGTATGCTCAATCAGCATCAAAACGACTCTGCTGACATATTCAAAAAATTACGCATCAACGTCAATCTTCTGGCTGGTTATATCAAACTGGGATACGCTAACTACAAACAAATAGAAAAAATTGGCTTTTTCGCCCCTCCCAAATCGCAGCGCCAAACTGAAATATTAGAGCTCACCTTAGCAGATAGCTCATCAGAACATCAGCCGAAATGCTAATAATGGTCTATTCTCAATAATAAGCAGATTGGGATCATCATCGTTGCAAGGATGCGCCATGATTTTGAGTGAAAACGGACAGATCAAGATGAAAAAAACATTATTTATTTTCTTAATGTGCGTCTCATGGGGAGCGTTTTCAGCCAATATACTCGTTAGAGGTCAACCTATTCCCCTGGAATACAACCATGATATTTATTATTGGCCAAATAATGTTGCTCTCTATCCTGGAACCCAAAATCTGTTCATTACTATGGATGGCATCAACAAATTGTGTTTTCTAAATACTGCTCCGCCAGGATTGCTAGAACAAATTTCTGCGATAAGCATCAACATCAAAGGACAGCTTACTCATTGGAATTGTTTCCCCTACACCACCGAGATTTACGAAGTCAGACCATGATTTAATGTTCCATCATTAGACCAACCTTGATGCAGCGATAGCGTAATCAAGGCTTGGAATGAAGTTTTCAAGTTGTTTGTTTGTCCCTTATGCTGTTAGATCCTTACAATAACTGTAGCCTGTATTAGACAAAGTCGTAATACAGGTTCTAATCTTGCTTTAGCCCCTTGAAATACTCTGAAAAATCCCTGTATTACGACTTTGTCTAATACAGGCTACAAGTGAACGGAACAAACCCTGTGATTGGAGCCTTTAGGATTTTAACTGGAAATGTTGAACAGCTCTTTATTATGGTAAACAGACGAATACCTTAAGTGCATGGTGAAAAGCATGAGAGGTGATGGTATTCATTCCGGCCTTGGTGCAGCGATAGCGTAATCAAGGATTTACTCTCTAAATCCAACTATAGGCTCAACTCTTATGGCCGTACCACACTTAAAAGACCTTTTTTTAATAGGACAGACCTAAATAACACCTTTTTCTGTATTGCATCACTGTCAAAATCAAGCTATAAACATCATTTATTTTTGTAAACTCTGATACTAGCCTTTGCTCCATACGCTCTGAGCGCCGGAGTTGTAACGCCTGGGAACATCACTTAATAAATCACGAACAAAGTCTCTTTAAACAAGACTTATTTCTGAAACTTCAGAGCACAGCAAAAAAATGATTCAAGGAGTTCCCCATGCAAAAAATGATGATTATAGAGATACCCGTTCGCAGTAATGTGCCCAAAACAGAGCTTTTCGTGCGAATCACCTATAAAAACGAAGAGTCACTTAAAACCAAGCCTTACGTATTGATGCTTCCTGGTGGGCCCGGAGCAAATCACTCCCACTACAGAGATTATAAATGCCTGAAGGAAGACGCAAATATCATTTTTTTTGATCCCCGTGGCTGTGGTTTAAGTCAAGAAGGTGATCCGTCGACCTATACCATGGATATCACCATTGACGACATTCACCATGTCCTCCAGGAATTAAAACTGGAACAAGTAACCGTATTAGGTAAATCCTGTGGGGCAATGCATGCCCTTGGCTTCGCCTTGCGTTACCCGCATCAGGTAAGTCGTTTAATTTTAGCTGCTGGAGCGGCAAGTAATGCATTTTTAGAAACGGCAAAAGCACATGTTTTGGCAAAGGGAACTGAAGAACAAATCAAAGCCTGTGAGTTACTGTGGCAAGGCGCTTTCGCAAATAAAGAAGAAGCGGAGCACTATTTTACCGTGATGCAACCCTTTTATTCTTGGAAAAAAAGGCATAATGAACCCGTTTCCAGGCCACTATCAATATTTCCTTTCAGCTTTAAAGTGCTTAATGAAGGTTTTCGTACCCGAGTTTGGGATTTTGATTTTACAGCACAATTATCTTCTGTCCGTTGCCCCACGCTAATTTTGGTTGGAGAAGAAGATTGGGTTACATCTGTTGCTTATTCACAAGAAATGGCTCAAGGCATCCCTGACTCCAAACTCATGATTTTTAAAAACGCTGACCACTCCATGGAATCGGATGTACCAAAAGAGTATTTTGGAGCCATTCGTCATTTTATTAAAGAAAGAACACTTGAAAAAATACCCGTTCATTCATTATTTGCTGTAGCCAAAGAGGCGGAGGAACACATCACCTCATACGGATGTATTCTTTGAAAAAAATACGATTAAACAAAAACGCAACAAAGTGTTTCAGGGTCATAAGGAAGGGATTCATCCGGTTGAAAACATCACCCTACATGAGGTCAACAATGTGTATTGGCCTCATGATTTTAGCAAAAAAAGGAATTATTCATGACTGATTACATCATTAATCCGACTAAATTTCGCACACCTCATGCTGATGCTGAATCAAAAGAAGCGCTGATTGAGCTTATCAAGACTACTCCATCGCCTTTTCTTGTTTCGGGTTATTATCCAATAACATTTAAGGAAAAACCGGCATTAATTTACCTGACCCACTCACTATTAATTCGTCAAAGAGCGCACAACAGTGCGGGATGTCGTATAGAAGTACTTCAACACAAAAAACCCATAAAGGGAGGTTTTAGCTCCATATACACCAGCCTGGGGGTTCTGCTTCCTGAATCTGATTACCTGTTCAAAAGAAGAAGAGAGCCCAAATCAAGAATATGTAAAATAATACCCATCACGGAGTCTTTCGATGAAAAAATGATAGAACAAGAAAGCTCTTACACACAAATGAATCAGCTGTTGCACTGCAAAAAACCTGTTTTTGACAGCAAGCAAGGGTACCTGGTTATGAAAAAAGTAGGCAATCACGATTTGTTTGATTTTTTAAACGCCTTGGATGCGAGAACTATAACACTGAGTATTGAGCAAAAATTGCACTTGACTCATGCGATTATCAGAGCTGTGAAAGAACAAGTTCACGATTTAGGAATGATTCATACGGATCTAAAACCTGAAAATATTATGGTAGATGAGAAAACACTTGATGCCGTAGTTATTGATTATGGCTTTGCACAGCCCATAAATGAACCTTTAGAAGATGATTCAGTCCACGGTTCTTTATTATACCTTGCTCCTGAAATTCTCTTCGATAACACCCGCTCAATTAAGTCCGATTCTTTTGCACTGGGACTTACCATAGCGCAAATCTGGGGATATCTCTTTGAGATAGAAATCACCCCGGATACAGAATTTTCAGATGCCTATGAGTTCCTTAAAAACCGCACATGGACTCATTTGTTTGAACATGTAGAATTAAGCACATCCCTAAAACACAAAATGATTCAGGTTTTTGACGCATTAACCGAATTTGAGCCTCGTAATAGAATCGTTTCAGCCCATGCCCTCCAACTGTGGGAGGACATAATCAATGAATTTAAGGCAAGCCAGGGACACTCTATGGAGCCGAAACCACCAGCACAGAAATCGACGCTCAGTAGAAGCCCGCTATTTTTTTCACTTGCCTCTTGTGCAAGCAGCTCCAGTGCAAGCAGTTCAAGCGATGATGCCCAAAAATCAGCTGATCCCCTGTCATCATGGCGCAGAGACTCCTGCTGACAAGCCCTTTAACAAAAACAGGATCTTTTAAATTTGCGGGGTAAGGGTTTGAATGAGCTTGTTATATTGTTTTTCCTCAGTTGATTCCCGGCTACCTAAATATCCTCCCACAACAAATAACCCAAACCCCAATATACCGCTTACAGCAGCTGGCACTGCTCCAGCACCAGTAACACCCATAGCAAACGAAACGCCTAATATAACAACAGCCAAATCCATCATTTTGTGACCCAAAATTTGCACATTAGAAGAGGGATTTTTTAGAGAAGACTGAATAAAAGAGGCATATTCTTTGGTCTGTTTTTCGTTAAAAAATGTATAGGTTTTATCCAACACTTTTGTGAGATATACTGTATTCACCTGACCGGATAGAAAAAACTCCTCGACCTTTCCTAGAAGTTTATTCGTATGCGAGCGAACATCACCAGAGAATTCGTCTTGCTTACTTATAAAGTTCAAATAGGATTTCAAAAAAGGAGCTAAAGATGCATCAACATGGACAATAGCCTCTGGATTTTGTTTCACTGCCGCTAACGCAATATCTCTATCTGCTTTGAAATGCGCAGGAGCAAATTCAAGTTGCAGACCATCAGTTTTAACTACATCAAGCACACAATTTCTATTGTTTTTTAAATGCCCATCAGCAAATTCAAATAAACATTTGTATTTCATCACTACTGCAGGATTAACCTTAAGACCTACCATAGGTACCATCATCTTGCCTAGAAATCTTATTTTAGGCGATGGATCTTTGAGTAATTCTTTAACCATAGAACTATTTTGATTTCTCTGACTAAAGCTGGCATCTGGATTAAGTAAGGTTTCTCGGCTGTTGAGTATAGTTTTTAGAATTTTTTTATCAATCGCTGGATCCGCAAAAACTACTGCTATTAGTTTAAACAGCTGGATTGCAGAACGCTTAAAAGGAGTCTCTGGCAAAGCAAATGCTTCGTTCTTAAAAAGGATATAACTCTCAAAAAAACTACGGTAGGATCCGGTAAAAGGAACAACATCCGGGTTTTCATTCACCGCAGCTATTAGAAACGATCGGTCTTGTTTTAATGACTCATCTGCAAGCTGCAGCGCATTGGGATACCCTTCGATTGCTGCAAGCACTATCTCCCTGTCTGCTCCGTATTGCGGATAGATGTATTTAAATTGCTTGCCATGTTGTCTTATTAACATGAGAATATAAATTTTTAGGAATTCCGCCTGCTCTTCTTTTCCAAGATCTTTATCAGATGTAAGCTCAAGACTTTCAATATGATTATTGATAACGTTCGAGCGTCGAAGCAACGCTGCACGAACAATATCATCGTCATTTCTTAGCGTTTCATCTACATATTGAAGTGCGGAGACATCATTGTTTACTGCTGCAAGCGCAAGTTCTTTTTTAACTTGTAACTCTTTAGAAGCATACTTAAGCGCCCAGCCATAATTTCGCACTGCGGCAAGTACAATTTTATCGTTGTTCTTTTGAGGCTCACCAGCAAACTTAAGTGCTTTTCCATGATTGGATACCGCTGCAAAAACAACATCATCATTATTTTGCAGGCTTCTGTCTGCATATTTAAGTGCTTGACCATCATTTTTCACAGCAACCAAAACTATTTTTTTATTTTTTTTAACATCTGAATTAACATATTCAAGAAAACGTCCGCTATACGCTACCGCCTTCATAACAATTTCGAGATCATTTTTTAAGGAGTCGCTTATCTCTGCAAAGCGCCCAGGAGTTTTATTCATCAATTCAAGGACTTCTGTCCTGTTAGACATATCGATATTCATACTTGGTTCTCAATAAAAAAAGGGTTAAGACCGAAAAAATTAAAGGCATTTCTCCCAGGAATTTTATATCTCTATAAACCCAGAGAATTTTCTATTAATCATGCCCGAATGGCTAAAAAAACATCAAGGAAGTCAATATTACTTCATTATAAACTAGAACACAATCTTGATATGGATTACTTTATATTAAAAAGAGCCGCTTACGACATAAGATTAATATGTGTTACTTTAAATCAGGATGAACAAATTTTAACAGGTAAGGCATTTTAATTGACTAAGCTTTTGATTTATGTAAAATAACTGTTCAATTTGGCTTTTATAAGGTTCCTATCATGCCCTTACCCTCTACATTCCAACTAAAACAAATAGAGACAGATTTCAGAACAAAATTTATTGCAGCAATTGAAAAAGACATTGAATCAGGTAAACATGCCAGTGAAACCAATTATTATGCCTTTCGCTTTGGACTCGCTCTCCTGCAACGTCAAGCTCATAATAATGATTCATTAAGCCTGGAACAAACTATAAGAGGACTTTTAAACTGGGTGGTGATCACTGACAACGATAAATATGGTTATATTTCGCCAAGTCGTGTAACTCAATACTCTTTTGATAGATATAATGCACTTCACACACGATGGACAGCTGATATTGATCGTCTTGAGTATCTAAATGAATGTAAAGGAAGATTAGACGATCCACAAAATAATTTGCCCGTGTACAGAAAAATACTACAAAATACCGCTCAAGGCCCATTAATCATTGTACCCAACTGTGCTAAACATACTCTTGCCGTATATTTTGAATACGCCAAAAAATTGGATCATCGCATCACTATTCCTGCAATACCCACAAACCATTTTAATTTAAAACAGTGCGAAGATGGCTTTAATCTGCAATTTTTCGAACAAGAAGTCAGGAAAGGATACCTGGTTAACGCAAAACAAAAATCCAAAGAACAATTGTTATCTGACTTAAAACAGATTATCAACAACGCTAAAAATGACTACGTGGATCACAGCAATGCGATTACCTTCTCCCTGTTTCATCGTCATGGCAATACAGGACGAACAAGGGCGGAGCAATTTGCCCGTGACTTTGAGAGCATAAATGATCTCCATGAGGCCCAAAATAAACTGTTCCAGTATCTACAAAATGACCGTATGGGTAATACTCATCCCCATTCATTTAGAACCATGCTTTTGGCTCAGTTAACGGGTTTAGACAAAACCACCTATCAAACTACCTCTAAAGCATATACAGATGTTTTAAACGAGTTTATCTGGAATGCTCCCCGAAACAATCTCATGGACTTCTTTCAGCAAACTCCCTGGACAACTGTGTAGGAGAGGATAAAATACTCCTGCCCTGGAAATCTTCTGACGTGGATAACAACTGCGTCAGAAACTATTCCAGCAGATGATGAGTCGCTACAGCACGAGTTATGCGTCCACATTCATTCCGATTTCACTATACACCCCTGAATATAAGGCTCTAGCATAAGATTACCTCAAAAATATCCAAATTAATCCTGTTTACTTAAGGTTTTCTTAATGTACAAGCAGTACAATTAAAGACCTCTATTTACATTTATCCTTTTGAAATAATTCCAAGTGATAATGAAGCGTTAACAGGATCAAAAATGGCTCATACTGTATTAAATGAACAAAGCACACTCGAAGATATTCTTGCAATCCCTACGGATGTAAGTTTGGTTCGAATTTTAAAAAACATTGCACCAGAAATTCTGCGAGAATTACCCAAACACGTTACAAAAGTAATGATTAGCCCTGAAGTCTCCACTGAGACAGTTATCGCTCTTCCTGCAAGCATAGAAATGGCGATTATTTACCCTGGAGTTACTGGAGAGACCGTCAGAGCCTTGCCCCCAGGAATCAAAACACTGGTTATTAATCCCGGTATCCCCAAGACAATTATTTGTGAAATACCGCAAAGTGTAAAAGAAGTGGTCCCACATCCAGACGTCCACGAAAGCACCATTAAAGCGTTGCCTGCGCATTTAAACTTAGTGAGTATTGTTCCCAAACTCCCCGTGAAAATTATGCGCGCCCTCCCCGCTACTGTGACCAGGATTGGGCTTAATCCCGGTGTGGGCTGCAGAATTATTAAAGCGATACCCTCACATATAGAAACAATAATCCTTCAGGCTGGCATAGACCTCAATGCCATTCGTGCGCTGCCCCAGCATGTAACCACAGTGATTATTAATCCATGTGTCAAGATAGAAGCACTTCGTGAACTACCTAAAAGTGTTACAAAAATACAAGCATACAGCAATAAGACTTACTCTGAAGAAACGCTAGCTTACATTGATCAATTCAACTTAAGTATAGCTGCATCAACACCCAACCTTCCTCAGGATTATGTATCCAGGTTCACTGTAACAAGCACTCAACCTGAAGAAAAGTCGTTGGGTGGCGCTGCATCTTCTCAACCAGTGGAAAATTATCATGATGATTCTGTGCCCACGCAAACTCGTGATGAGGCTCCAGAGCCTCTGTCTGAAACCAGCCGCCCAACGGCCAAAAGACCAAGAGAAGAAGTCATTGATCCCAGCCCCAGAGAAACAAGAATATCAAGAACAGCATTTACTTTTTTTCAGAGCGTTTCTGTTGAAAACATTATGGAAAATTCAGATTATGAGGCCGCTTGTTCATTGTATCGGCTCCAATTAGGTTAAATAAGAAAAGGCCTGTATGCACGCCACTTGCGCAGGCCTGACATTATCATGTTGATTCAAAGGGATTACCGGTTAATAATAACCTAATAATTTCAGTCATATCTTAACGCCCCTATAGGTTTTAGTGTCTGCTAATCACATAATAGCGGCAATCAAGATACTGGCTATTGGCATCAAATGATCGATAAGGACATTATCATGAGCTGTTCCAATAACACATTATTTCAAACCGGCACATTATGCGGATTTATCGATAAAGTATACGATGGGGATTGCACCCTCAAAACTTTGAGCGAAAAAGGAACTCTGGGCATTGGAACTTTTAATGGAGTACATGGTGAGTTAATCGGTATTGATGGCCAATTTTATCGCATCATTGAAGATGGAATGGCACGACCAGTTGATCCTCAGGAAAAAACGCCCTTTGCCTGGGTGGTTCCCTTTGAAGAAACCCAGCAGTTTCAATTAGACGACATAGAGAATCTGACTCATTTTGCCGAAGAATTTGACAAACATATCCCCTCTCAAAATTACATCTATGCCTATCGTTTTGCATGTGTTTTAGATGAAATTCAATGCCGTTCAGAAGCGTGCCAACCCCAACCTTATCAACCGTTAATGCAAACCTTACCCGAGCTTCAGGTCAATTTTACCTATCAGCAAATCAAAGGAGTGTTTGCAGGATTTCGCTTTCCCGATTATTTTGCGGCATTAAATGTACCCGGTCATCACCTGCATTTTTTAAATCCCGATGAGATGAAAGGAGGACATGTCTTTGAATTAAAATTTAAATCAGCAAAAATCAAAGTCTGTATGATTAAAAAATACGAACTCGCACTCATCGAATCAGAAGCATTTAGCCAATTTAAAATGCATGGAGAAGAATTGCACAGCGCAACAAAAGCGATAGAGCAACAAAAATAAACCATTCCTAATTCCAACCGCATCTCTTGATACGGTTGGAATTAAACGGTTATCAACCCGGTAAAGCGCTTTTAATTGCCAGTACTGGCATTCATAGTTTCAAATAACTTGGGATTGTCCGAGTAATCAATAGGAATATCAACCAGCACCGGGCCTGTTTGCGCCAGCGCTTCAAGAAGCAAGGCTTTAAAGTCAGATGGATGTTTTAACTCATACCCCTTAGCGCCAAATGCCTTGGCAAAATCAATAACATTCACTGTACCAAAATCAACTCCCGATCCTCTATGGTACTTCATCAGTTCTTGCTCTTTAACCATGTTGTAGCCATTATCCCGCCAGATAAAATGAACAAAATTCTGTTTGTGTCTCACTGCATTTTCCAACTCCATGGCCGAGAATAAAAACCCGCCATCACCAGATAAAGAGATAACCCGTTTATCAGGATGAACGAAATTCACCGCCATAGCCCAGGGCATTCCCACTCCTAAAGTTTGTTGCCCATTACTGAACAGAAGATGATGGGGTTCATAAGATAAAAAGTAGCGAGCCATCCACATATAAACAGAGCCAACATCACACACCACATAGGCCTCGTCATCCAGAGCATTTCTTAATTCATAAATAAAATGCAAAGGGTGCAGGAGCTTGCCTTTTGATAAATATTCCCCGCTGTGGATGATGTGTTGATGCGCCTCATGATAGGGTTTGACGTACTCATCATTGCGGGAAACCATGGCAGAATCCAGTAAACCGGTTAATATGGTGATATTTGCATCCACATCACCTAACAGCTCATATTTTGGTTGATAGGCCGCATGAATTTTTGCGGGTAAATAGTCAATATGAATGATTGTTCTTTGTTTTCTTCTATTCCAGGTTTCGGGATCATATTCCGCCATATTTAAACCAACAGTAATAACTAGGTCTGCATGACGCAATAATTCATCACCCGGCTGATTAGAAAACAAACCGACCCGTCCAGCAAAACAGGACACCAGATTGCGTGGAACCACACCTGCAGCCTGAAAGGTTCCCACCGTAGGCAAATGAGTTTTTGCTAATAGGGCTCGTATCGCTTTGGTATTTTCAGGTCGGCTTGCTTCTTGCCCCAATAACAATACCGGAGATTGCGCCACATTAATGGAGTGAGCAACTGCTTGCAAAGTATGTTCATGTCCCACGCCATAACGAATTTCATGCAAAGGCTCAATAACCGCAGCATCAACCTGCTCCGTCAATACATCCTGCGGTAAACTGATAAAACAAGCGCCACGCCTTGGAGCAGTCGCACAACGAAAAGCATTAGCAAAAACTTCCGGGATCGTTTGCGGCATCAATACCTCAACACTGGATTTGGTCACAGGAGCCATTAATGCCACATTATTTGTATTCTGATGCGATTCTTTTAAAGCCATAGCACGTGGCACATTTCCACCAATGGCAACGATAGGATCACCTTCTGTTGTAGCGGTCAATAACCCTGTAGCCAGATTAGAAACACCAGGGCCTGAAGTAACCAGAACGACACCTGGCTTACCCGTTAATCGCCCATAAGCTTGCGCCATAAAGGCTGCGTTTTGTTCATGACGGCATAAAATCAGCTGAATGGAAGAATCTTCAAGTGCGTCAAAAACGGTATCTATTTTTGCCCCCGGGATGCCAAATACAAACTGCACGCCCTGCGCTTCCAAACACTTGACAACAAGCTGCCCGCCTTTTAATCGTTCCATGATTTCTTCCATTGTGATTCATTCCTGGTATTACTAAGTTTAGCTTGATTACGGCAAAAGCAACACTGTAGACTGATGGAGTTAATTAAATAAATGCGATTAAAGCTTTAAATTTGCAAGTGCTGTTTCAAAAAAAAACAATGTCAGTTCTGTATACAGTACGTTGATTAAACACTATTTTTTCGAGATCAAGATCAATTCCAAAACCTCGTCTATAGTTAAAAGAAACAACTCAAATAATAACGGAATAGGATATTCCAAGTGGGGGAAAAACCATGTACAGAAGATGGCTAGGGATAGTTGCGATTTTTGTTTTACTCAATACTTCATGTTTTGCTGAAGAACATGAAATTGCCATAACCATAGATGATTTGCCCTTTGTTGGCTCAGGTACCAATACACCAGGCAACTTGAAAAGAACTCAAGAGCGATTTATGGCTATAGTCAACACCCTGGTCGAAAATCAGGTTCCTGCAACCGGTTTTGCAATAGGTGGAGCCGTAGCCAAAAACGAATGGGAATTATTGGAAACATTTCGCAATCAAGGCTTAACTCTAGGTAATCATACGTATACCCATCAAAGCTTGAACAGTATGTCCGCAGAACGCTATATAGCAGATATAGAGCGAGCTGACACGACGCTTGCGCCAGTGATGACCGAGCCCAAATACTTTCGTTACCCTTATCTTGCAGAAGGTACTGGGGAAAAAAAACAAAAAGTACAGGAATGGCTGGCTGAACATCAATACACCATAGCTCCGGTGACCATAGACAGTAAAGATTATGAATTTAACGCTCAGTTCTATAGAATACCCTACCGGCAAAGACCAAGCAGTCTTAACTCATTCAAAAAAAGATATCTTGCTTTTATCTGGAACCAAACACTTAAAGCAGATAAAAAAGCTAAAAAAGTAGAAGGCCAGCCCATCAAACACATTCTCCTGATCCATGCGAATTTGCTTAACAGTTTATGCTTGCCAGACATTATAGAAATGTATCGCAGCAAAGGATATAAATTCATTACCCTTGCAGAGGCCTTAAAAGGCAATACAGCAACAGTGATTGATGATGCCTCAACTACAACTCCTGACTCGCAAACGCAAAGCAAGGCAGAAACGAAAGCACCATAAACCCATAGGGCGTGTTGCTAATTGCTCCCGCCCACGTGCCTCGGCTTGTTTTTAATTTCCATGGTAGCTCTTGAGTACTCCAGTGTTGCCAATTACCCCCGCCTACGTGCCTCGGCTTGTTTTTAATTTCCATGATAGCTATTGAATACTCCAGTGTTGCCAATTACCCCCGCCTACGTGCCTCGGCTTGTTTTTAATTTCCATGATAGCTCTTGAATACTCCAGTGTTGCCAATTACCCCCGCC
>NZ_LNZC01000027.1:232459-294937 GCF_001467535.1 Legionella worsleiensis
TTAGAAGACTTGCTTCACTGTGCAGGCTTTGGCATGCGCACAAAGGCAGAAACTATTTTCAAGATTTATCCTTCATTTTTAGTCTTGCGTAGCACGTTAACCGATATTGCCAAAATGACTTATGAAAATATTACAGCTTTTGAATATGCTGTTTTGGTAAAGGACTCCTATTTTGTCAGGAAGGTCGTTGACTTCCTTGAAACATATAAGGGCGAGGATAAATCCGAAATAGTTACAAATATTTTGGAACAATTTGACCGATGTTTTAGTAATGGGCGCCTTGCCGTTGTGCATGGATTTCTTGAAGCAAGCAATGCCTGGTGCGCTGATTTTCCGAACCGAACGCTGGAAGAACGAGTTCACCACTTAGTAGAGGATGTTGGTGAAGCGCAGGCAAAATTTCCGGCGCATATTCTACAGGAATATTGCCACCCGATTCGAGCATTTGACCCCATTCCGAAGTTTAGTGAAGCGGAGCTTCCGGAGAGCCTGAATTTTTATAACTGGAATTGCTTGCAGACCACTTCAATACTCGTTTCTTCTCCTGGGGTATCTGGTGATTTTGCTTTATTGCGCGGTGAGAAGGAGGACGCACAAGTTGGGTGGCCGATGCCCGACAGGGATAGGCGGGCACGCCGCAGTCTCGTAATTGATTGCGCCGCACTAGACGCATTAGATAAAGCACGGACGGCTGACTTGCTGGATCTCAGAGTGCGGCTGGTATCTATTCAAACAGCAGATGATTTTCTTGAATTGAATACTCCGATACCTCTGTGTTCGTCATAGCACCTTGAAACGGCTCTTTTGATGTGCAATTCAAGTTCTGAATTAATATTTCCTTAACACAACAATGATATCTTTATCTTAATTTATCTTATTTATTGAAAGCCAACATGGGTGCATAGTATTTTTTTAATGAAATTGGCTTAATGTTAAAGCTACTTTTTTTAGTGGATTTAATAAAGGGCTAATTGAGATCTATGCTGGAGCAGGGATGCAATGATTTGAAGAACCATAGAGATTGAAATCAGCTTAGAAACTGATGCTATTACACCTATTGTTTCAATTGCTATTCAATTTGAGTTTTATTATTGACAAAAAAGACAAATAAGTGTAAATTTGGTCAAATATTAATCGATATGCCATTTCGAAAGTCAAATGGAAGTTACATAATACCATCTTTTGCATTATATCTAACAAGAATGATCAGCGAAATCTTCTTGATAATAGACGCATCAGACTGATTGATAAGGGAATTTTTTTCGAGTTGGCTCTATAACTAGAGAGCTTGCCATGCCCAAACCTAATGACTTAAATGCGCTACAACAGATTTTATCCCAGGATTCCGCTGTTAGAAATCCTCATTATTTTCTGTTTATGTTGGGAACAGATACCGTATACACGCACAGACCAACTGCTACTGAACCGTTCACCAGTCCTGCAGATGTACCTAAACCACAAAGAGCGTATATCTATGGTGAAACCCTCTCTTATATGGCGCAGGTGGTTGCAGATCGGTTGGATGAAGGCGAGCCAGAGATTAATACTGCACAACCATTATCATTCAGTACGCCATCTGTTGATGTAGTCAATGGGCCTACAACTCTAGGTTATGAAGTTGGTGAGCGTATCGCCCAAGGTGTTTTTCTTGTGCTACAAGCACTTGCTGAAGGCAAGCAAACCATTCAAATTTCTGCGCACAGTCGGGGTGCGGTGGAATCCATTTTGATTGCTCATGAATTAGAACGTATCAAAACTGAACTGCAAATGGAACCAGGAAAAACACTATTTCAAATAATGTCTCAATCGCCTTGCACTTATACCAAAAAAGCGGTTGTAAAATTTTTTAGTGAAGTTAATGAACCAGTTGAGGTGAGGCAGGAATTATCTAAACGATTAACATCTTGCCAAATAAACATGTTTTTAATCGACCCAGTTCCTGGCGGTAGTTATCTGGGGCTTGGTCGCAAAATCGCCTGGAGGGATGATAGATTTTATCAAAAACCACCGTGTTCACATGCAGAGTTAATCATTTTTCGCGATGAACGTACCCGTTGCTTTATTCCGGTTAAGCCTCAAGGTCTTATCCCATTAATTTTACCAGGACATCATGGTACCGCTAGCGGAAACGTGTACACTCAACAATTTGATGATATAACGATTACTGATTCGCACAACGATACATCCTTGGTTCAAAAACTCGCAGTTTTTAAGTTGCTGCATTTTATTAACAAGTCTACAAACCTTCTTAATCGCATCCCTAAAACTGTTGCGCTCGAGCACTCCGAACTGGATATCATTTCAAACGAATTCGGTCGAAAAAACGAGCAGGAACGTGCTCAATTTATTTTGGAGCTTTATAAAGAAATTAGGAAAAACGATCAGGCCTATCAGTATTTTTCCGCAACTTCTTATGCTGTTTTGGGTAGAGAAGCTTCAAAAACCCATGCACGTTACATTCATGCAGATGGTCATAATTATACCTCTTTAGATACTTTGTCATCATCTTTCGGTAGAAAATTCATCAATAAAGAACATGCTATTTTATATTTGTTGCAACTGGGTAATTTTGAGCAAAGTGCTGAGGAATCTCAACCTGATGACCTTATCAGACAATTAGATTCATTACTCAATACGATATTGACAGCATACGATCAAGCAGTGTCTGCGCCAGTTGATGGTTTAGCAAGTTTAGTATTAAATTCTCAGGCCTTATTGCACAACGATGAAGATCGCAAAACAACGTTCGAAGCACTTTCCCTGATTTTAGAAACTATAGGGCAGCGCTTTTTACGTAATCACTTATCAGTTGCCGAAAAATCAAATTTATTAAGTTCAATTGACGGTATTTTTGGTACCTTGCAGAGATTCAAAAAACCAGCACATGACGCTCCCATCAATAAAATCATCAGTGAATGTGAATCGATTTTAAGAACTAATTTTAAAAATACGGCACAAACCTATTACAGTTCGTTGATTGAACAATCAAACAGAATGCTTGAGCAACTTCGCAGTTATGGTAGTCAGGGGGATCAAATCAACGGAACCGTGAATTCATTTATTGCAGGACTCGAACGTTCGGTTACACCAGATGACGAACACTATCCGTTAATAATACAGGTAATTACCGCCTTAAAGGCAGTTTCTCCGGTCAGTATTTCTGCTTTTAGAACCGCATTAAACGAGCAAATTTCATCAATTCAGGATGAAAATAAATCGGGTATGGAACAGGCTTTAACTATTATTGCCCAAAATGTGACGAGTCCAGAACATAATTTGGATTATTATTTAGAACTTGATTCAGAAAGTGATGACTCATTATTTGCCAAGTTGGATCGTTTGCATGACGAATTTGAGTCTTTGATTAATGGCTTTAACCATGTGAAGCATTTGGCTGGTGAACAAGAGCTTAATATGGATATTAATACTCTTACCATACACTCTGATTTACTGATCCGATGTGCAGCAGATAAACTTGTCAAAAGTAACTCGGATTTGCGTAACAAACCTGAAGCTATGAGAGATGACTTTTTTAACAAAGTAAAAACTCAAGCGATTATTTTGGGTGGTACAAACCCAGAGGTTGCTGATTTGTACAGAGATGTCCAATCATTAAGAGTTGATCTTGCTCATATTCAAGAGCATGTGCACCACTTAAACAGTGTGCAACAGGAGGAAAACCAAAAACTTACTATACTGCGTGACCAATATCAGCAGTTAGCTGAGCGTATTCCTCAAGACAGAAAATATACTGAAGCCGTGCATAAAAATCTAAAAAATTTTAAAGAGCAGTATAAAAGTGAAACGGCTCAACGCACACAGCAACACGAGGAATTAAATGCACAGTTGTTGGAATGTAATGCAAAACTCGAGGCTCTGAGTAGTGAACTTGCAGAGAGTAAATCTGCCCGCATAACCGAAATGCAAGAACTTAGAGAAGAGTATAATCGCTTGTTTCAACAATTAGCTGATAACCGTTCAGCTTTTGATGAGTTGCAAAGAGATTTTGGACAGAGTAAAACAGCTCAAAGCAATCAAATTCAGATTTTACGAGATGAGCAAACTCAATTGACTCAAAGCGTGACGAAAAACCGCTCGGCTTTTGACGAACTACAAGAAGAATTTAGACAAACTAAGGCTGGGCTTAATAACGAAATTGAACAACTCAAAGCAGAAGTTAGAGGATTAGCGCAACAACTGACGGATATTAAGGCCAATAATGACTCGCAAAACCATTTGGACGTTCAAGCTGATGATGTTCAGAAATTACGAGACGAGCAGCGCAGGCAATTAACTCAAGAGTTAGATGGAATTAGAGTTCAATTTAATGCTGAGTTACAAAAAGTTCAAGAAGAACAGCAGGTAAGAAAAGCTGAAATAGCTGCCCAAGCCATGCAACTTAAAGCACAGGAAGAATTAATACAAAAATTATGCACACCAGCAGAAATGTCTTGCATGCAGCTTATAGAAACAAAGTTAATTCCTTTGACTAAAGATTACATGATTCATTTGCTTACGGAAGCTCGGAAATTTAATCCTGCAGTCGATCCGAATAGCCTGAATACTGTTCTTCCAGAATTGACAGGTAGAAACGAGTCAGACTTGGAAAAATATCAAAAAATTAGTACCAAACTTACTGTTTTGAATGATCTGTTGAATGATTTGGAAAACAAAGAAAAGACCCCGTTACCTAGTGCGCGGATTAAATTATTTACCCAATCGCTCAAGGATCATGAACGTGATATAAAACAGCACCGAGATTCCAAATGGATGCAATTTTATAAAAATTGCATGGTAAGCATAGGGATAATCTGTTCTGGAATTATTCCCGGTTTGGTTGCTCTTGTTGCGTACTCACGCTTTGAAGAGAAATCCTCACCTTTGTTTTTTACCCGTTCAAAAGGTGATGAGTACACTCATCAAGTGGCTGAGCGCTTAACTCAATTGCCGAAAAATATATAATTAATCAGGGTGTTGAATGCACAAGTTTGGCACCCTTATTTTCAGCTTAATGAAATATCAATAAAATACACCATCTAAAACCCGGTAAGGGAATATTTAGTCTTTAGGGTCTGTTGACAATTCACTGCTGCCAACGTGCCGTGGTCAAGCCACGGCACGTTGGCGTTGCTGAATTGTCAACAGACCCTAAAAACAATTGCAAAAAAAAAAGCGGGCAGGGATGACGCAGCTTAAGCATTCTTTGCATGCTAAATTCCGAATGTTGGCATATTTTTAATGAAACAGCAGTAGTTGCCATCCTCGCTAAAAATGACAAAGATAAACTTCGTGTGATATTCTTCACCATTATGCATTTCCTTGGTTAAGATGTTAATTTTACGAACAAACCGTAGGGTTTTGCTTTCATACATCACTTAAAAATGAGATGTGAAATTGTTTAATGTGATCGTTTAATGAGATTATTTCCATGAAGAGAATCAAACAAAGGCCAGATCCTAAAATCCAAAAAGCGCAAATTGTGAATTTAAGCCATGACGGAAAGGGGGTTGCTCGAATAGATGGAAAAGCTACCTTTATTCAAGGAGCACTTCCAGACGAGTTAGTAGAGTTTCAATACACTCGAGTAAAAAAAGATTTTGATGAGGGGAGACTGATATCCGTTATTGAACCTTCTCCACTCAGAGTAGAGCCTAAATGCCCTCATTATCAATTGTGTGGCGGATGTTCGCTACAGCATCTAAACGAAGAAGAGCAAATCCTTCTGAAACAGAATCAATTGCTTGATCTGTTAACCCGCTTTGGACACACTAGCCCGCAAGTCGTTTTGCCGCCTTTAAAAAGCGCTCATTGGAATTATCGAAACAAAGCACGATTAAGCGTTCGTTTTGTAGAAAAAAAACAGTCGGCTCTGGTTGGATTCAGAGAGCGGAATAATCCACGATACATAACTGAAATTTCTCAATGCCCGGTTTTGCACACCAAACTGGATGCTGATATTGTACCATTGCGGCATTTAATTGATTCTATGGAAGACAAACATTGCATCGCACAAATTGAAGTTGCGGCTGGAGACAGTGAGATAGGATTAATTTTCCGTAATTTATCACCGCTTCATCCCAATGATGAACTTAAGATTCAACAATTTGCAGAACGCTACTCCTATAAGATATTTCTCCAGCCAGGTGGTCCTGATTCGGTTTATTGCTATTATCCTCCTGAGGCCAGTGACTATTTAAGCTATCAATTACCTGATTATAATATTAATTTTCAGTTTCATCCTACCGATTTTACTCAGGTAAACTCTGAACTCAATCGCAAGATGGTACGCTTGGCAATAGAACTTATGGCGCTTAATAGTTCAGATAAAGTGCTAGACTTATTCTGTGGGTTAGGAAACTTTTCTTTACCAATGGCAAAATTTTGTTCTAAAGTGATTGGTGTTGAGGGCAGTAAAACTATGGTTGAACGCGCCTATATGAATGCTCAGGCCAATGGCTTGGCCAATGTGGAATTTTATGCAGCAAATCTCGATGACATTTCTGAAGTTAATAAGCTTACCCGCCAATCGGTTAATAAAATGCTAATAGATCCGCCACGATCAGGTGCCTTGGAACTGGTAAAACAAATTGACGCCATTAACCCGGAACGTATAGTTTATGTGTCATGTAATCCCGTTACATTAGCCAGAGATACTGATATATTGGTAAATCAAAAAGGCTATGTCTTGATTAAAGCAGGTGTAATGGATATGTTTCCTCATACTGCGCACGTTGAATCCATAGCTTTGTTTGAAAAAGGATAATTTTCATGGTTAGAGTAAAAGATACTACGCCGTTGCTGCCAGATGGCAGCATTGATGTTGAGCAATGGCTGCATCAGCTTGGTTCCAAGGGATATTTGGATAATCTTGAACTCATCCGCAGTGCCTGTAGCTTAAGTCAGCTTGCTGGACAAGATATGGGTACTGAGACAGGACAATCCTGTTTACAACAAGGCCTATCTATGGCTGATTTACTGGCCGATCTGGAAGTAGATCACGAAACGCTGGCCGCAGCAATTATATTTGAAAACGTTCACTACTCGGATTTATCTCATGAAGATGTTGAGGAACAATTAGGCCATAACATCGCAAAGCTGGTTAAGGGTATTGAAAAGATGGGAGCCATGCATAATGTGCAGGCTTTAAACAAATACCCACAGAATAAAAATCAGATCGATAACATCAGAAAAATGTTGTTGGCCATGGTTGATGATGTTCGTGTTGTACTGATTAAACTTGCAGAACGTTTGTGCGTTTTACGTTCAGCTGGCCATTTGTCTGAGGCGGTACGTAAACAGCTCGCAACGGAAGCAATGGAAATTTATGCTCCGCTAGCCAATAGACTGGGTATAGGAGCTATAAAATGGGAAATGGAAGATCTGGCTTTTCGTTATCTCCATCCCGAAGAGTATAAATCCATAGCTAAGGGGCTGAAAGCCAAAAGACTGGATAGAGATAATTTTGTTAATATGATAGTTGAGGAACTCAACACGCACATTAGAGCCACCGGCGCCCATCATTTTGCGGTATATGGAAGATCAAAACACATTCACAGCATCTATAAAAAAATGCAGCGAAAAAATGTTTCTCTCGAAGAAATTTACGATGCTACCGCTGTTCGTATTTTGGTTGATACTGAAGCCCAATGCTATGAAGTTTTGGGTATGGTTCATACCTTGTGGAAGCAAATACCAGCAGAGTTTGATGATTATATATTTCATCCAAAACAAAATGGCTATCAATCCTTGCATACCGCTGTTGAAGGCCCTGAGGGGCGAGTCTTTGAAGTGCAAATCAGAACATTTCATATGCATGATTTAGCCGAAATGGGTGTTGCTGCACATTGGAAATACAAAGAAGGTGGAGTGTCACACAAAGAAAGTCATGAAAGAAAAATTGAATGGCTTAGGGATGTTTTGGCATGGCATCAGGAAATGGCGGCCAATAAAGGGGTAGCAGAAAATATTTCAACAGAGTTTCTTGAAGACCGAGTTTATGTTTTTACCCCTGATGGTGATGTTCTTGATTTACAACAGGGCGTAACTCCTCTTGATTTTGCCTACCATGTTCACAGTGATTTAGGTCATAGATGTCGTGGAGCAAAAATTAATGGGCATATCGTTCCATTGACTTATCAGCTAAAAACGGGTGACAAGGTTGAGGTGTTGACCGGAAAAGAAATCAAACCGTCCCGAGATTGGATTAATCCTCACCTTAATTATCTAAAAACAGCTCGTGCTAAAGCAAAAGTGCTGCATTGGTTTAAGATGCAGGATTATGATAATAACGTTCAGGATGGTCGGGAATTATTAGACAAAGAGTTGAAATCCCTAGGCATTAAATCCGACAAACTTAATGAAGTTGCTGTAGCTCTCAATTATAAAAAGGTCGATGATCTTTATGCCTGTCTTGGTCGAGGGGATATCAAGATTAGCCAAATTGTCAATCGGTTGGCTCCTCCTGAGACCTCTGAACACTCGGCTATCAAGTTAGCCAAACCACAGCAAATGCCTGAAATTACCGGAAGTGATTTACGCATAGAAGGGGTAGGTAATCTATTGACCTTTATGGCCAGATGCTGTCAGCCTGTTCCGGGTGATGAGGTGATAGGATACATTACCATAGGACGTGGCGTTTCAATTCATCGTAAGGATTGTCCCAATATCCTTCATGCCAGTGAAAAACAAAAACAGCGATTTTTACAGGTTAACTGGGGAGCATCTACCCGTGAGAATTATATAGTCGACGTGTTAATTAAAGCATTTGACCGCTCAGAATTATTGAAAGACGTGACTTCATTACTCTCAAACGAAAAGGCGCACGTCTACTCTCTACAAACCAGTACAGATAAGCATGAAAATATGGCCTATATTACTTTGACTGTAGAAATTGACGGGTTAAGCAGTTTATCCAGACTTTTGGCTAAACTGGAGCAAATCCCTAATGTATTAGAAGCACGACGCCAGGTATAAATTTTAATGGCGTCGTATTGTGAGTGGCGTTGTCGCTAACAGGTTAATGCTACAAGAATATATTGACCGTGCTGATGATCACTTGCGTTAGATGACGTCAATAAGGACGCATTATTTACCTTAATAAAAAAAACAGTGATCTACTGCGATTAAAAGATAAATCCAGCAACAACTTTGCGGTATTCGCCTAATAAAATATTATAAGTACGGCAAGCAGCCCCAACCGACATGGTTTCCATACCAATTCCAAGCTGAGATAATTTGCTGATAATGGAAAACGGGGGGAATGTTCCTGGGCGTTCGTGTCCTATGATGATTATTTCAGGATTAAATTGCGTTAACAAAGTGACATAGTTTTCGTCTATGTTTTGAATGTCGTTAATTGCAACTTCAGTAATGATTTCTTCTCGTGAAACAATTAAACTACGTTCGTAAATGACGGAATTTATCTGAATCTGTTTTTCACCGTATGCCTGAATAGCATGTTGTTCCGCAGTTTCCAGAGTGATATTCATGGTTTTAGAAAATTCCTTAGGTTATAGTAGGTATATTATATCACAGAGGTTAATAATATCATGAGCCAATTTCCACGCATTAAACGGTTACCTCCTTATGTATTTAATACGTTAAATCAATTAAAAACAGAAGCTCGGGCACGTGGAGAAGACATTATTGATTTTGGCATGGGCAATCCGGATAAGCCTACACCACCGCACATTGTGAACAAACTTGTAGAAGCTGCTTTGCGGCCAGATACCCACAGGTACTCCATGTCAAAAGGGATACCTCGTTTAAGAAAAGCCATGGCTCAATGGTATCAGCGCAATTATGGGGTTGAACTCAACAGCGAAACTCAAATTCTTGCAACTATAGGTTCAAAAGAAGGCTTAGCACATTTGGCATTGGCTATTAGTGGTCCTGGTGATACCGTTTTAGTACCTGATCCTGCTTACCCCATTCATACCTACGGGTTCATTATTGCAGGGGCTAACGTCAAGCAAATCCCTTTAATTGATGAAACGCAGTTTCTTGCTGCCGTTGAAGAGGCTATAAACCAGAGTTGGCCCAAACCCAAGGCTTTGGTTATTAATTTTCCGGCTAATCCCAGTACACATTGTGTTGATTACTCCTTTTTTGAACGAGTTGTCGCACTGGCCAAACGAAATAATATCTGGATTATTCACGATTTGGCTTATGCGGATATTGTTTTTGACGGTTATAAAGCGCCTTCTATTTTGCAGGTTCCAGGTGCTATAGATATCGCCATTGAAACCTACTCTATGTCCAAATCGTATAATATGCCGGGGTGGCGGGTGGGATTTGCTTGCGGTAATGAGGAATTGGTTGGTGCCTTGACTCGCATTAAATCCTATCTTGATTACGGTACATTTACTCCTATTCAGGTTGCTGCTATAGCTGCCTTGGAAGGGCCTGATGATTGCGTTAAAGAAATCAGAGATAGGTATGAACAACGTAGAAATTTACTGTGTGATGGATTGAATGATATAGGATGGGCAGTGACCAGGCCAAAGGCAACTATGTTTGTTTGGGCACCTATTCCTGAACATTATTTATCCATGGGTTCGCTGGAATTTAGTAAATACTTATTAAAAGAAGCACATGTTGCCGTATCACCTGGAATTGGTTTTGGGCAACAAGGTGATGGTTTTGTTCGTTTTGGATTAATAGAAAATAAGGATAGAACTCGTCAGGCTTTAAGGAATCTAAAAGCGTTATTCAAGCGAGATGGTTTACTTAAGGCGGGGTAACATGGATATTATTATTAATGCCAATTGTGCACGTGTTCCCGCAGATGTAATTCCTTTACAGTTTATGCCAGAGGCATCTCTTAACTTGCTGGCCTGTCTTGGTTATGACTCTGCCAATTTACCTTTGGCGCAATTATTAGCACGTATGTATGGTCTTGATGGTTCTTGGGTCGTATTAAGCCCAATTCATTGGCAGGCGACTCATAATGATGCCATGATTATTACTGCTGGAAGCGAGTTGCAATTGAGTGACGAAGAATCTCGTGATGCATTTCAACAATTGGCGGATTATCTTAAAGTGGATGGCCTGACTTTGCATTATCACAATGCGTTTACCTGGCTGATGAATGTTTCTGATAAGCCGTGTTTGCATGCAAAACCTGTTTATTGCCTGCAAGGTCATTCATTAATGCCTGAATTGGCACAGCTTGACACAACCATGTATTGGCAGCGATTTTTTACAGAATGCCAAATGTTTTTCGCATCACTTGCCCATCCAACGCTGTTAAACGGTGTTTGGGCATGGTCTGGAGGCAGTTTATCTTCTCGAAAATCTACATCGATTTGTGCTGATGAATCCTTTTATCCTATGGCGCAAGCCTGTTCAACTAACGTTACTTTATACAGTCCATCTGCTTGCCTTAGCAAGGAGCAAATACTTCTTGTGAATGCTATTGATGTACTGGGCGTACAACATCGGGCAGAGGTAAATACATACTCTGCCAGTTGGTATTGGCTTAACTCAGCATATGCTATAAAAAAATACAATTGGTTTACTCGTATTTGGAGAAGTTTGACCCATGCTCATTAAACAACGTCCTGTCCCTGATTATTCCTTAAATCTTCCTTCTGTTCCTAATGTACTGAAACGTATCTATGCCAGCCGCGGTATTCAGGATGAGTCGCAACTGGACAAACAATTACAAACACTACTCCCGTTTTATACATTGAAAGGAATAAATGAAGCCTGTTTGCGTCTGGAACATGCTCTTGGTGCCCAACAAAGAATTTTGATTATTGGTGATTTTGATGCGGATGGTGCTACATCCACAGCCCTGGCTGTCACTGCCTTGCGGGCTTTAGGAGCTGAGCATGTTGAATATCTGGTACCGAACCGGTTTGAGTTTGGTTATGGTTTGACTCCAGCAATAGTCGATGTGGCGCATCAGTGGAAACCTGATTTGATTATTACCGTGGATAATGGAATTGCCAGCTTTGACGGGGTAGAGCGGGCAAATCAATTGGGTATTGATGTGCTTATAACCGATCATCATCTTCCAGCAGAACGTATACCGAATGCCTGCGCTATTGTAAATCCCAATCAGGATGGATGTGACTTCCCAAGTAAATCAATTGCAGGAGTCGGGGTTATTTTTTATGTGATGTTGGCTCTAAGACGACATTTAAAAAATGCAAACTGGTTTGCTGAAAAAAACATTACAGAACCCAATATGGCCTCTTTCCTTGACTTGGTTGCTCTCGGAACGGTAGCTGATGTGGTTGGTCTTGATCAAAACAACCGGATTATGGTGAATCAGGGGATGGCAAGAATTCGTCAGGGTCTTTGCAGAGAGGGTATCAAGGCCTTAATCGACATTTCAGGCCGAGAGTGTTCCAAATTAAGAGAATCTGATTTGGGGTTTGCCATAGCTCCTCGACTCAATGCCGCTGGGCGACTTGATGATATGGCTTTGGGAATAGAGTGCCTGATTACATCAGATCCTCGTCTGGCAAAAGATTATTGTCAACAACTGGACGAACTGAATCAGGAGCGCAAACAAATAGAGGCAGAAATGAAAGAGCAGGCTATGCTTGCATTGGACAAATTAACCCTAAATCCTGATAAAAATAATCAGCTACCCATAGCATTATGTATTTTTGATAAAACCTGGCATCAAGGGGTTATTGGTATTTTAGCCGGACGAATAAAAGAACGATATCATCGTCCAGTTATTGCATTTTCTCTTGTTGGTGAGAATGAACTCAAAGGTTCCGCACGGTCAGTTCCTGATTTAAACATCAGAGATGTACTGGCTGCGATTGACAAAGATCATCCAGGTTTGATTACCAAGTTTGGTGGGCATGCTATGGCCGCAGGATTGAGTATTCGTCATGAATCATTGGGGGCATTTCGTGACGCATTCGTGTCTGAGGTAAATAAACATCTTCAATTATCTCAATGTGAAGGTGAGCTATTAACCGATGGACCATTACAACCAGAAGAGCTTACTTTGGAAACAGCTCAAATAATTCAAGAGGCGGGTCCTTGGGGACAGCAGTTTGCCGAGCCTGTTTTTGATAATGTATTTGAACTTCTGGATCAACGCCTGGTTGGCAAAAACCATTTAAAAATGACACTTGCGTTAGCGAAAAGTAGCTTACAGGTTGATGCAATTGCGTTTAACATTGATTTGAAGGCCTGGCCTAATCATCGTATTAAATACGTTCATGTGGCATATAAACTGGATATTAATTGTTACATGGGTCGATCTCGATTGCAGTTATTAGTTCAGGCTATGAATACGATTAACCAAGAGTAATGGTTTATTTAAGCTTGTTTTTTGCTCAGTTGGTATGGGTTGATGTATAATCCAGACTTTAATTTTATGGTGTCTTGCCGTGCACGCAAAATTATCTATTGCCCCTATGATAGACTGGACTTATACCCACTTTCGAGTATTGATGCGCTTAATGGCTCCTTATGCGCTTTTGTATACTGAAATGCAGACTACAGGGGCTGTACTTAATAATCCGCAAAGGTCGCTCTATTTTTCTGCGATGGAACATCCTCTTGCATTACAGCTTGGTGGTTCAGATCATCTGGCGCTATCTAAATGCGCCCTGATTGCCGAGCAAAGAGGTTATGATGAAATTAACCTAAATTTGGGGTGTCCCAGTGATAAAGTTCAGGCAGGGCGTTTCGGAGCCTGTCTGATGAACGAGCCTGAAAGAGTTATGGAGTGTATTCAAGCGCTCAAACAGGCTGTTGCTATCCCTGTTTCTGCTAAAACAAGAATAGGGATAGATAATCAGGACAGTTATGCTTTTTTTAGTGACTTTGCTCATCGTTTGATTAATGCAGGTTGTGATAAATTAATCGTTCATGCTCGCAAGGCTTGGCTTAGTGGCCTTAATCCGAAGCAAAACAGAACGATTCCCCCAGTAAATTACGATTATGTATATAGGCTTAAACAGGAAATTCCCCATGTTCCAATAATAATCAACGGAAATATCATGACCGTTTCAGACATATTTGAGCATCTCAACCATGTTGAGGGTGTTATGCTGGGACGCCTGGCTTGTGACAATCCTTATCGCATTGCTGAAATTCATCATGCGTTATATCCTGAGACTGAATTGATCAAACGCAGCACTCTAATGATGAATTATCTTGATTATCTGACTGCTGAGCAAAAAAATGGAACACCACTAAGTTTGTTAATTAAACCTATTTTTAATCTGGCCCATGGATTACCGGGCGCAAGTCTTTGGAAAAAGAAATTAATGCAGGTTTTGCAATCAAAAAACACTGAGTTATGTGCAGAATTGATAACCTACCTTACGGAGCTGGAATTAGAAACGGCGTACTAGAATTCCTGGAGTTGAGTAATTAAAAATCAGTCACTCCAAATAATAATTTAATGTTTGCATTCAACCAAATTTTACTATTAGAATCATAGAGATTCTTCAAGCAAAGGAACTGAAATGCATAAAAATACATATGGAATTATTCTTGGTTTAGGAGTTAGTCTAGGATGCTTTGCCGGGGACATGGGAGCAGAGCAAACCGGTAGTTTTTATATTCAAGGTATGGTCGATTACAATTGGCTGGATTACTCTGATGCAAACACAGCGTCTTATTTTGGACCACAAAACATTCAGGCGAGAGCAGCATCTATTGACAATCGTTGGGGCTACGGCGTTGGCGCTGGTTATGTCTTTAATGATTATTTACGTGCTGGTGTTACCTTCCAGGGTCGACCCAATGTAGGTTATTCCGTAACTGATGATGCTCCTGAAACAGCATACGGTAATTTTGATAATTATACTGTGATGTTTAATGCCTATTTATCAAGTCCTTCTTTTTCAACAATGGGCTTTAGTCCATACATCATGGGTGGTGTTGGTGTAGCGCGTAATAAAACCAGTGATATATTTTGGCCTTTAGCTAACCAAATTGAATATGGTGCAACAACTACTCCTTTTGCATGGCAGGCAGGAATTGGTACTTTGTTCAATTTTAATGAGTGCCTATACCTGGATCTGAACTATACCTTTGTTTCATTGGGTGAAGTGAAGAACTCCGGCCAATATAACGCTATAGCGGCTAACAATACACCCGCATTTGGTGCTCCTACACGATTTAACACCGTGTACAGTAACCAGGCTGAATTAGGTATACATTACCGTTTTGCAATTTAACTGCTTTTGAGTAAGGGATTGAAGACGTATTTCAATCCCTTATTAATGTCTTGCTATTAAAAATATACATTTCAAAAACACCCAAAAAATAGATTTTAAAAACAGCTCCTTAATAACGCAGAGGGGTGATGAATTTTAAACAGTCCTCATGGTTTATGATCATGATGTCCATCCGATTCAAGTCTTGCCTTAATTAATCATTCAAACATCATGTATTCGTGGCATTTTATCTGGTTTTCTAGTACATTAACGAGTTTGTTATAGAGAATATCCAGAGGATTATCCAGGCCATGCTGAATACGTTGATTAAGAAAATGTTTGGAAGCCGAAATGAGCGTACATTACGGCGTATGGAAAAGGCAGTATTGGCCGTCAATGCATTTGAATCTCAAATGCAAGCATTGACCGATGCAGAATTAGCTGCCAAGACAGAACACTTTAAAGCTCGTTTTAACGAAGGGGAAAGCCTTGATGAATTACTTGCAGAAGCTTTTGCAACGGTCAGGGAAGTGTCTGTTAGAACTCTAGGCCTTCGTCATTTTGATGTTCAGCTCATAGGCGGAATGGTTCTCCATGAGGGAAATATTGCAGAAATGCGCACTGGAGAGGGTAAGACTCTTGTTGCTACGTTGCCGGCCTATCTCAACGCAATTAGTGGCCGTGGGGTGCATGTAGTTACTGTAAACGATTATCTTGCCAAACGTGACAGTCAATGGATGAAACCTATTTTTGAATTTTTAGGTTTGACTGTTGGCGTTATTTATCCAGATATGTCACATGCTGAGAAACAAACAGCATACAAGGCTGATATAGTCTATGGTACCAACAATGAATTTGGTTTTGATTATTTGCGCGATAATATGGCATTTAGCCTTGGAGATAAAGTTCAAAGAGATTTGAATTTTGCCATTGTTGACGAAGTTGATTCCATTTTAATTGACGAAGCAAGAACTCCACTCATTATATCCGGAGCCGCAGAAGACAGCTCTGAATTGTACATAAAAATTAATAAACTCATTCCCCAGTTAAAAAAGCAGGAAGAAGAGGGCGATCAGGGTGATTTCACTATAGATGAAAAACAAAAACAAGCACATCTGACTGATGCTGGTCATCTTCATATTGAAGAGTTACTGACTAAGGCAAAACTTCTGGATGCTGGAGACAGCCTATATCACGCCAGTAATATTATGTTGATGCACCATGTAAATGCAGCGTTAAAAGCACATGCTATGTTTCATCGTGATATAGATTACATTGTTAAAGACAACCAGGTTGTGATTGTTGATGAGCATACTGGACGAACTATGCCGGGTCGACGTTGGTCTGAAGGTTTGCATCAAGCGGTTGAAGCTAAAGAAGGCGTAGCAATACAAAATGAAAATCAGACGCTTGCTTCAATTACCTTCCAGAATTTCTTTAGAATGTATAACAAGCTCTCTGGAATGACAGGAACAGCAGATACAGAGGCTTATGAGTTTCAACAAATCTATAACCTTGAAGTTGTTGTTATTCCAACAAACAAACCCATGTCAAGAATAGATGAGGCCGATTTGGTCTACTTGAATCAAACCGATAAATATCAAGCCATTATCGAAGACATTAGGGAATGCAGTACCCGTAAACAACCCGTTCTGGTCGGTACAGCATCTATTGAGGCATCTGAATACCTAAGTCAACTTCTTAAGAAAGCCAATATCAAACATCAAGTACTGAACGCCAAATTCCATGAAAAAGAAGCTCAGATTATCGCTGAAGCGGGACGTCCCGGAGCGGTGACTATAGCAACTAACATGGCTGGTCGTGGAACGGATATTGTTTTGGGAGGGAGCTTGTCTGCTGATCTGGCTCAGCTGCCTGATACGGCTACAGAAGAAGAGAAAAAAGCCCTGAAAGCTGATTGGCAAAAACGTCATGAAGCTGTACTGGCATCAGGCGGTTTACGTATTATCGGATCGGAGCGTCATGAATCTCGTCGTATTGATAACCAATTAAGAGGCCGAGCCGGACGGCAAGGCGATGCAGGAAGCAGTAGATTCTATTTATCTCTTGAAGACAATCTGATGCGTATTTTTGCATCAGAACGTGTTGCATCCATGATGCGTCGTTTGGGGATGAAGCCGGGAGAGCCTATAGAGCACAGCCTGGTAACCAAAGCCATTGAAAATGCCCAGCGCAAGCTTGAAGGACATCATTTTGATGTTAGAAAGCAGTTATTGGATTATGATAATGTTGCCAATGATCAGCGTCAGGTTATATATACCCAACGTGCTTCAATTATGGAAATAGAAAACACTGAAGAAGTTGTTGCCATGATGAGAGATGAGGTAATAAACAGTCTGGTGGATACTTATATACCTCCTCAAAGTCTTGAAGATCAGTGGGATCCCAAAGCATTGTCTGATGTTCTTATGGATGATTTTAAAATAAAGGCACCTGTTCATGAATGGATAGATGCAGATCATCATATTCAACCAGAGCAAATCAAAGAAAAAATAGTGACACTGGCTATAGAACATTATGATGAAAAAGTTCGTAAAACTGGACGTCCTGTTATATCCCAGTTTGAAAAATCGGTGATTTTGCAAACCCTGGATAACCATTGGCGGGAGCATTTGGCTGCAATGGATCAATTAAGACAAGGAATTCATTTACGTGGCTACGCTCAAAAAGATCCCAAACAAGAGTATAAAAAAGAAGCCTTTACCCTTTTCACGATGATGCTCGATAATTTGAAGTATGACGTGATCAAATTGCTTTTGTCTGTTGAGATCCAAACTGAGGAAGATGCACATGCGGTTGAAGAGTTACGGCGTGCTGAGCAGATTCGTAAAATGAATCTGCAACATGAAAGCCCAAATGATGATACACAACATGATGACTCTACGTTCAGACGTCAGGAAAGAAAAGTAGGTAGAAATGATCCCTGTCCTTGTGGTTCCGGTAAAAAATTTAAATCCTGTCACGGCAGTTTAGTGTGAAAGTAGCCGTTGCAGTTATTACTGATAGAGAACAACGGGTATTAATAACCCAGCGTTCTCTTCATGTTCCGCATGGTGGATGTTGGGAATTTCCAGGTGGCAAAATAGAGCCTGACGAATCTCCTCAGCAGGCTCTAGTCAGAGAGATCAAAGAAGAGTTAGGTATTACTGTGGTGGATTCAGTCTTTCTTGGTGAAGTGACGCATCAGTATCCAAACCAAATGATCCATTTAATTATTTTTCATGTATCACGCTTTACTGGTGAACCTTTTTGTAAAGAGGGACAGCTGAATATGAAATGGGTGCATAAAGACAAATTGAGCGATGAGGATTTTCCTCAAGCTAACAGAGATATCATTAACATGATTCAACAGACAAGTCAGCACGCTTTAAATTAATAGCAATCAATAGGCGAAATCTTCAATTTAAAAATAACAAATCCAGAAATTGGTCTAAGAATATTATTCTGTCACAGGTTAATGAGCCGGATATTCATGAAAAGGTACTATACCAATGGCAATGTAATCTTTACATTGACGAATAGTCACACGCTTGAGAAGGTAACTCTGATTGTAGATAAATTGGATAGGGTACACCTTGGCGATAACCTGAAAATCGAGAACCCTCTTCATGTCTGACTAATTTGCAATTAATTTATTACCAAATTAAGCCAAACCGATATATTCAGCACTTGATTGGATTTAGTGAAGTTAAAAGGATTTTTTATATGATAACAAATGATAAAATATCTCCGGATATTATCGGATATCAAGGGATGCCATCTGGAAATGCAAATGAAGTTATTATTCAGGTGTCAAAAAAAGATGGAGCTGTTTTAAACGGTACCTTTAGCTTTTATGACCTTAAAACGCTAAAGTCACTCCCCGTTTTTCACCAAACGGAGCCAGAAGAAGTTGAACTTTTGGTATCGCATTGGCAAACCAAAATCGCCCCGGGAGTCATTATAAAAATATGCGACTGAAAAACATGTTGCGTTTGTATTTACTTCAAAATACTCTGTGGAAGACTCATTCAAATTATTTATTTCAGTTGCTGGTATTTTTGTAAGTAATCTAACTCTTAAAGCCAAAAAGATTTGCTATTTTGATGAGATGAGGTTTATAGATTTTCTTTCATCTCATTATCTGACTTTGGATATGTTGTACCACGATTATCGTTTTAGTAAACGTCAAGTATCTTTGCTTGCAAAGCATCAACATAATTTCGATACTTTATTAAAACATGGAATCAGTCTTTCCCAAATAAAAAAGATTAATCCTAAATTACTTGGGGTATCTGATATAGAGAATGTATTAAGGCTGGTAACCTTGGAGCAAATCGCAGGAACAAGTACTACACCGCCACCTATACCAGAAAAAGTATTTAGCTACCCAAAATTGCACTTTACAGACGGAATTGTTCGATCTTTTAAAGTATATACTTACTCAAAGCTACATCCTGTCAGCAGGATTTCTCAATTTTTTAATGAACCATTTAATATAAAATCAACTACTAATCTGTGTGAAGTGGAGTATCGTAACAACAAAGGCGACATTGTGAAAATGAGCCTTAATACCTATACGCCGACCGTAGAGGAGAAAAGCCTGCTTGATGAAGAAATCAAAAACATTATTCCTGAACGCCTTATTCATGATTGGTATCATCTCTCCGAGTCTCATTCTGATTCAACTGTTGAAATCAATAAAAAAATATACAGTCCAGAGTGTAATTTTGTTATTAATAAAAAAATATCCTTGGAATTTCCTGAAAAACGCTTTAATGATGCTGTTCCTCAACCTTTTGGTATTAATCCAGCCTATCACCAGGAACAAAATTTTACACATTTTCTCATGAAAAAAGGCTATCCTTTGGAGGCATATCGTCAACTGCCTGGAATGACAACCATTAAATTATTAACTCTATGTACTCACTTTGATTTTTTAATTTTTTTATTAGAAAAAGGAATGGTTTTAACTGATTTTGTCGACATTGATGAGAATAGCCTTTTATACGTTTTTGATAATCAGTATGCAGAAATCACGGCATTAAAATTTGTTGATCCGCACGAGCTTTTTGGTTTACGGCAAAAAAAATTAAATAGTTCATCAGTAATATTTTTTAGCCAGGCTCCGTCAGAACGCAATAAAATTGATTGTTGTACTTCAGAGTATTCACACGCCGCATCAAGCACTCCAGAGTGAGAAAGTTATATTTGTAATAAAACTAAAATTTTTTCGCAATACGGGAGGATAAGTTAGATTCTATTTACGAGATCTGAATATGAAATTTACTTAACGTCTAATGTTTGGTAGTTGCGGTTGGCCTTTTTGATATGACTATTCCTTATGATAATGATAGCCATCACTTATTATCGATAACGTTTAATAACCAATATAATGCTCAAATCCTAGTTCGTTGTTTGCTTAATTATGACTGGTTCAGGTACGGGTAGGCCTTTTTCAGTTTGACATTCAGAACGATGCGGTGCAAAATTTGGCTGCATGAAAAAAATAGAGCAAAATAAACTTTGTTTGCCCAACCCCCACGAACACGAACCATGCCTTATAGAGATTTCTCATCGTTTCATAACATGAAACTATTATTTGGTAGCTCTAACCGCTCGCTTTAATTGCGTCTATAAAAAATCTGCCCCACATTAAATGCGAATGAACCCACTTTATTTGCGACTGAAGTTTTCGGCCAAAGCCAAAACTTGTTCAACCATGATTTTTTCTGTTTATTGCGATGAGAGCATTAGCGTCCTGTTATGAACAGATTCACAATTACGCATCTCTATATTCTAACAGGGCGCTTCTTTCTTAAAACATTCCTGGTTTAAAGCTTGAGTAGCCCAATATTTCACTGCTTTCTTCGGAATCGGGGCTTGTCAGAACAGTGTTTAGTTGTTCAGGAGACAACTGGAACAACTCGACAGATGAAATTTTATCATTTGTAACCAGATCAATAGCAACTGCAGAAAATTGCATTAATAATGTACTCTCACTGAGAGGAAGAGATACGATCTCTAAAATAGAAAAATTCCCCTTATTCACCAAATCGTATAAACAACCAAGATTGGTGGCAAGCTCAGCAATTAAAACGGGGTGCATACCAAAATAGCGTCATCATTATTTCAAAATCCATGGCATGCAACTGCTCAAAGGTAGCGTTGCATGCCTCTATCAATTTTCTCGCCATGTCTGGATTTTCTGAAATTAATTGGCGTTTCTCCACCGGTAACAAGTGAAATTGCGGTTGCGGAATGTCATAATAATTAATGGTTTAACACCTATTTATAATGATCGGCTGATTGAAGACCTAGACAAGAACCAAACTTCTGAGACGCAGTAACAAAACTACAAAAGGCTATTAATTCGATTAACTCATTACGAGAGAAATAGAACTCCATCTCTTGAACTTCCTCTTTAGATATAGATGTATGATCTATTGCAAATTTATTTGCAAACCTTAACGCAATCGCCGAACGTGCCGACTCGGGATTTCCTTCAGGAGGCCCTGCCTTTAACATACAATAGTGACATAAATTTTTAAAAGCCAAAGCACGCCTGATTTGTTCAAGAAACTCTAAAGTAAATGCATTACTTCGAAAAAAAACTTCCTCTAATTTTACCCATTGATTTAAAACCTCAGGTGCATGCCCCATTAATTTTTCAAAAGGTGATCCGCCGTAATTTGATAGCTCAACATGTGACATAAATATAATATTCCTAAGTACGTGTTAACATTTCTACTTTCTTTGGTCAAAAAAACATACAGGATCGGTTCAATAATTCGTATTTTCCTCAAAAGAACCCCTGTAAATGTTTCATTTATAAAAAATCGAGCAGTAAAGGTGAATGATCGGATACTTCGTCAGCCATTACCTTAAAATCATTCACTTTTATTTCCGGTGAAGTTAAAATGTAATCTGCAAATTTCTCTTCCTTAGTATAAAATCGGGTACGGGTTGAACGTATATTATAAGTCTTAATCAGGTTATTCATCCCTTGTTCTAAAATGCGCATGCTTTCAGTATCAGGTCTTAAATTAAAATCACCGCATAATATTTTGGGCGTATTTAGAGTATCCATAAATTGGCGAATACGATGAGATTGATTTAATCGCTCTGGCGTATCTTTTTTACCTTGACCGTTCCATAAACCATGAATATTGATTATGGCATAGAGTTTTTGGTTTATTTGACATTCAATCCATTGCAAATTTCGGTCATGATTTAAACCTATGCCAGGATAATGTTGTTTTTGATGAATGTTGATTTCACCTTCACTGATGATGTCTATGCTATTTTTAACTAAAAGAGCAATTCCATACACATTCTCAACAGCGGGTTTAAAAATTGCGTAATGATTAGGAAGTAATTTTTGCAAGTCGGAGAATATATTAAGGCTTATTTCTCGCTCTTTATCGTTGAGTGTGCGGTGAGCATTGGAGTAGACTTCCTGGAGGCAAAATATATCAATATCTCTGTTATGATGTATGAATTTAAGAAGAGGATTTCTTAGATGCCCACCCCAAATATTTAAAGTGATTAATTTCATTTAGATAGTGATCTCTGATGGCAATTAAAGTGATTATATTTGACAGAATGCAATTTCCATGTCTATAGATTCATCGTTGATTTCATGAGCTGTTGTTAGCTCATATAATCTGATAGTCAAGCTATTATGGCCTAATTGAAGTTTGGGAGTTATTCCCAGCGATTTATCCATCTTCAGTAAAATCAAATGGTTCATCGCTTTAGGTGATAAATTGTGTTGATAAAATCCATTTTGTGTTTTTATCGGTATGTATTCTGTAGCTTCACGCAGTAAAGACAGGTAAATTCGGACTGTATCCTCCAATTCTTTTAGTGCGCTCACCCATTGATTGATGTGTTTTTGTCTTAATTCAGGAGATGATTCAAACCAGAGAACCAGATGAGGTGAATTAAATTCACAATCTTTAGTATTAGGGTGGTGGATTTGTCTTAATGTTTTAAGAAACTCATCATCATGTATGGCATTACTGAAGCGACCAGGAACGTGATTCAAGATATGGATCTGGGTTGCCAGATCATCAAAAAGTACCATGTTATTTAATAAATTGGGTTTTTTAAGTACATGCTCTATTCTGATTAATTCTTTAATGAAACGGCTTTTTAGCTCGGGTTTTTCAACAATTTCGATTATTTCAATAATGTTTTTCAAGGCAAATCGATGTATGATCTCGTGCGATTCATTACAGGCTTGATTGATTGTTTTGAATAAAAATTCAAGTCTTAGTGCTATCCGGGATAAAAAATGGGTAGCCAATTGAAAGGTAATTGTTTTGTTACACATAACTCAAAGCCATCCTTAGCATAATCTTACCTTTAGCTTGGGTGTTACGAACACGTTAATTACGTGCTGATTTAAATCTACCCTTACTGCTCTAGGCATTGATAAGTCGCTAATATACAAAAGGGTGCAGATGCTTTTAAGACTAACACAAAACTCATTGAAAATAAAAGAGTTCTTTTAGGTGTGGAGTAGATAATTTAGTTTTCTATATGCATTTTTTTTCTTCAAAAGTAATATGCTGTATAAGTAGCATCAACAAAAAAACAGAACTAATCGGGCATCCTTTACTTGTCAGCAGAAGTGGCGATACTAAGTGGTGCACTTAAATAGTGAATATGTAACTGATTAACCGCTTGTTTTAATTGTTCATAATCTGAATCATTGATAATCACATCATCAGCTATTCTTAAGCGTTCACTTGGTGCGGGTTGAGCTGAAAGAATAGCAAGTGCATGCTCTCTAGTACAGTTGTCTCTTTGCATCACTCGTTCAATCTGCAATTCCAGTGGAGCGGTGATTACTAAAACTCGGTCCAGGTAGGGATAAAGCGTTTTATCTGTAAGAAGGGGTATTTCCAAGATACAGTAAGGTGTAGTGCAGTTGTTTACTTTTTGTTCCAGTTGATTTCTGATGAGTGGATGCAGTAAATTTTCCAGCCATTTCTTTTCCTGTGGGTGTGAAAAAATGATTCCTCTTAAATATGTTCTGTTGAGATCTTTATTTACTAAAAGAGCCTCGGGACCAAAATGGGTCACAATTGCGTTATAAGCAGGGGTATTTTGATTGGTGAGTTCTTTGGCAACAGCATCAGCACTTAAAACATCGATACCTAAATCTGAAAAAATACCAGCAACAGTTGATTTACCGCTTGCTATATTTCCTGTTAAGCCAATACATCGTGTCATGGCAAACTTAACCCTTCATTATAGTTTTTACATGTGACGAAATTGATAAAACACGTATCAGGGACACTGCTGTATTCTTTGCAATATGCTTTGGCAGCGAGAGCCGCATCATCTTGTTCGGAATAAAAGTTACTATTCCATGCTGTAGCTGTTTGATCAATAGCGCTACATCGCCATAAAGGTTTTGTACTCATACCCATATAAAAACCTTCACAACTGGACTGAGATGTTTTACAACTGGTGGGAAATTCGCTTTCTTTTTTACATAGAGCAAAAGCCTGGTTCAAGGCAACTTTTTGATAAGTGTTTTTAACCGTCCATTGTTTATTCGTTTTATCCTGGGTAATACATTGCCAGTAGCTGGAGTCGGCATTGGCAGATATTGAAATACCTGAATAAGAGACCCAGAGCAAAACAAGGAAACACCTCACGCAATAGTTCATCTTTTTTCTCCCTTAAAAAGCGTTACTAATTTATCAATGGGCAATGCCTTTGAAAAATACCAGCCTTGTAAAAATCGTACTCCGTTTTTCGATAAATAATCAAACTGCTCTTTTGTTTCAACCCCTTCGGCGATTACGGTAAGATTTAAGCCATGCGCCATGTTTATTATGGCATCATTTAATGATTCTGTAATGGCTTTGGTTCCTATGGCCTGGATAAACAATTTGTCTATTTTTAAATAGTTAAATGGAAAATGTTGCAGATAGCTGATGCTTGCATGCCCTGTACCGTAATCATCAACAGCAAGTGAATAACCGCTTGTTCTCAAATGGTGCATGGTATCGATAAACACACTATTGTTTTTGTCTAATAATTCCCGCTCAGTTAATTCAAAAATTACTTGGTCAGGAGCCAGGTCATAGCGTTTGACAAGAGCATGAAATGCAACAAAAAAAGAGGGTTCCGTGAAGTGAATGGCTGAAATATTATAAGCAAGGTGAAAGTTGCTGTTTTTTTGTAAAATGGGCTGCATGTCCTTAAGCGATATTTCAATAATTTGCAGTGTTATTGGAACAATTAGCCCTGTATTTTCAGCCTCGGCAATAAACAAATCGGGCATAATGAGTTGTTCCTCTTGATCTTTCCATCTCAGCAAGATCTCCACCCCTGTGAACGAGTTACTCTCACAGTCAAAAATGGGCTGATACTCAGGATAAAACTCTTTGTTTTTAATTGCTCGCTTGATGGCGTTTTTAAGAGAGTAGCGATCGGTTATTATTTTTTTGAGTAAAAAATACAATAGAGCAGAAAGGCACAGAATAAAGAGGGTAATCCCTAATTCAATATACAAAAGTTGTCTGATTAATTTTTCACGAGGCTCAACAACTACTACGGACATTTGATCAATATTTTGTATTTTATCAGCAGCAAATATTTGCTGTGTATTTGTTACAACTAGGCTGCTGTGTGCGGGGTTAATTATTCGGGCTTCATTGTTCTTACTTTGCTCCAGGCTCAATAGATTTTTTTTACCTTCATTATCGTATAAAGCGATCTTATGTATGTTGATACTAGGGACTTTAAGCGCATTTTCCACAACAGAGGAGAGGACGAGTATGCCAATCTGATAGTTACCTATGTTTTGCTGTACCAGATAGATGGGCTGATCAAAATACGATAGATCATAAGGCCCACTAAATGAACGAGCATGAGATGAGGTTGAAGAAATGGTGTAATTATCGGGTAATGATGAACAAACGATATGCCGTTTGTTGTCAGTGATGGTTATACCAGCAATATGTAGATTATTTAAAGTAATGTGCTCCAAATAAGGATATAACTCTGTTTTACATTCAGAAAACCGGGTGCCGAATATGGGTAAGGAGTACGCTTCCTGAAATAAATCTTCTACAAAACCATCAAAATGATTACTGATTTGTGTGGCGACATGGTTTAAATGCTCTTGAGCTCTGTTTAAAAAATAATACCAGTTAATGTAAACAGAACCTACGATCAATACGGCAGTCAGCAAAATCCAAAATAATTTGAATTGCTTTATCACAAATTCTGATAGTTCCTCAAATACCTTATTCATCGTGGCATACTTTAATATAAGCAGATTCTATTGATTCTAGTGTGATTTCTGCTAATTTCCCAATAGTTTCTGGTTCTGTATTTAAAGGTGGCATCCAGTATAGTGTATTTCCTATGGGTCTTATTAAAGCCCCATATTTTATTGCTTCCTGATACAGTTTGTTACCAATACGAGATGCCCCGGTATCCGTTAACTCTGCAGCAACGACAGCTCCTAACCCGCGAACATTAACTAACTTTCCAGATATTTGAGCAATACTGTTAAGATGTTGCAGCATTAAATCGCCTAATGCTCGTGATTTATTAATAATTCCTTCGTTATGAAAGGTTTTAATCGTTGCCAGGGCAGCACTAACTGCCAGAGGATTTCCACTGTATGTGTGTGAATGCAAGAAAGACTTGCCTGATTTATAATCATCATAAAACAGATCAAAAATAGCACTGTCTATCATGACGCAGCTAAAAGGTAAGGTTCCAGATGTTAATCCTTTGGACAAGCAGATCAGATCGGGCTCTATACCTGCATGTTGACAAGCCAGCCATTCGCCTGTTCGTCCCATACCCGTCATGATTTCATCGGCAATCAGATAAATTCCTTTCGATTTTGTCCAGCAGGATAATTTTTTTAAAAAATCTGGACTGTAACACAGCATTCCACCAGCCCCTTGAACCATGGGTTCAAGAATCACAGCGCAAACTTGATCGCTTACCTGTTCGAGTTGATTGACGATTTTTGACCAATACTCATCACAATTATTCCATAGAGGATCGTCAGGAGAAGTCACATAGGGGATTGGGTCAATAAAGTGACATCTTACCCCAAAACCTTCATAAGGTGCTTTATAAATCCCCAAATCGCTGACGCTCATGGTGCCAAGCGTTTCGCCATGATAACCATTTTTGAGGGCAATGAATTCGTTTTTATTATTCAATTCTTTTATTTTTGATCCATGAATTGCCAGCTTCATTGCTATTTCTACTGCACTGGAGCCATCACTGGCAAAGAATACATGTTGTTTGCCCGTTATTTTGGTTAATTCTTCTGCTAATTCTACCAGTAGGGGATGAGTGGTATTGGCGCCAATGACATGTTCAAAATAATTCATCTGTTTTTGTATCGCTGCAAGTACCGCAGGATGGCCGTGCCCAAGAGATTTGCACCACCAGCTCGATATGGCATCTATCAAGGGTCCTTGGTTAGTATACAAAAAGCTTCCTTTGGCACGTTCTACAACCAGAGGCGGGCAAGTTTCAAAATCTTTCATTTGAGAACAGGGATGCCAAATGTGTTTTAAATCTTTGGAGATAAGTTCGTTAATGTTGACCATTTTTTTAGATTTTGGTTGACAAGTATGGGCATGACTTTATCATGTTCATTATTACGAATTAAAGGGGGTAGTTGTGACTGAGACTAAGAAAAACTGGACTGTATCCGAAATCGCTGCAATTTATCAGCAATCATTTAATGACTTATTGTACCAGGCTCATACAGTACACCGGACGCATCATGAGGCAAATACCCTGCAATTTGCAACCTTGTTAAGTATTAAAACAGGAGCATGCCCGGAAGATTGTGGCTATTGCTCTCAGAGTGGACATGTAAAAACTCACGTTGAAAAAGAAAAATTAATGTCAGTAGACGAGGTTTTAAAAAGTGCTCAAGAAGCGAAAGAGGGTGGCGCTAAAAGGTTTTGTATGGGAGCTGCCTGGCGTTGTCCGCCTGATAAAGTAATGCCACAATTGCAAGAAATGATAGAAGGGGTTAAAGCGCTTGGTTTAGAAACCTGCATGACTCTTGGAATGTTAAATGAGGAGCAGGCTCATTGTCTGAAAGAAGCGGGGCTTGATTATTACAACCATAATATAGATACCTCTCCTTCGTACTACGATAAAGTAGTCACAACACGTAAATTTAGCGATAGACTTGATACTTTGAATGCCGTCAGGGCAGCAGGAATTAATGTGTGTTGTGGCGGTATACTTGGTTTGGGAGAAACTCGAGAAGATCGAATAGAGTTTTTGTTCACTCTGGCGAATATGGATACGCCACCAGAAAGTGTACCCATCAATAGACTTATCCCTGTAGAGGGAACCCGATTAGCACAGGCTGAACCGGTTGAAGGGATAGAATTGGTCAGAACTATTGCGACTGCCCGTATCCTGATGCCTGTGAGTGCCATTCGTTTAACAGCAGGAAGAACACAGATGAGTGATGAACTACAGGCGCTATGCTATTTTGCTGGAGCTAATTCTGTATTCATAGGTGACAAATTACTTACCGAAGAAAACCCGCAACGAATTAAAGACAAGAATTTGTTCGATAAATTGGGTTTAACCGAGATGGTTTGATGACTCTTGATTTAAGAATTCAGGAATACACTGAAAGCCTGCAAGCTCAGAATTTATTGCGAGTACGTCAGATAGCACATCATGGGCATACTGAGTTTATTCATTTTGATACGAATGACTATCTGTCCTTAACGACAGACCAGGGTATCGCCAAAGCCTATCAGGATGGTTATACCACTTATCCAACAGGTAGTGGTGGTTCGATGCTGCTCAACGGGTATCATCATGTCCATCACGAATTAGAACAGGCTTTTGCTACATTATTGGGCGTGGATGAGTGTATTTTATTTTCTTCAGGTTATGCGGCAAATTTGGCAATAGCTTCTTTGCTAGGCAAAATTGGTGCTGCATGTATTGTTGATAAAGCGATACATGCCTCAGTTTATGATGGTTTAACTCTTTCCAAGGTTCACTGCACGCGCTACCTTCATAACGATGTAGACGATTTAGAGCGTAAATTAAAAAGTAACCCTCACGAGAGCGTTATTATTACTGAAGGTATTTTCAGTATGAGTGGGCAATTGGCACCCCTATCCTCCATAGCTAAGATTGGTGAGCACTATAATTCGGTAGTTTTGGTCGATGAGGCTCATTCCTTTGGTATTTTAGGTGCTCAGGGCAGGGGAGCCGTTGCGCATTATGGGTTAACTCAAAATAAGGTTCCACTTCGAATTATTCCTTTTGGCAAGGCTCTTGCCTCTCAGGGAGCATTGATTGCGGGTCAAAAATCCTGGATTAATGGATTACTGCAAGCAGCTCGTTCCCTTATTTATTCAACAGCGTTAAGCCCTGCACTTGGGTATGGCTTACTTAAAACCCTTGAAGTGGTTGTTCGTGCTGATGACCGAAGAGCAAAACTGAATCAGTTAACAGCTTATTTTAAAGAGAAGGCACGTAACTCTCCCTTTCGCTGGGGTAACTCCAGTTCACCTATTCAGCAACTGCAATTGGGTTGTCCTAAATTAGCATTACATTACAGTAATGAATTAAAGAAGGCTGGTTTGTGTTGCTCCCCGGTTCGCTCGCCTACTGTAAGTCCCAAACAGACCGGTTTACGAATTATTTTAAATTTTGATCATCAAGAAGAGCATATTAACAGGCTTTTTAAGGCGTTAGACAGGATTTATGAATCTACACATCACTAGTTACGGTACAGGCATACCTTTGGTATTTTTTCATGGATGGGGATTTGACAGTCAAATTTGGCATTCACTTATTCCATATTTAGAACAAAAATACCAAATTCTTTTGGTTGATTTACCTGGATTTGGATTAAGCTCAATCCAGGATTGGCATTCTTTTAAACGTAATTTACTCACTAGTTTGCCGCCTCGTTTTCTATTGGCAGGGTGGTCTTTGGGTGGCTTATTCGCCACTCGACTGGCCATAGAAGAACAGCATCGCATCATTAAACTGGTCAATATAACCAGCTCGCCACGTTTCATTGCCGAAGAGATGTGGCCTGGAGTATCTAAAGAAGTTTTTGCTCGTTTTTACCAAAATTTATCGAGAGATAATAATAAAACAGTACAAGAATTTATTAGTCTCCAATTAGGCAAGCAAAAAATCGAGTTACCACAAACAACATTATCAACTCAAAAGGGCCTGGAATCTGGCCTTAAAATTTTGGAAGAATGGGACTTACGAGAGCGACTAAATTCTTTGCAACTTCCGGTATGCTATATGTTTGGCCGATTGGATCCCATTACGCCATTAAAAACCATGGAGCATATGCGCCGTATCTATCCCGACTTTAAATATGTGGTATTTCACAAAGCCGCTCATATGCCCTTTTTATCTCATACCGATCTTTTTATCGATGAATTTACTGGATTTATACAATGAAACGTTATTTTATTACAGGTACAGATACAGATTGCGGTAAGACGTACGTGACGCAAAAATTAGTTGACTATTGTTCCACATCAGTCGCTATCAAACCAGTTGCTAGTGGTTGTTATGCAGAAGAGGATCAGCTAATTAGTTCAGATGCGCAAATTTTGTCACACAAGAGCAGCCTAACAATGGAACAAATTAATCCTTGGCGGTTCCCACTACCGGTTTCACCTCATTTAGCAGCAAAGAAGGTTGGTCAAGTTCTGGATGCTCATGAACTAGCCTCGTATTGTTTAAATCTGGAGGTTAAAGAAGCTGATATTCTATTTATAGAAGGGGCGGGAGGTTTAATGGTCCCCCTAAATGACCAACAAACCTGGATTGATTTTCTTCAACTAAGCAATATCCCCGTCATTTTAGTCGTGGGTATGCGCTTAGGGTGTATTAATCACGCATTATTAACTGCGCATTCCCTAAAGAATCATGGCATTGAGTGTGCGGGATGGATTGCTAATTGCCTTGACCCTGATATGTTACTTTTGGATGAGAATATTGAAACTTTAAAAAATGCTTTGCAGTGTCCTTTGTTGGCAATAATACCTCATGCCGGAGATTTATGTGATATTCAACATGTACCAACGTACCTTAAGCACGCCCGCCTTTAATTCGTCTTTTACAGGGATATACATGTCCCGGTAGCGAATATAAAAATCAGTGCGGGCATGCAACTGTTATAGTTTAGTGGGATAGCTGGATAGAATCAGATAATCCCCCGATCCAACTGTAATATTTTTCGCTTGATGATTTATCCAACTCTATAGACTTAAAGATTCCAAACAGACTTCATCTGTAGGAGCAACCCTGGCTGGTTTTAATGGTTTAAAAAAGAATAGCCTTGGGTTGCCATCATATTTTGTTATTGGTTCAGACTCTACATGCTTCAATCTTTTTTGCAAAATGGCGCATGAGGCTATATTGTCAGGGTGTGCTGTCGCTACAATTTCTTTTGGTACAGAACTTACATGCTCAACAAAAATAACTCCAACAGCATGTTTAATATATTTTATTGCAGCAATTGCGATTTCAGTACCATAACCTTTACCCCAAAAAGTTTTATCTAAGAAAAACCCAATTTCTATAACATTTGGATGACCGAAGCCAGTTGTATTGTAGGTTTCCAACTCATGTTTGATTGAAACCGAACCAATAAATTGGTCTGTTTCATTTTCATAAACTGAAAACAGACTAAATGGATCACCATTATTCCAAGTAGAAGTTTTTGTATCAATTACCTTTTGAATCAGCTCAATAGACCATGGTTTTCCATCATTGAGGAATTTAACAACTTCTGAATCACCAAGTAACTTTGCATAATTGCATACCAAGGTTGCTTGCAACTCTTGGTTCAATGATTTAAACGTAAGTCGACTTGTGTGTATCGTTGTTTCGTGTGCGGAAGATTTAATGGATAAATCACCAATTTTTTTAGAGTTGTAATAAAATATAGTCATTAGAAATCCTTAATGATCCAGTCGTAGCGAAAATTGGTTTGCAAATGAACCCATCTGAAAAAAATTCACTAAGTATAGGGTATCATCACATTTCTCTTGGTTACTTGCCAGATTTAAAAAATGATGAGAACAGGAGAGCTGTTCATGTGGATGACGTCTCTTTGTACTGTGAGCATCAAATGACTCTGGGATGACTTTATTTGTTTCCGTATAAAGAGTTTGAGACGGTACAACCCTGTAAACGCTTATTTTAAAGGTTGTCCATCCTGCTGGACTTGGTTATAATGCACTGTTAAATTATATTTTTTCAAGTTGACGGAGTTATTTCGATGCCAATTTATGAATACGAATGTGCAAGTTGTCATCATCATTTTGACTTGATGCAAAAATACACAGACAGTCCGGTCACTCAATGTCCTGAATGTTTAAAAAACACAGTAACCAAGCTGATTTCTCCTGCAGGATTTCAACTTAAAGGTACGGGTTGGTACGCAACTGATTTTAAAGATAAAGGAACTGCAGCAAAGTCCTCTACTGATTCGTCTAAAACTGAATCAACCACCTCTAAGGATACTACTACAACAAAAAGTACTGAATCGACCAAAGGTGATTCAGCGTGAAGTATCTTTCCATACGCAGGTATCTGCTTGCAGGGCTGGTTGTATGGTTACCCATTTTGGTAACCATAGGTGTTTTGCGCTTTATCATTGATTTACTTGATAATACCATGGCCTTAATTCCTGCAGCTTACCAGCCTGAACAGCTGTTAGGAATTCATATTCCAGGTATTGGCGTGGTTATCTCTCTTTTTCTACTAATCGCCACAGGAATTTTTGCGACCAATTTTTTCGGTCAACGATTGGTGAGTTGGGGAGAATCTCTTTTAGCACGAATTCCTTTGGTTAGGTCTATTTACAATGCAGTCAAGCAAGTACTTAACACGGTATTGTCTTCCAATAGCGATGCTTTTCGTAAAGTTTTATTAATCGAATACCCCCGAAAGGGCGTTTGGAGTATTGGTTTTCAAACCGGATCTGGTTATGCAGAAATTAACGAAAAAACAAATGAAGAGATGGTATCTTTGTTCATTCCTACTACGCCAAATCCTACATCCGGGTTTCTGATGATGGTTCCCAAAAAGGACGCAATAGAATTAAGTATGAGCGTGGATGAAGCGCTAAAGTTTATTATCTCTCTAGGCGTAATGCAAACCAAGACAGCTGGCAGCATTGGCAATAACACAATAAAAATATAAAGGTGGTTTTATGCGTACACACTACTGTTCAACTGTGAATGAATCCTGCTTAAACCAGGAGGTCACTGTATGTGGTTGGGTACATCACAGAAGAGATCATGGTGGTGTCGTTTTTCTGGATGTTCGTGATCGCTCGGGTTTACTTCAGGTGGTTTATGAACCAGAAAATCAGGAAACATTCGCAATAGCTGAAAAATTAAGATCCGAATTTGTCGTCCGGGTAACAGGAGTTGTGCGAAACCGACCGGATGGCATGGTCAATGACAAAATGGCCACTGGCAGGGTTGAAGTTGTGGGAACCCGACTTGAAATTCTTAATCAGTCACCAACACCGCCGTTTTTGCCTGATGATCATCAAATAGTTAATGAAGATTTACGTTATAAATATCGTTATATCGATTTAAGGCGTACTTCAATGCAGAATAAACTTCTGTTACGTCACAACTTAACCAGTTGTATGCGCAATTACCTGAATCAACAGGGTTTTCTCGATATCGAAACGCCTATGCTAACCAAAGCTACCCCTGAGGGTGCTCGTGATTATCTTGTACCATCACGAGTACATCCTGGGCAGTTTTATGCCTTACCCCAGTCACCTCAATTGTTTAAACAGATGTTAATGGTGTCAGGGTTTGACAGATATTATCAAATTGTACGTTGTTTTCGTGATGAAGATTTACGTGCGGACAGACAACCTGAATTTACTCAGCTTGATATTGAAATGGCTTTCATTGATGAGGAAGACATTTTAAAATTGATAGAAGGTCTTTTAAAGGTTATTTTCAAAAATATCCTCAACATTGATCTGCCTGAACAATTGCCCAGAATGTCCTATGCGGAAGCTATGAGTCGATTTGGCAGCGATAAACCTGACTTGCGCAATCCTCTCGAACTGGTAGATATTGCGGATTTGGTTAAGCAGTGTGATTTTAATGTATTTTCGAGTGCAGCAAATGCGGCAGATGGTCGTGTTGTTGCTATGAAGCTTCCTAATGGCTGTGATTTAAGTCGCAAAGATCTCGATGGTTATGGGCAATTTGTGGGAATTTACGGAGCAAAAGGGCTTGCTTACATAAAAATAAATAACCTTGAAGACGGTATGGCCGGGTTGCAGTCTCCTATATTGAAGTTTCTCTCTGAAGAAGCTGTTTTTTCTATAATCAAACGTGTCAATGCCCAAACGGGTGACGTTATTTTCTTTGGTGCGGATAAAACGCATATTGTTAATGAATCAATGGGGGCTCTACGGGTTAAAATAGGTCATGACAGAAATCTGTTAAGTGCGGATTGGAAGCTGCTTTGGGTCGTTGACTGGCCTATGTTTGAGGTGGATCATCAAAATAACAGGCTGCAATCCATGCACCATCCGTTTACCTCGCCACAAAATTTATCCGCAGAAGATCTGCGGGCAAATCCTGAAAATGCATTGGCTAAAGCTTATGATATTGTGATCAATGGATACGAAATTGGTGGTGGATCTATTCGAATTCATCAACCAACCCTGCAACAAACCGTATTTGAATTATTAGGTATTGATGAGCATGAAGCGCAGGAAAAATTTGGCTTTTTATTGGATGCATTGCAATACGGTGCACCACCGCATGGTGGAATTGCGCTGGGGATAGATAGATTGGCTATGCTACTTACAGATTCTGCATCTATACGAGATGTCATAGCATTTCCCAAAACGCAAACAGCATCCTGTCTTTTAACCAGTGCGCCGTCACCTACTGGAAATGCGCAACTGAATGAATTGGGAATTAGACTTGCACCAACCACTACGACAAAATAAACAAACAACAAACAGTGCCGCCATGGGATGGCGCTGTTTGTTTTTATTTTTAAGCATGCTTTTACTGGGTATGAGTGTGCTGGCTCATGCCGTGCCCACCCCAAAACACGATACCTTACCTGATAAGCAAATCAGTGGATCATTGGTTGAATATTTAGCTCAGGAAAAAACTCATTTAACTATATTGATTAATGATGCTAAACAACAACCAGCCCCCTTAAACGAGGATCATTACATCACGAAAATGCAGCAGACTTCTGCATTGCTTTCAATGAATCAGGCCAAAATAAAAAGCCTTGAAGGTTTTCTTGAAAATCAGTACAAACAAGAACTCCATTTAAACCAGCGCTTGAAGCATCTTCAACAATTACCGCTTGCCAATGGTGAGGCCAATATTCAAGAACGGGTAGGTAAAGTGGAAACGTTACTTACTGTCAACAAAAAAACACTGGAACTGATCAGTGAAAATATTGACTTGGCAAAACAATACCAACTCATTTTGAACGATGAAATAAAAAAATTAAAACTGTGGAAAGCTAATTTTGAATTAGAGCAAAAGTTAATTCACATCAAAAAGTCAAGTGCAGAACTTGATAATGAGCTTGGTTTGTTGTACCAAAATAATGTTTCAAATCAGCGTACTATGCAATCGCTAACCAATGCAAATGAGCAAATTGAACTCGAAGCACGTTTGTTTATCAATAACCAGCATATAGCCATAATACATCAGAAACTTGATGCCTTAATGGTACAAAAAAACGTGATTAAAGCCAGAATTTTGTTGTTGAATAACTCAGATACAAAAACCTTGCAGCAGGTTACCGATAGTTACAAAGATTCCATACACCAATACATCACTATAGAACATGCTTTAAAACAAATATCAGCCACCCTTGAAACAGGAAGCAATGCGTCAATCAAACCTGAACTCAAGAAATCCCTTCATTTTTTAGAAACGGGTATTAAAGACCAACTTAAAGAAGCCGACGTTCAGAAAAAACAATTAATCCAGAGCTTGGATGAATATCAAAACGAATTAAAAAGGCAAATATCAACTCGACAGTCACTGGCAGAATACAACATTAACAGCTGGCCAACAATTTTGCATAAACTTGTTGATATGCCCAATTTATTTTACAAGTACATTAAAACTCTAACCCTAAAAGTATATGACAGTTACAGCTGGCTAGATACCTTTCCTATTGCGATTTTGTGGTCTGCCCTGGCTTTAATCTTTGCCGTTTTTTATATTTTAAATCGGTTCTTGAAAACACTGGGAAGTGATAAAGAGCGATCCAGGCTAACGGGTTATCTGTATGATGGGATCTTGACTTTGGTACAGAGAAATATTCCGTACTTATGTCTTTTTAGTATGTTGTGGGTTGTTCTTTACATTACCAATATTTCCTATTCTAACTATCAACTCTTGTTCAATCTTATTGCAGTCTGGTTTACATTTAGAGTATTGATTTTAATTGCACGATTGGTCTTGTTAGAGCGTATTTCTGATTCTTCAGGAAAAGATGTAAAACTGTATTATCGTTTAAAATGGTTGTTCTTGTTTGGTGGGTGGACTACCGCATTAATGGTATTTAGCCACATACTCCCGTTAATTGTATTACTCCAGGATATTTTTAATCGGTTATTCATGTTATTTATTCTCTCCGTTTCTCTTGTTGCCTGGAAAAGTAAAGACGTTATTCCTTATTTGTTACGCCCCTTGTTAAAAGGCAAAAAAAGATACATTAAAAATGCAATCTCTTTACTGGTTGTTTTGATACCCATCACCTTATTCACAACGGCAATTATTGGCTTGCTGGGGTTCATTAATTTGGCATGGACCATGAGTCGATATCAGGCATACATTCTCATGGTGCTTGTCGGATACATTCTTGCTCGCGGATTAGTCTTTGATGCTTTGGAGCTTTTATCTGAATGGATGATTTCATCGTTACAAAATGGATGGCTATGGATAGAAGTTTTTCTCAAACCTCTTGATGGCATTTTGCGCATTGTTTTGTTTTTGTGCAGCGTTCTGGTCTTATTTCAGTTATTTGGTTGGCACCCCGACTCGCTGGTTATTACTAGCATAGAAAAAATGGCACAGTACAGTATCGTTAATTTTACTGGAATACACATTACTGTATTTAGTGTGATTGAGTTTTTTATTCTTCTGGCTTTATTTGTATGGGCTGCCAAGTGGACCAGGGAATTTTGTTACAGGTGGCTTTTTAAAAATGCCAAAGATGTTGGAATTAGGAACAGCTTATCTGTATTTACCCAATATGCGGTTATCTTGTTGGGTAGTTTTATTACGTTGCATGTATTAGGCCTGGATTTTAGTGGTATGTCTATGATTTTGGGAGGTCTTGCTGTAGGGATGGGATTTGGCCTGAGGGATTTCGCATCAAACATTGTTGGGGGCATCATGTTACTTATTGAACGCCCGGTCAGAGAAGGTGATTTAATTACCATTGGTGAATATGAAGGCCAGGTTGCTCATATAGGAATACGTTCCATGCGAGTTTCATCCTGGGATAACACCCAAGTACTAATACCTAATGCAGAAACGTTTAACAAGCCATTCACTAATTGGACTCATCAAGATGGCATTGTCAGAACTGTTATTCCAATTAAAGTAAGCAGAGCTGATGATCCTGTCATGATTCAGCAGTTGATTCTTGATGTTCTGGCTATAATTCCTGAAATAGTAGCAGATCCTCCTGCACAGGTGTTTTTAAAGAAAATTGATACCGCTTTGATAGAATTTGAAGCTCGGTACTTTATTAATGTTCAGGAACATAATCGTGTTGAAATACGCTCCAAAGTTTTGTTTGCGATTACGGCACAGTTTAAAGCCGCAGGAATAAAACCACCTATTGAACCCATTACTGTGGAACTGAAAGAAGGGCATGCCGATTTATACTCCAAAAATCAATCCACCAACGACTGAATGTGAATTGCTGGCACGAAGTAACGCCATTCAAGGGTTAAGTTTCGTTCAGTTAAGTATGGCTTTAAAATTATCTATCCCCGCAAATCCCGTACATAGGAAAGGTTGGGTTGGCATGGCTTTGGAACTCGCCTTGGGTACTGATGCGAATAATAAAGCGGAGCCTGATTTTCAGCAGCTTGGAATCGAGCTAAAAACATTACCTATAGCCAGATCGGGTAGGCCGGCTGAATCTACTTTTGTTACCTCCATTCCATTACTTACTGTCCATCATCAGAAATGGAAGTCTTCACAATGTTATGCCAAGCTCAAAAGGGTTTTATGGTTACCTGTTGAAGGTGACAAAAACATTCCGTTTGAACACAGACGAATAGGCAAAGGTTTTTTATGGTCGCCCAATGACGATGAGGAACGTATTTTATCAGCAGATTGGAACTATTTAACCGCTCAAATCAGCACCGGTAACCTTGAGCAAATCAACGCTACAGTAGGTACCTATTTACAAATAAGGCCAAAAGCTGCCACGGGTAAATGTTTGTGCTTTAGTTATGATGCTGATGGAAATAAAGTAAAAACACTACCGCGAGGATTTTATTTACGTACTGTGTTTACTAACCAGATTTTAGTTAATTATGGATAATAGAATCATTCTATCAACTTAAGAAAGCCATGCGACAAGCAATTGCATACAAGAGTATAGTGGGGTGTGGGCATTTTATGATTTATTGCATCGCAAATATGGTTGACCACTTCATTTTTTTACTATTAGGTGTCCTGTGGAGGAACTGACAATAAGTTGTATTTCAGAATAAAACCAAGCCCCACCATCTACCCCACATTCTTTTAGTTGATTGGAACATGGATCATAAGATTATGTTCTTTTGTGATCTCTGGAAAACTATCAAAAAGAATAAACGCTGGCTTGGCCTCATTTATTTTGTTAGCTGATTTATCTGCCCATTGTCCAAAAATATAATGGTAAGCTAATCCAACGCTATTGGGCTTCCCCGTATATCGAAATCTAACATATTTTCCTCCCAATATTAAGAATTGTTCCGCCTCAATATTTCTTCCTTTATGCGAGGTACATGCGCTAAATCGACTTTTATTTTCTGGTACGATTCCATCATGAGGATTATCGTGTCCAATACCAACGAACACTCCTGTAAAATCATCGGTCAGTTCTTGTTCAGTCAATTTTTCTTTCAATTTAATCCAAGCCTTTGGTGCAGAATCATAATAATATCCTGTTTCAGTAACTGACTGCAGGTGTAAATCCTTCAATTCAACGATATCAGGTTCTTCAAGAATGACACATTCAAGTTCATTCACAATTTTGATTTTTTCTCTGGCATGAGTCGGAGAATACCCGAAAGTCTCCTTAAATTGCCTTGAAAAAGAAGTGTGATCATCATATCCAGAAGCAAGAGCAACTTCTAAAATTGAATTTTCTCTACTCTGCAAAGAGCGAAAAGCCAACTCCATTCTGAGTTTTCTGATAAAAGCTCCTGGAGATTGATTAACGGATTGTTGGCACAATCGTTTTAATGAATTAACCGACATTCCAATCTGTAATGATAGTTCATCGAGTGTTATTGGTTGATCAATTTTTTCATATATTATGCGGACTAATTGCCCAAATTTATTATGATTCATAGTGCCCTAACGTAAAAAGTAAATAAAACAAGCACTATATCAGAGTAAGTGAATTTTGTTTGTGCAGAAAAGCTCAATTTTAAGTGACATTATTTGAGGCCGGAATCCAACGATACAAAGCTGGCACCGATATGCCAAGATTTTACGCAATATCCTTTGATAACGTGCCAGATGCAAGTAATTGTTTCACTGACTCAATTTTACTTTGAGTCATTTTCCGGTTGCAGCCACCTACACACCCTTTTTTATTGGCAGCAGGGAGACCTGTACACATGGGGATGGTATGGAGTAATAAGAACCGCATTTAAAGAACGAGCGAATTTATTTCTTTGGTTGTCTTATTACCCCTGGTTTCTATAACCTGATGCTTTAAATCAACTATTAAGAGGTAAATCCATAGTCTCGAATTTGTCGGACATTTCCCCGACGTATTCTGGATGATTGACCAGATCCAGTTTTTTTATAGCTTTTTGATTAAGATCAAAATAATCCAAGTGAACTGAAATCAAATTTTGATTTTCAGTGGATTGAAAATAATAAATACGGTGCGTTAAATCTGCAACGGTGCGCCAGATGGTTAATGAAGTGTTTTTTGCAGAATAAGGATAGGCGACGTTATTTAATATCCCAAGTATTCCAGCCAGCTCCATATTTGTGGACTTAAGTTCGGGCAAGACTTTGGTGTAAAAGTGTGCACGTACAAAACGATGCGGTGAATTGGTTGATCCGGGTAAGGGTCTGGTGCCGCCAAAAACTTTATATTGGGTTATTTTTTGTAACTGTTTATCGTAGGTCGGATCATTGGTTACCGTAGTGTAATCTCGATTATGGTAGATTTTCAATGAACCGTTGATGTACTCAAATATCGCTGAATCGCCCGAAGCATCATCAAGAACAAGATGTAATTTTCCCCACTGTTGGGTAGCAGGATGAAAGTAGGGCGTTATCTGAATAGGATGTTTTTGAGTATATTGAACGGCATCGTTTACATTTTTAAAGTTATCCAGATAGTATTGCATCCATTGGGTTATAGAAAGACTTGGTTTGGATTCATCACGAGTGCCATAATCAGTTTCATCAAGCCAAAGTACATGAGCAGCTAGTCCCATTTCATTAAATCCATCCGTGGTGAAATCTTCATAGCCCGTTGCAACAATACTTCCATATTGCGATACCCAACTAATCCAGTTAGTACGAGACGAACTATCAGGGTCACAGCCAGAGCGTTTTATATTTTTGGGATACACAAGCAGATTAGTGGCCATGTCTTCATTCCAGTCCATACTTCGCCCAACCATAACTGCATTGTTATTGTCGGCGACCAGAACCCGGGTACAAGCAAAAGACACAAATACTGAGCACGATAAAATAGAAGACAGTACAAACAGCAGAAATCCTTTTCTTGGTGCTGCGGACATTTTTACTCCCCTTAAATTAATTATCATCCTGGATTGTTAATTTTGAGCTGAATCAATAGGAGTATGTTATGGCCTGATGATTAAAGCAATAATATGGACTGTATTTGCTGTTATGATTTTTCTATTGTTTCAGCCAGTCGTGAATGTGGATCATTGTTTCTTCAAATGAATCAATATTTTTGTAGATTTAGACATTTTGAATATTTTTTTGTTGTGAACAAGAAGCTATTTTAAAAGATATGAGCTATGCTGTTTTTTATATCACAATATCTCTTTAAGAGAATAAATTTAAGTAATCTTTAAAGGCGTATTTACATAAACTGGATTTCTTGCAGAGAGATTGTTTGGGTATTTTACGAAAATCATTTAACCACTGGAGTGACACACTATGAGTAGGGTTTCTTTAAAAAATGTTGTGGTTGCTGTGAGTTTTGTGTTGTTCTCATTATCCGCTTATTCCGCTGACACAGCATCTAAAAGTGAGTCTTTTCAATCGGTTTGTATTAATTCCTGGATGAGTAAGGCCGAGCAGGTTGCTGATAAAGTGGATTATAAAAATTTTGGCGAGAAATATTGTGCCTGTGCATCTGGCCAGCCTATGGACAATCAAGTAGCAATAAACAAAGCCATCCAGGTTTGCCTCTCTCAAACGTTATTGCATGATGCAATGGATTCCCTTGAGGAAGAAATAGGCCTGTCTGATGCCAAATCCAGTGATTTAAGTGAATACTGCCAAAACAGATGGGGATTAATTTATCCCAAGCAAACAGATGAAGAGAAAAAGTTTACCACTTCTTATTGCGCCTGTGCACAACCCAAACTGATGGAACTCATCAAAAAATCAGAAACTATTACCGACAAAGAATACGATGAAGCCATTGATTCTATTGCCGCAGACTGCTCTGGCGATCCAAAAGTCGAACAACAAGCTTATTCCATGCATAATACATCGGAGCATTAGAACTCACAGAAGAGTAACAAATTTAAGTCGCCACACCATCCTGATCTAGGAATTTTGAAGGGAAGGGGCGTGGCCCGTTTCAACAAAGTGTATTCATTAAGTCGCTCAATTATACTACCCAAATCAATGAAAATGGTGATTTGGGTTAGATGAATTAATTCATGATGCCATTGCTTTTTTTGCTGCGTTCTTTAAGTCATCAGATACAGCGTGAGTTGCAATACGCTGTAAACTTGATAGCATGAGTTGTCGTCTTGATTGTTCAAATTTATCTTTATTACTAAAGCAATCGGTTAAGCGTACCGCAAGTGTTGGATTTATTTTATCCAAAAGCAGAATGTTATCAGTAATGAGCTGATAGCCTCGTCCATGGTCTGCATGAAATCCATGAGGATTTTTAATAAACGTTTGCAATAATGCGTATACTTTGTTGGGATTTGACAGGTCAAAAGCAGGGCTATGAGTTAATTGTTCCACTCTTTGAACTACTGTAGGTGAGTGAATTGATGCCTGGATGTTTAGCCAGTAATTCATTGCGTTTGGATCATTTTTCCAGTGTTGGTAGTATTCGTGTAACAAAACATCCAGTTTATTGGAGTCCATCTCACCCAAAAGCTTAAGCGCTGAGCATGTTTGAGTCATATTGGTGCTCAAACTGTTTTTAAATTGCAACTCCAGTGCAGCTTCAGTTTGCGCTGGTTCGTTCCATCGAATGTAGGTAAGGCAGGTTTCTTTTAATCGTCTTACTCCTGCATCTTTAATATCAAAAATAGAAAACTGCGGTGACTTTATCGGTTTTTGTGTAAGCAATTCATGATAACGCTGTAATAAATCAGGTTTTAGTTCATAAGCCAGTGCCTGCTGAATCAGTTGGCGTGCTTTAGCAATGCATGCAAAATCAACCGTGTCTAATTCAAGAGTTAAATCAGATTCTGAGGGTAAAGTAAGCAGTTCAGCTTGCAACCATTCATTAAGTGAATCATCGGTTATTATTGCTTTGTAATGTTCAAAAAACGATGCCGAAAAAGCCATTGGGGCACCGGAACAATAGCGTTTAACCAGCAGCGTGATCATTGATTTTGCTGCTTCATTACGATTATAAATGTTCGTATCGTGCCGCATAATGACCGCTAATTGCTCTTCAGAGTAAGGGTATTTTAGATATACAGGTGCAGAAAAACTGCGCAACAATGACGGAATAGGGCGGGTTTTAATTTCATTAAATGTTAATTCTATATCGGGTTGATCCACCACGATTAAGGTATCCCCTTTAATTTCATTGCCGTCACTATCCAATAATCCGATAAGCAAAGGGATAGGTCTGGCTTTTTGGTCTGTGATTTTTACGTTTAAGGTATACCGTTGTGTGTGTTCATTGTAATCATCTTTAATCTGTAATTCAGGAATTCCTGACTCAGTAAACCATAATAAAAAAGCACTGACATCAATCCCGCTTGTATCACTGATGGATGCTAACATCTGCTCAAGAGTAATCGCACAACCATCATGTTTTTTTAAAAATACAGTTATTGCCTGATCAAATACTTTTCTACCCAACACGAGCATCATCATACGAAAAATATCGGCACTTTTCTCATAAGCTGCAGCGGTGTATAAACTTCTGACCGCAGTATAAGAACTTGGCCTTGGTGGGCGTGGGTCGAGATTTTTACCGTCGAGTATTCTTATCAAATCCGTTCCGAATAATTCTTCACGAAACAGTGCTGCCCGAAACGTGGTTAATCCTTCCTTAAAGGACAAATTAAACCAATCCCTGATAGTTACTCTGTTGCCAGACCAATAATGAAAAAACTCATGTGCTACAACCTCAAGAACTCTTAAAATTCCCATGTCCGTTGTATTTTCAGGAGTAGCATATAAATTGGCAGTATTAAACAAATTCAATCCAGTAGGTTCCGAAGCACCCGAGGCATACTTATCGACACCTGCAACCATATGCTGATACAGATCGCATTCGAGGTTATATGTACGCTCATCCCAGGCCATCGCCGCAGCAATGACTTCTTTGGCAAACTCACATTGTTTTACAGTTTTTTGGGGAACATAAAAAATAATGGGCAAATTCCTGCCTGAGCGAGTAGTAAAATGCGTTACAGAACGCTGTAAATTACCTGCAACCAGAGCAAATAAATAACTTGGTTTAGGAACATCATCCATCCAGGTAACGGAATGAAGCCCATCAGGTATTTTTTTTTTGTTGATTTCAATTCCATTACACAACAGCACAGGATAGTCCTGTTCCTTAGCGATGATTGTTGTTTTATACGTTGCCAAATTATCCGGTCGGTCAAGACAATATAAAACTCGTCGCAATCCTTCTGTTTCAGCTTTTACAAGAATTGTTCCTTCGGTTTTGTATAAACCAAATAAGTCTGTATTTTCACCAAGAAGGCTTGTGGTTGTAAGGATAAAAGGAGTTTTTAGAGAGACATTCTTGACGATTAGTGCATGTTTTTTTAGCTCGTAGTTTGCTTTATCCAGTGGCTCGTTGTTAAGGGCAATTGAAGTTAATGTGATGTTTTCTCCATCCAAAATCAACTCTTTGGCATGAGGTTTAACCTTGGGGTTAGGTATTACTGTTATGGAGGCTTTGGTTTGCACCGGATCTTTTGATAAATCAATTTCCAAATCGACATGGCTAATAAAATAATCAGGAACTTTATAATCCTTTAGATTAAAGATTTTTATTCTGTTTGGCTTCATTCTTAGTGGAGTCCTTTTATCTAAACGCTAATCAAGATTATGCTTATTTTTTTTATAAATATAGGGGCTTGTACTAATTTTCTAAAACTTGGCTTTGGCATCAGGGTACTCTGCATATGATACTCCACCAATTAATTTTTTTAACATCCAGAAGAGTGTTAAACAACCTCCCATTAGAAAGAACGTAAAGATCCCTCTCAAGCAGCGATTTTACGAAGTTGGCTTGATTCTCATGTACTGCCAACTTTTTCAGATAGGATTTTAAACATAGACGTCGCAGTTGCACACCGTTGTGCGAAACTACATATTCCTGATCCTCGTTCAGAACGAGATGCTCTGATATCAGCGACTGCATTAGTTCATGGTCTAATAGTAGTAACAAAGAAATATTAAAGATTTCAAAGAGACAGGTGTAGAGCTTCTTGACCCTTGGGAAATTGTTATTTAACGTCAGTTATGGATAAGCTGAGGATACAGTTGCTCCATTCGGGTTACCCAGTATGCCAGCCATGATTATTGCAACCTGTTTACTTATTGGCGCTGCATCGGTAGCATGAGCAGAAAAGGTAATTGTTGGGATAATGTTATTGACTGGATAAAAAATATTTGTGATCAATTTTTCTTCGCAGGGACGACCCTGTTATGTTATTAATTCATTGAGGACGGCCTCGTTTTTAGAGGCAACCTATGTCTTGGATTGTTTACGTTCTTGCCAATTTCAGCGAGACTGCTTCTAAAAGCAAACGCTCTTATATTGGATTTATCATTTCTGAAATTTGGGAACAATAATATGAACATTGTAAAGATAATAATTCTATCAATATTATTTCATTCAATCACTAACGCACGATGCGTCATTTATTATAACGATTTACCTCTGACAAAATCAAAGCTTGACGCTGTAAGCGTTCTATTAAATCAAGAGTCAACATGTCCTGAATCAATACAGAGTTTTAAGCGGTTAATAAAGAATAATAATTTACAGATTAAGACCAGCATGGTAGCTAATCGAGGTAAAAACAATCCTTATTTAGGAAGTTTTAGTTTTTTTGAGTCAATTACAGGAACAATGCAAAATGGCTTTCAAATAAATCCTGGGAGCTTTTATCTTGGTTATTTTTCAAAACTTGAACAAGACGAAATCAAACTAGATTACTTGCCAGAAAAAAACAAACTATTAATTGAGCTTATCGCTTGGGATAGAAAAAAATGCCTTTTTAATTTTTATGAATTACGTGGTATAGATTCTACAAAAACACGTTGGTATTATCGCGGCAACTCTGAAGATGCCTTATTAGATAATCAATATTTATATCGAGACACTCCACCAAATTCAACAAAGTTCGGAAAAAGAATGCGCTGCTCTGCCTGCCATAACTCAGGTGGACCAATAATGAAAGAGATTAAAACGCCACATAACGATTGGTGGAATAATTCAAACCAACTCATTTTTTTACCTAATAATCCTGATGATGAAATTAATTTACTGATAAATGATATAGTAGATGCACAAATATTTTCAAATGAGGTTCTTTCTGGAATAAAAAAATTAAATAAAAGCGTTCCTTTTAATACCTTCAAGCGCACACTAACTCTCCAGGAACAGTTGCGCCCATTGTTTTGTACTTCTGAGATCAATATTGAGTCTAACAAAACATCAGGAATTCTTGATCCTGTTACGATCCCTTCGGGATTCTGGCTCAACCCTCTACTTGATGAAGTTAAAATAGTTATACCAGCGCAAGCATACCAAAAATTGCTAATAGAAAATAAAATGCAATTTCCAGAAACCAAACTAAGCGATGCAGATCATGCTTGGCTCACTCCAGTCAATGGAATAGGTGATATAAATTCTATAAGACATCTGATTAAGAATAAGATTATTACTCGACATTTTGTGCAGAGTGTTTTGATGATTGATTATTCACACCCTTTATTTTCAAAACAACGATGCGACCTTTTAAAGCTGATCCCAGCTAAACCTGATTACGATTGGGTTAACATTTTTATTAATAGACTATATCAGGTCCAAGAACAGCAACCAAAAGCCTTGCTATTAGCGTCTTATTTAACAAACAACAAAAAGTACAATCAGAAATATTTTCAACAAGTGCTACATCAGTATAAAAACAAAATTAATATGGCGATAAAATCAGATCATGGTCTTCAAGAAATGTTTAATCAACTGCTACAAACGAGACAAGATGTTTTTGAGAATGAATTATCGAATAACCCTTTAGGACAAATTTTGGAGCCTGGATTTAGAGTAATTTTTCCTGAACCCCTTAGGTCTGATTATCAAAATAATCAGACCTAAGGGGTGTGCTAACCTCATAGAGTTTCACCAAATCATGAATCAAGCTATGATTGGAGTATTTCTTGTTTAAGGACGAATTTTATATGACCACCTACATTTTCCCCGGCCAAGGATCGCAAGTAGTCGGTATGGGAAGCGAATTGTTTCAGGAATTTAATTCATACGTCGCCGAAGCAAATACGATTCTAGGGTACGATTTAATTGATTTATGCATGAATGACACACAACAGTTGTTAAGCCAAACTCAATTTACTCAACCAGCTTTATACGTAGTCAATGCGTTATCTTATTTAAAAAGAATTCAAGAACATCCTCAAAAACCAGACTTTGTCGCTGGACACAGCTTAGGTGAATACAATGCGCTATTTGCAGCTGAGGTCTTTGATTTTACAACTGGTTTAAAACTGGTACAAAAACGTGGCGAGTTGATGAGTAAGACTCAAGGTGGTGGAATGGCCGCTGTTATAGGTTTGAGTGCGGAACAGGTGAACGCTGTGTTACAGCAGCATCAGCTGACAACCTTAAGTATTGCGAATTACAACAGCTATACTCAAAGTGTTGTTTCAGGTCCTGCGCAAGCTATTTTGCATGCACAATCTATTTTTGTAGCCGCAGGAGCGATGGCCTATATCCCCTTAAAAGTAAGTGGTGCGTTTCATTCATCTTATATGAGCGATGCACAAAAATTATTTTCTTCGTATATCAATCAGTTTAGCTTTGCTAAGCCATCTATCCCTGTTATTTCTAATATTAATGCCAGCCCCATGATTACTGATGAAATTTCACGTTGCCTTGAACATCAAATCACCCATCCGGTAAACTGGTTACAGACAATTGAGTATTTGCTGGATCACGGTGAAAAAGAATTTGTAGAAATAGGGCCCAAAAAAATACTTACCAATCTTGTGAATAATATTAAAGTGGGTATGTAGGCCCTATTCTGCTCAGCAACTGTGTAGAGCTAGTTCTGATGATAAATACAGGACATATGAGTTTGACTTATCTCATTATCCATTGCACTAGTTTGAAGGTCAGTTCCTTCAATGAGTAATTGATTATTTTTTTTAGTCATGGTGACTCGACTAAAAAATGAGTGAAACGACTCCGCTTCACCTAAATAATGAGCTGAATTAATAAAAACTAATGCTGAATGATCTTTGTTCCATTGAGTTAGTGTTGTCGCATGCATTGATTGCTTTATTTTAGCGGACTCGCTACCCTCAAGTGATCCTATGTCGTATTGTTCAGTAAAAAAACCATATGAGATTTTAATATGGTCTCCTTGATGATGGATGGTAATATCTATTGCCGGAGTGTTATCACACTCCCCTTCCCAAACTCCTGAAAAATTTACAGATTCATTTGTTGAAGAATCAGCTGATTCTGATTTTACTGCATTAAGTTTGTGTTGAAACCAGGGCAAAGCCCATAAAGTATTTACATGAAAAGCTAATATTATAAAAATTGCATTTATTATTTTCATCAGAACATCCTTTTATTCTAAAGATACCGAGTTTACTGACCGTATACTCATAATACTCATAAGGAAGCAGGCATTAAAGTCACAGACAACAATATAATTAATTTATAATCTCACCCTATTACCATATTGAGCTGAATATTTCGGGTTCTGTGGAAGAAACGCCAAAAGTGCCTAATCTGAGATAATGACCTAAATCAATGGAAAGATGATCAAATTTTTTATTATTTATCTATTTGCATTGCTAAATGTGGAAAGCCATCTTCTTCATAGATCTCTCCATGCACTTTAAACCCAAAGTTTTCATAAAATTGCTTTAAATAAGCCCGAGCAGAACATTGAATGCTAATTCCTGGAAAATTAATATCACAGTAAGCTAATAATTCTCCAATCAATTTTTTTCCATATCCTTTGGCACGAACAGTTCGTCCAGTAGCTACCCGACCAAATACAATATAATTTTCAATACTATTAGGAGGAAATAGACGAAGATAAGCTACCAATTGATCATTCTTCATACCTAATAAATGCAATGCAACAGCATCTTTTCCATCTGGGTCAAGATAAGCACCGTTCTGTTCCACTACAAATACATCGGCACGTAATGCAAGAACAGCATAAAGCTGTTCAACAGTTAATTCAGAAAATTTATACCAATTAAAATGAATCATGAGATGCCTGTGGTCTATTTTTATTTCATATGAATATGCCGTCGTTTTAACCATTTATACAAAGTTGATAGGGAGTACTCAATTAGTTTAGCGATCGAACGTTTGTTAATTCCTTTTGTAATCTCATCATGATAAGCGTCCAGTTTAAGAAGATCCGCTTGTCCTTTAGGTCGTCCAAGTATTACCCCGTCACTTTTTCGCTTTGATAGAGCTTCTTTCGTCCGAGCTGATATAAATTCCCGCTCAATTTGCGCAGCCAATCCTAAAATGGTTGCGGTTATGGTGGATTGCATAGATCCATCCAACACCATACTCGCATATATTTTATTTTACAGCACGGATATTTCAAAGCCAAACAACAGTTTTTTTAATTTGAATTTGAAGAAGTACCTACGGACAATGAGTACATTCGCATTATTTTAAATGCTATTTATGAAAAAATGGTACAGGATGGTGTGGCAAAAGAAATTATCGACGAGTTTGCAAGAATTTCGCCCATTGCCTGGATACATATTCTCTTTACGGGGCGATATAGTTTTAATAAAAGTAACGGGGATATTGATGTTGCCGAAATGGTACGAATGATTGAGACTCATTTAAAACAACACTTCAGGAAAACGGCTTAACTCAGATTAGGCAGTTTTGGCGTTTCTTCCACAGGCCCCGTATTTAAAAACCATATTTTACAGAGTTTGTTTGTGCCTCATTTTCCTGCGATTCAGGCTGGAAACACGGTACAACGCCATCTTGGAACTTCTGGTTGACAAAAATAACCCTGTTTCTATAATTAAATTAGCCACAAACAAAAAGACAATGTGAAATAATTTTTAGCAATAGCGGCGATTTTAATTCATATCAGTTCGAAATTATATTTTGTTACTGAATATTACCCTATTCTCAAAGATTGATGATTCATGCAACTGGTGTAATGGAATTTCCAGGGAAAACTTATGAAACTGAATAACATACTGATTGCCAGTGATTTTTCCAAACATGCCGAGTGGGCTTTACAACGAACACTTGATTTAGCAAAGCCACATAATACCAAGGTTCATTTTATTCACGTAATAACACCACCATTGAGCAGTATAGTTACTTTTTCTGATACGGAACAAAACCCTGATTTTTTTTCTGAAAAAAAGGATCTGGAAGACAAGATTTTAAATAAACTCAAAGAAAATCATTACGACTCTTTTGCCAATATTTCTGTAATATTGGGCAGACCTTCTGATGAGGTGGTCCGATATGCAGAAGAACATGATTGCGAACTGATTGTTTTAGGAGCTCATGGTGCATATTACATCAACGATTACGTGCTTGGAACCACCTCAGGCTCCATCATCAGACAGAGTCATACTCCCGTATTGCTGGTAAAAAAAGAACCTGATTTTACATACAACAAAATTTTAATTGCAACGGATCTCTCTGAATCCAATAAGGACATGGTGCGAATGGCTTTTCAGTGTTTTCCTAATGCTACTTTTCAGTTATTGTATATTGTTGATATCTATTACCGCCAACTCGAGGCCTCTCGTCATCCAGACAGTACACTTACCAATACGCCCCACCCCAAAATGCAAGCGATTATTGAAAAGCTGGAGCTTTTTCTTGATGAGTGTGACGTTGATAAAAGCAAATTTACCAAAAAAGTTATTGGCGGTTATTATGCTGATGCCATTATTGAGCAAGCAAATAATTGGAACGCCGACCTGCTGATTTTTGGAACACAAGGTAAATCTGGATTGCATTATTTGTTAATGGGCAGCGTTGCTAAACGCATCATTTATCTTAGCAGCGTGGACATGCTGGTGTTTTCTCCGAGAAACCAGGTTTCTTAATTGTTAAATAGTACACGTTTCAAATTTGTTGGTTGCTTTGTTGCTCACAGGAAGACAAATATTTTCATTCTTTATTAAATTTCTTTATACTTGCTCAGCAAATTAATCTTTTAGGACAAAATATGAACGCTAATACTGAATCAGCACCAACTGCTGAAGAATACTCTCAGGCCATGAATCTTATCGGGTCAAATTTATTCTCATCTTTAGTTCAAAGTATGGAGAAATTACAGCCTCATTTTCGCAATCAAAAAATGGTTTCTAATGCCCTATCTTCTTTTTTAGTTAATGTAATCTATAAACAATCCTCAGGAAATACTGAAAAAATACAGCAAATGCTGGATGAGATTCTCAATTTGGTAAAAATTCAATTGGACAGTATCCCTTAAAATTGTATATCAGTAGTTGTCAGAGTTTATGTTCTTAAACAGAACGTATTTATCAATTACAAGTTATTAAATATTATCCATTATGCGATGAGAATGTCATCAATCCATCGCATAGTCAGTCATGGCCAAAAATACCTGTATTGAAAACTAAATCTACAATCAGAAAGCTACTGATAAATTTCCTATGACAAATGAATTATATGTTTTTAAACGAGAATTTTAGCGATTAGATATTGAGTTTTATGAAGAAAACTACAGGGTATTAGTTAAATACCAGAAGCCTTTATCCCATTACTTTCCAAGCTCAAAACACCTCATTTCCCATAGCGGTTTAGAGCATATTCACTCATACTTTTAGCAATTTCACCTGCAGCAAAAAAAACTTTACCATTAATTTCTTTTTGTAAGAGTATGGCTTCTTCTTCCTCATGAGCTCGAATCACGATTTCAATCTCAGGATTAAGCGTTTGAGCGCACTGGATCATTTTTCTAATCTTGACAACATCAGATATGGCTATCATTAACATATCGGCACGAGCAATGTGACTTTGAACTAAAACAGAAGGATTTGCAGCATCTCCATAAACCGCTTGAAAATTAGCTGCTCGCAACGTACTTATAGTCTGCCTGTTTTCGTCAACAACCACAAAGGGTATGTTTTTTGGAGCAAGTAATTGAACAATATGTTTTCCTACCCTCCCATACCCAATTAAAACGACTTGTCCTGCAAGATAATCCTCTTTGGTGGTCATAGGCAACTCGGCTAATGGATCATCCGAGCTCTCAAATAAGGAAAAAAGACGTGGATATGATTTTATCGTATTATAAATTGGATTAATTAATTTAAAAACGAGTGGATTTATTGCTATAGAAATAAGTGCCCCGGCAAGTATAAAACTCTGCCCCGCAGTAGGAAGCATACCCAGACGCACCCCAAGCTCGGCAAGTATAAATGAAAACTCACCAATCTGAGCCAAACTCGCTGAAACAATAAGGGCTGAATGAAGTGGATACCGAAATGCAAGAACAAGAACAAATGCTGCAATAGATTTACCAATCACAATAATCCCCACAACAACTAAAATGTGTAATGGGTGATCCACTAAAACGGATGGATTGAACAGCATTCCAACAGAAACAAAAAACAAAACCGCAAATGCATCTCTTAAGGGTAAAGATTCCTCGGCCGCTCTATGGCTGAATGAAGATTCACGCATAATCATGCCAGCAAAAAAAGCGCCCAAAGCAAAGGAAACTCCAAATAATCTTGAGGCGACATAGGCAATACTGATTGCTGCTGATATAACGCACAAAGTAAACAATTCTCGTGAACCGGATCTGGCAACAAGCCAAAGCAGTTTTGGAAAATATCGCCTGCCAGCCAGAAGCATAAACGCAAGGAATGCGGATACTTTTATTAAAGTAAAACTAAAAACCTGCCATAAAGGCTCATGAGTTGCAACAGAGGTCCCCTCTCCCAACCAATGTGCCAGTGGTGGAAGCAGCACAAGAACGATAACCATAGCCAAATCTTCAACCAAAAGCCAACCTACCGCAATGTGACCATTGATGGACTCAAGGGCTTTTCGCTCTTCAAGAGCCCTTAATAATACAACCGTACTGGCTACGGAAAGAGACAGTCCAAAAATAAACGCACTACCGTAACTCCAATTCCACATAAGAGCCACACCACTCCCCAGAAGTGTTGCAGCAAGGATTTGTGCAATTGCCCCCGGAATTGCAATTTTGCGCACACGCTTTAAATCTGATAGTGAAAAATGCAACCCTACGCCAAACATCAAAAGCATAACGCCAATTTCTGCAAGTTCCTGAGCGATACTGATGTCTGCCATTAAACCTGGTGTAAAAGGGCCGATAGCTACCCCGGCTAACAAATAACCGACTAAAGCAGGAATTTTGAGGCGTACGGCAATTAAACCGAAGATTAACGCCAAAGCAAATCCCATTGCAATGGTGGTAATCAGAGGTAGCGAATGATGCAATTGAATTAATCCTTTAAGTGATTCGTTCTCTATCTGAAATTATCATGCATGGTTGCAGAAAAAAAGTCTAGTAATCCCTCACCGATCAATGATGAGTTAAGCATTTAACTTACCCTAAAAGCAAAGAGAACCAAACCAGTCAAAATCATAACCTCACACTGTGTCATCCCTCACTCTCGCTGAGCTTGAGTTTGGGATGCTGAGGAATCAATCCATCTTATTTAAAACGAGGATCATAAGAAGGAACATCGCATGATGATGAAACAACACATGGCCTATTCGGGTCAAAAAACGAATAGGCTCCGGAAACTACTTGCTGTATAGCTGGTGATTCCATTCTTAGTTTTAGTTCTTCGACTGGATCAAAAGAACTGGCGTTAGGATTGAATCCTATAAGCGGTGATTTTTTATGGTACAGCTCAATTTTTTTTGGCAGAACTGTCATTAAAATCCTTGCTTTAAACATATCTTTTTCAGGAACCGCAAGATGAATCCAGGCCTTCATGTGCTCAATAATTTTTGGTGCTGAGTTTAGAAGGGTCAATGAAGAAATGGCAAGGAAGTCTTCAATAAATTCATATTCATTACCCGAAGCAATAACCAGAAATGCTCTTTTGATAAAATCGGATAATTCGACAGGTAACGATTCCTGAGATGGTTTCACGCCAAAAATCGCAGGAAAGAGATTAAATTTAAGAAAAGAATCGAGGTTAGCCACTGCAATATTGATATTTTGCGGAAAACATTTACGTAAATGTTTGATTAGTATTAACAAGGGTACAGATTTCAAGTAAGAACGTACTTCGGGTATTGCATTGACCTCTGGCAAACATAATTCCCATCCCAATTGATTCGATAATCGAATCAAGCGAAACAGCCGAACCGGATCGGTTTCTATTGATTTTTTAAATTCAATGATTGTTTTTAATTTACGTTGATTTAAATCCTTAATACTCTGAGGATAAGGTACCAAAAGCTTGTTTTTGGATGTTATCCCAAAACAATGTACGGTGAAATCACAGGTAGACACTAATTCTTTAAAGGTATCACCCTTTCGACACGTAATATCAATGACCAGTCCTTTAGCATGGGGATCGGTTATATGAAAAACGTCATCATAGGTCTTGCTTTTGTCTATATTATCAAACAACTTCATTAAAATGTCAGGTGGGCAATTAGTTACCAAATCCACATCCTTGGGATTTAGACCCAACAAAGTATCTCGAACAAAACCGCCATAAATGTAGGCTTGATAACCTGCACGTTCAATAGTCTCAATTATTTGCTGAACAAAGTCTGAATTTTGGTAGCCTTTAGGCAAATTAATGTATTGTGTTTTAACCTTGGGTTTGGGGCTGCTTAAAAAGGTAACGGGATAAGGCAAAGATCGCTCACCATCAGTTTGTGTTGGTGTTGTCTCTGCTAAGCCCGTATTTTGGACGTCATGAACAGGAGTGCTTTCTGCAATGACATGATTATCCATAAATGCGGCAGAAGAGGTGCTTGCATCAATTCGTGTTTTTCGCCCCTTCTTACCAACACCTCTGCGAGGTTTTGCCACTTTGGGCTTTAAACTTTTTTCCATACTTTTTTTATTGTATTGCTCTATTTCCTGTAAACGTGAAAATTTAAGCGGTGTGTGAATTTTCTTTGTTTCTGGTAAATCAATAGGTTTAGACTCTACGGTACACATCGATTTTTTTTGTGGCATATCTGAAGTCTGAGCATAAGGTGTATTATCTGGAAAACGATAATAATGCTCGGTCCAAAACCGGCATAGCATATCCTTGGTTTTTTTAACACGGCATTGCCCAAATTGAGCAAACCATGCCTGATAAACCTCTCGAGCATCCCCTTTACTTTTAATCAAGCCAGAATTGAATGAAAGTGCGTACCAGGCCGCCTGAAATTTTTCTAGCAGATTATTACTCTCACTTGTTCCTTTAGCTGGTGGTAAATAATCGTGTTCCACAAAGTTAGGCTTTTGTGGATTTTTCAAAAAAGTAAGCAAATCCGAGTAGTTTTTTTGTGAAGATATGACCCCATACATATTTTTAATTGATTGTTCTGTATGCAAAACCTCGTCTGGTGTTGATACTTCTCTTATCACATTCCATAATGCGTTTACCTCGCCAAGAACAATTTCAGCACGACACGATTCACCCTCTTCAAACCAATGTAGCGCCTCTTTACAAAAAATATCCAGTATTTTAAGAAAAGTTTTTTTCAGCCGAATATTTTTGACCAAATCGCCTTGAAGTGGAATGGCAAGAAACATATCATGAAGGGCTGTGTATCGTTCAACCAAATCCGCCCTATTAATGCATTTTTGCTGTTCAAACATAGCGACAAACAATATCAAGAATCGATTTTGTAACTGGTCGCTTCCTGCTGATTGGGTCAGATGTCCGAACACTTTAGCAAATAGTCTAAAATTAATGTGCTCCCATTTTTTTTTCCTTTGCATCTCTTTTTCCAGAAGCTCAAGAAATACAGTGGATTGCAAGTTCCTCTCTAAGGCCTCTGATTGATTGAAAGACGAATCAGATACTGGCTTCTGAATTTGATACGACGAAGGATCCTCCAGCGAAATCATCAATTCACCCACCTTGGGTGAAAAAAATTCGACTAACAGACCATAAGTGCTGTTTTTAATTTTGATAACATGTGCCTGCAGCATTTCTAAAGCGTTTTTTAAGATGAAATGATCGAAAATTTCTGGATTGGTTCGCTTTAAACACAACTCAAGTATGGATGCAAGACGTTTTGAGAGTTCTTGTCTATGCACAAAAGATCCGGACAAAATACCATGAGATAATTTTAGCGCCAATTTCTCTACCTTTCCGGCGATATCCGCCAGAAAAACCGCTTTTGGCAGATCTTTAATGAGAGCATTGGCAGCGTCAATCATCACGTTCACATCATGACTCACTAGATTCTTGGGAGCAGCAAGCTCAGATACGTTGAGTAAGGTATTAACTGTAAAATGCAGTGTTCTGGCTAATTGAAGACATGGAGATGGAGGGGCATTTATAATTACTCTTGCTTCCGTAAATGAATATCCCGGAAGGATGTACGAATCTTCAAGAAGATGGGTCAAATATGAGGCGTTTTGTTTGGATGTTCTTTGACGACTTATGTTCGTCAATAACTCAATATGTTGAAGTAATAGTTCTGCGTTTCCTGTATTATTTTCCAGTACAGTTTCGATTAAACTAAACTGAAATATTCGCAAGGTTTTAAGTATGCAATCATCAATTTTTAACAAAATCTCTTTATTTTTATCCGGGATAAGTTCATCCAACTGTTCATGCTTTAACGTCATATCCAAAATAGTAACTAGTCTGCCGTTTATACGGTAGAACGTTTCAAAGAAATTTTTTCTAAGTTGACGAAAAGTACTTCTATCAAACTCATCAAGGTGATATAAATTTCTCAAATCAATTAGTTCAATACATCCCAAATGATAACGCCACAGGTCAAAAACTACTCCATTACAAAAAGACATTTCATGAGCATTAGGTGACGTTTCAAACATATCAAAAAAGAATAGAAGCACCTTTTGAAATTCATTGTATGCTTTGAATAATGCAAAATCAGTTGAACTGCTTAAAGAGTCAGTTATTAATTTGCTAGAGTTTGACAGAGCCTTAAACTGATAACTGAAAGCCTGCAAAATAAATTCAGAACATTTAGACAGTGTTTCAGGTTTACCTAACCAATCTTTTAATGAAGAATAAAAGTCAGGATTTTTGGAAATTTCTGGATAGTTTCTAATGACAATAACCAATTTAACGAACAAACCAATCGTTAACAATGGATTGCTCGAAGCATCATAGAGTTCAAGCTGCCAATCTTGGGCGAACGAGACAATAAACGGAGAAGTATGGGGTAATTGGGCATTAAACATAAATGCCAAATGAATGTCATCAATTTCTTTTTTAGTGTATTTAAGGGCTTCGCAAAGTGCCTGAATTGCAAAATTCGGTTGCGTCAATGCGCTTCCTGAATGTTCAGGTATTTGAACCTCAGTACGACGCTGTTCCAGCAACCTGCTAAGTAAATGATGTAATTGCAAGTATCCACTAATGGCTCTTTTATAAAGAGAAAGACTGTCTTCCCAGCGTCGCTCTGATGCAGCAGGAGAAAGCCCGGAGATAAAGGCCAGTTTAAACGCATAACGACCAGGCATAATGCCGTATAAAAATGCAGTGGTGCTTAACGCCAAATGCAGTTTTTCTTTAAGATGTATTGGATATACCTCGGGAGCAACCGCAAAATTGGCAATGTAGTTCCATATATCTTCTTCATCTTTCATTATTTCGTTTACAAATGAAATAATGCTCTCTACACTTTTTAACCCATGAGGGTTCTCAAATCTACTTTCCAGATAAAGTAATTCATTCATAATATTCCAACGAGCAAGAAGACATATAAGCCGGTCTTCCCAGGGAATAGAAGGCATTTCAATAAAACGCCTGGCAATTTGAGCATAAGCAAATAATTTAATCCCATCATCTCGAGAAAAACACTGACGTAATCGCATGAAAACCGGATGTGATTTTTGGGGTATAAACTCCATTAGTTCGTTTATACCGATGTCAACGTCGTTCTGAAAACCAAGAACGCTACTCCCTCCTCCTGTGGAACAAGTAATCACTTCAATATTAACGGGAGGACATTGAGATGCTGGGACAGCTTTTTGTGATTTGCGTGGTTTTCTTTTAGGCATTGTGATATCTTTATTGGAATTAGTGAGCATATTTTAACCTTTTCTGAGCTTTGTTCAAGTACTTTGATACTTACAAGCGCTCAAGAAGGTTTTTATTTTATGAAAAAACAACAAAAAGACACTGTGCGAAACACTAAAGACAGATACAACATAAATTCAATACATCAAAACACAAGCAATTCAGATAAATGCATCAACATAAACCTGATTTCTGTTCTCTTGTCCTTCAATATCCTCCTCAGGCTCATTTCTAACAGCGTATTGCTGTAATCCAGCATGGTTGAATGTTTTACCGAAAAAAGATAAAGCACTCTTTAACAGACTATCACCAGGTCTTCTTGTAACCTGATAATGAATAATGGGAACACCAATAGCCGATACTAACATCAGACTCATTATAAAATAAAAATACTCCTTGTACCATTTCTCGCCGCTTTCGTCGACCAGCAAACCTAGAAGAATGGGCAGCATTATTCCACCCAGAGCACCAACTGTGCCAAATAATCCAAACATAGTTGAAGGATTAACCCGCTTCAACGTTCTATCTCCCGGAGTCGACCATGAGTTTGAAGAGGCAATACTTAAGGGGGTTGCCATGTTAATTCCAAAGCCTGTGTTGCTAAGAGCAAGACTAGTATATAGCCCTAAGCGAGTAAGATTGCCTGCTGCCAAGGCTGCGGAACCAATAATGGCCAGTCCACAACCAAATACATGAATTTTAACCCCGCCTGATTTTGTATCCAGGTATAAAATCAGTTTTGCGGCTATAGGACGAGCGGTAATTGTAATTAAATTTGCCAATGATGTCGTTATTATCGCCTCATCGGTAGTTAAGCCAAAACCAGAGCCCAATAGACGGGGTAGAATAGTTCGAGACACAAAAAAACTTCCCAAAGAAGCAAACAAAGTCATACCCAATAACAAAGAACGCCGGTCAAATAAAACGCTAAGATTATCCTTCAATACATCAAGTACAGAAACATCATCGTAGTTAATCGCCAGAAAATCCTCTGATTGCCCCCGATTTATAGAGAATTGTTTGGACGTTTCATGGGGATAATGTGCTTTAAACTGATGATAAGGAGATGGATTACCCAAAAGCCATTCTGTAAGCCCGCCAACAAGAAGCAACCCTGAAAAAATTGCAAAAGGAACATAGAAACCAAATTGACTTAAAAAGTAAGTCGCAAGAGGGGTAGTCACCGTAGCAGAATCAACTAAAAAAGTATAAAGCAATTGTAAATTGGGAACATAACTTTTTTTGGGTACCCATTTCAACGTATCTATCATCAGCAGATTGACTACAGTACCCGATCCCGTTAAAAAACCGGCAGCAAGCATTACTCCATAACGCCAATCAAAACCCGATACTGATGACATGTCAGTGCATGAGAACAATATCGTTATAGTACTCATACCAGCCAACGCAGTCGTCATCAATATGAGGCTTTCCATTTTTCCGCCAGTTTTATGGACTCGCCACGTCATAGGAATATAAGTCAACAGATTTAAAACTATTGGTGAAACAATCAATAATCCAGCTAACGCCTGATTTAACTGCCTCATTCCCATTAATGTTGTCATCACAGCTGATGATGCGCTTCGTGTTGAATAGGATGCCAGGACATCGACAATATAGGATTGCGTAAATGAACCATTTAATTGAATCTCAGAAGAAATAATGGGCACATTATTTCTTTCAGAATCAATTACAGTAAGGCGATTATTACATCTGTCTTCCAGATTAATATCATCGGTTGATTGAGAGTCACTATCATTCATGGTAGTTGAATCAAGTTGATTGGTAGTTATTTGACAAATTTGGGATTTTTCAAATTAAATCAGCACAAAAAAACTCAGGTAATCCGCCGAATCTCCTTGAAGATGAGAGCTTTTCTTGGCCAGCTTATCAGAGACATCAACTGGTTTGAATGGGGTGAAGATTATTTTTAATAAAAAATAATCCTCTATCAAAGAGCCGACCTTATGAAACAGCCTGTTCATGTTTTTTTTCTGCTGGTTTTTTCTGCTGTTTTTTTGCTATATGAATCACTTTTTTAACAACAGCAATCACTTCATCGCTGCTGTTTTTAATTTCAATAACAAATTCGGGTTCGATTTTATTATGATGTTCCAGTTCTTGTGTAAACAATTCCAACTGTTCTTTGGTTAACTGAAATGTTGCAAAAACACTTCCCCTGGCTGGAATTTTGTATCGTATAGAGGCTGATTTATCCCAAACAATATAATTTTTGCCCAAAGCGTGGAGCAACATCAACATATAAAAGGGATCGGTCATTGAGTATAAAGAGCCACCAAAATGAGTTCCTACATAATTTTTATTCCAAAATCGCATTTTCATTTTTACAACAAGGCAAGTGATGTCCTTGTTAAAGGATAATACACGAATACCAGCACCCCAAAATGGAGGCCAAAATCGCATAAGTCTTAAAACGGTTGAGCACTTCATCAGTTCATCCTTGAAGTAATTGCATAGCATAATGATAATTGAACAGTATAGCGATATTACACTAATTTTCCCAAGCGCAGATCAATCCCGAACCCAAGCCTATTTTTACGTTATGCACGATGCCATTTCCGAAAGAATCTTGATTCATTCACAAATGGCATTCAATGAAATTTAGATCGGCTGTAACCCGCTATTTAAAATAATATCATCTACTTCATGAGATGCCGGTTGATTAGACTTACCAATGCTGGCTGCAAAAAAGCCAATACCAACAGCGCCAGTTACTACACCCGCAACAACAAGTGCAAGTGAGCCAAAAGTTGCGACATTTAAAACAGTAACAGCAAGGGCAACAGCGGCACATCCTATCGCAGTTATAAAACCACCCAGAACCATCATGCTCATATCCATGCTCTTATTGGGTAGTTCAGGAATCAGGTCATTTTCATTACTTTGCCCCCATTGTACGCTGGGCTTAATCTCAACTTCATCATCAACCGTTTTTATTTGTGCTTTTTCAAGTTCGTATTTTTCAATAAAATCAGAGCGAAGATCGTTAATTTCGGCATAGATTTGTAACTTCTCATAATCCGGCTCAGAAAAGAGAGTCCCTATTGCCATGAATTTATAATACACAGTGTTCTTGGCTTGATGTGCCATAATGTGTTCAACCAAAGGCTTAGCACCTGCATTAATGGCAAATTTTAAATCATCAGGGCTTTCTGCTCCTGCCTTGCTCAGAGCAGTAATGTGATGAACTGCGCATTGCTCTTTGATAAGAAGGGATAACAATCTATTGAGTGCGATTTGATCTTTAAACAATACCAACAAATCCAACAGTTCAGTAAATAAAGAACCGTCCAACCAGTCGTGCAATGAACCGCTTTTAAGACTGTTTTGCAATTGCGTCCACAGACAATCCTTCAAAAATTCCTTACCAAAAATACCATTACTCCTCGCCTCAGCAAGCATTTCGGAATTAAAACAGACCTTATTTAACTTATCTTTATCATAAGAAAGCGTTCCATTCATAAATAAAGTAAATGGTTCTGAAGTGGTATAATCATTTATATCGACCACATGCCCTGCCAGCTCGCTCATACGCCGTTTAATGTGCCCAAGAGCTATAACCCTAGCATTAAATGCTTGTTCAATACCTTCATCGAATACTTCCTTAATATCAGGGAATAAGACATATAGTGAATACATGCTGCAATGTTTTATTGCGTAGTGAATTACTGCGTGATTAACTTCTATTCCCTTTACTTGGAGTAAGCGTGAAACGTATAAAGCATAGTTTCTGTCAATTGCTGCTATTAAAACCGCCTCGCCATCTTTGGGGTCGGCGATTTTCGCATGTTTACATAAAACAGGCAAATAGCTACCTTGTCCCGTTTGGCATGCTCTAATGAGTACTCTGGCACTGACGCTCATCCCTTTGATATTTAATAACTGCGGCAGATAAGGACCTAAACCTGAGTCTAGTGCAGCGATTAAAACAGCTTCCGCATCATCTGGGCTTGTTATTTCTGCATTTTTACATAAAGAAGACAGATAAGTACCCTGTCTCTTTTGGCATGCGGTTATGAGTACTCTGGCACTGACGCTCATCCCTTTGATATTTAATAGTTGCGGCAGATAAGAACCTAAACCTGAGTCAAGTACAGCGACTAAAACAGCTTCAGCATCATCTGGGCTTG
>NZ_LNZC01000027.1:294947-412089 GCF_001467535.1 Legionella worsleiensis
TAGTTGCGGCAGATAAGAACCTAAACCTGAGTCAAGTACAGCGACTAAAACAGCTTCAGCATCATCTGGGCTTGTTACTTCTGCATTTTTACATAAAGAAGACAGATAAGTACCCTGTCTCTTTTGGCATGCGGTTATGAGTACTTTGGCACTGACGCACATCCCTCTGATATTTAACAGTTGCGGCAGATAAGAACCTAAACCTGAGTCAAGTACAGCGACTAAAACAGCTTCTGCATCATCTGGCCTTGTTATTTCCGCTTTTTTGCATAAAGCAGGCAAATAAGTACCCTGTCCTTTTTTGCATGCGCTTATGAGTACCTTGGCGCTGACGCAGATTTCTGCCTGATTAAGTACTTGCGGAAGATAGGATGCGTATCCTGAATTGATTAATGATACCAAGAAAGTCTCTTGATTCAGGTTAAGGGATGCAAGCCATTCTGATGCTTGTGATGGATTTTTTTTAGCCAGGTTAAGATAGTCATTTATTTGTGTGGCAGTTAGTCGAACTTCGTACTTAATTTCTTCAAACGTCACGGCATGCCCCAATAAAAGCAGATAGTTTAATATTAAGCCATTATATCTTGCGTATCCGGTAAAGTCTACCAGCCCCTAAACTGCTAAAAAACTGCCGTAAAAAGTGATGGGAACCAAGCCATGGCTCTATAATTATTGGCTGAAATATGGTTTCAAATTATCAATTTGTTCTAAAAAAGTTTATCGCTTTTGTACTAAAAATATTTTGTATCCTGACCCAGGCAATGATTTAATACGTTTTATCAACAGATACAAATATGTTTTATAGCCTTATCTGTTGAGACACATCATTACTATTATGCGCAATAATCGTAAACTGGAAATGCTTTAGTTCAGATCGATGTGTAAAGTAAAAAAATGATATTTAAATCAAGGAGAGTGTTGTGGGTAAATTAAATGTTGAAGGAATGGCCGCACTTAAAGTGGAGAGGGATAAGCAAAAAGAACGATTGAACTCACTAATTTCAGGTCATTTTGATATCAATAATGCGGAGCAAATGCGTCAACTAAAAGGATACATCGATGATTTTGAATACAATGTGAATTTGATGTATGTTTACCAGGCTTTAAGTAATGGCCTAAAAGCTTGGGGAAGTTCTTGTATAATCGCCCTATTTTTACCCATACCTGATTTTATTAATCCTATCTTGTCCGCATGTCTGTATTTCGGTATTGCCGGTTTTATTCTGGAACGTTACAGTGTTTCTGATTTCGGCAATCAACTGATTGAAATGGAAAAACTTTATAACTGGTGCTTAAAAAATGGCAATCCAAAATACGACGATCATCTGGATAATACCGCAAAGTTACTGAACCCGGATATTCAAAAAATGATTCAATTAATGGCGCCCCTATGCCCCACTGAATTTATGATAGCCTGGCCCAAAGAAACAGAGAGAGCTCACGAGAGTTCACACTATTTATCAAGTGCCTTTTCAATGGGCTATTCTCTAATTTCATCACCCTTTTCCCTTTTTTCATCAGCATCAAGACCTGACGGTAATCAACAAATCGCCCTGAGGGATTTAAAAATCAGTGTTGAAACCCGAAGTCTGGATCGCAGCAGCTACACAGGATTCAAACAGGCAATAGACTATTTTATGACGACTATGGCCAACACCGATTATAAAGCATTGTTATGGTCAAAATGGGATGATTTAAAGACAGTGGCCCCAGAGCCTGTCGCTCACTTGCTAAATACACACAAAATGAGTTAAAATTAACCCGATCGATTTATTTTGAGTCGTTCGGGTGTCCACTTGCCTGGATCCAGTCTTTTTGAGGATTTTGATATGCCATCTGTTTTTTCCAGTAAAGAGTTACTTGATAAAAAGTACAAACGCTTATTCCTGAACAGATTATACATTGCGACAAAATTTAAAAATTACCTGTCTGCTCGTTTTAAGATCATAATTACAGAAAAACAACTAAAAGAACTATTTCTCAATCAGCCAAGCAAAATAAGCGAATTTTTAGCCCAAAAAAATGAGGAAAGCCCTATTCGTTTTTTTGGAGACTCAGAGCATAGCCACCCTCGCGACGCTCAAATTAGACTTATAGACCGATTAGTATTGGACAGCGTCCACGCTGAAATAACAGCCATTATTCTTACTCAGTTCATTAAAGAATATTACCAAAACCAGGATGCAATTGATAAAGAATGGAGTGATGAGATTCAAAGCGATTCAGCGGGTGATTCTACGTCTAATATGGCAATCATACTAAAGGCAATTACCTTGTATAAAGACAGAGTTTTTCAAGACCTGGTTTTTTCTGATGGGGACTGTATCTCTCTTTTTGATTTTGACGGGAGATGCATCAACCCAAACCGTACTGTTTTTAAAAATTGGCTTCCCAAGCCGGGCAAAAAATTATTTTTTGAATGGGAGCCAGTTGCTTATTTAAGCGCTGTAACAGTATTCAGTTGTTTAATCGCCACTATTATGTATTGGCCCTCATTGTTATTAGGACCCATAGGATGGAGCGTTGCTTTACCTTTATTGCTTACCGCAGCGGCTGTTGCGGCAGTAGGTTTAACGACATTTTTGATTTGTAGAATAATTATTGGAAATAAGGAGCAAGCAAACTCAAAGGAACACGTCACTTCCTCTTCCACTGAAATGATATTAGACAACCTCCCCTCCTCCTCGGTCGCACCCAAAACAGAACCCCAAGCACTGCCACCTACCGCTGGATATAAAGGGTTATTTGTTCCGATCTCCCACAATGTAGATGAAGAGAATACGCCAACACAATCTAACTCCTTAACCTAGATTTTCATCTATCTGTAATCGTCTCCTCTCTCCATAAACACTTTTCGTGATTATGGAGAGGGAATAAATAGAGAAATATGCTTATGGAACTTCTTTTGTAATATCAAAAAGTCAAACCTGGGATATGGCTATTTGATCCAAAGCAACTCAAAACAATATGAACACTCCATAACAAAAAAAGATCTGTGCAATAACCTCCTTGCCAAACAAACACAAAGTGAGTTAATATGAACCGGAACGTTTAAATTAAAATCGGTCAGTTGTTCGTTTGCTTGTGTATTTTTTTAGGATTTTCAAATGCCATCTATTTTTGCCAGTAAAGACTTGCTTGATAAAGAATATAAACGCCTATTTCTGGACAGATTATCCAGTGTAACAAAATTTAAAGATTGCCTGGCTGCTCGCTATGATAAAACAAGCATTACAGACTTTGAGCTTCAAGATCTGTTTTTAGACTATCATAGTAAAATAAATGAGTTTATCGGGACAAAAAATGAGAGCCGCATTGTTCATTTTTTTGGAGATTTTACTCGTAATGACACTCGTGATACCCAAATAAGACGTATAGACAAATTAGTGCTGGACAGCATTCACTTTGAAATAACCGGCACACTACTTACTCAATTCATTGCGGAATACAACGAAAATCAGGAGGCGATTGACCAGGAATGGAGTAGTGAGATTAATGTCGATACCGATGATGATTTAGACATCAAAAAGGCGCTCATACAAAATGCCATTTCATCAAATAAAGACAGAGTTTTTAATGATTTAATCTTTCCTGAAACAAATGAAACGATATCCCTTTTTGATTGTGATGGTGAACGCATCATTCCAGATCCCAATGTTTTTAAAAATTGGCTGCGCCAGCCTGAGGCACAAAAAACTAAAACAGTTCCTAATAACATGCATGCAATTGCAGAGGATATGCCCAAATATCAGCCTAAGAAAAAATCAGAATTATTAACCAATGGCTCGGTATTTGCCTTTGCTTTCTTATCAATAATAGCTCTATCATGCGCATTTATACTGTCTGGTGGATCGATTATTTTTGCAGCCCCATTACCCGTGTTGCTTGTTATGATGATACCCTGGATTTGTGATGAAGCTAATGGCAAAAACCAGCAAAAAAAATCAGAGGAACGCTTGGCAAATTCATCTACTGGAATGATGCTTGGTAGCCTCCCCTGCAACGCATCCAAAGCGATGTCTAAACCGCAGCCACCTGCTTCTGGCTCCAAAGAGTTATTTGTTCGAAACGATCAGAAGGCAGAGCATGATAATACACAAACACAATCAGAGCAGCTCCGTCCCGGTTAAATAGTTCCCTTCTCCCGCCTAAAAAAATGCTCGTGTACCTGGTATACACTCCGTTTTTTTTATACGGGAGATAGGGCAACCTGGGAAATTATTTTTATGATCATTACTGTGTTTTGTCACCATCCATCGGTTTTCCTATAAAATACACCCTTCTCCCTTGAGGGAGAAGGGTTGGGGATGAGGGTAGTTCAATAAATTTTATTCAGTGATTTGTAAAATTCTGTCTTCTCTCCCTGTATGTTATGAAAAACCTCGTAATTCCAGATTCGTCACACTCAATTCATTCAGCCCGCTTTCTTGCTAAACCGCTTTTATTCGATTATCGAAGTCTTATTTATTTACTTGACTAAAAGAATAGAAATACAATGTTTTTGAAGAAGTATTTTCCAAACTTTTAAAAGGATTTAAAATGCGTATTAAAACTATTCTAATTTCTGTTGCGCTGCTTTTTGTAACGCCCCTATATGCGAGCACTCTTTTTAACTTAACTTCAGAACCGGTTATTTTTTATCAATGCCCTATATCAATCACAAATAACCCCTTCGATCTTGCCTTATCGAATGGAGGCTATTTTGTTGTATCTCCTAATAAAAAAAAGGGAGAACTGCTGTTTACTCGTGTAGGTCAAATGTACTTGGACAAAAACAACTATTTTCGCATCAATGATAACAATTATTTGCTGGCAATAACAAAAAAACCAGATACGAACCAACTCCAAAAATTAAAAATCCCAACAAAAAATCTACCGGCCAAAGCAACCAGTAAAATTCATTTTATAATTAATTTCCCCGCATTGCTTACGGATACTGATGAGTACAGACACTCCTTAACGATCTATGATTCTTTATCCAGTAGCCATGTATTAACCATTAAATCAGCCAGAATTACCGCAAATTCCTGGCAAATTCGTGTCTTTATTGATGACGTAGAGCGAGATATGGGAACGTTGAGCTTCAATACATCAGGATTGCTAAGTACACAAGAAGGGTTAAATCATGTTCCATGGCCAACACCGTACGGCATGAAACAGCTTAAAATAGATTTTAAAACAAGCACCCAATACGCCAGTCCTTATAATGTTCAACTAGCCGAGAGGAACGGTTATAGTTCGGGAATTGTAGTAGGTGCAAGCATTACAGAAGATGGAGCAATTTCTTTAATTTACTCAAACGGTCAATACAGATTATTAAAACATCGTATTGCTGTTGCCTTGTTTGCTAATCCAGAATTTTTAGAACGTGTTAATCCCGCATCATTCAGACCTACTGAAAAATCCGGCCAGGCAATGATTCATTGGAGCAATAGCGAGAAAAACGTAGTAAGCGGTCTTTTGGAAACTGACTGTACTTAAAATTAATGCGCTAATCGCAAATCAAACGTTTAAGCCACCGAAGTTAGGGTGGCTTTTATTAAGCTGCTCCGCCTAAATACCTACCAACTCGACTGTTCCTAAAGCATGAGCATTAAACATGGTTTGTTTTTTATTTAATCTGGAACTATCATCTAATTTTATTCAGAAAAGAAAAATGCGTTAAATTATTGCATTATTACGCACAAAACATTCAGTTCAGGATATAATCAAAGGAATTACCCTGAATAATAGATAACCCATGCAGCAATTCAACAAAGCGAGACGGGATTTACCGAACAGTGATAACGAGTTATTCGAGTTAAATCAGTTTCCTTTATTCGATAAAGAACAAGCCATTAAAAATTGCGGTAACGAATCCATTTTACTCGAGTTAGTTACTTTAATGGCGTTAAAACAAATACCTGAAGATTTGGAACATATCAAAACGGCTTTTCAAGAACAGGATTACTCTTTAGTTGAACGCATTGCTCATAAAATCAAGAGTGGTGCTATGTATCTTGGTACAACACGTATGAAATTTGCCTGCCAATATGTTGAGCGTTATCGAAAATCAGGTGAGGATCAGTTATTCGCTCAACTTTATAGCCAAGCAGTTAAGGTGATTGAAGAAACCGAGCGCTTTCTTACGGATTGGCTTGAAAAATATACGCCTCTTAACGAAGAAATATAAGTTTTTTAATCTTCAAGCAGGAATAAAGAGATTAGGGAGACATCAGATGCAAGCCACCCATCAGCACACTTATCACCAGGATGATCAGCATCATTCTCAGTTGCAGATACCTTTGCGCTTTTAAAACACCATTTTCAGCCATTACTCGCAGATGCATTCTTTTTTTTATGGCCATGGTTCCATAACAATACCTGTTTTTTCTGTATTTTTTGAATGTCACTGGTGCTGATTTATGAAAGTACAAAGGCCCATAATCTACAAGGAGTTGCTCACCAGGTATAATATCCCGTGTTGCCTTACACACAATAAAGGATATTCCGTTTACCGTGTGAATCCAGTGCTTTGAATTTGCAAAAAGGTGTACAGATGATCGTGACGATGCGTTTGCATCAGGATTTGGAGCATGATTAATAAACCGAGTGATATTTCCATAATACCGTGCGTCAAGAATCATGTTCAGACAGTCATCATCAGGTTTGAATGCATAACTTAAAAAAGTCGGTAATCGAACGTGTTTTACTCCAGCATAAATGCCAATAAAGTCATCTTGTTTTATTGGTTGTTTACAAAACACACCAAATCCTACCACGGGGCTAATATAACGTAATTCCAAGCGGGAAAGATCTGCTGGATTTTTAAAAAATGCATCAAAAGAATCGTGAAGAAAATAAAGCGCATCACCGTTTACTAATGAGGGAAGATCGACCATTGTAAAGGTATCATCAATAATTAAGTCGTCTGAATAATTAAAAGGGGCTTTAAGAAAGGCACTGATCATTCTATTTAACTGTGGAATTGTAATAGACTCAGTTGCAGAATGCTCCTCATTTATTGAAATATTCAGGGTATCAGGGATTTTTTGCTGCGCATAATTCACGGATGGATTTATTTTAAAAACACATAAATGAGGATGCTCTGTGTGAAGCAACGTTTTGTAGACAAAAATAGCAGAATAAAATAACTCTTCAACACAACTGTATTCATAATGATAAACAGAATCTCTTGAGGGAGTAAAAGGCTCTGATAAAAGAGGATGACTGAAATCGGAACACTTAAAAAAATCCGCAAGCATCATTTCTCGATTATCAGAAAAGAGGCACATTCTCGTATCAAGATTAATCGCAACCTGACTATCTTCACCATCAGAATTACAATTCGTAAGAGTAAGCGAAACCAATTAAGCTCCCGATTTAATCAATTAAGTGCGCATCAAGACAATCTTTAACGACATGGCTGAACTCTGCTGATTACTATCAGAGCACCCTTAATCACTCACTGGGCAAGGAGGCTATAAATTCAGTCACTTGTTTCGGTGTTAATTCATAGGTCTGCCCTCGGGTAAGAAATCGGGGCATGGAAAGCATTCCATAGCGAATACGAATCAAGCGGCTTACTTCCAGTCCCTGTGATTCCCAAAGTCTTCTGACTTCTCTGTTTCTCCCTTCGTTTAAAGTGACATGATACCAGCTGTTAGTACCCTCACCACCACGAAATTCAATTTTGGTAAACTGAGCCATCCCATCGTCCAGAGTAACGCCTTTTTGTAAATTAGCCAATGCCTCAGGACTAACTTGCCCATGTACTCTCACGGCATACTCTCGCTCCAAGCCGTATTTGGGATGCATGAGCTTATTAGCTAATTCGCCATCATTGGTAAAAATCAATAATCCTGATGTATTGAGATCCAACCGGCCGACCTGAACCCAACGTCCCTGACGCAAATGAGGTAAATTATCAAATACGGTTTTATCAAATTTAGGATCATGCCGGCTGGAGATTTCACCAACAGGCTTGTGGTATAGCAATATTCGCGTATTTTGTTTGATCTTTAGTGGATTGGGAATCAGTTTTCCTTTAACCGTTATTTTATCAAGAGGTCCGGCTGAATCACCTAACTTGACAGACTGACCATTAACCTGAACCCAGCCATTTTCTATCCAGCGCTCCATTTCCCTGCGCGACCCAAGTCCAGCCTGACTTAATATTTTTTGTAACCGTTCATTGCTCATTCAGTATTACACTCTTCATTAGATTGGTTTGCATTGTGCAAAGTCATTGTTTCCATAACTTCAGGTAAAGTTGGAAGCTCATGCAAATAAGATAAATTAAAATAATTTAAAAATTCTTTGGTTGTAGTATATACAGCCGGCTTCCCTGCAACATCCTTATAACCTGCAATGCGAATCCATTCCCTCTCCATCAACGTTTTCATAATATGGCTATTGACTGCCACACCACGAATTTCTTCTATATCTGCTCGAGTTACTGGTTGCTTATAAGCAATTATTGCCAAAGTTTCAAGTAAGGCACGAGAGTATTTAGATGGTTTTTCAATCTGTAACCGTGCAACCCAGTTGCTGTATAACGATTTGGTTTGTATTTGATACCCAGAAGCCACTTGAATTAATTCAAACGAACGAGTTGCATAATCGGTTTGCAACAAAGTAATCACGTCCTTTATCTGAGAAAGCTCAGGTCTTTGCCACTCATCAAATACTTCTTGCAACTGCTCGGGAGTCATAGCTTCCTGGCTACTCAACAACAGTGCTTCAATGACATTTTTAAGTTCATTTACTTCCATCTTAAGCCGCCTGCAGATGGATGGGGGAAAAAGGCTGATTTTGAGTAATGACGATCAGTGATTGCCTGGCTAGCTCAAGAATAGCCAATAAAGAAACAACTAATCCCATGCGCCCTTCTTCAGGGGAAAATAAGTGGGTCAATTCTAAAACCTTATGTTCCTGTAATTTATGCAACACGATACTCATTCTCTCCCGAACAGACATCGTTTCACGTGCTATCTGGTGGTGCGACATGTGTTCTTCTCGCAAAAGCAAACCTTTCATGGCATCAATCAAATCAGCAAGTGAGACGTCGGGATAAACCTTGATGGTTTCAATTTCATCCGGGATGACATGTACTATAAAATTATCCCTATCTTTGCGAGGAAGAGCATCAAGCAACTGCGCCGCTTCCTTGATTTGCTCGTAAGCCTGCAATTTTCTAACTAAAGTCATGCGTGGGTCTTCTTCTTCCTCATCATCGGAATTAGTGGACACAGGCAGTAAGAGCCTGGATTTTATTTCTGCCAACATAGCAGCCATAAGTAAATAATCAGCAGCCAATTCAAGGCGCCTGCATTCCATGAGTTGGATGTATTGCAGATACTGTCGGGTAATACTCACCATGGGAATGTCCAATATATCAATATTTTGTTTACGAATAAGATACAACAGTAAATCCAATGGTCCGCTAAACGAATCCAGCAATACTTCCAAAGCGTCTGGAGGAATAAATAAGTCATCAGGAACCTGAGTGAGCTCTACCCCACCTACTATGGCTTTTATTTCAGGTTTACTTGATAACTCCAGGCTCATTAATAGTCCAGCCCCATCACTTCTCTGACCGAATTCAGGTTTTTCACTGCTTCTTCTCGAGCAGCTTCACTTCCCTCGGTTACAATTCGTTTGACTGAACCCAAATCAGATTCGTAATCAGCGATAGCCTCTTGTATTGGCTGAAGCTCCTGATTGATGGCATCAATTACAGGCCGTTTACAATCAATACAGCCAATACCTGCAGTTTTACATCCCGCTTGCACCCAGTTTTTTACATCCTCTTTTGAATATATTTTATGAAACTGCCAAACGGGGCATTTGTCGGGGTCGCCTGGATCAGTGCGCTTGACTCGTGCAGGATCTGTAGGCATGGTCAACACTTTCTTTTCTACTTGAGCAGGCTCCTCTCGTAACATAATGGTGTTATGATAGGATTTTGACATTTTTTGGCCATCGGTTCCTGGCATTTTTGATATTTCGGTCAGTAAAGGTTGTGGTTCGGGTAAGATTATTTTCCCACTTCCTTCCAGATAACCCAAAAGGCGCTCTTTATCGCCTATAGACAAATTGGATTGATCTTCCAAAAGAGCCTGCGCAGTTTTTATTGCATCATGTATTCCATTTTCCTGAAATTGGCGGCGTAATTCAGTGTATATTTTGCTATTTTTTTTACCCATTTTCTTAATCGCTTCATGAGCCAACTCTTCAAAATTAGGCTCTTTACCAAAAATGTGATTAAAACGACGGGCAATTTCGCGTGTTAACTCAATATGGGCTACTTGATCCTCACCAACAGGAACATAATCGGCGTGGTACAATAAAACATCAGCACTCTGCAATAAGGGATAACCTAAAAATCCGTAGGTAGAAAGATCTTTTTCTTTTAATTTTTCCTGTTGGTCTTTAAAACTAGGGACACGTTCTAACCAACCAAGAGGCGTTATCATAGACAAAAGCAGATGAAGTTCTGCATGCTCCGGCACCCAGGATTGCACAAATATTTTTGATAAACCAGGATTGACTCCACAGGCAAGCCAATCAATGATCATATCCCATAAGTGTTTTTTCATAAAATCGGTTTGCTCGTATTGGGTAGTCAAACCATGCCAATCAGCAGCAAAGAAGAAACAATCGTATTGATGTTGTAATTTAATCCAGTTTTTTAACACACCATGATAATGCCCAAGATGCAATCTTCCACTGACACGCATTCCAGAAACGACTCGTTTATTGGAAGTAAATAATGCTGACATCAAAATCCTCTTTGTTTAAAAAAAATTACCATCAAAACTGATTTAATCTAAAATTGACTCACACCACATGCAGTAAAACACCCTGCTTTTACAGAAAACGATTTATCTGAAAGGCTCAGGATCACCCTTTCCTTCTCTAAGAATTACCGGATAATCGCCGGTTAAATCAACAACAGTTGTTGGTTCGTGACCACAATTTCCACCATCAATTATCAAATCAGTCTGGTTGCCCAAAAGATCTTTAATGGCTTCCGGTTCACTTAAAGGAGCCTGCGCTCCGGGCAAAATCAACGTGGTGCTCATTAATGGGGCTTCCAAACTCTCAAGCAAGGACAAGGTAATGGTATTGTCCGGGACTCTAAGGCCAAGAGTTCTTCGTTTGGGATGAAGCATCAATCGAGGAACCTCGTGGGTTGCATTGAGAATAAATGTATAGGAACCCGGCGTAAAAGCCTTTAAAAGTCTAAAAATGGAATTGGATACTTTAGCATAAGTGCCCAATTGCGACAGATCACGACAAACAAGCGTCATGTTGTGATTTTTATCCAACTGCCTCAAGCGTCTTATTCGCTCCAACGCCGACTTATTACCCAAGCTGCAGCCCAAAGCATAGCCTGAATCCGTTGGATAGACTATTAAACCGCCATCTTCAATGATGGAAACCGCTTTTCTTACCAAGCGAGCCTGTGGGTTATCAGGATGTAATGCATAAAACTGACTCATAAAGTCCCCTGTTCAATGTTCCATTCGTGCCATATAGGTTTACAGTTTACTGGTAGTTGTTGCTGGCGTCCAAGATTTGTTCTCGACAATGAATCGCTATGAAAATCAGAACCAGAAGATGCCAACAAATCAAAACGTAAACATGCGGCAGCCATTTCTTTAATCTGAGAAACATTCATTTCGCCTGAAACCACCTCAAGACCCTTTCCACCAGAATCCTTGAATATATTGATTAACTCATGCAATTTTGAGCGCGTCAATCCATATTTGAGAGGATGAGCTATGACTGCTTGTCCTCCTGCGTGATTAATGCCATCTACCGCCTCTTGAATACTGATCCATGGCGTAGGAACATAAGCAGCTTTACCTCGCCCCAGAAACTGTTTGAAAGCAGTTTTCATATCTCGCGTTTTACCCTCGTTTATTAGAATTTGAGCAAAATGAGGACGTCCAACTCGTTCATGTCCTGCAATTTGACATGCTTTTTCATAGGCATTCTCAACGCCAAACAAACGAAGCAAATCACCAATTTGCTCAGCACGCTGTATGCGGCTAAGATTTTGCCTGGTGATCAGTTCGTTTAATTCTGCTGTATGAGCAATTTGATAACCCAAAATGTGGATGTCGTATTTTTTCCACCGAGTACTGAATTCAATGCCATTGATTATTTGAATACCCGTATTTTGTGCTGCCTCATTTAAAGATGCATATCCTGCGACTGTATCGTGATCGGTTAGAGAAAGGCATTTAATGTGCTGTTGCTGAGCCTTAAGCACTAATTCAGCAGGGCTTAATGCTCCATCAGAAAAATGACTGTGACAATGAAGATCTATCATAAAGAAGAATTAACAGCGTTCAAAAGCCGAATTATACCATCAGGATAAACGAAAAACCCCAAAACAAGGCAAAAATCTTTTTTTAATGGTAACTCCCCACGTCATCAAAAGAAGTAAATGATTTCTGTTTTATACTGCCCATTTTCATACGTTTGGCCTGAAAATCGGTGAATTACTTGCAGAACAAGACCTTTTTGCACTATTCTTAACATATGGTTAGTTACTTAAAACACACACTTTGAGCAGTTCATACAATTGTGACATTGTAAAATTACCTTCACTAAATAGTCAGGAACTGGCAAACCTGTGCGGTGTTTTGCACTGTAATATTCGATTTTTAGAAGAGCATTTTAAAGTAACCATTAAATTAAAACAGCAGTCTTTGCAAATTTGCAGCCAGTCTAATGCTGATTTTGCAGAATTGAAGCATGTTTTAACATCACTCTATTCCTTAAGTAAAAAACCCATCAACATCATAACACTTCGTAGTTTAATTAATGAGGATTATCAATCAGCAATGACTCACCATATCAAGTTATCTCGTAAATCAATTTCGGCACGTAACAACAAACAGGCCGCATTTCTTGACTCCATAGATCAATGCGACATCACTTTTGCGGTAGGGCCTGCAGGTACTGGTAAAACTTACCTTGCAGTCTCCAAGGCCATTGAATGTTTTGAAAAAGGTGAGGTACAAAGACTTATTTTTGTTCGACCTGCAGTAGAAGCTGGCGAAAAGTTAGGATTCTTACCCGGAGATTTGGTAGAAAAAGTACTCCCCTACTTAAGGCCAATTTACGATGCGCTTTATGAAATGATAGGTTTCAAAGAAACCCAAAAATTAATTCAAAGCGATATTATTGAAGTTTTACCCTTAGCTTTTATGAGGGGTCGCACCCTTAATGAGTCCTTTATTATCCTGGATGAAGCGCAAAACACAACAGTAATGCAGATGAAGATGTTTTTAACTCGTATGGGATTTGGTTCCAAAACAGTCATCACTGGCGATATAACTCAGGTTGATTTGCCCAAAGGTACAGAATCAGGCCTTGCTCATGCAATCAAGCTGTTTAAAAAAATTCCAGAGATTAGCATTAACACATTTACCAGCAAAGAGGTTGTTCGTCATCCTTTAGTTTCTCAAATCATTGATTGTTATGATCTCGAGCATTCTGGAAAAATACAATGACCTATCATGTTGATGTACAAAATGCGACAAACCAGCAACCTCCAGTATCAGAAGATGAGTTGATTAAACTGGCTGGTCTGGCCTTAAGAGATCAGTGTAATGATGCGGAACTAACCGTCCGTTTAGTTGATGCAGAAGAAATGATTTACCTGAATAATACCTACAGAAAACAGAATAAAACTACCAATGTTCTTGCTTTTCCTTGTAGTTTACCCGATACCATTAAATTAGAGTGCCCATTACTGGGTGATGTGATTATTTGCCCTGAAGTGCTATTGGAAGAAAGCAAACAAATGCAAAAGTCACTTCATGAACATTGGGCCTTGATCATCATTCACGGTGTCCTGCATTTATTAGGCTATGATCATATTGAAGATGATGATGCACGAGTGATGCAAGATCTTGAGATTAAATTATTGGCTGAATTAGGATATAGAAATCCTTATCACTTTGAGGAAAACAATCTTGAGTAAAGAGGAAGAGAGCGGTTCGTGGTTTACTCGATTGAAACACTTTATACACGGTGAGCCACAAAATCAGGAAGAACTAGTGAGTTTGTTGAGGGATGCACAGATTAGGTCTCTGATTAATTCTGAAACTCTTGCCATGATAGAGGGTGCTATTTTATTTTCGAAAATGCGGGTACGAGATATTATGTTACCCAAAAATCAAATGGTCTCTATTAATCAGGACGATGATTACGCAGAGATCATCAAGGTAGTCACACAAACAGGCCATTCACGATTTCCAGTTACCGGCGAAAATATTAATGAAGTAGTCGGTATTTTGCATGCGAAAGATTTATTAAGATATCAAATGGAACACAATGAAACCTTTGATCTGCTTGATATTTGTCGCCATGTAACCTTTGTTCCAGAGAGTAGAAGGCTTGACAGTCTGCTTAGTGAATTTCGGAGTAACCGTAATCACATGGCTATTGTCGTTGATGAATATGGTGAAATATCAGGATTTGTTACTATTGAAGACATTATTGAGCAAATTATTGGTGATATTGAAGATGAGTTTGATATAGACGAAGATGCGTACATCAAAGCACATGATGATCAGTGCTACATTATCAAAGCCCATACGCCTATAGAGGAGTTCAATGAGCAGCTTCACGCTCATTTTAGCGATGAAACTTATGACACCATTGGCGGTATCGTCATGAATAATTTTGGTTATTTGCCTACTCGTGGTGAAGTGATTAACATAGATGACTTTGAATTTAAAATAATTAATTCAGATGCCAGAAGAATCAAACTTCTGGAATGCATTGATAAACGGACTTTAGAGAATACTCACAAACCTGTTAAAGGATAAGCAATGAATAGCACTATTCTCATAATCGATGATGATACAGAGCTGACCGATCTGTTAACGCAATACCTGGAACCTGAAGGATTTAATGTAGTTTGTGTGCATGATGGTGAAAATGGTGTAAAAAAAGCGCTCAATCAGGTATTTGATGCAATAATCCTTGATGTAATGCTTCCTAAACTCAATGGATTTGAAGTATTAAAAGCAGTTAGAGAACATCTTGAAACGCCCGTTCTTATGCTCACAGCACGAGGCGATGACATAGACCGTATTGTAGGATTGGAAATTGGTGCTGATGATTATTTACCCAAACCGTGTAATCCTCGAGAACTGGTCGCTCGTCTAAGAGCCATATTAAGACGAACTCAAAAAATTCCAACACCAAAGCCCGTTATAGAACAACATAATATTGTCGTTGATTGCTCCAAGCGTCACGTGACCATGGCCGGGAATTATCTTGAATTAACCAATGCAGAATTTAATATACTGGAAATGTTAATCAAATCTCCCGGACAAGCATTTTCTAAAGAAGAACTGACCGAATACGCATTGGGACGTAAATACACAGCCTATGACCGCAGTATCGATGTACACATCAGCAATTTAAGAAATAAACTGGGTGATAACCCGCAAGGGGAACCCATACTCAAAACAGTGCGAGGTTTTGGATACATGTTTAATGCGTAGTCTGTACTGGAAAATATTCATTTCGTTTTGGTTAGCTACGGTATTGATTATTTTCACCACCGCCTGGGTTACCAGTCAGATAGCCCAGAAATCCTCACAGCCTGCACGAGAAGAAATGTTTATGGACAGTTACGCTAATGCGGCTGTTGCAACATTTGAATCGGGCCAACAATCTGCCTTATTAAAATGGTTAAATCAGATTGGTCTGTCTCGTCATATGTCTATTTTTCTATTATCCAACACCGGAGATATTATAGGAACACATGCTCCACCAGAAAATGTGAAGCAGGTATCCAAAAATCTGATCGACGATAGACTTCCCAGCGATGGTATTTTTAAATCGGGAAAATTAATTGTAAGCCATGAAATTTTATCCACTTCTGGTAAATACTACAGACTTGCAGCGGTCAGCGAAAAACCCATTTCTTATTTCGTCCAAATCCCATGGGCTGGTCTCACGATTCGCCTGACTCTGGCAACAGTAATCAGTGGTCTTATATGTTATTTGCTCTCGCTTTATTTGACGCAACCACTCCGATCATTGGGCATGGCCGCCAAATCCATTGCTACTGGAAAACTAAATACTCGAGTCGGGCATTTTAGAGGGCATAATAAAGATGAAATCGCTGAACTCAGTAATGAATTCGACAGAATGGCTGAGCAATTAGAAGCGTTAATCACATCTAAAGAGCGTTTGCTGCAAGATATTTCTCACGAATTAAGATCCCCTCTGGCGCGGTTAAATATTGCCCTTGAACTTGGAAAAAAGAAAACCAATCATCTAGCCGATCAAGAGTTTAATCGTATGGAAATTGAAAGTTACCGATTAAATCAATTAATTGGCGAAATTCTCGATTTTGCTCGATTAGATAAATCAACAACCGATCTGGACGTCACTAAAGTCAATTTAGATGAACTATTAGGTGATATTATAAAAGATGCAAATTATGAATTTGAAAGAGAATCTATTCACGTATCTGTAACACATACCGCCCCTTGTGAACTGTTGATAGACAAACGCTTGATTCATAGAGCCATAGAAAACATAGTGCGCAATGCATCCCATTACTCACCACCGAATGGATTAGTTGCTATTTCAACACATTTTACCGAAGAACGGGATGCTATTTGTATAGAAATCAAGGACAATGGGCCTGGTGTTCCCGATGAACAACTCGAAACAATATTTAATCCCTTTTACCGCGTGGATGCCTCCAGAACAAAAAAAACAGGAGGTTTTGGATTGGGACTGGCAATAGCAGCTCGGGCTGTAGCTCTGCATCAAGGAACAATCACCGCAAAAAACAATCAAGACAGTGGGTTAACTGTACGGATTGTTTTGCCTTTAAATAAATAATTCATTAATTTCAAAGTGATATGAATCGTTAAACGCAACATGAAACTGGCTTTATCCTCCATACAACAGTATGATAATCTGAAATAGTGCATACTTGGAAAGTAGCTGTGACTCTAGCGAGGAAAATAAATACAGCAAGCAGTTGTTTCTTTTTGATTGGTTTTTTGATTGCTAAAAGCCAGTACCTGCCCTTTGTTCTGACGCCCATCATTCATAACATTCTCGCTCTTAGCTGCTATTTCATTGCATATACACTATGGTTTGTTTCCAGTCATTACCAAGGCAGTAATACCCCAGACAAAAGGGAATGGTATGGCTTTGCTCAATTTAAAGAACAATTTTTATATGCAGCGACTCTGGGTATTATCGCTTCATTTATCGGTATATTAGCGCTTTTTCTTCCAGCCCTCATTGTGCCATCAACCTGGCTGATTTTTTCCTGTAATGTCCTGTGGTCCGTTGGAGAATACAACAAATTAAAACACCCTTCTGATGATGATTTAAATTTTTCCTACAGCAATCAACAGGCCGACTTATCTTATGCATTAACAATGTCGGGTATAGCGTGTACTTCTGCTTTAAGTGCTACGCTGCTTTTTTTTCTCCCATCAATTACTATGCCCGTATTCATTATTTCGGCACTGATTATTGCGGGGCTTGGATTATTATCCTGTGAATGTTTGCTCAATAGTTTCTTTGGAGAACATAAAAAAACACCAACATCCAAATCAAGCTATAATCTAATGCACACCTCTTTAGAATTCGCATCCCCACAGCAAAAAATAAAATTAGATCAACCAGTCTACAGTCAGTTATTACAAAAGCCTCCACTCGTCATGGTAAAAAACGATGAAATAAATACAGCGGGTTTAACCCTTCAATCGTGTACACCAAGCCGATAATTTAGTATATTCTGCAGCCCAATACAGAGAGTGACTATGGATAATTTAGTTTCACAAATGATTCATGATGCTCATGAATCACTAAAAAACGCTTATGCGCCCTACTCAAAATACCACGTAGGATGCTGTATTTGTACGATTGATGATAAATTGTACACTGGCGTTAATGTAGAAAACGGCTCTTATGGATTAACCATTTGTGCTGAAGGATCCGCCATTTGTAATATGATAACCGCAGGAGATCGTCTGATTAAAAAAGTAGTCATCCTGTCTTCTGATAATTTATTGTGTCCACCATGCGGTGCATGCAGACAAAGAATCCATGAATTTTCTACGCCTGACACCATGATTTATTTATGCAATAAAGACTCAATACTTTGTGAGATGACGATCAACGAATTAATACCCTTAGCTTTTGATATTAAACCTTAATTGGACAATAGAATGACACAATCAGTAATGAACAAAAAACTTCCTTATTTAGCCTCAGATTGCATTCAACGATTAGCACCTGAATTCAAACCCACCATAGGAATCATTCTGGGATCAGGATTAGGTCAGTTTGCCGAAGAGCTTGATGATGCCATAGTGATTGACTACCAGGATATTCCTGGTTTTCCAAATACAACCGTTCAAGGCCATGGTGGTAAATTAATATTAGGCTATTGCGGTGGGGTTCCCGTTGCGTGTCTCCAGGGACGAGCACATACTTACGAAGGTATAGAACACTACGAAACAGTGAAAACATACGTCCGCACTCTGAAATTATTAGGATGCAGCCATTTTATTGCTACTAACGCCTCTGGTTCACTAAGAGAAGAAGTAGGCCCTGGTGAATTGATGTTAATTACCGATCATATCAATCTGCAACCCAGCAACCCACTGATAGGCCCTAATGATGAAGAATTTGGCCCAAGGTTTTATCCTCTGGATAATGCGTACGACATAGACATGCAAAAAGGATTGTTAAAGACAGCCCAAGATCATGCGATTGCTTTGAATCAAGGAGTTTATATTTCGGTGTTGGGTCCTCACTATGAAACTGCCGCAGAAATAAGGGCGTTTAAAATATTAGGCGCTGATGCGGTGGGAATGTCTACCGTTCCTGAGGTACTCGTTGCCAATCATTGTGGCATGAAAGTAGCGGTTATTGCGATGATAACCAATTACGCCACCGGTCTTGCCACCACAAGCCACAATCATCAGGCTGTGGTTGAAATGGCTTCTAATGCTGCCGTAAAACTTAATACCCTCTTAAAACATTACATTATGGGCTTATAATGTTTTTGGAAAAACAATTAAACGACATGCTAGAAGAGCTCCTGACCTCGCAGGCATCAGGAGCTGTAACTAAGGATCAACTCATTCATTGTCTGGATTTAACTCTGTTAGAGATTGATGCCACACAAGAGTCCCTAAATTTACTGCAAGACCGAGCTATAGCTCATCAAGTAGCTGCCGTTTGCGTTTTACCTAATCAATTATCCACATTTATTTTGCCAAGCTCGACTCATTTAGCAACAGTAATTAATTTCCCACACGGTACTGACGATTTGTCTGCTTCTCTTGCTGAGGTAAATCATGCAGTTACACTGGGGGCTGAGGAAATTGATTTTGTTCTACCTTACAATGATTATTTAACGGGTAACAGAAAACTCGCTTTAAATCAATGTGATGCGATTATTAAGGCGTGTCAAAAAAAAGGGATAATCATAAAAATTATTTTGGAAACAGGCGCATTTCCTGACTTGGAATCTATTTATAATGTCAGCAAAGAACTGATAGCAATGGGTGCAAATTTTATTAAAACCTCAACGGGTAAAATAGCTCAAGGAGCAACGCTCCCGGCTGTTTTTACCATTTTGAGTGCACTTAAAGAATCTCAAGGAAATGATTGCGGCATAAAAATCTCTGGTGGAGTGAAAAAAACACAACAGGCGTTAAACTTTGCTTACCTTGCAGAGTTGATGCTGAATAAGCCAATAAATAGCAACTGGTTTCGCATTGGCGCCAGCTCTCTACTCGACGAGTTATTACAAAACACGTAACTTATTTCAGGCCACATCAATACAAAATGAGGGTCGACCGGGATCCTGACGAAAAGAATCGTTTTTTTTGTTTTTGATTCAATCGCTGGATCCTTTGGAAGGCTGAAGAGCACAGCGACTGAATTTCTATCCCCTTTAAAAATCTCGAATACAACGAACCGGTTTGGATCCATTCTTATCTGAAGGACCGAAATTACCACTCGGAATATCTACACTATAAGCATTAGTAGCTGCAAACCATTGTGTTGAACTCCAGTAAGATGTAGAACTGAATGCACCGAAGGCACAAGGATAGGAGGACCCGGGGCACAGAGCGAAAATTACGGCTTGAAGCTCATTTTTTGCCGGCAAATACCAATCTGCGCTGATAGCTCTGCAACGGTAAGCAGCACAATTAGTCGTTTGATTTGTACAAGCTGAATTAACGACAATGGCATTGGTGTTACTAACGCCATCATCATCGCTCATTGCACCAGGAATGTCAGCTTTGCTGGGAAAAGTCCATTCACTGGTAAACTCAGATCCAGCATCAATCACGACCTTGCCATTAGCCCCACTTTTCTGGAACACCAACCCACCGAGATGCGAAAAAGAAATCAATGTCGTTGGACTATTACCTGTATTGCTGCCACTAATAGTAATGGTACAAGGCGCATATGGTGTTGTTGTAGTAAGTGCCAACTGACAGTTTGCTCCTGGTGCTATGCTGGTACAATTTGAAGCGTCTACAGACAAATTTGGGCAGGAGACTTTATCACTGACAGTAATATTATTAGCATTGAAAATACTGTCTGAATCGTTAGTAACCTCTAAGTTCAATGTAGTCACCCCGTCAGTCGAGACAATTCGGCTTTGCTGTACAGGTCCAGTAATGCTAATCAGTGGTTGATCTGTTACAGCAGCATATACATTAGCCGTATTGGTATTGTTACCTTTAACTGGAATTATAGTCGGACCTTCTTGAGCTGTCGAAGCAAATGTAATCGTACAGTTTGCACCAATTGAAAGGCTGCTTCCACAGGTTGTACTTTGAATACTAATGCCGCTCCCGCTGGGGATAGTCGCAATCACGTTATTTGCCGAAGCTGAGGAACTTGCCTCATTGGTGACTGTTACGGTTTTTGTTGAATTTTCAGCAATCAGTAAAATAAATGGGTTAACAGTAATTGTCACTCCAACAGTAGGGTTCGTTAAAGTAATATTTAAATTATCAGGGGCACTTGGTCTGTAACATTGATTAGGATTAGGAGTTCCATTTGAATTGGCTTCACATAAAATAGGACCTGTATGCACACCTTCTTTTAGTAACTGATTGCCAGTAACCGCAAGTATTAACGAGCAACTGCTACCAGGCTGACCGTAGGGAGTCAACCGACAAGGAAATGATTGTCCAACTCCAGTGATAGGCTGAATCACCAACCATTTTGATTTGCGGGACTGGTTTTGAACTGAGTATACAACAGTAGCAGTTTGGCTTGAATTTATCGAGACTTTCGGCGGATAGTTTGGATTTGGGGTGAAAGTCCATAAAGGATAAGCGGCGGATGCAGTTGAGATAATGCAGAAGGCACTTAATCCAACACTAAGTTTACGTATGAATTGTGTTAATTTCATTTTCATATCCCTATGAGCAGTAAGTGAGTTAAATAAAATACCGTTGGTATCAAGGTGATCAAGCCCTATGCCATTATTTAACGTTTGTTCTGCTGCATGCCCAAGTTGGCTTTTACCCCAATCGGCAAATTCATAACCAACTTCCACTTGCCAGTGTTTGTTTAGCGTTTTTTGTACACCAGCACTTAACGTATAGGTAAATGCGGTTTGAGTGTGTGATGCAAAGTTGGGGTTAACGATAGCTTCATAAATGAGCGGAGGGTTCTGAAAAGAATGAACATAATTAAACCCAAAACCCAGACTAGCACTTATCCATGGCATGAGTCAATATCCTTTATCCATTTGTATTTTACACTTCGCAGTAATATGACTGTGTTGTATTTTGTGACAATAACCATGATTAGCAAACCGTGGATCTGCGTCATCCCAGATCTGACCTGAAAGAGAGGCATTGCCAGTTGCTGCGACTGCAAAACCTAATTGAGTTTGCATTGTTGTCGACAGTTTTTTTTCACACCAATAAACAACTCTCCATTGGCTAAAGTCTTGGTTGATTGATGCGCTGCATAGGTCTTTTCTATTTTAGGCGTCAGATAAAAAGATTGGGGGTTTACTCGCCTGATATAAAACTAGTCCCACACCGAGCGTGCTCACCCATTGTCTCAGGCATGTGCAATACCGGCTTTAACTCGTTCCCGTAAAATTTCTTGCTCAAATTCAGCCAAGATTGCCAGTAAACCAGCCATAACTCTTCCCGTTGCCGAAGTTAAATCTAAACCCAATGAATTAACCGAAGATGGTCTTGAGGTTACTGAAAATATGCGAAATGTCTATACCCTATCATGGTCGGCATATAAATAGATATGATGTATTTCCGTTGAGCATGGATAGAGACAAATTGAGGGTTGAATACAAACTGAACTAAAATAGCGTATTAAACCGGCCTTTTCTTCAGAATTCTGGCCGCCCCTCAAAATAGTTTAGATAAAAAACAAGTTAATTTTTAATGTAAACTCAGCTAGAATGACCTTGATTTTTATCAATAACGATTGGAGTTTAAATTACCATGAAAACCAGCAACGTATTTAAATCCATTTTAGTCATTCTATTTGGCCTTGTATTAACAAGCTGCGCTAAAGATCTGCCTCCAGGTGATTATGATGCGAGTGAAATCGGTAAGATTAAGAAAGTAATACCGGGAACAATAATCTCCAAAAGAGCGGTCAATCTTCGCCGTCAAAATACCGACAACACCAATACATCATTCAAAAATAATGCTGAAGGAAGTTTTATAGATGGGGGATTCAATCAGACACGTGGAGTTGAATACGTGATCAAACTAAACTCAGGTTCGATTATTTCTGTAGTTCAATCTGAAGATTTAAAACTAAAAAACAAACAAAAAATTCTTGTTATTTACGGCCGACATACACGTGTAGTTGCTGATAACGGCAGTGATGTGTTTTAAAAAGATTAAAGGGTTTTGTTCCAGGCAACAAAACCCTGCTGCATGTGCTACTTTAAAAGGCCAGGCTTAGTGCCATCCACATTACTGCACCATAATAACTACTCATTAAAAAAGCTTTAAAGCAATTTTGTGGATTTCTGTTATGTATAAGCTTCATTTGCCACAACAGTATTCCAGCGCCCATCCCCCAAAACACATAAAATCCATAACTGACTCCACGTGCATAAGCCCAAAAAAACCAGAGCAAATGAAGAGAAAATAACAACAATCCTATGATCAAGCGATCATAATCAGCAAAATAGATGGCAGTCGATTTAATCCCAACTTTTAAATCATCCTCTTTGTCTGTCATTGCATACATGGTGTCATAGGCAACTATCCATGCAAAATTTATAATTAACAAAATAACTAAATCACAATTCATTGGCACGTAAGATGCGACATACGCCATGGGTATTCCCATGGAAAATGCTAACCCCAGAATGATTTGTGGTGTATTTAAAAATCGTTTACAAAAAGGATACAAAAATGTAATGACTAATGAAATCAAAGCTAAGTAAAAGCAGTCATGAGGCAAATAAATTAATACAATTAAAGAAGCAAACAACAAAAACCCCAGGATAAGAAACGCCTCGGTGAGACCTACTTCACCAGAAGTTAAGGGACGTAGTTTTGTTCGTGCAACGTGACGATCAACATTTCGGTCTGCAATATCATTAATAACACATCCCGCTGAGCGCATTAAAAGTGTACCCATAAAAAATAAAACAAGTAACCTGAGTTCCGGAATCCCGTGATTAGCTACCCACAAAGCCCATGCGGTGGGATACCACAAAAGTAAAATTCCTACCGGTTTATCAAGACGAGTCAGTCTGTAGAAGGCGCTCCAATTTATCATGGAATATTCTCTAATGGGGGCAATAGAATTTCGAGCAAATAAAAACTATGGGATTGTTCTATACTGTATTCGGCTAATCGAACCCACAAAGTACCGTTTACTGAATGAACATATTTTTTTACCCACTGATATTCAATGCACTCGGAATTTACAGGATAACAATACCGATTAATTCTTTGCACACGCGGCTCATCAAAGATTAAATTTCGGATTGATTCATTATTCAGTCTGTTAAAAAATGCTTCATTGGCATGATAACAGTGTTGAGGAATAATCGTTCGAGCATACCAATACTCAATACCGTTATTTTTCATCACTATTTCTCTAACAAACACCCAACTATCGTGAATTTGCAGGACATATTTAGTCCACCAATCAGCCAAAATCCAGTTCTGAAAAAGAAGTTCCAATTGCGCTGAGCCCGTGGAGGAAATAAGCTTGGCCGTTAGTGATTCTTCATATTCCAACCACTCTTTAAGCGTCAAAGGCATTATGGAATAATCCGTATATAGAGGTTGATTATTGATGTACATAGAAACTTATTCGAATGAACTCATCCATTGAATGGTACAAAAATAACGAAATAAGAACAAGTAATTTCCATAATCAACGCTCAATTATCTGGTTTTAATACATGTCTCAATAACTGCGATCAGGCAGAAACGCTCGATGCGGCATGAGAAGACTCCGCATGACTGCATTCAAACTCATTAACCTCTGAAAATGCCTGGCTAAAAAAACCGGAAGATGAAGGGCGAACTTTTTTTAATTCAAAACCAAAAAGTTCCGCAGGCTTTACATAGTGTAGTGCATTTTTGGCCGAAGAACTTTCATTAAAAACAAACAGCAATCTGTCCTCATCAATGCGTGCAAAATCAGTCAACGCCATCCCATTTTTTAGCAAAAAAATAAAAAATTGACATTGATCACTCATGATTTTTAACTTCATAACGGTCATACCCGGCATTTTTCGAAAAGATGCCAAAGAACAACCGTGTTTTTGAAGAATATGCTCAAATCGTAGCTCTTGATAATAAATAGGATTTATTCCTAAAGGACTATTGAGTTGATGTTCCACCTTTTTTACAGGAAAATCACTGGATAGTTTTTTTGCTATTACCAGATTAAGTTCTGGGCTGTATATTTTTTTTATGACACCATCTGTTTGCTCTGAACGATCATCATCAAGATGATACCAATCATGAATTAATTGCTGAGGAGTATTTCCTTGAAGCCCACAGTCAAGTAAGTTTTTCTCCTTTTCATCAGGAGTATAAGAACGAATAGTTAGCGCTGATATTTTGGCGCTATTTTTATGATGATACTTTAAATCGTAATGATCCTTTGAAAATTCTATCTCACATCTCCCGTTCAGGGTTTTTCCCTTACCCTGCATTGTCAAGTTTTCTGAATAGCGAAATCGTGCTTTGGGAGCTGGTGGAGGATTATGGTTTATCCCCATGATTTGATCTAAAGTTACAAGCTTTAACACGCCGTATAAATCAGTCTCTGCCAGTAAATCAGGGTTCATGTTTTTTATTTGCTGCAAAGTAGCTCCGTGTTGCATTAATACATTGAATTTATGTTCATATTTTACAAGCAACGCTATTCTACTCTCGCTAAAATGATATTCATCTCGTAACATCTTTACTGTAACATGATGCGCTGCAAGGCAACCAACAAAACGTACTTCATCAAAATAACAAGAATATTCTTTAAACAGTTTCTTATTGCCCAAAATACTTGTTGCATAATGAAATAATTTGAAACTCTCTGCAAGGGAACCGCTGGAAGTAAATACAAAGGCAAGTTGTTTGTCTGTGGCGTATTTAATAATCATCCCTGGAGCTGTTTTCATATGCCAATCATGGACTAGCGTTTCATCTTCTCCCTGATTTGCTTCTTGATAAAGAGATAATGATTTTAGTTTTTTAAGTTTATAAAATGAAAATACGGCATTTAAAATTGTTCCATCCTTTTTAACTATTTTAATTTTGATGCGTTTATCCTTTTGCACCACATCATCATCAAACTCATACCTATCGATATCAGTAACTACTTCATCATCATCCATCATGTTAAAAATCCCTTTAACTCAGCCAAAGCGTACATGATACATCAACTTGTGGGTACTCGACAGGGCAAGCGCATCTAAATTATGAACATAAATCTCCACCCTTTTGCCTACGTCCTGCGTTTTATACGCAGGATCCATGCGATCTTAGTACAGGCAAAGATCTGGATTCTGCGCATAAAGCGCAGAACGTAGGCGTCTTGGTCTTAGATAATACGTATAGATGCGTTTACCCTGGGGTACTCGATAATATTTTGACATATTTTGCAAAAGGTAAATTAAACATCACAGCGTACCACTTTTTACTATGCTCAGAATGAGGACATTCCTTTACAGACCCAGCCACTAGGGTATTTATTGGAGATTTCATTTCGCTTTCAATCGAGATGTTCAACTCGTACTCTGCCTAATCGGTTGACAATAAGCTTGATTTTTTCTGAGGTACGAATATTGGATAAAGTAAACGTCCCATTGCTTATTCCGTGAGCGGTATCAGGAGCTAAAATTATTTTATGAGTTGAATTAACGCCTATCCAATCGACAGTCCAATAATGATAATTCCATTGCCACTGGTACAGGACTTCTTCCTTAGTCGTATTTTTATTAAATTGAGTCAGAACAATCCCTTTGGACCAGCCTGAGGAAGCGTCCAGGGGGGCAAGAGAAACAGAATGTCCAAGATTTATGGCCTGGATCTTGGCATATTGAATAATCGATTTAATTTGGTCTGTTAATGTTTGTTGTTCATTTTTACTGATCAGTTGACTTGACGTGCCAAAACTGATTAACGCTAATCCAACCATCACTATCAAAATAATAGAGAGCTCGATTAAAGTAAAACCCTTAATTTTCATAAGATAAATCAGCTAGTTAACTAATAACTTGATGGAATTCAGTACTTTTAAAATCTCTCGCTTTTCCAATGGATTAGAAATTAATTGTTCTGGTGATGGAGCAAATAAAAAAGGACATTTTAGCATCATTGTATCAACTAATGCACTGGATTCTATACCCAAGCTTAATACTGCTTTTGGGGAGTCATTTTTTACAAAAGAACTGTGCTGCAGGTTTTCTGTAATGAATACGTCAGAATCACCCAGGTTAAGGTAGGCAATCATTTTATTTAACAGGATTTCTGCTTTTTTGCTTAGTTGCGGCTGTTTCATAATAATGACTAAAGGAATGTTCTGATGTTTGATTTCAGCAGAATCAGACGTAACAGGAGCTATGATTTCATTATTTATCCAGGGAGTAATACCCAGTTGATTTAAATAATAAAGATTCAGAGTACTGTACATTTGGATTTTTTATATTAAAAAAACGAGTATATATTGAAAACAAGGAAGAGTCAGCATCTAATTCTTAAAATCTTCGTACACGTCATTCCCTACCCTGCATTGTGAAAAACTTACAAACCTAAATTTGGTCCTTCTTTCTCTTCTATACTCCCATCACTAAAATCGTTGTGAAAAACACCATTTTTAATGGTTTGCAAGGGCTCAGCTTTATTCTTTAAATCATCCAGTAATAAACCAACTTCATTATATTGCTTATTTTTGAGTAACTTGAATACTCTTAACGTTTGAGGGAAGGATAAGTCCCATTGCTCATAATATTCAGTTTTCATGAGAGCCTCCGGATAATATGGAATGGTACTTATTTCCTGCAAAACCTGAATTACGCCTTGTTGTGGATCATCTTGTAAGTCTTTTATCAAATTAATAATAAGATGAAGAATTATGTGTGTTTTACCTTTAATTTTTTCAAAATGCTCAAGGCAAGCTAAAGGATTATGTATAGCCAATGAATGCTGAGCCTTGTCTAAAATTACTTTATCGGCCTTTGAAAGCACCATTTTGCTCGATAAATTAACGAAAACGGGAAATAGAGCATGAAAAATATCATGATGACCGATTCTGGCCTCTATAAATGTGTTTTTAGAAACGGCATTACCAAAAAAGGTTGGCGATCCTGTTTCAGCGTGATCAGCATTATCAATGCGCAAAGACATCTCGCCGTTTGCACTGCGATTATCTGCAACTGGTTTGCCTTGTAATGTGCCGGAGCCGAAGTATAAAGCTCTTAACTCAAGGGATTGCCGCATCAGCCTTGTTCGATTGGGCAATGTAGATTCAGAGATGAGATTATTCACGCAATCAAACCATTTTTTATCACCTCTATAGCAACAATATGACAAGAGGTCAGCTAACGAACTAAATGAAGAATACATCAACTCCTGATTGTTAACCTTGGAACCAGGTTTAACCCCATATCGAATCTTGAGATAGTTTTGAGTTGCTTCATAACCTCTCTGAATCATTTTCAATTGATTTTCTGGTGTTACACTGAATCCCGAAATGGGGATATCATCAACATTAGGAACTATGGCCTGATGTGCATATTGTCTTAATTTAAGCCTATCCTTTACCCATCCGCTGGCCGGATCGCTTACCCCGCTTAAAAAACTGTAAACTCGGTTTAAAACCACATTTTCCCTGTACACTTTTTGCTTAATTCTATCTATTGCAACTCGCTCTGTACCATTATCAAACTGAACGGCAAGTAATTTCAGGTTATTACCGTATTCAGATTCAAGCAGCGTTGAATGATCATCAGAAAAAACATCCGTTGGAAAGTTATTTAAAACCCCACCATCGCTATGTGCTTCACCATCAATGAGCTCGGCTTTATATACAACTGGTAACTTTGCAGAAACCTCTATAGATTTGGTAAACTCCATATCCGGTGTGCGGGCAAGTGAAAAATAGGTTGTTTTTCCTTGTTTTTTATTGGTTGCTGTAACCGTAATTTCCTCACCCAAACCACAATCAGGATATTGTTTTCGCAGATTATCTAATGTTCTGAATGTGATTACGCCCTGAGGATAGGGAATGTTATACTTGGCGACAATTTCTTTTAGTTTATTAACAAGGGCAAAATCCAATACAGCTTTAAGCGAATCAGAATCGGATAATCCCTCAAAATCGATATCGTAACGTACTATATGCTCATGCTTTAAATGACTAAAAAGATCAGCAATTTCATCTGCTTTGTAACCTAGATAGCACAACATGGCCATAATTGCCCCAGCTGAACTCCCGGCAAAGCGCTTTGGAATAATATTTGCTCTGTTTAAGGCTTTCCATACGCCTATATGCGCAAAAATTTTCGCTCCTCCTCCGCAAAAAACCAGATTTTCAATGTCAGGCTTTTTTTCTCTAACGATAATTTCTTTAGTTGCCGAGCGCTGGAAAATTTTAATAGTATTCGTTTCATATAATAAAGACAGATTATTATCGGGAACACACTTTTGAGTGCGTACCGTGCGTTCCTTGGTAAACAAGAGTTTGACCCATTTCCATAATCGCATATACCAGGCTTCATGCGCATTCAGGTTATGCGTTTTTCTATAGGAACTCATATCTTCAAAGCGCATCTGAGGTTCTAAAACATCTATGGCCTGAGGATGAGGTTGCTTGCATATCTTTTCTGGCCTGATGTTGATAAATTGCTCTTGTACCAGTTGTTCTACTATCTGGTTGGTAATGATAACCCGTTTCGTATTCCCAAGCGGCTCTTCCTGGAGATCATTGGGATCTTTGTATTTTTCGCCTGTTAGCGGAACAAGAAACTGATTAAAGCCAATTAAAATACCCTTTTCACCGTGAGTTATTTCAATCCCGGTTAATTGATAATTCAAAGAAAATTCAAAATCATTTATTTTCCAATAATCTGATTGATTATTATTGAACCAGTTACTGAGCGTATTGCGCCAGCTGGAGCGCTCTTCTGCAGTGTAGCCTCTATATTCGTTAACATTCACGCTACTGAAATTAATTTGTTCTTTCTTAGCTTGATGAGGTATGAGCAACCATTGATGAAAACGTTCTTTATTTTCTTCACTAAGTCGCGAGAAATCGAAAATTATCCGTTCGTTGTCAAAAAGATAATTACCCAAGACTATTTTTTTGTCCGGTGCCAGGCCATTAATTCTTAACCTGCCAAGATACGCAGTAAGGATTATTTTTTTTAAAAGATCTAAATTTTTAGGATATTTTATGTCAGATTTCAGCAGCTGACTTATTATATGTTGTGGAGTCATCACGTCATCCTTAAGTCTGGAAATCCGTTTAAGACAACTGGAGCAACGCTGGTTTTTAGTAACGATTTAACAGCATTCATCATAACAATTATCATATCTTCTCAAGGATTAAAATAGAACACACAGAATTCACTTGTATTTATACTAGTAAATGATACCATGTGATCTATTTTTTATCAAGAAGATCTATGAGATGTCAATGAGGACTTTTTTAATAACTTCTGAGGGGTTTTCCGCCTGTGTTATGGGTCTTCCAATTACAAGATAATTGCTTCCCTCACCAACGGCTTGTTTGGGGGTCATAATACGTGATTGATCATCCTGGTTATCATGAGACAATCTGATTCCCGGAGTTACGGTTATAAAATCCAGGCCACACTGACGTTTTATGGAGCTTATCTCATGAGCAGAACTGACAACGCCATCAAGACCAGCATTCCTGGCAAGTGCTGCCAACTTGAGTACTTCATCAGTCAGAGGATTATCTATCCCTACCTCACATAACTCAGCTTCTTTATGACTGGTTAAAACCGTTACAGCAATCAGTATGGGGCGTTCATTACCGTAATCATTTAAAGCCTCTCTGGCAGCAGTCATCATGTTCATACCTCCCAAAGCATGAACATTCATCATCCATACCCCCATATCTGCGGCTGCTTTACATGCATGCGCCACGGTATTAGGAATATCATGAAACTTTAAATCCAAAAAGACTTTGAAATGACGTGCAATCAATTGCTTGACAAATGAAGCACCAAAAAGAGTAAACATCTCGCTGCCTACTTTTAATCCACAGGTTAAAGGATCTAGAGAGTCAACGAGGTTTAGCGCTTTAGGTTGTTCATTAAAATCAAGCGCAACAATTAATTTTGAAGTCATTTATACAAGGGCCCTTTCTTCGATCTGCAAGGCATTTTTTACCGCTGCAACTACTTTCATTTGTTCTTCAGCCATCAAATAGGGATGCATGGGCAAACTGATGACTCTGCTACTTGCAGATTCGGCATGAGGGAAGTCACCCACTCGATAATTCAAGTAGCTCAATGCTTTTTGTTGATGCATGGCTACTGGATAATGAACAGCTGTTGGGATACCTGCTTCATGCATTGATTTTTGAAACTCTTCTCTATTTTCTACTTCAATGGTGTATTGAGCATAAACACTGGTATTATCGTTTTTGATAAAAGGAACTTTAACAAAAGGCTGCAACAGTTCATTGTAGCGTTTTGCCACCTTTTGGCGCATTATAATTTCATCAGGGAAAATTTTCATTTTTTCAAGCAAAACAGCGGCCTGAATAGTATCCATACGCCCATTAATTCCAACTCGACTATGGCAATAGCGTGCATTTTGCCCATGTATTCTAATTTCTATGAGTTTTTTTGCAATTAGATCATCATTGGTAAAACAGGCTCCTGAATCCCCATATCCCCCCAATGGTTTTGATGGAAAAAAACTGGTACAGCCAATGGTACTTAAAGCACAGGAGTATTTATTTTTGTATGTTGCACCAAAACTTTGTGCCGCATCTTCAATAACAGGAATGTTGTAATGACTTGCAATCGCATTAATTTCATCAAAATCAGCGCATTGTCCATACAAACTTACAGGCATTATGGCTTTTGTTTTTGGCGTAATTGCCGCTTCCAGTTTTGTTGCATCAAGGTTATAAGTTACAGGATCGATATCCACAAACACGGGTATTGCATGGCAAAGACTTATTACCTCAGCTGTAGCAAAAAAACTAAATGGACTGGTAATCACCTCATCACCAGGCTGGATGTCTAATGCCATTAAGGCCATCAGGAGAGCATCTGTACCACTTGAATTCACAATAGCGTGTTTTACCCCTACAAAAGATGCCAGCTGACTCTCAAACTCGGTAATTTCTGGTCCCATAATGTATTGACCATGATCCAACACATTTTTAATACGGTTAAGTACGTCGCTTTCGATCAAGGTATATTGTTTTTTTAAGTCAATAAATTGCATTATAATCTCATCATTTTAAATAATATCGTTTATTACCAATAAGTTATTGGTACCCAGAAAACCTCATCTTAACCAATTAATGATATTTTCACAGTTGATTTAAAAAAAACGCTTAAAACAGACTAGTCAAACAAATCCATTTAAAAACTACAAAATAAACCTGTTCTAATCACCCTCTAAACCATGAATTGGTTTCATTCTACCCCATTGTTTACAACTTGGACAATGCCAATGCAAATGTTTGCCACCAAATCCGCAATGTCCGCAACGATAAACGGGCTTATTGTCTAAAAACTTGCTTGTAATATCATAAAGCATTTGCAGTTTTTCACGAACTTTTCCATGAGCCGATTCAAGATGCCAGTAAATTAAGCGATTCAAGCCTCGAATTGAAGGATGTTTGCTTAATTTATCGGAGACAAAATCAATCGCTGTATCCATATTTTTTGTTTGTCGCAAATATTCTGCGATGACAAAAATTACTGAAGCCCTTGGATTGTCTTCCAGAGTTTGTTCCAGATAATGGATACACTCTGCCATACTGTCCAGTTCTTTATGACAAAAAACCAGGGGCTCAATAATTTCAGTCAAAAACTCAGCATCCTGTAGAGGAACTTTTTTCAAAGATCTGATGGCTTGTTTGTATCGCCCCTCTTTGATTTCTATATGGGCATTCATTAAACTGGCTCTTACAGATTGTGAATCAACATTCATAGCTTGTTTTATACAGTATACGGCCCTATCAGGCGCATTAACTTTTAAAGCCTGATTGGCCATTTCACAATAGTAATGAGCAGCTTGGTTGTGTAAGCTGTTTCCAGTTGAAATTTCCAGTTTTTTTATTACATCCAGTGCTTTTTCCCAGGCTTTTTCTTGTTGATAAATCGCCAACAACCCTTGCAAACTTCCTGTCTCCTTACTGCCGCCTAACTCAACCACCTCAAGAAATATACGTTCTGCCCTATCAAAAACCCCTGCACTCATATAATCCTGGCCTAGAGCCATTAATGCTTCTTTTCTTTGTAAAATACTCAACTGAGGTCTTGCTATTAAATTCTGATGAATTCGTATCGCTCTATCTACTTCCCCTCTTCGGCGAAACAAACTCCCTAAAGCCAAATGAGTTTCAACAGTATCGCTATCAACTTCCAGCAATTTTATAAAAATATCAACAGCCTTATCAGATTGCTCGTTCAACAAATAATTCAATCCAACGACATATTCACGTGACAAACGATTGGATAAATCCATTTTTTTATCAGAATTACTGCGATGCGCAACCCACCATCCTGACCAGGCAGCAGCAGGCAACAATAGTGGCCATAAATTAATCATTTATTAATTTCCCTCTTTGCATACCGAGTTCCTGATAATAAAAGAATTAGTGTTGATCCTGTAAAGGGATAGAACGTAAATTTTTAATTTCTTTTTCAGTGAGTTTTAATTGGTTTTTTATTCTATGGCATTCCATTTTTAAACGCCAATACCTAGCTAAAAATAATACGAAACCAATGAATATTCCTACACCTAACATTACTGTAATCAATACAGAAATAGGCATAGAAACCGTTTTAAAGTAAAAGTTAACAGCAACCGAAGATGCATTTAAAGCAGCAAAACTAACACCAATAATAATCAGTACAATATAAGTAACCAGCATTAAAATGCGCATGCAGAAATCCTTGTAACTTCAAACTGCATCATAATAACACGATTAAACACCATAAGTCAGTGGAATTAATCTTCGTAGCGGACAAAAAACTACTGAACGAATACGAGCCCATGCCGGAGCAGGCACGACAGGTTTTTTTAGTGTATCGAGTTTTTGAAGGATGGTTATCCTCAACTGAGGTTCGTTTATTTGTAAAAATAAAACCTCTTAATAGACAGGGATGCATAAGGTAAGTAAAAAATGTAAGAAATAAAAAAGCGCAGTAAAAACTGCGCTTTTTAAAAAACAGCTGATTTAAGACTATTCGCCTTCTTTACTTGCCATTTTTTCTTTTAACAGATCACCCAGAGTTGTTGAAGTTCCTTCTGTTCTTGAGTATTTCTTAATAGCTTCTGCCTCATCATGAGCATCTTTAGCTTTTACAGAAAGACTTATTGAACGATTTTTTCTGTCAACGTTGATGATCTTGGCTTCAATTTCATCACCTTCTTTAACAACAGTAGTTGCATCATCAACTCGCTCATCTGATAGTTCACTGGCACGAATAGTACCGGTAATGTCATCAGCTAAAGCAACAGTGACTAATTTAGCATCTACAGCAGTTACAGTACCTTTAACAATTGCACCTTTGGTGAATGAATCAGCAAAGCTTGTGAAGTTATCCCCTTCAAGCTGCTTTAAGCCTAAAGAAATACGCTCACGTTCTGGATCAATAGCCAGTATTACTGCTTCTAACTCTTGGCCTTTCTTAAACTGTTTTACGGCTTCTTCACCAGGAACAGTCCAGGAAATGTCAGACAAATGAACCAGACCATCAATCTCACCATCAAGGCCGATAAAGATACCGAAATCAGTGATTGAACGGATCTTGCCACTAACCTTTTGGCCTTTAGTATGAGATGCTGCAAATTGCTGCCATGGATTACCAACACACTGCTTCATACCCAAAGAGATACGGCGTCTGTCTTCATCAATTTCAAGAACCATTACGTCAACAACGTCACCCATGGATACTACTTTACTTGGATGAACGTTTTTGTTAGTCCAATCCATCTCAGACATGTGTACCAGACCTTCTACACCCTCTTCGATTTCAACAAAGCAACCGTAGTCTGTAATATTGGTTACTTTACCTTGTAAGCGCTTGGTTAAAGGATAACGCTCAACCAAATCAACCCAAGGATCATTGCCTAATTGTTTCATACCTAAAGAAACACGGTTTCTTTCGCTATCAAAGCTCAATACTTTAACTTTAACATCCTGACCTACAGATAAGAGTTCACTTGGATGTTTAACACGTTTCCAGGAAATGTCAGTGATATGCAACAGACCGTCTATGCCGCCCAGATCAATGAACGCACCGTAATCGGTAAGATTTTTGACAATACCATGCAATTCTTGACCATCATGCAGAGACTCAAGCAGAGCCTGTCTGTCTGCACTACTTTCTTCTTCAACAACGGCTCTTCGTGAAACAACGATGTTGTTACGTTTCAGATCCATCTTGATTACTTTGAATTCAAGCTCTTTACCTTCAAGGTAAGAAGGATCTCTTACAGGTCGAACATCGACTAATGAACCGGGTAAAAACGCACGTATGGTTCCAATTTCAACAGTAAAGCCACCTTTGACTTTGCCAGAAATAAGACCAGTAACTGTTTCATTATTTTCATGGGATTTAGATAATTTGCGCCAGGCTTCCTGACGTTTTGCTTTTTCTCTTGAAAGCAGCGTTTCGCCGTGGCCATCTTCAACTGAATCCAATGCCACTTCGACAGTATCACCCAGGCTAATTTCCAGTGCGCCATCTTTGTCATAAAATTCTTCTACGGCAACAATACCTTCGGATTTTAATCCGGCATTTAATGTGACGTAGTCATCATCTATACCAATTACTTTGGCAGTAATAATCGCACCAGGATAAAATTGAGCGCCGATAATACTTTGCTCAAATAGTTCTTTGAAACTTTCAGACATGTTAATAAACTCTTTAGTAAATAAATGGAAGAATGAGATCCCCTCACCTTCCCCCCAACAAACAACTTTATAAACTTTTCAATCGATCATTCAATAATAGTATTACATTATTAAATACTTGTACAATTGATAAGCCAGTTGTATCGATCTGAACTGCATCCTCTGCTGGTTTAAGCGGAGCATGAGTCCGTGCTGTATCCCTTGTATCACGTTTAACCAGTTCTTCAACAACCTGGGCGAGGCTAACATTAATTCCTTTTTCTTTCAACTGTAAATAACGCCTATTTGCTCTTTCTTCTTCATTTGCATAAAGAAATATTTTTAAAAAGGCTTGTGGAAAGACTATAGTACCCATATCTCGACCATCAGTTACCAAACCGGGTTGTTGCGCAAAATCTCTTTGCCTTTGTAACAAAGCGTTTCTTATTTCAGGAATTACAGCAATTTGTGATGCATCCTGACCGCATTGCTCGCTGCGAATAGCTTGAGACACATTTTGATTATCCAGTATTACTTGAGTTTCATTCTCATCAGAAGATTCAAAGCGCAAATCCAGAGTTACTGCAAGATGAATCAAATCAGCTGTATTATCAAAACTGATTCCTTTAATTCTTGCGGCGTAAGCAAGAACACGGTAAATAGCTCCGCTATCGAGCATATTCCACTGAAGATGTTTTGCCAGCAAATGGCATAGGGTACCTTTACCTGTTCCACTTGGCCCATCGAGGGTAATCACGGGTACATTTTTTTCACGCATTATCTATTATGTCCTCTATTCTAAAATCAAGGGTGTTGGCTGTTGTGACAAAATCAGGAAATGATGTGGCAACATTGGCACAATTAAGCACTGTCACTGGCTTTAGAGCTCGTGTTCCTGCAACAGCAAAAGACATTGCGATACGGTGATCACCAAAACTGTCAACCTGCCCCCCTTGAATTAAACCGCCATGTATATCAATACCGTCATCAAAAACACGTACATTAATACCTAATTGGTCTAAACCTTTGGCCATAGAGCCTATTCTGTCACTTTCTTTTAAACGCAGCTCTCTGGCACCTCGCAGTGAGGTAACTCCATTAGCACAGGCTGCTGCTATAAAAAGTATAGGAAACTCATCAATTGCGAGTGGAACCATCTCTTGTGAAATGGAAATACCTTTGAGCTTGGCAGACTTGATGTGCAAGTCGGCAACGGGCTCCTGACCATAGCACCGCTCATTTATAATGCTTATGTCAGCACCCATATCCTTTAAAATATGAATCACTCCTGTTCGAGTAGGATTAATCCCCACATTACGAATCACAATATCCGAGCCAGGAATAATCGTAGCGGCAACTATAAAAAAAGCAGCAGAGGAAATATCACCCGGAACCCTGACATGAGTTCCACGTAAAACGCCTTGTGAATTCAAAGTAAGAATATTCTCTGCTGTAGTTATTGGATAAGAACATGTTTTTAACATGCGTTCAGTATGATCACGACTTAACCCTGTTTCTGTAATTCGCATGGTGCCTTCTGCATACATTCCAGCTAACAAGAGGCAGGATTTAACCTGTGCACTAGCCTCAGGCATGGTATAATCTATGGCCTTTAATTTTTGGCCGCCTTTGATTCTGATGGGCGGTTTACCATCAAGCGTCTCAATAACGGCACCCATTTGGCTTAAAGGCTTACTGATACGAAGCATAGGTCTTTTTAACAAACTCTCATCACCAGTTAAAACGCTATCAAAACTTTGCGCAGCCAGCAAACCAGCCAACAACCGCATACTGGTTCCTGAATTACCGCAATCTATCATTTCACTTGGTTTTTTTAAGCCGTACTTACCTACCCCAAAAACTGTAACTTTTTTTTGATGAGGACCTTCAATTGAAACACCCATGGATTTAAATGCATTGATGGTTGCCATACAATCTTCACCATCAAGAAAACCATCAATAGTGGTATTTCCCTCAGCAATAGCGCCAAATATAATGGAACGATGAGATATGGACTTATCACCAGGAACCTCTATTTCACCACTTATCGAAGAAACTGGATAACTTACAAAATGCTGTTGTTTCACTAACGATGTTCCTTGGCAAATTCAGTCATAAAATCAAGCAACGCATCAACGCCAGACATTGGCATAGCATTGTACAAACTTGCCCTAAGCCCACCAACATATCTATGGCCTTTTAATGCACACAGACCACGTTGTTCAGCCGATGTGATGAATTGTGACTCCAGAGAGGGATTTTTCAGTGAAAAACAAACATTCATTAATGAGCGTACCTCTTTGTCTACAGTCGTAGAATAAAAATCAGAAGCATCAAGAAATTGATAGAGTTTGGCTGCTTTTAGGCAATTAAGACGAAACAATGCCTCGACTCCACCTTGCTCACGAATCCAATCAAACATCTTGGCCGCCAAATAACAGTTAAATACTGGAGGTGTGGCGTAGAGCGAATGATTGTCCGCCTGCACTTTGTAATTCATCATGGTAGGAACGACCGGGTTCGGTGCACGCTCTAACAAATCCTCACGAACAATCACTAAGGTTAAGCCTGCATTTGCAATATTTTTCTGTGCTCCGGCAAAAATCAAACCGTACTTACTGATATCAAGGGGCTCGCTCAGCAAACACGAGGTCATGTCCGCAATAAGCGGTATGTCTCCAGTCTTGGGAATATAGGGAAAGCGCACTCCATTTACTGTTTCATTGGGTGTGTAGTAAACGTATTGTGTATTGCTTTTGAATTCCCAGAGCTTGGCATCAGGTATTGATTTAAAACCTGCTGATTCGTCTGAAAAACAACAGTAGGCCTTTTTTAAAAGACTTGCCTCTTGAAAAGCCATATGCGACCAGATACCGCTTGCCAAATAACCGCCTTGTTCACCTGGGTGCAATAAATTCATGGGAACCATGGCAAACTGTGTACGAGCCGCACCACCTAAAAACAGAACTTTATAATGTGCAGGAATATGCAGCAAGTCTCGAAGAGACTGTTCTGCTCTTTCCAGCAAACCCATAAAATGAGGGGTGCGATGGCCTACCTCAAGAACAGACATACCAAGATTATGCCAATCCAAAAACTCTTCCTGAGCGGCTTTAAGGATAGGCTCAGGGAGCATGGCAGGTCCTGCGCCAAAATTATAAATCCTGTTGTTCATCGTTATTTTCTTCATGTTCTGCTGACGATTCCAGGAGTTCATCGCCTTCTTCCGATTCTTCTCCCAAATCTTCAATTTTTTGCATACCAACAACCGACTCACCAGCGCTCACGTTGATTAATCGGACCCCTTGGGTATTACGACCAATAATGGATAACTCATTTACCTTAAATCGTACTAATGTGCCCTTATCGGTAATCAGCATGGCTTCATCACCATCGGTAACCTGTATGGAACGAACAACCTTTCCATTACGTTCAGTTACTTGAATTGAAATTACACCCTGTCCGCCTCGGCCAGAAACACGATACTCGTCTATATTAGTACGTTTACCATAACCATTTTCGGTAGCAGTCAATATAGTGCCATTAGGATGTACGACAACGAGGGATTTAACTTCTTGACCTTCCTCAATCCTGATACCTCTGACGCCTCGGGCAGTACGACCCATGGGTCTCACTTTACTTTCAGGAAAACGTATCACTTTTCCCGCATCTGTGAACAACATAATATCTCGCTCACCATCAGTAATATCCACACCAACCAGGCTGTCGTCTTCATCCAAATCTACCGCAATAATACCGTTTGATCGGGGGCGACTAAATGCGTCAAGCGGCACTTTTTTTACTGTTCCTTTTCGTGTTGCCATAAAGACATAGGAACCGTCAGTATATTCTCTTACCGGAAGCATGGCGTTAATTTCTTCACCCTCTGCTAAAGGCAGTATATTAATGATAGGACGACCTCGAGAAATACGGCTAGCTAAAGGCAGCTGGTACGCTTTTAGCCAATACAACTTTCCGTGATTAGAAAAACACAACAGAGTATCATGAGTGCTTGCGATAACCAGTCGAGCAACAAAATCCTCATCCTTGACATGAGTCGCTGACTTACCCTTTCCACCACGTCTTTGAGCCTGATATGCCGAAATAGGTTGATATTTAACGTAACCTTGATGGGATAGGGTAACCACTACATCTTCTTCGGTGATCAGGTCTTCTATGGTCAAATCTTCCTGAGAAGCGGTTATTTCAGTACGGCGTTCATCACCGAATTGGGTTTTGATATCGATTAATTCTTCACGAATAACCTGCATCAAGCGTTCTGGCGAAGCAAGAATATCCAGTAATTCTTTAATTACTTTTAATAACTCTTCAAATTCATTGAGAATTTTATCTTGTTCAAGAGCTGTCAAACGATGCAATCTTAATTCAAGAATAGCCTGAGCCTGAGCAGCTGAAAGTTTATATCCCTGCTCACTCAAGCCAAACTCGTCGGTTAAATCATCGGGTCTGGACGCATTAGATCCCGCCTTATCCAGCATTCCCTTAACCAAACCAGGTTCCCAGAGTTTTGCTAATAAAGCATCTTTAGCATCCTGAGGTGTTGGCGATTGTTTGATTAAAGCAATCATTTCATCAATGTTGGCTAAAGCGATACCTAAACCTTCTAACAGGTGAGCACGGCTTCTGGCTTTTTTCAGTTCGAATATTGTACGGCGAGTAACCACTTCACGACGATGTTTGATGAAATATTCAAGGATTTGCTTCAAATTTAAAGTACGAGGCTGACCATCAACCAATGCAACCATGTTAATACCAAACACGTTTTGCATTTGCGTATGAGCGAACAGATTATTTAAAATGACATCAGCCACTTCATTTCGTTTTAATTCAATGACTACCCGCATTCCCTGTTTATCTGACTCGTCTCTAAGGCCTGAAATACCCTCGATTTTTTTATCACGCACCAATTCAGCAATTCGTTCGACCAATCGAGCTTTATTGACCTGATAAGGTAGCTCGTGAATGATAATAGCTTGACGACCAGAATGTTCATCCGTTTCTATTTCGGTTCGAGCACGGATAATAACTCTACCCTTACCTGTTCGGTAGCCCTGGATAATACCCGCACGACCGTTTATTATGGCCGCTGTTGGGAAATCAGGGCCAGGAATAATTTCCATAATGTCATCAAGGCTGGTGTCAGGATTATCGACCAGGGCAACACAGGCATTGATTACTTCGGTTAAATTATGTGGCGGTATATTAGTAGCCATTCCTACCGCAATACCTGAAGAACCATTTACCAGAAGATTAGGAATTCGCGAAGGTAAAACAACCGGAGCAAATTCTGTTTCATCATAGTTGGGGCTAAAATCAACCGTTTCCTTGTCCAAATCCGCCAATAAGGCGTGAGCAACCTTGGACATACGTACTTCGGTATAACGCATTGCCGCTGGAGCATCACCATCCACTGAGCCGAAGTTACCCTGTCCATCAACCAGAAGGTAACGTAAAGAAAAAGGCTGAGCCATCCGAACGATGGTATCGTATACTGCGGTATCGCCATGAGGATGGTATTTACCGATTACGTCCCCCACCACACGAGCAGATTTTTTATAGGGTTTATTCCAGTCATTTCCTAATTCGCTCATCGCATAAAGAACACGTCGATGCACGGGTTTCAACCCATCTCGTACATCAGGCAATGCTCTGCCAACGATTACACTCATGGCGTAATCCAGGTAGGATTGTTTTAATTCGTCTTCGATATTTACGGGTATGACTTCTTTGGCTAAATAAACCATGATTTGGACGTATCCTTATTCGATGATTAGTTTTTAAATTAGTTTAAGAGGATATCATACAGACAGGTGTAATTGAATCATCTTGAGCTTTCGTATTAGAGCTATACCATTAAAAAATACCGTCATTCCCAGTGAAGCGAGAAATCTCTTGCAAGTAAGTATGCTTTAATGACACGTATCAGGCGATGTGAAAACCATTTAGGCTGGTATGCCCTCACAGCTGGTGTGATGCAAATCGAGTTTCGCTGGTCATTTGTAACAATCTCAACCATAATCAATTATGACTGTCAGATGATTTGAATTTAACCGTTTTATTACTATTATTAAAGCAATAATCATGACATTTACGAATGAAATTGATGTTTAAATTGACTGTAAGTGCCCATTTTTATATAGTTCCGCACACTACCGAAAGTAATAGTGCTGATAAGGCATGAAATCAATCAGGAGACACAATGACACAAAAAACAGCAAAACTAAGTATCGAAGGTCAAGACACGCTTGAACTACCTATTTACTCGCCAACTTTGGGTAATGACGTTATAGACATTACTCAGCTTGGTTCTAGCGGTGTCTTTACTTTCGATCAAGGTTTTTTATCAACTGCCTCCTGCGAATCAAAAATCACTTATATTGATGGCGATCAAGGAATATTATTGTATCGAGGCTACCCAATTGAACAATTGGCTGAGAAAAAAGATTTTCTGGATGTTAGCTATCTTTTATTGAATGGTGAATTACCTAACGCCGAAGAAAAAAAATCATTTGTTAGTTTAATCAATAACCATACTATGGTTCATCAGCAAATGTATCAATTCTTAAACGGATTTCGTAGGGATGCACATCCCATGGCAATAATGGTTGGTATTGTAGGGGCGCTTTCGGCTTTCTATCACGATTCCATGGACCTCAATAATGCCCAGGATCGTTTTATTTCTGCTATTCGTCTTGTAGCAAAAATGCCGACTCTGGCTGCAATGAGTTATAAATATTCCACCGGAATGCCCTACATGTATCCTCAAAACAGGATGTCGTATGCTGAAAACTTCTTGCATATGATGTTTGGTGTTCCTTCTGAAAACACCACGCCTGATCCTGTTTTGGTAAAAGCAATGGATACTATTTTTATCCTTCATGCCGACCATGAACAAAATGCCTCTACATCTACTGTACGTCTTGCCGGCTCAACAGGAGCCAATCCCTTTGCCTGTATATCAGCAGGAATTGGTGCACTTTGGGGGCCTGCTCATGGTGGTGCAAACGAAGCATGTCTGAACATGTTAAAAGAGATCGGTGATGTAAGCCGTATTGAGCACTACATTAAGCGAGCTAAAGATAAGAACGATCCGTTCCGACTCATGGGATTTGGACACAGAGTGTACAAAAGCTACGACCCACGCGCAAAAGTAATGCGTAAAACCTGCTACGATGTTCTTGAAGCAGTTGGTGCTAAAGACGAACCACTCTTTAAACTCGCTATGGAACTGGAACGTATTGCTCTTGAGGATGATTATTTCATCGAGAAAAAACTCTATCCAAACGTAGATTTTTATTCTGGATTAACTCTAAGTGCGATTGGAATCCCAACCAACATGTTCACCGTGATTTTTGCATTGGCTCGTACCGTTGGCTGGATGAGCCACTGGATGGAAATGGTTGCCAACAAATCAAGAATTGGCAGACCACGTCAACTGTACACTGGCGAAAAAAATCGCAATGTTGATTAATCGTTAATAACATATCCCGTACATGTTCTTCATGATACGGGGTATGTTGACTCCTAATACCACGGATACATCTTCAAGCCTAATTAATTAGCTCAGATCTGCTGGTTTAACACAACTCAAAGCTCTGTTCCATCCTGCAAAATCTGCCTCTACGTCTTTAATGTCTCTTTTCGGTTTAAACTCACATTCAATATCCCATTGCTGGTAAATTGATGCCAAGGAATCAAATACGCCATATCCCAAGGCAGCCAGAATAGCAACGCCTTTCGCAGTGGTTTCTATGTCTTTGGGTTTTTGCACCGTAAGCTGGCATTGATCAGCTAAAAATTGTAAAAACCATTGATTTACAGCCATTCCTCCATCGACTCGCAATAAAGTCAAATCAAGACCACTATCTTCTCGCATACAGCGCAAAACGTCCCTTGTTTGATAACATACCCCCTCCAAAGCTGCTCGTGCAAAATGAGCCCTGTTTGTAGCGCGAGATACACCAAAAAGTACGGCGCCACTCGTAGATAACCAATGAGGAGCACCAAGCCCGGTAAATGAAGAGACAAAATACACACCGCCATTATCGGAAAGACTCTCTGCCAGTGTTTCAGTTTCACTGGAACTGGAAATCAAGTTCATTTCATCCCTAAGCCATTTTACAGTAGTACCAGCATGATAAATGCTGCCTTCCAATCCATAAGCCAGAGTATTTTTAATTTTGTAGGCAATGGTTGTCAGTAATTTATGCTCTGAACGAACCGGATTTACTCCTGTGTTGAGCATTAAAAAACCACCTGTTCCAAAAGTTGCTTTGACCATGCCCTCTGCAAAACATCCTTGGCCAATTAACGCAGCCTGTTGATCACCAGCTACACCGTTAATTGGAATCTCAACACCTAACCACTTTTTCTTAATGACGCCAAAATGAGCATCACTAGAACAAACTTCAGGCAATACAGATTCAGGAATATCAAAAAGATCCAGCAATGCCTTATCCCATTTCAGATTTTTAATATCAAATAACATGGTTCTTGAGGCATTAGTTACATCAGTAAGATGTTTTTCGCCATCGTTCATTCGCCAAATCAAAAAACTGTCTATAGTTCCAAAAGCCAGTTGGCCTTGTTTAGCCAGCTCCCTAGCCTCCTCATTATGGGTCAGGAGCCAATTTAATTTAGTTGCCGAAAAATAAGGATCGGGGAGTAAACCCGTTTTTTCCTGTATTAAATCAGAATAGAGTGATAATGACTTACAATAATCCTCAGTCCGTCTGTCTTGCCAAACTATAGCAGGGGTAAGGCAAGTTCCTGTTTTTTTATTCCAGATAACCGTTGTCTCTCTTTGGTTGGTAATACCACATGAAATAATGCAATCAATACCAACTTTTGTAACCACATCATTCATCGCTTTCAGGGTTTTTTCCCATATTTCCTCAGGATCATGTTCTACCCAGCCTGGATGAGGATAATATTGAGTCAATGCATACTGACTGCTTGCAACCAAAACTCCTTGCAGAGAATATATCATTGCACGAGTACTACTCGTTCCCTGATCTATAGCAAGTATGTAGTTCATTATCACCAGTCTCCTGATTTCAATTATTTCGGTGAAAAGAGTGTTCAAACATAATAAAAAGCCATGTTGTATTTCTCAACACGGCAAGTTAAATATCAGATCTGAGGATTAAATTATATAAACCAGTCATCAAGAACAACTTTATTAACTATCAAATCAAGTCAATCATTTTTGACCCGGCAACATTCGTCTAAGAATATTATTCTTATCTATGAAATGGTGTTTTAAAGCACCCAGAACGTGCAAACAAATGAATAATATCAGAATCCAGGCAATCACCTCATGTGAGTCCTTCATCAACTCAACTAAAGAAGTATCAGGTGTTATCCATGGTAAAGGCATCTTGAACAGACCAAAATATGAAGGAACTCGATCTGCTGCAACTGACATAATCCAGCCACTCATAGGCATAATAAATAAAAGAACATAAAACCCATACTGCACGAAACGAGCTAACTTTTTTTCCCACGGTTTTATTGAAGAAGGTAACGCTGGTTTTCCACTAATACCCACCCAAACAGCACGCATAAGCATTAAAAATAACAAAGTAATGCCTGTTGATTTATGCAGCATGTATGCAGTTCCCTGATACTGTTCTGGAATGTCCTCCAGAAAAAAACCCATACACAACATACCAATTACCAGCAAAGCGATTAACCAATGAAAAAATTTGGTTACAGACGAATACCCGGCATCAATTGTTTGCTTCACTTAATCACTCCTTGAATTATTGGTTATATCAACCAACTGTATTTAAAAATCCCATGCCATAGTCTTATCGACCAGGGCATGGAATATCCATTAATTAATGAACTTCATCTGACTGAGAATAAGACTGCAACGCAGTTTGAGTAAGATCCAGCAGCTCCCTAATCGCCACAAAGAACATCGTATAGTTTAAAGCAGTACTGGATTTTAAATCGTTTAGAATAAAACGCCATCTCTCGATTAAATCTGCATGCTTCATACCCCAAGATTCCAATCGCTCCCCAAGATTTTTATTTTTGGTATCAAAACTCATAATTCCTGAAGTAAGTTGACGTTGCTGCCAATCTAAATCATCACGCAATGCCTCTCTGGATAATGACTCCCAATGATTTTCAGTAGGATGAATAATCACCTGAGTTCTAATCCATGATAAATCAAGGAACTCACTGAGGCCAAAATAAATTTCGGCCACTTGTTTAATATCAATATTATTCAAATGTGCCAGTTCAATGATGTCAGTTGCCGCAAATAATCCTCGAGTCACTGTAAGCTCGTGGGCTAAAGAGGCAGGTATTCCATCACTAATGAACTCATCATAATGTTCCTTATAATGAACTTGCTCTGCTTCCCCAAATACCGCAGGCATTACTTTTTTAAATTCTTCAACGCCCTTGGAATACAGTTGAATGGTATGACTTACGTCTAAAGTTCTTCTTTGATTTCGTAAAAACCATCGAGTCACTCTTCTGGAAAGCCTAACATAAAGCATCATCATATCAATTTGCTTTTGTGCGCTGATGTTTGTGCCCAACTCTTCAATTTGTTTCCAGATAGACTCAAGATTAAGAACCGTTCTCGCTATCATATAAGCTCTGACTATGGCCGCAACAGAAGCTCCTGTTTCATCTTGCAAACGATAGACATAAGTAAAGCCCATCTCATTTACGATGATATTGCTCAAACGTGTAGCAATAATTTCTCGACGCAAGGGATGATCCTGCATTTGTTTACTGAATCGTTCTTGCAAAGGCTTAGGAAATGAATTGATAAGCACTTGATTCATATAACTTTCTTCTGGAACATCCGAAGCAAGAATTTGTTCTTTTAATAAGGTCTTACTGTAACACATTAATACAGCAATACCTGGTCTGCCCAAACCTTGCCCCATCAGCTTTCGTTCCATCAAAGCTTTATCATCGGGTAAAAATTCAAGATTGCGATCCAGCTTACCTGTTCTTTCAAGCTCATTCATATACCGTGATTGCAACTCTAAAGAGCGAAGTTCCTGAGACGCAGACAAACTAATAGCACGAGTTTGCAAAAAGTTATCTCTAAGAACCAGCTTGGCTACTTCATCGGTCATTTCACTTAAAAGCTCATTTCTTTGCTTAGGCGTTAAGTCACCAGAAGCAACGATGGTATTAAGTAAAATTTTAATATTAACTTCTTTATCAGAACAGTTTACTCCACCTGAATTGTCGATGAAATCGGTGTACACCATTCCACCTTTTAGAGCGTATTCAACTCGAGCTAACTGTGTCAACCCAAGATTTCCTCCCTCACCGACTACTTTGCAACGCAAAGATTTGGCATTAACCCGGGTAGAATCATTAGCCCTATCACCCACGCTGGCATTGGATTCAAGACTTGATTTAACATAAGTGCCAATACCACCGCTCCAAAGCAAATCAACTTTGGCTTTCAGTATTGCTTTGATTAATTCATTGGGCTCAATTTCGGTTTGCTTGATGTCAAAAACCTGTTGCATTTCAGGACTAACCGGAATTGATTTTGCACTTCGGTTGAATACACCACCACCTTTAGAAATTAACTTTTTATCATAATCCGTCCAATTGGAACGAGGTAAGTTAAATAATCTTTTTCGCTCTTGATAACTGGTAGCCGCATCAGGATTAGGATCGATGAAAATATGGAGGTGGTTAAAGGCACCTACGAGTTTGATGTGCTCTGATAACAACATACCATTACCAAACACATCTCCGGCCATATCGCCTATTCCAACTACAGTGAAGTCATTATTGAAAATATCAATATCAAGCTCATAGAAATGACGTTTAACCGACTCCCAAGCTCCTCTTGCGGTGATTCCCATTTTTTTATGGTCATAACCAATGGAACCACCTGAGGCAAAAGCATCTCCCAGCCAAAAACCGTATTCTAAAGAAATGGAGTTGGCAATATCTGAAAAGGTTGCTGTTCCTTTATCAGCTGCAACGACCAGATAAGGATCGTCCTCATCGTAAAACACAACATTTTCCGGCTTGACAATCTGGCCATCCTTATAGTTATCGGTGATGTCCAGCAATCCCCTGATAAATAACCGATAGCAGCTGATACCCTCAGCCATAATTTCTTCACGAGTTCCATTAACCGGTAAATGTTTGGGAACAAAACCACCTTTTGCACCACTTGGCACAATAACGGAGTTTTTAACCTGTTGTGCTTTCATCAGTCCCAAAATTTCGGTACGAAAATCTTCTCGACGATCCGACCAACGCAATCCGCCGCGTGCTACTTTTCCGCAACGCAAATGAACACCCTCAAATCGTGGCGAATAGACGAATATCTCAAACATGGGATGCGGTTTAGGTACACCCGGAATCATCTTGCTGTTGAGTTTAATGGATATGTAGCTTTTAGGCTTTCCATGTTCATCAAGCTGATAAAAATTGGTGCGAAGAGTTGCATTTATTGCTTGAACATACTGTCTAATAATCTTGTCTTCATCCAGATTGGAGACATTATCAAGGTCACTTAATATTTCAGCGGTCAAATCATTAAATCGGGATTCTCTGTTGCTCATTTCAACGGGATTACAACGAGTCTCAAACAGCCTTACCAATTTTTTTGCAATGGTGACATTATTATTCAGCGCCATTTCCATGTACTCTTGACTGAATGTGAAACCAATTTGTTTAAAGTATTTTGCGTAAGTTCTCAGGATAGCTACTTCACGCCAATCCAGTCCCGCTGCCAATACCAACTGGTTAAACCCGTCATTTTCCGCATCACCGAACCAAACGTGTGCAAAGGCATTCTGAAATAATTCCTTAATCTCATCGATATTAAATTCAAATACCTTGTTGTATTGCATGGCAAAATCATTAATCCATGTCACTTTACCCTGTTCAAATTTAAGAACATAAGGCCGCTCACTAATGGCTCTCAATCCCAGATTTTCCAGTATAGGCAATACATCTGACAGGGCTATAGTACTGTCATGCTGATACACTTTTAACCTGAAGTTATTTTCTGATTCATCCAAAGGTCGATAAAAATTAATACCTAAAGGATTTTCGGGCCGAAGAAGTTCTATGTGTTTAATGTCATTAACAGCAATGCGAGGGGTAAAATTGTCCCTGTACGAAATAGGAAACGCATTTTTGTACAAACTAAACAGAGCATTAGCCTGCTCTTCGCCATAAGCTTCTTGTAGGTAGTGTTGCAAATCATCAGTCCAGGAACGTCCTACATCTATGAGTCTCTTTTCAATTTCTTTCAGGTCATAGTCAGGGCAATCTTGAGGATTTACTTTTACTATAAAATGAATTCGAGCCAGTACCGACTCAGTGAATGATGTAGAAAAGGTAATTTCTTCTGCATTAAAACTCTCTGCCAAAATGTGTTGCATGGCATGACGTAATTCGGTGTTAAATCGATCTTTAGGTACATAAACCAAACAAGAAATAAAACGTCTGTAGACGTCCTTACGGGCAAACAGACGAATCCGTTTTCTGTCTTGCATATAAAAAATACCCATTGCAATTTCAAGAAGTTCATCCTCTGATCCCTGAATCAAATCATCTCTGGGTAGGGTTTCAAGTATATTTAACAAGACCTTACCTGCGTGACTGCGTGGATTTAACTTGGAGTTATCCATGATTAATGCCACTTTATGACGCAGAAACGGAATATGCCTGGGGTTGGTATGATAGGCAGCAGAAGTATACAAACCAATAATTCTTCGCTCACCAATCACTTGTCCTTTTGCATTAAAACGCTTGATGCCAATGTAATCGGTATAGGCGTCACGATGCACACTAGCTAAAGTATTGGTTTTCGACATCACCAATATTCTCGGAGACAAAGTTAATTCTCTGGCTTCAGGATTCATGGCAGAAATACTGCGCTTGGACGATTTACTTAACGATTCACGTAAAACACCCAAACCGGTTGCCGGGATAGCCTGTAAAATAGTTTCATTACCTTTTTGGATTATTTCATAGTCACGAATTCCCAGAAAGGTAAAGTGATGATCTTCTATCCAGTGCAAAAAGGCTTTTGTTTCTTCAAGCTCATCAGGATCGACCAATTTGGCAACATGGTCAAGCTCAGCAATTGCTTCTCTGACCTCAGCTCTCATTTTTTCCCAATCTTCAAAGACCGCTCGATTGTCCTCAAGGACGCGCTCAAAATTCTTGTGTAATTCTTCCAATATGAGTGGGTCTGTCTGACGATCAATTTCAATAAAAATAGGCGCTTCATGAATCACCTTTTTATCTTCTGAAACAGAACCATTTCGGGGCAAAATCTCACACACATGATTGGTACTGTCTCTTTTCACACGAATACCGCCCATGTGAATAATCAGATGAGAGGTAAGCCCCATTCTGTTGATTACCATACGCAGTGAATCAACAATAAAAGGCATATCATCACAAATAATTTCAACAACGGTATGGGTTGTCTGCCAACCGTGGCGCTCAAAATCAGGATTATAAATTTTAATTTTGGTTTCTTGTGGCGAACGCTCAACAATCAAAGACCAAAAGTTAACAACCGCTCCATAAAGATCATCAACATCCCATTCGCGAAGATCTTCCAGGGCTACAGTTCCATATAATTGCTTGGCAAACTCGGCGCAAAAACCGGCTTGCTCTCCGGTCATAGAATGGTTCACTTTTTCTACGACAGCATCAATAATTACGTCTTTACCTTCTTCAAATTTATAGGACATTAGCTCACCCCGTCAGATTTTTATATGCTCTGCAGCATTAATTATTGTTTAATTTATTGAATATATACCAAAGTATCCGTTGTAACCCATTCAGCCAGCAAAATGACTGCTGTGTTACTTAAACGGATGCAACCGTGAGAACCGGGTATGCCTAACTGAGTTGAATCAGGCGTACCGTGTATGTAGATAAACCGTTCCAGGGTATCCACGTTCTCGCCTTTATTTCGTCCTGGCTCCAAACCATCCAATTGGATTATCCGTGTTAAAATCCAGTCCCTGCCGGGAAATTGTGCCGCCAGTTGTTCTGAATAAATTTCCCCAGTCCATTTTCGTCCAACAAAAACACTGTTGATTTCATGTTCTGCACCGATAACCGAATACACTTTATGCCATCCTCTTGGCGTGCATTCGCTTCCTTTAACCTCACCTGGGCCATTTGCCGCAGTTGAAACCGGGTAATTAAAAACCTCCAGGTTATTCTCAAAACCCTTAATCTCTTGGTATTCAATGGAAATAAAAAGAGTTTTTTCTTTTTTAATCATCGTTATGAATCGCTAATTGCCACTGTTTTCGTATTAACGAACTCCAAAATTCCTTCACGGGATAATTCTCTACCGTATCCTGACTGCTTGATGCCACCAAAAGGTAATCGTGGATCAGATGCCACAAAGCTGTTTACAAAACAAACTCCAGCCTCAATTTCATTAGCCGCTATCCATTCACCTTTGTGCAGGTTACGGGTAAATACTGCAGCACCCAAGCCGTATTGACTTCTGTTGGCAAAGGAAATAGCTTCATCTTCATTTTCAACAGCGCAAATGGATAGAACCGGGCCAAATAATTCTTCATCAAAAGCACTCATGCCAGGTTTAACATTACTTAGTACTGTTGGCGGATAATAAAATCCCATACCTTCGGGAATTATACCACCTAGCAATAATTTAGCACCTTGTTTAATCGATTTTTCTACTTGATTATGCAGATTATCTCGCAAATCTTTACGAGCCAGCGGCCCAATCTGCGTTTCAAGATTCATAGGATCACCCATTTTATATGTTGAAATCTCTTCCATGATCTTTTGAGTTAATTCCTCAGCAATAGACTTGACGACGATAATACGCTTTGCAGCAATACAGACCTGTCCCGAATTATTTAATCTTGAAGCCACAATACAATGCGCTGCAAGATCGAGGTCAGCATCAGCCAAAATAACATAGGGATCAGAACCACCTAATTCCAATACCGATTTTTTTAGACAATGACCAGCCTGCGAGGCAACCGAACTGCCTGCACGCTCACTTCCGGTAAGGGTAACGCCTGAAACATAAGTGCTTTTAATCACAGCGGATGCGCCTTCGTTATCCACAATGAGATGCTGGAATAAATGCTCAGGAAAACCCGCCTCACGAAATAGAGCTTCTATGCGATTTCCGGTGCCACAGGAAATTGGTGCATGCTTCAACAAAGCGCCGTTACCCGCCATAATTGTGGGAACTGCAAAGCGAAAAACCTGCCAAAATGGAAAATTCCAAGGCATAATACCAAAAACTAGTCCTAAAGGTCGGTAAAAAACCATAGCCCTACCCTTATCTATTTCAACAGATCGTGGGGCAAGAAAAGACTCTGCATGGTTGGCATAATAAGTACAAACCCAGGAACACTTATCAATTTCAGCGTATCCTGCAGTAATGGGCTTACCCATCTCTTCGCACATCACTTGTGCTAAATCTTCTTTATTCCGACTCAATAAGTCAGCTAATTGAAGCATTAGATTATGTCGCAGATCAAAAGGAGTTTTTTTCCAGGATGAATAGGCCTGATGTCCAGCCAAAAGTTTTGCAATTATTGCCTGTTCACCCAAGCAATCGTATTCAGCTAAAAGTTGCTCTGTTGCAGGATTAATGGTCTGAATTTTCATAAAGTCACCCGATTGACTTAAAAATACTGTTAATTTAAATCACCCACCTCATACAATTTTAACTAAAGTGAGCAACTCTCCTTGCACTTTACTTTTGATTGTTGGTACTATTTTTATATTCTAGGCTGTTTTTGTATAAAGAACAGCACTATAAATCATGATGTTAATTTTAATGTAACATCTCAATTAATTTAGGATACGTTGCTGCTCAGTTAATGGTGCTTCTGGTGTACTCTCAGTACATGAGTTCCATGCTGTGTCTTTGTGACATCATTCTTAGATTTTTTGAGAAAAAGCACTATGATTAATTAATTCCGGGAAAATCCATGAATAAGATAAAACCACCATTTAATCTTCTACAATACATTGCTGCTTGGGCGGTGCATTTATTTACTGCTAGCGGAGCACTCATTGGGGTTTTAACTTTAGCTAAAATTTACCAGCAAGAATATGTTTTTGCATTATGGTTAATGGCACTAACTGTATTTATTGATGCCGTTGATGGGACTTTTGCTCGCTTGTCTCATGTTAAAACTGTCTTACCCAAAATTGATGGCGCCTTACTCGATAATATTGTTGACTACCTCAACTATGTAGTAACGCCATGTTTTTTCCTGTTAGTCAAGCCCGACATGTTGCCTCCACAGTACTCAGCAATTATCATTGGTGCCATTACCATCACATCGGCTTATCAGTTTTGTCAGGATGATGCCAAAACACCGGATCATTTTTTCAAAGGTTTTCCGTGTTACTGGAATATTGCCGTGTTTTATATGTTCATATTTAACACATCCATGACTCTAAATGCCCTGCTCTTATCGCTGTTTTGTGTGCTTATTTTTGTTCCAGTCAAGTACGTCTATCCTTCACGGCTTGATTACCTGACCGACTCCAAAACACTAAAATTACTGATGCATTTATGTTCAGGACTTTATGGGGTCAGTTCGGCATGTCTACTTATATATTATCCTGATACCAATACCATTTGGCTAAGCCTCTCTCTGGGTTATATTGCCATGTATTTATTTTTAAGTTTTTACAGAACTTATTCACCCATGATTAAGGCAAAAATATCGGCAAATAAAGATTAATAGAGCTTTTTTTTAAATTCCGGCATAGACTTTGCCGGGATTATGATTAAAATAGCGACTAAAATTTGTATTCAGAGGACGTTATGAGTTCATTTAATTACATTAATAAAACACTTTTGCTGTCTGCATTATTCGTTAATTCAGCTTACGCTGTTTCAATTTTTCCTAGAGGTTGCGAGGTTTCGGGTTTTGGCTATCAAAATAATTTCTTGATTCTGAACGAAACAGGTAAGCAATCTTATTATTTGATCCAAAATCGGTCAGATGCAAAAATTGAGCTTGAACGTCATGAAACCGGTGATGTCTTTATGAGTCCCCCATTACAAGCCACCATTGAGCCTTTGAACTGGGCAGCTTTTGCTTCTGATGTGAGCAACTTAAATTTTAAATGTTATAAACACATAGAAGAAGATACGATAACCGTTGATTGTCGTGATGTGCTTGAAGTGTGCCAATATCCCAGAGTTCGTTTTGCCTTGAGCAATATGGGTAACTACTGGATTTCCGCCAACAAGGCCCAGAATGAAATCATCCAGGATTCTGTGGCTAAGGGTATCTACTTGAAATGGTGATAAGTGTCTAATTCTCGCTATGATTATCACTACATCGTTTCAGGAATTATTGGAGCGCTGATTCTATTATATGGCAACAATCATCATTACCCACAGCCTTACTATATTATTGGCTCTCTGTTTTTACTGTTAACTGCGTTTCATTTCAATCTGACTTATTTTATTGCTTTGGAGTTAATATTAGTTGCGGGGCATTCGGCAATTTTATTAGGAATAGGCCCCAATACTCAATCGGCTCTGCCTATTTTTTTGTGCATCCAACTGCTCATTTTTTACTTAATGGTGGGCAAAGAAACGCTTTTTCTATTATTAATCGGAATTTCCGGCATTGCACTTCTTGCATTTGGATTTGCCTTTAATAATCAATGGATTTTCTTTTCTGGCAGCTCATTTGTTGCGATTTATGCTTACTACAACGGCTATCAAGGTCAACCAGCCTCCTATATCTGGGCTATCACCAATACTCTGTTTTCCTTTATGGCGTTATATAAACTATTTTTTTACTAATTTGGAATTTGATATGAGTAAAACCGAATCAACCATGCTTGCTTTAGGAACTAAAGCACCTCATTTTAAATTATTGGATGTAACCTCAGGGAACTTTATTCAATTTGACTACTCACCTGACTACAATGCGTCTGTAATCATGTTTATTTGTAATCATTGCCCTTATGTAAAACACATCAACGCCGAACTAACTCAATTGGCTTACGATTATCTACCCAAAGGAATTCGCTTTTTAGCAATTAACTCAAATGATGTAGAACATTATCCTGATGACTCGCCAGAAAACATGATTACAACAGCACGTACGCATGAATTCCCCTTTCCATATCTTTATGACGAAACGCAAGAAGTAGCCAAAGCATATCATGCCGCATGCACCCCGGACTTTTTTGTATTTGATAAGGATTTGTCCTTGGCTTATCGAGGGCAGCTTGATGATTCACGCCCAGGAAACACAATACCCGTTACCGGAGAATCAATACGCAAAGCTCTGGACTGTATTCTTGCAGATACTCCTTTAGAAGAAGTTCAAAAACCCAGTCTTGGTTGTAACATAAAATGGAAGCCTTGCTGATCATCAAAACTATGATAGAAAATGAAAATGTCGGGCGAGACGCCCGACCTGCGGTTTTGCACGTCCCAAACTCTCGCTATGCTTGAGTTCGGGATGACAGGATGGTTGTGTAGATTTAAATATATAATTCCAACCAATCATTAACTACTAGGGTCTGTTGACAATTCACCTCTGCCTACGTGCCGTGGCTTGTCCACGGCATCCAGTAGATGGTCTAATTAAAATATGAACTATCTAATAGATTGATTAAGAGGAGCAAACTCATAATATAACGGTTCTGACTAACAGCACTCTTTATGTAGGGGCTATGACAGACCTTATTAAGCGTACTTGTGAGCGCAAAAATTAATTTATACCCGGCTTCATAGCCAAATATAACCTACACATGCTGGTTTATTATGAAATGGATGAGTTATATATTGAAGCAGCTCGCCGTGAAAAACGTTTTAATAATTGGCCAAGACAGTGGAAATTAAATCTAATTGAAAAACTTAATTCCGAATGGTGCGAGTTATATGAAGAAATTTGCCAATGATTGAGAGCTATTGGATGCCGTGGTCAAGCCACGGCACGTTGGCAGCACTGAATTGTTAACAGACCTTAATTGATTCATTTATTATTTTGGTCCTTTTACACTTTTTTCAGCAGCTTCAATTAGCGATTGCAACCCTTCTTTCACAGGCTTGAATGCCTTGGATGATACTGTTTCTGGCGTTGAGAAAAAAGTGCCAACATACCCCTTTTTTGTCGTAGCTTGAACCGCTAATGCAGGGACTACAAGTAATGCCGCAATAATACCCGCTAAACCCTTTAAAACAGCCGCAAGACCGCTGAAGATTGGATTGCTGCGGTGTTTTTTTAACTCTTTGTCAAGGGGGTTTATACTGTTTTCGAATGCCTGATAAAACGCATTAAATGTTTCTTGATTTGGGGTCGCAAAAAATTGAGAACCCGCACGGTTTATATTGTTTAATGCAGATGAAGCCAAAGTAGAAACAGGTCCATATCGATATGAATTCTTACCTGCTTGAAGAGTTAACCTATTATTAATTCTGACAAACTCTTTAATTAAGTCTTCAAATTCCTTCTTCTTTTTTAAACAAATGTCTTGGTATCCATCTAAAATATTTATCTCTTGTTTGCCTTTATCATTGGTTGGATCTAACGTTGATTCAGAACATACTGAGTCTGCTGATATTTTTTGTTCTGGAAGAGCTTGTGATAGAATTTGCTCATGCTGTTTTTGCGAAGATGAGACTTTAGGTTCTACATTGGTCTGTACGTACTTAATTTGCCCCATGGTACTGCCAGTAATTGCTTGTGCCAGGGGCTTTTCATGTTGTTTTGAGGATGATGGAACCGAAAGTTGTTTACCTGCTTCAAGCATAATTGCCATGGCGCCAATAAATCCCATAACTTCTTCTGGTTTTAGCCCCGCCCTACGTTCAGTAGAGTGTGACGTCAAGTAGCTCATTTCTTCGGATCTGACTGGTTTATTCATTATATGAGAGAGAACCATTGGATCGGCAGCATTTTGAATGACAAGTCCAGTCATGTATTCAAGGCTTTGAGTTGCTGAGACAGTATTCATATCAAATTCATTAAATTGCAATAGAGCCCCAACTTCTGTTGGTGATGTTAGTGACATAACCAAACCTGAATCTGCATCTACGTCTTGTTTGTACAATTGAAAGAAAAGGGTGTCAAGGGTAGTCTGAGTGGCGTTAATAAACTTACCAATTTCTATATGGAAACTACCTACACTCCCTTCACCATTATCATATACAATGGACAAGTGTGTTTTTTCACCTTTAATCAGAGCAGTAACATCCTTCTCCATTGCTTTGATCAGTTGCCCCAGGACTCCTGGTTTATCAGATTTTGACTTAGCCAACGCCTGCATCATCACTTGAACTAATTGAGTTTGATCAGTCACAGGAAGATCAGCCACTACAAGCATTCCTGTATCAGTTTTATCTGTAATTGTTTTCATTGACGGCAGATTTGTAAGCTCAGCGAGTTCTTGCTTGTTTGCAGTTCCCAATATACCAATCAGCAAATCATTCACAGTCATTCTCGAAATCTTTTGTACTGTTTTCCTAACCGTTTGTTCAATTACATTTCGAGCCTGTCTGTCTTGTGCATCAATCTGTTCCTTGTGGAGATTGACTCTTTGGGCTATAGATGTCATATCTGCCGTATGTTGAATACGCTCAGCATCAGGTAAAGAATCAATAATCTGTCTTAGCTTTGCTGAGAGCAATTTATAACGATTAAACAGATCGCCAAAGGTTGTAGTATTCGCTGTGAGCACATTTTGTGCTGCATCACGCAGGTCTATAACAGCGGATTCGAGTTGTTCTCTTGCAGACTCTTCTTTGATTTTTAGAGCCTGAACTGCTTCTTGATGTTTTAGATTGGCTTTTGCTTTTTCATTTTCCATAAGTCGTATTTTGGTGTTTAAAGCTTTGCGATCATTTTTTGGATAAGTTTCCCTCGTTTTTTTTAATTCTCGTTGCTGATTAGAATTCAAAGTGTAGAGATCAAACTCGGACAGTAATTCAGTAAACTGATTCGTCAGAGCATGAAGCTTTTCAACATTATTAATACTTATAACATTTTTTTCTCTATAAATTGCTGAGATAACGTGTTGCAGTTCATCTATTTTCTTAATGAATAGTTCAGTACTTAATGTCGATTTGGGCATTTTTATTGTTCCATCTGATTAATGACCTAATTATAGACACATTTATCTATAAAGTCACACCTTATGGGCGTTGACTAATCGTATCCCAAAATACTTGTAACTTTCCACGTCATCCTGAATCCGAGCGCAGCGAGCGAGGGTGGAGGATCTCCTGTTAGGTGAAACAATTTTTAAAGAATCGATTGATACAAATAATTCCCCCTCTGGCTTCAATGCATGCATCAAATCATGCTTCTTTTCTTTTTTTTAAATAATGATGAAAACACAATATGGGTTGGATTAGAGAAAAATTTAAGGCGCAACGTATAAAAAACCTTGATTTCGCTTACGCTGCATCAAGGCTTGTATCTTTAATGTGTAAGCAAAAAACTTGTAGCCTTGATGCAGCGTTAGCGAAATCAAGGAATTACTCTCCAAATCCACACATAGGCTCAAGCACCGAGTTAGCCGAATTTCTGGTTGTTTTTTTTCTGTTCTTAAATAATGTTGAAAATACAATACGGGTTGGATTAGAAAATAATTTAATGCGCAACATATAATAAAACCTTGATTTCGCTAGCGCTGCATCAAGGCTACAAGTTTTTGGTAAAGTGCTGAACACTAGAGTATTCAGCACTTTAATTCGAATTGTGTGTAATTACTTGGCGGGAATAATCTCAACTTGCAGATTAGCGATTACATCACTATGGACATGGACTTCGACTACATAGTTTCCAATAGAATGTAGTGGGCCTTCTGGCATAACAATTTCACGCTTACTGATTTCAACAGCTTTCTCAACCAAAGCATCTTTGATTTCGTTAACGCCAACTGAACCGTAAAGTTTACCCTCATCACTCGCCATAGCACTAATGACTAGAGTGATGTCGTTTAATTTAGCAGCACGTTGTTCTGCAGAAGCCAAAGCTTGTTGCGCTTTTTTCTCAAGCTCAGCACGTCTTTGTTCAAACAACTCAATGCTTTTGCTTGTAGCAAAAACTGCTTTATTTTGTGGAATCAGGTAGTTACGACCATAACCTGACCTTACATTTACCTTATCACCCAGATTACCCAGGTTACGAACTTTTTCTAATAAGATTACTTCCATCTTAAAAACCCCTTAAGTTGATTCTCTCACCCTTGCCGGGAGATATAATCTAAAATTAAATAAACTGTCCAATGCGCCAAAAACAACATAGGCAAATAAAACAAAAGCCGGTTTAAGTAGTATTATCAAAGCCAATAATAGTACAACCCTAAACTGTCGTTTGCGCGCAAAAGTAAAATATGCCAAGGAAAAACCTGATAAAAGGAAATAACCTAAAATGAGGGGGAGTAAGTTTAACGCACAGGCCACTTCATAATATGATGCGACAGATATGGCAATCAGGCTTAAAAATGCGAGACGACCACTGCGAAACTCAAGAACTTCTTTATGAAATCCCTCGGGCATAAACAATTTAGATTGAATCGAGCGTGCAAATATCAAGGAGATTACAGCAGAGCAAATCACACTTAAAATTTGTAAGCCAAAAAATAACTGAGCCAAAACAAACGCATTCATACCGTCCATGCTGTTATTCACCAGTTGATTGTACTCCTGAAATTGCGCCAAAAGGTTTTTGAATTGCTCAAATTGACCAATAACAAAATCAGGAACCATCAGCTGAATGCAGAAAAAACCAATAAAAGCCTGAATAAAAAACATTCCGAAAGCTGCTTGCCAGCTGGTAGCCTGACGCAGCGCCAGTGCAGCAGCAAAACAGGGAATATAAGTTATCAGAGTATTGATCAATGCGCTATCAACAGGAACCAACATCAATAGTGGTACTGAATGAATTACAAGCGCCGGTAGCATCACTTCGAATCCAGCCTTAGCTCCTTTTCTTAACGTAACCAGAGCAACCAAAGCTACGGAAAGCCAGGAGACAAAAGGCAAGACGGATAAAACAACAGCAAACAGAATCGCTTGCTGTTTGCTTTCCAGCACCAGTTTACATTGTCTCGTTATAAAATCGCCCGCACGCATCATTTTTTTATCTATGGCCGTCACAGTAAGGCAATAAACCGATAAAACGAGCATGTTTGATTGCTTTGGCTAGTTGTCTTTGAAAACGAGTCTGAGTGCCGGTGATTCTGCTAGGTACTATTTTACCTGTTTCAGAGATGTAATTTTTTAATAGATTAATATCTTTATAATCAATTTCATTACCGCCTTCAGCACTGAAGCGGCACATTTTTTTTCTACGGAAATAAGCTGACATCAATGTTCTCCTCTTAAGCGGTTCTGGTTTCTTTTTCTTTCTTCATCAAGACGGATTCACTGGTAATCGCTTGCTTCTGAACAGTAATCAGATTTCTTAAAATAGCATCGTTAAATTTAAATGCGTTTTTAATTTCTTCCAGTGCTTCAAGATTACACTCAACGTTCATCAAAATATAATGAGCTTTGTGAACATCATTGATAGGATAAGCTAACTGGCGTCGACCTAAGTCTTCTTTACGATGAATAAGGCCATTGTGCTTGCTTATGATCCCTTCATAGCGCTCAACCATTGCTGGTACTTGTTCGCTTTGATCGGGGTGCACAAGAAACATAATTTCGTAATGTCTCATGGTATCTCCTTGTGGATAAAGCCTTCTGATTCGGAAGTGACGCAGTAAGGCAAGGTTTTAAAAACGTGCAATTGTAACCGGTTTAAACACAAGTTACAAACACTAATGATGCTGATCAGGGCAAACGCATCTAAATTATGAACATAAATCTCCACCCTTTTGCCTACGTCCTGCGCTTTATGCGCAGGATCCATGCGATCTTAGTGCAGGCAAAGATCTGGATTCTGCGCATAAAGCGCAGAACGCAGGAATCTTGGTCTTAGATAATACGTTTAGATGCGTTTACCCTGTGATGCTGATTCCAGGTAAAAACTGCATTCTTAGTTATTACCAAGAAGCGTTGACCTGTTGCGCTGCCATACAAAGAGTAAAACGAGGCTTAAAATGCCTCAAATGTTCTGCTAGTGTTTTTTTTAACACCACTTGGGCTCAATAATACCAAAAATGCAATTATTTATTTAATTTCAGTTTAATTTTTAGTGACAAACATACCCCAATTAGGGTACCGTCCACATATCATTAAAACAAACAATTAGAGCCACATTTATTACCTAACTAATTATAAAATAACGAGGTTTTTTGATGGATATTATATCTCTTCAGTTTGAAGAACCCCTTATCATAAACATTGGCGATACAGTTGTGAAAATTCTCGCATTTAAAACCCAGGAACACGGAAATATAAAGTTTGGGGTAGAGGCGCCAAGATCCATAAACGTGCATAGAGAAGAAATTTTTCATGCCATTAAACAAAAAGAACTCTTAAACATAACGGAATAACTTTGTCTCATGCAAAATACTGTAACCCGTTATGTGATTTTGCTGGCATTTTTGATAGCTGGCCTATCTGTTTGTGCCTTGCTTGTAAACTCCTTTTTCTTTAAATTTCCTGGCAATAATTTTTTCCCGGAAGGCACTCCCCTTCTTGCCCTTATTCTCGGTATCAATTATGTCGGCTTGATTACATATTTTGGTAAAAATTCACCAATCAGTGACAGGGGTAAAGAGTTAATTTATTTTTATTTGATAATGTGTCTTATTGCGCTTGCCACAAACGCTGTGCAGCTTACCCCCTTCCCACCTATAGATAAATACATCGTTGCGCTTGAATCCAGGCTTAATATTAATTTGGTATCAATGATGGAGTGGACTAATCAATATCAGTGGCTAAAATACATTCTAAATCTGATTTATGAGAACATTCATTATCAATTAAGTATTATACCTCTTGTGATTATTGTCAGCGGGAAATTTCAACTTATGAGAGAATATTATTTCTTGTTGCTTGTAACAGCGATTGTTGGGTTTACATTTTATTATTTCTTTCCCACTACAGCACCAGCAAGTGTTCTATCCAGCTCATTGTTCTCACCCGAGCAAATTGCTACCGGGTATAAATTCAATCAAATCCATCATCACATTATCCCGACAACAAACGAGGGTGGATTAATCGCATTTCCGTCATTTCATACCGTATGGGCGATTTTTTGTGTTTATTTACTCAAAGATTGGGCTATCCCATGCTGTGTGTTGGCTATTATAAATACTTTATTAATTGTTTCTTGCGTGCTTTTAGGCTGGCATTATCTTCTTGATATTATTGGAGGCTTGATTTTAGCTGGATCAGGATTTTATTTATTGCATATACTAGATATTAGACCAGTTCATACACTTGGCAAATGTTAAAAGGACAAGATAAATTAACTTCTCGCCCTTTTGATGAACCCATGTCTTTAAAGTGCGGGTGCAAAAGATGGAGTCTCACCATTCATAACCAGATTCCAGACACCGTCTTTGGCATCAAGTAAGTCTAATGCCTGATTCGCTCCTCGAACTACTTTATGAGCCTGGGAGGGAAGCTTACTGTCCATATCGCTGTAATTAAACATTTTTTCATCAAAAAATGCATATCGTCCTGTTACCATTTTATGCCCCATGGAATAAAGACCAATTCCCAACAAACACAACAATAAATTTTTGAAAAAGGGTTTTAAGCTCAAATCCGACTCCTGGTAAGGCGTGAATTTATCCAGTATGCTCTGTACATCCAAACAGAAATTCAATGCAATGCGATTCAATTCGTCAGGACGAGTCTGACTTGTTACTTTTTGCAGGTATTCGTTTTTGATAATATTAATGTCCTTAAGCAAGCATATTCTGGCTTCTATTATTGAACATTCATCTCGTTCTAATTTTAAGATTTCATCATCAATCAATTTCTCAATTTTAGACAAATGAGCATAAAACACTAAAACACGATTCGGACCTTCCACTGAAACCAGTTTACCGTTTACACTGATCTTTTTCTCCTTCACCTCGTCTGCTAATCTCTGAAAATCGTTACAATAGTTCGGTGTGTAGTTTTGATTGTAATAGGAATTGGGCATAATAATATTTCCTTTGAGTTTAAATGTGATAAATTTTGCCACAAATACGATCCAAATACAAGCGCTTTGATTATTTTTTAATCAATACTTATCCCGTCGATAACCCATGAAAGGAATCCGGAACAAACCGTTCATTAGGCTGATAGTTTTTGCAAATAAGACCATAGCCTTCTGAATAGGTTACAGCATTTATTTCAACCTGCCTTTTATGTGATTTTTCAATGAGTTCTGCTTGAATTAACTCCGGGAGCGGACTAAACCGTTCCAGGGTTAAATCATCCTGTTGTTTAATAAATGCTAAAATATCCAAATCACTAAAGAACGTATTTTTCTTCCAGGCATGATAATAGCGTATTAAGCCGCTACAAAAACTATCAGTAAGGCAATCAGCCAAAGCGCTACATCCTATAGTTCGTCCTTCATACATCAGAGAGCTAAACAAACGATGCGGATCGCTAAATTCAATATAATGATAAGTGCGCAAATCTTTAACAAGATTCCAGGCCTTTACACCGTTTTGCGTGATGATAGAAACCAGACCCTCTAAAATATCCTTAACTGTCAGAGTATGACGAGACTGGTTGTATTCAAAAGTCATATTGATTTCACCGTGTTCAATAGCATAAATCAATATAACCCTTTGCAGCATATGAGATAATTTTCCGTGAAATAACCCCGTTCCATAACCACCCTCAAAAACATAATCTCCTTGTTTAACCTGACTGTCTGCAATTTCATTTGGAACAAATCCAATCCACTGATATGCATACTCAGCCATGCCGTATTTTCTGAAAAGAGAGATCAACAATTCCTGCAGCGCTTTATTTTTTTTCATGGGCTGATAATCAGCTTTAGGCACTGGATAATACAAATCTTCTATGAGTACAAAATCATATTCTTGGTTATTTAGTAAAGGAAATGGTTGACCGTGAGCCTCGAAGTAATACCGGCACAGTTCATCATTAAGAAATTTTAAATAAGGAATACAACGAGCAGGCTGGATTAACAACTGATGAAATTGGGCAATAACAGTTTTAATTGCTTCGTTTTTTTGAGACGCAAAAAGGGCTTTTTCAGCACCCGATCTGCTGCCAAACAAACTAAAGTAACAATCTGTTAATCGTGGTTCTGCCGGCAGGTTATGCAAAGATAATGGTAGGTGTTTGTATTTGTGAGGACGCAGGACCTGGCAAATAGCGTCAAAATCTGCCGCTTTTTCTGGAAATCGGAGCGCAGCGCCACGAGCTTGTGCCAATATATTGGTTACAGACATAAAGAGCCAAAATTGCGGTATATTCAAAAATTGGTGAACTATATCAACAGCTCCGAGAGAACAATGCAATGAAACTGCATCTAAATTTGGTTTATGTTCAATTGCGAGCAATTGTGGGAACAATCCCCGTTTATCGGCCTCTTCTAACAGCAATCGGACAATCCTGGCCTCTCGAGCTATCATTAAAAGACTATGGCGAATGTGATTTATGTGTAACAGATTTGCACCCTTTGCAATCAACAAATGTATAATTTCAGTGTGACCATGAAAACAGGCAATTCCAAGCGGTGAAGTTGCATGCAGTTTTGGGGCAGCGACTTCGCAATTCATCCCTTCATCAATAGGAGCAAGTTCCAATTCTATTAATAAATGAACTACTGAGGGGTAATTTTTTTTTGCTGCGAAATATAAAAGAGTTTCCTGTATAACACCATCGTTATTTTTATAGAAAAACGAAGGCTGTGGCTTACCAATTCGTCCTATGACCTGGTTTAACTGCTTTAATGCGGCTTCTTCTGTTTCCATAAAAGCGGTGAGCAATTCTTTCATTTCACCGTTTATAAGCTCAAAAAAAACCTCAAAAAGATTACGTTTTTTGGCATAACCAAAAGCACTTATGCCATCTTGTGTTTTTTTAGAGATCAATTCATTGAAACAGCCATTATCCATACTGTGGTTTACAATCAAATGACATATTTTAGCGTCGCGAATAACCATAAGCATACTTATCCCAAACGGGTTGGTATGCAATACATTTGCACCAGCTCTAAGCAGTATTGTCACTATATCCTTATTAGCCATGCCACACGCCAGCATCAGCGGAGATTGGTGATGGTAGTAAGGATCTGCTTCACAGACTATGCCGTCTTCAAGGTTGACACCAATATCGATTAATTTTTGTACTACAATCGGATAATTCTTAAGAATACACCAGCCTAACAGAGAGACGTTCATGCGATCAGAAAGTGTCTCGTGGGGCATACTGATAACTATTGGAGACTAAAAAAAAGCATCTGTGCCGTAAGATGCGAGAATATGCTCCAAAATTTCCAATGCTTCTAATTCAAACCCTTGTTTTAATTTATTTAAAAATATTTGCAATTGCAAGTCCATGGTGATCCCATTAATAGACACTACGCTTAAGCGGCGGAATGTTTTATTTATTTAGCCAAAGAATGCATAATTTTCACATAGGGCAACTATTGTGGTCAAATTTTATTGCGGGTAGTTTTAAGATATCGTGAATTGCAATTTCAATGACTGCTGTGGAGAGATAAAATTAATAATCCGCAATTGAAAACAGATACTAGTGGGTATTAATTTGTTTAAGCAAACCAGACGGGTTTTTAAGCTCGGAGTCCATAATGCGATGGGCCTCTCCTGTATTGAGCACGCTCCTCTTCAACAGTGTCAGAAAGCTACTTTTAGAGTTTGAATTCTTTTGTCCTTTTAATAAAGGATAGGCCTGAATATAGGTAACTCCATCCTTAATTCCCACTTTTACAGATTCATTAATAACTCGCACTGGTGTCCCAGTACCTGCCAATTCGTATAAATGTTCTATATCTTCAGGCAACATACGAATGCATCCGGCGCTTACCCGCATCCCTACACCATCGGTTCGGTTTGTTCCATGAATCAAGATTGCAGGCCATCCTAATCTTAAAACATGTCGACCAAGCGGGTTATGTGAACCAGCAGGAAAAACTTCTGGTAACGGTGCGCCCATCTCTTCAGCAGCGGCCCTTATTTTGGGTGTAGGACGCCAAACCGGATCAACTGTTTTATTGACTATTCGGGTAAGCCCTAATGGAGTATTCCATCCTTCTTTTCCAATTCCTACCGGAAAAGTGACTACTATATTCTCTTCAGCGGGAAAATAATACAAACGATATTCAGCTAAATTAATCACTATACCTTTTTTAGGTACATCAGGAAGAATGTATTGAGAAGGAATGAGCAAACGAGTATGAGGTGCCAAGGTATGCATTGGATCTGCATGCGGATTTGCTCTTACCATTTCCTGATAGCCCACATCAAAACGACGTCCGACTTCGTCAATAGTCTCATCAATTAGAGAATAGGTGTATTGGACTTCACCGACAACATCTCCTGATGCAGGTAAGACATAAGTTGCCGCATGAAACTGATTAGCTAATAAAGTACTTAACGAAGCACACAGTAACAGCCATCTTTTTATCAGCATGATTAGTTCATATGAAAATGTTTAAATAGCGATTAAAAAAATGACCCAGCAAGGTGTTAAACCCTGCCAGGCAAAATTCGATTACAAAGAGGCATCGACTTTAAATCGTTCACCATATTTAGATTCAAATGTTTTAAACACATTTTCCAGTTTGTCTTTGCCAAAGTCATGAGCATAGTTCATTGGGCCACCACGAAATGGTGCAAAACCGGTGGCAAATATCATACCTGCATCAAGTAAATCAGAATCAGTGACGACTCCTTCTCTAAGACAAGCTGATGATTCATTTACCATGCGCAGAATTAATCGATCAGCAATAGCTTTATCAATTTTCACATCAGGCCGTTTTTTAACAGGCTTGCCTTTTTTGTATTGATAAAATCCCTCACCAGTTTTACGTCCCAGCTTTCCTGCTTTGACCATATCCTTCAGTCTTTGAGGCACTGTACCGCCAAAATGACTGGTAAGATTTTCAGCTACTGCGAGGCAAACATCCATACCCACGGTGTCGGCTAGTTCTACTGGCCCCATAAACATACCAAACTCAAGAGCCGCTTCATCAATAGTTTCTGCGCTATACCCCTCATCTAATAATTGCACACACTCCATTAAATAAGGCATCAGCACACGATTAACCAAAAATCCAGGGCTTGACTTAACTGGCAAAGGTAATTTACCAATTTGGCCAACAAAAGCACATGAATTGTGTTGTACTTTTTTAGAGGTAGTTGAGCTACTCACAATTTCCACCAGATCCATTTTTGCAACAGGATTAAAAAAGTGTATTCCAACCAAACGTTTGGGATCACGCATCACAGCACTAATTTCATCCAAAGGAATACTGGAGGTATTTGTGGCAATTATGGCTTCTTTTTTGGCTTGTTTTTCAACGGACTTCATGATGTCTTGTTTTACAGCCAAATTCTCAAAAACTGCTTCGATAATAACATCTGCTTTGGTAATACCATGCCCTTGTGGATCAGGCACCAGATTATCCATAGCGGCTTGGACAAGTCGGGGTTTACGAAGCTTCTTTTTATAAAGAGCATGCGCTCTGCCTATAGCCGGCGCAATTTGTTCGTAGGTTTTATCTTGCAAGGTAACGTGTATACCACGTAAAGCACACCATGCAGCAATATCACCACCCATCACACCAGCGCCAATCACATGCACGTGAGATGCTTTAAACTCACCGTCTTTGGCAAAGCTTTTTAAACGTTCACGCAAATGGAATACACGAATAAGGTTTTTTGATGTATCACCATGGGAAACCAGTTGTTCTACAGAATCTGCCTCTTTCAAATAAGCTCTGTCGCCCACTCCACCTTCTTTTTCCCACAAATCAATAATCGCAAAAGGTGCAGGATAATGCTCTTTACGAACACGCTTGGCCACGTTGTGTCTTAACAAATAGGCTATTGGTTTTCTTAACCAACTGTTGTTAGTCAGGCCTTCGACAAATGAGGGTTTGTGTTTCGCTGGTTTCTTTTTGATAAAATAAACTGCAGCTCTTTTTAATTGACGAACAGGAACCACATCATCAACCATGCCCAAACTTTTGGCACGAGACGCTGAAAGAGCGCTTCCAGTCAATATGACTTGCGACAGCGCCTTAAAGCCGCCTACAAGTTGGGGTAACCTAACCGTACCACCCCACCCAGGGTGAAAACCTAACATGACTTCGGGAAGGCCTATGCGGGTATTTTGCTCATCGCTGGCAACTCTATACGTACAGGCAAGCGCTAATTCAAGTCCACCGCCCATGCAAAATCCATCAATCATCGCAACTGTTGGAATTGCCAGGTTTTGTAAGCGTGTAAATACAGCCTGACCTTTTTGCAGAAAATCAACGACCTGAGCAGTACCTTCAAACTGGGAAAATGAATTAACGTCTGCACCGGCGATAAATCCTTTATCTTTAAGTGAATGGATAATCAGACCAATGGCCTTTTTATCCTGGGCAATTTCTTGCAATAGACTGTTAAACTCATCCAGAACTTCTTCATTAATGCTGTTTACCGCAGCATCTTTTCTATTGATGCCTAACCACAAAATATCGTCTTTGTCTCGTTGAAGATCCCAATGTTTGTATTTATTCATGTCCTTTCACCTCAGTCACTCGTTCAAGATACATTGCACCACCCTGACCACCACCAATACAAATGGCAGCGATTCCTTTGGACTCATTTCTTTGCTCCATGGATTTTAAGGCATGCAAAACAATACGAGCTCCACTGGCACCAATAGGATGACCTGCAGCTATAGCACCGCCCTCTCTGTTTAGCTTATCCATTGAAGGACCACCCAGTGCTCCTGATAAACCAAGCTGGGTTTTGCAATACTCTTCATCATTCCAGGCAGCAACACATCCTAACACTTGCGCTGCAAAAGCTTCGTTAATTTCCCAGCAATCAATATCCTGGGGTTTTAAATGATGTCTTTGTAATATTGGAGTAGCTGCATGAACAGGACCCAGACCCATTTGCGAAGGATCCAGAGCAGACCATTGCGAATCGACAATTTTACCCAAAACCTTTAAGTTGTATTTTTTAACAGCATCAGCACTGGCCAGTAAAAGCAAGCACGCCCCATCAGTTATTTGGGAGCTGTTTCCAGCTGTAACCATACCGTATTTTTTATCAAAAAATGGTTTGAGCTGAGCCAATTTTTCAACTGTCGAATCCGCACGAATCCCATCATCCTGGCTGTATACAGTGCCTTTTGGCGCTATGATTGGTAACACTTCGGTCATTTTGTTTTCATTGAAGGCTTGTGCAAGTTTTAGATGACTTTGCACTGCAAAATCATCCATTTGCTCACGAGTAATGTTGAATCTATAGGCCACTTTTTCAGCGGTTTGTCCCATATTCAGTCCTACTATAGGATCGGTTAATCCTCTGAGCAAGGCAATGACAGGTGCTAGATAAGAGGGTCTAAATTGACTGACTAAACCCAGTTTTTGTCCCACACTCTTGGCAGAATACCAATTTGCAAGCCAACCAGCCATCTTTTGGTTAAAAAGTAAAGGAGCATGGCTCATGGCCTCAGTACCACCTGCAAGAACAAGATGACTGCGGCCGCTGGCAATTTGCATTGCAGCGTTATCAATAGCCTGCATTCCTGAAGCACAATTTCTCATCACCGTAAATGCCGGCACTTTATCGCCACAGCCTAATCGTAAGGCAATAACTCGTGCAATATTTGCTTCATCAGGGCCTGGCATAGCGCTGCCAATAATGACTTCATCCAAATCGGCGGGAGCAAAAGGTTGCCTGTTTAGTAATGTCATACCGGCCGAAACGGCCAGATCAGAGGCGGTAAATGGGCCTATTCCCTTGGCTTTGAGAAACGGTGTTCGACTTCCATCTACCACGTACACATCTCGACCACTTAAATTCGACTGCTGTTTCATTAGTCCTCCTTATTCGGGCCTGAATAACAGATATTCACTTTTTATTATTAAACTCAAAGAGTAGCAGTAATCCTGTAGATTTGGAAATTTTTCATTGATTTTTATAAGAATTATGGTGATTCCATTTGTCATCTATCCCCTTTTCTGGGCTCGAATTGAAGATGATGTAACATGCCGCCAATTAGAACAATGGCACACAGCTAAAAAAGTGATTAAATGGATGTTAAATGTTTAACGCATGGCTGTTTGTCTTCTTCTTTCGTTTGTGATGTTAGAGCTGGTGGTCTAAAAAAAGAACTGCTGATTTCTGTTGACAATACCCTGTCAATTGATTGCATCTGCCGCTCAATAAATACAATTAACGGTTCAAACCGCACATCCTTTTTCTTGAATGGTACCAGAGAAGTATACAAATGCTTTAGAACATCATGCGGATTATGTTGACGAAGCAATAATACACTCAAAACAGACAAGGAATAGGTAAAATCAACTCCAACGTGATAATGTAAGTCAATTAAACACTGGCGTTCCATTAATTTCAGTTTATCGAGAATGAACCTGCCTACGACAAAAAAATAATTGACTCGGCTAAGCACAAATTCATTGACTGTCTTAACTTTTGTTGCAGGTAAAATGGTTACATCGTTATATTTGCCATTGTAATAATCTTGTTTCAATACAACCAGATCGTCATTGATTTTTAATGCCGAACTAATCGTCTTATCTCGTAAAATATCAATAAAATCGGAACAATATACTTCATACTCAGAACTGTATTTGGCATGAATAACAACTAATCCAGTCGACTTACAGGCAAAATCTTCTAAAGATACCTCTTTATCCTTTAAGGCTTCGGAATAATCGAATAAATCCTTTATCACACCCAGAACAAATAAAGGTTCGATTTCCTTTTCCTTAAATAAATAAATGTGAACAAGGTGTATTAGTCTATTGATAAACGCTACAGCAGAGTCGGAATTAGACTTGCAAATCGTTGTTGCTAATTGCTCAAACAGAGGTGCATACCACATGATAACAAACACTCATTGATATTGATTTGACAAGCAATAGCATAAAACAACAGCAAAAAAAAAAGAGTGCCATTCTACTGCGCTATTCTAAAAAAACATGCCAAACTGGAAGTCCAGTTGAATGTATTTAATACATTTAATTTTTTTTAACGGTTAAGCTGGGTAAAAAAAACAAAGAGTTATTGACGACACAAAAATACCTGATATACTTCGCAACCATTGATTGGAGAGATGGCCGAGTGGTCGAAGGCGCTCCCCTGCTAAGGGAGTATGGGAGAAATCCCATCGAGGGTTCGAATCCCTCTCTCTCCGCCAGTCAACGCGCCCGTAGCTCAGTTGGATAGAGTATTTGGCTACGAACCAAAGGGTCGGAGGTTCGAATCCTTCCGGGCGCGCCATTTTTAGTTATAGCACCGTTCAGTCTGATTTGTTTTTACTATCGCAATTCAAAAATCCTTAAAAATTGATTTCAAAGTGATGTGTTTTTATTCTGATATTCATAAAAAATAAAATTCGTTGGCTAAATGTATTGTCCACGAAGACATTCATCGTTATTATCTAAAAATAGTCTTTTAAAAAGATAAGAATTCTTTGATTCAGAGGAACCGCATAGAATTGTGCGGCACCACCAAAATGTCATTTTAGTGGTGACATCATCATAAATAGGGAAGTTCGGGTGCTTATGTTAAGGATTCCAACAATAGCCGTTTGCTTTTTACTTAGCTCCTGCATGGTTGGACCTAATTTTAAAGAGCCTAATCAAAAAATAAGCAAAAATTGGCTCGATGTTAAATCATCTCTCAAACAAGCGCCCGTCCACAGTGCCAACTGGTGGAACGTATTTAACGACAAAACATTAACTTCCTTAATCGAAAACGGTTACAAAAATAATCTTTCATTACAAATTGCAGGCGTTCGTGTTTTGCAGGCCAGGGCTCAATTAGCGCAATCGGTGGGAGAGCTTTATCCTCAGCAACAAACGGTTAACGGCAACTATACCTATTGGAGAATTGGCGGCAGCGAGTTGCAATCGGTTTTACCCCCTAATTTTCTAACGGCATCCCTTGGTTTTTCAGCGAGTTGGGAAATTGACTTTTGGGGTAAATACCGTCGAGCCATTCTGTCTAATGATGCCGCATTCCTTGCCTCACTGGCTGCTTACGATCAAGCACTTGTTACGCTTACTGCAGATATAGCCAGTACCTTTGTCAACATCCGTACTCAAGAAGAGTTAATTCGGGTTACCAAAGCGAACATTCAAGTTCAGGCGGCAACCCTGCGCATCGCTAACTCACGTTTTAAAGGCGGTCAAACAAGCCTGCTTGATGTGGAACAAGCCCAAACAGAATTGGCAGAAACACAATCGAAACTTCCACAATATGTGAGCAATTTACAAAAACAAAAAGACAATCTGGCCGTGTTATTGGGTACCACCCCTGACAATGTAGATGCCCTGCTCCATAGAAGTCACGGGATTCCCAAGGCATCGAAAAAAGTAGCCGTAGGAATTCCTAAAGAAGTGATTGCCAGAAGACCTGATATTTACCAAGCTCGAATGGAAGCCATAGCCCAGTCAGAAGCTATAGGAGCAATCAAGGCAAATCTTTATCCGTCTTTATCACTTAACGGTAATTTTTCTTTTGCCTCTAATAATATAGGCAGCACGTCAATTAATGATTTGTTTAACTGGTCTAATCGCACAATCAATGCAGGCCCTTCTGTGATATGGCCTTTCTTAAATTATGGTCAAATAACAAACTCTGTGCGAGTGCAAGATGCCGTATTTCAACAGTCGTTGTTAAATTACCAAAATCTGGTTCTCAAGGTACAACAAGAAGTTCAGGATAATATCACTCAGTATGTCGAATCTCAAAAAACAGAATATTCATTGACCAAAGCGAATAGCTCCGCAAAACGCTCAACTCAATTGGCCATTATCCGTTATAAAGAAGGCGAGTCGGATTACACCACTGTCTTGAACGCAATACAGCAACAACTGCGTGTTCAAACCTCTTTAACCAGTGCCAAGGGCGATGTTTCACAATCACTTATTGCCCTTTACCGTTCACTTGGCGGAGGCTGGCAAATTCGAAATGGGAATGATATTGTTTCTAATCAGGTTAAAGATCAAATGGCAACAAGAACAAATTGGGGTAATCTATTAAATCAAGCAAATCACCAAAAACCCCAAACAAAAAAAGAACAAGTAAAACAACTTTATCTACCAACCTGGTAATGTTTATGAATTCAGACAAAAAAACAATGTTGTTAAAAAAAACTGCCCTAGGGTTCGCAATTCTTTTTGTCATTTATACTTTGGCACAATGGTATAAAGGCAATACACTACCCTCGCTGCCACCACCAGCAGTGATCACTCAAAAACCGAAACTAATGGAAGTGACCGAATACATCACCCAAACTGGAAATACTGTTGCATTTAATTCAGTCGATTTAGTTGCCAGGATTGAAGGCTATCTTGATTCACAAAAATTTGTCGATGGTTCCTATGTAAAAAAAGGACAAGAACTTTTTATTATCGAACCCAAACCCTATTATGAGCAATTAAAAGCAGCTGAAGCCACTGTCGCAGCTCAAAAGGCTGCTTATGCTTTTGCTAAAGCAGAATATGAACGCCAGCAATTAATGTATAAACAGAACGCAACGTCTTTAAAGAGCGTTGAAAAATGGGCATCTAAAAAAGATGAATCAAAAGCAGAAATTGATAAAGCGGTTGCTGATGCTGAGGTTGCCGCCATTAATTACAGTTACACCCATGTGAATGCGCCGTTTGATGGCAGAATGGGACGCCATCTTGTCGATCCAGGCAACCTGGTAGGAAATGGTGCTGCCACAAAATTGGCAACAATTGAGCAAATCAAACCCATTTACGTCTACATATACCTCAATGAACTGGATTTGCTCCACTTGCGTGCTGAAGCTAAAAAAAGAGGGCTTAATTCCTCTGATGTTTCCAAAATACCCGTTTTTGTCGGATTGCAATCACAAACTGATTTTCCTTATGAAGGAACACTGGACTTTGTAAACACTGGATTAAACTCCTCAACCGGAACTATGGAGTTTAGAGCATTATTAGCAAACAAGCAGCTTGATCTTGTTCCAGGGCTTTTTGTTAAGGTACGCATTCCCGTATCAGAACCGTCTAAAAAACTCACCATACCGGATACAGCAATTCAATACGACCAAATTGGACCCTACATTTTAACCGTTGATGCAAATAATAACGTGGTGCTTAAACGAGTTGTGATTGGTAGCTCAAATAATGGGTTAAGGGCTATTCTTGAAGGATTGGACGCACAGGACAATGTCATCGTTTCTGGGCTGCAGAATGCAACACCAAGCCATCAAGTAGCGCCAAAAATGCAAGATAATTGATGGATAATAAATAAAAAAAGGACACCGGCTTGCGATTGCCATTTGAGCAGAGCAGCAATTGAGGGAGAGTATCAGTTTAAATGATTTCAAAATTTTTTATAGAACGCCCCGTGTTGGCGAATGTGATAGCCCTCTTCCTGGTTTTTATCGGTTTAATTGCCATATACGTATTACCTGTAGCTCAATACCCGGCCATTGTGCCACCTACAATACAGGTTACGGCCAATTATCCCGGAGCTGATGCAAAGACGCTGATTAATACCGTGGCTCTTCCTATCGAACAACAGGTCAATGGTGTTGAAGACATGCTGTACATGCAATCGACGAGCACTAACAGCGGCACGTACAATTTGATCGTTACCTTTGCGATTGGAACTGACCTCAATTATGCGCAAGTACTTGTGCAAAATCGTGTTCAGGCAGCTATGGCTCAACTGCCTGAATCAGTGCAAAAACAAGGCGTCGTAGTTCAACAAAAATCAACCGCAATACTTCAGTTTATTACCTTAACATCCAAAAATAATGAGTATGACGGAGTCTTTCTTGACAGCTATGCAGAAATAAATATGCAAGATGAACTATCACGTTTACCCGGTGTGGGTAATGTCGTGGTATTTGGTTCTGGAAGCTATGCCATGCGTATCTGGCTGGACCCCGGCAAAATGCAAGCATTTTCTTTAAATCCCAGTGATGTGATTAACGCAATCAGCTTCCAGAATAAAGAGGTTTCAGCAGGACAACTTGGTGCACCGCCAACCGTTGGCGATCAGTCTTATCAGTTTACTGTTAATGTACCGGGACAGCTGGCTGATGCCAATCAATTTGCCAACATCATCATTAAAACTGTAGATACTTCTGCAAATGAAACTTCCAATGCCAGCAGTGCGGCACAAATCGTTCGCATTAAAGATGTAGGTCGTGTTGAACTGGGTTCTTCCAGTTACAACCAGCTTGCCAAATTTAATGGAAAACCAACAGCGGCTATTGGTATTTATCAATTACCCGGAGCTAATGCCCTTGATGTTGCCAATGAAGTAAGAAAAACCGTTGCCAAAATGGCTCTGAAATTTCCTCCAGGCTTGCAATACGACATACCGTTTGATACCACCATGTTTGTTAAAGCATCGATCACTGAGGTATATAAGACATTGATTGAAGCCGGCATTCTGGTATTGATTGTTATAGTAGTATTTTTGCAAAATTTCCGAGCCACACTTGTTCCTGCAACAACTGTACCTGTAACCATTATTGGAACATTCTTTGCCTTAATGTTAATGGGATATTCCATTAATTTACTTACCCTGTTTGGTCTTGTTCTGGCAATAGGTATTGTTGTTGATGATGCTATTGTTATTGTTGAAGGCGTAACACAGCATATAGAACGTGGGCTCTCACCTAAAGAATCATCAATAAAAGCAATGAAAGAACTTTTTGGCCCCATTCTGGGTATCACTATGGTACTCATGGCCGTTTTCATTCCCGCAGGCTTTATGCCTGGCCTTACTGGCGCCATGTATGCTCAATTTGCTCTGGTCATTGCTGCAACTGCTTTCATAAGCGCCATCAATGCAATGACCCTTAAACCAACTCAATGTGCGCTGTGGCTAAAACCTGTTGATACATCAAAACCAAAAAATATATTCTTTCAGGCTTTTGATAAACTATACAACCCGTTAGAAGACGCTTATGTACGATTTATTGACAAGCTTGTGCATCATAGTGTGAAAGTTTGTCTGATCGGCGCAGGTTTGGTTTTTCTGGCCATTTTTGGTTTGACACGCATTCCTACAGGCTTTATACCCGTTGAAGATCAGGGATATCTTGTTTTAAATGTGCAGTTACCTGATGGCGCCAGTCTGCAACGCACCGATAAAGTATTAAGTGAATTGACAAAAAAAGTTTCGGCTATTGATGGGATAGAAAATGTCATAGCAATCGATGGAATATCGCTTTTAGACAATAATTCCAGTCTTTCAAATGCTGGCGTTATGTATTTAATATTCAAGGATTGGAGTTTAAGAGGTAAATCAGAAAATCTTTTAGCACTTTATACCAAACTCAATCAAGTAGCCAAAGAGACACTAAACGCCAAAGTTATGGTAGTAGTACCGCCCTCTATTCAGGGCCTTGGGCTATCAGGTGGATTTCAAATGCAGATAGAACTGCAAGATGGGACTTTTGATTATAATAAATTGCAACAAGTTACCGATCAATTCATCAACCAAGGAAAACTGCAACCGGCAATACAAAATCTGATCACGTCATTTAGAGCAAATGTGCCGCAAGTATCTGCCCCCATTAATCGCACCAAGGCTGAGGCACTTGGGGTTCGTATTGGGGATGCTTTTGATACCCTGCAAACGTATCTTGGCTCGTCCTATGTCAATTTATTCACTAAATTTGGCCAAGTGTTTCAGGTGTACGTTCAGGCAGATGCAAGCTCTCGTAGCACTGCTGATAATTTAAGAAATTATTACGTAAAAAATCAGGCGGGCTCTATGGTTCCCCTGGGTACATTAACTGACGTCAGTCCTGCCGTTGGGCCTGCGATTATTTCACTTTATAACCTTTATCCCTCAAGTAACATTAACGGCATTTCGGCAAAAGGATTTAGTTCAGGTCAAGGAATACAGACCATGGAACAAATGGCTAAAGAGCAATTACCCCCGGGGCTCTCCTATGAATGGACAAGTACAGCGTATCAGGAAAAAGCGGCGGGCAACATGAGTTATTATATTTTTGCCATGTCTCTTGTTCTTGTTTATCTGATTTTAGCGGGTCAATATGAAAACTGGCTAATCCCAAGTTCTATCATTTTTAGCGTACCTTTAACTTTGATTGGTACCGCACTGGCATTAATGACCTTGGGAATGGATAACAACATGTATACTCAAATTGGTTTATTGCTATTAATCGCTTTAGCCACCAAGAATGCCATATTGATCGTTGAAGTAGCCAATGAACATCGGCAAATACATAAAAAATCAATATTTGAATCAGCGGTACTCGGCGCAAAAACTCGTTTTCGCCCTATTTTGATGACTTCCTTTGCATTTATTATGGGGGTTATGCCCTTGGTATTTGCAAGTGGTGCTGGTGCTAACGCCCGAAAATCAATAGGAATTGCTGTATCCAGCGGGATGCTAGCATCAACCTGCCTTGCAGTAGTATTTGTTCCTGTTTTTTATGTACTTCTGGAAACCTGGCAAGAAAAAAGAAAAGAAAACAAAAAAAAAGGCCAATAGTATCGAAATAGAGAATAAAACGAATAAATCTATTACCCGAGGGTAAATGGGATAAATCTGAGGAGTCTAAACTGCCATCAGGCCGCTCTACCCCAAAAAATTCTCGATAAAACCCATTTATTCATATTTCCTTAATGCTTGGTGTGTATCATATTACTAAATGTTTAAAAAAATGCCAGGCTACCGAGAAATGATAAACGATGACTTTGATTTTGATTTTGAACTGTTCCAGTTGAATAGTAATGAGGAATACCTTCAAGATATTCTCATCACAGACACCTCATCTTTAGACTTACCACTGTCTCTTGCGCAACCAGTTCTTAGCTGCGCTGACGATACTTCTGATCTTCCTGATTTGTTTGCAGTTGAACCTGTAGAGAGCTCAGAGTTACCTGAAGTTTCTCCTCTGCCACCGCTACTTGATAAAACAAATAATCTCCCAGAACATGATGCACCTGACTTGCTTGCACCAAATGCTCCTTTTCTGGATGTTCCGCCGGGTGAACGCTCTGCTTCGCCTATTTTGTTCACGTCAGAAACTCCTTTTATGGATGCTCCACCGGGTGAAGTGGTTATAGATAATCCTGAAATACTGTCTTCAGACAGTTTTGGCAAAAATGTGCGTAAACGAGCTTATCGCAGTACCGATTCCTTTTTTACGGCTCACGCTGCCAGCACAAAAAATCAACGCACTGCAAAAGGAAAACAAACAACTCTATCATTTGAGCGACTGACCCAAGCTAAATATCAACAGTATTATAAACCCTTATTCGAACTGGGCTATAAACAAGAGACAATACTCCAACTGTTGTCAAAACCAAGTTACAAGTTAACCATTGGAAAACTTATCAAAGTTCACAATGAATTAATAGAACAACTGAACGAAGAGAATTTAGGACATGAAGATTTAGTAAAAGTCGCTTTGCATAGTGGCGGATTTAATAATCTTGATGCGTTTAAAAATAATTACAACCATTTAAAAGAACTGGGCTATTCGGGAAAACAGATTGTTTCAGTGGCCTCTCATGATGGTGGTTCATTAAATCTTGAGTACTTAATATCCTATCACGAGAAACTAGTAATAATAAAAAAATTCAGCTTTAATGAAATGACCTCCATAGCGTCGAGAAATGGGGGGTCACATAATATAGAAGCTCTTTCTGAAAAATACGACGATCTCAATAATAATTTCACCAAAGAGCAAATAATTAGAATGGTATCGAGGGATGGCGGATCAAAAAATCTTTACATCGTACTGAAGCACTATGAAAAGCTCTGTAATCTTGGATTTTGTCCGAGATTAATCGTTAATGCAATATCCCATCATGGTGGTTCCAAGAATATAAAAGCACTAATAAAATACTATGATAGGCTACATACACTTAGGTTTACCAATCAACAGATGTCTAGTATAGCTGGGCATTGCGGTGGTAGGTTGAACATAAAAGCAGTAGTTAAATATGGTGTTCATCTCAATATTCGCGGATTTAAGAATGAAGATATTGTCTTGATGGCATCGAACAATTGCGGCCATATGAATTTGCAAATTGTCATGGATAATTTCAAAAGATTCCGTTTCCACGGACTCTCTCCGGATGAAATAACCAGAAAGTCGTCTCGGTATTACGGTGCCAAACAGCTTCTTGACAGTCTACCGCGAAATTCAGATTTCGATAAAACCCCCTCTTATTTAATGCGCTTTTTAATTGAACGGCTTCCACCTGAGTTGAAACCATCTGAGCCTGAAATGTCGTTAACAATGGCACAAGTCAGCGACCCTTTACCTAAAAGAGGATTAAGAACTCTTTTCTTCCAACGACCGATTATAACACCACCTGAATTCGACGAAACAATACAACCGTATTTCAATCCTGAGTAATAATACAATTCCCAAATTCATCCTGACCCCGAATACAGCTTGGGGTCAGGTGTAAAAAATTACCCATGATAAAACGTCCTGAAATCACTGTACTTTGAGGATGGTAATTTCACTACCATAGTTTATGATGGTATAAATACATTATAAAAAAAGGATTTTTTAAATGAACGTATTCACTATTGAAGAGCATTTTCCAACGCTAGTTACCCCGAATAAAAAGATTTCGTTTAACGAGCTTATTGACGAAATTCAAATCAATAAAGCAGTCATTGATCAATTGCTTCTAAAAAAAGGGGCATTATTGTTTCGAGGATTTCCCATAGATACGCCCGAACAGTTTTCTCATTTTATAGACGCTCTCAAACTGGGAAAAAAAGTTAATTATCTACTGGGTGACAGTCCTCGTGATAAGGTAAAAAAACAGGTGTACACCTCAACCGAAACTCCGGCAAAATTTCATCTTCCGCTTCATCAGGAACTTTCTTATATCAACAAATTTCCGCAACACATTTACTTTTTCTGTCAAATCGCCCCATCATACCGTGGTGAGACCTTAATAGCAGATGCACGTCAAATATATCAATCTCTTGATCATGAGGTTATCCAATATTTTAAGGATAAAGGCTTAATCTATTTATCCCGTTATTATTGCAAAGATAAAATCATGAAAACGCTTAACCGATTGGTTCGTTCGCACAAATCCTGGACAGAGGTATTTGAAACGCAGAATAAATCAGAAGTGGAAAGCATTTGTCAAAATAATGAGGTCGAATTTCAATGGTTAGGGAAAGATTGGATCGAATTAAAACAGTATAGACCGGCTTTAGTAACCCATCCCATCACTCAGGAAACGGTATGGTTTAATCAGGCACACTTGTTTGATTTTAATCCAAGACTCTTGGGGTTACTTAACTATATAGGTGCAAAAATTCTCTACTGCCGTCCGTCAACAAAACTTCATGAAATACGATTTGGCGATAATAGCCCTATTCCCCGTTCCTATATTTATCATATTCTCGATGTGCTGGAGAAAAAAACCGTTGCCTATCCTTGGCAAAAAGGAGATGTGATGGTGCTTGACAATATTCTCTCTATGCACGGCAGAGCCCCATTTAAAGGGAAAAGGCGTATTTTAACGGCTCTTACTACCTAGTTTTTGTCGACTGCGTGGTGTCCATAGATTAGATTGAGTATCTCAGTTAGAGTTTAAACTGAGATACCGCCTCAACAACATCCTGCCCTAAACGCTCCAAAAATGAATGGGTAAAATTTCCGCATAGTGTTAAATGTGCGTTATTTTCATTGTCTCGCTCAAAACCAATATTTAAAATATTTTTATCCACCTGCCTCTCTAGCTCATGAGTTTTAGTGGGAATTGAATCCAGAGAAAATAACGGTGAATTGCGTTTGGGGCCGATAAAATGATTCATGATATTCACATTAACGAAAAAAGAATCTGCTTTACTGGCAAGAAATACTCTAAAAAACATATTGAGTATTCGATAATCCAGGCGATAGCGAGCAAACAATCTGGAATAAATTGTTGCAAAAAAACCCATTAATTTAGTGCTAATGGGTCTGTTACACCATCCTTTTTTTAATAAACACCCCAATTTAACTATCACAGGACACGATTGGTGCGCAGCTGTTTGCGCTATTGCTCTTTGAACCTCGCGGGATAACTCAAGTAAATCAGTTGAATGAGCCAAATTAATTTTTAGAATATCCGAACGCACAAAAAGACCTATAGCACTGTCATACTCCTCATCATCACGAGTTGATTTAACAAGATTAATAGCAATCAACTGATTTTTATTTTCACTGATGTAAGATTTTAGTGCTCTGGAAACTGCCGCAGTCAAGCTGTCGGTGATCGCTAATCCGTAATGTGATGAGCAACGTTTAAGTTGTTCAAGCATTTCCTCTGATATATTAAAAGAACATGTATTTAGAGCGCGTCCTTTTTTCAAAACGAATTCATCGGGAAAATACAAATAAGGTATGTCCTGAAGATACGACTCCCAAAATTCCTGATTTTTTTGTAACTCGTGTTGATTTTTTTCGATGCTGTTCAACACATAGTCTTTAAACTGAACTCTATCAGAGTACAAAGCAATTTCTTTGTGGTGTAAGGATAAGTTGTAATAGTGTGATAAAGAATTGAAAAAAACATCTGTTGATAATTCATCACTGATAAGATGCGACATTGCCAAATGCAACTCATACAGATGTTCGTCCAGCCGAAACAGCCTGAGTTTAAATAAATATCCCTTCGATTTCCAGGAATAGTGATGCATGAAATCAAGCGATCGTGCCAATTGAGCTTCTTGTTGTGCAACGGATAAACCTTGCAACGAAATTTCCTCGATTTGAGGCTCAGGCAATTTCTGAACGTGCTGAATTGGTGCAAAACGACGAATACGATAACCAAGAATGGGATCATTTTTACAAACCCAACTCAAGGCCACGTTCAAGCACTTAATATCAAGAGATCCTTTGAGCCTTTTTCTGTCAATCACATTAAGTATTTTGGCATTAGGGTAAAATGTTCTCATTAACCAAAATAAAAATTGCAATTCACTCAATGGAATGATTTGATTTTTTGAGGCCGCACTCAAAACTCGCTCACCTGCAGAAGTAAAACTGTCTGCTTGTTCTATCCTGAGAGCAAGGCTCATGATGGTTGGAAAATTATAAAGATCTTTTAATAGAATATCTTTCTTTAAGCCATTTCTTATTTTGGTAAGAATCCTTGCAGCAAGAAGCGAATTTCCACCTAAATCAAAAAAATTATCGTCAACACGAATATTCGTGATGTTAAGCCCCTGCTCCCAAATGGATTTAAGACGACGCTCCATATCAGACCCTGTAAATGGCTCATCATTGGTGGTTACTGATGGAAATTCAGGAAGTTTTTGGCGATCAATTTTACCATTAGCAGATAATGGAAGTGTTTGTAACATGACAAAAAACACTGGAACCATGTATTCAGGAAGATGGGCTCTCAGATACACCCGCAATTCGTTCTCGTCAACTTCCTGTGCGTGATGAGGAACATAATAGGCGATCAGTTGTTTTTCAGTAGTTGAAAAAGTATTAGGGTCTCTTGCAATAACTGCTACTTCCCTTATTCCTGGATAAGCCATAAAACATGCTTCAATTTCTTCTGTCTGAACTCTAAATCCCCGAATTTTAACCTGATTGTCCTTGCGCTCAACAAATTCAATAGCACCATTAGCTAAAAATCGACAAAAATCGCCTGTTTTATAAAGTCGATCAGCAGGATTATCACTAAAAGGATCTTTAATAAAACTTTTTTCAGTACTCTCTTTGCGATTCAAATATCCTTTTGCAACCCCTTTACCACCTATATACAACTCTGCAATTTCACCGCAAGGTACGGGATGTAAATTGTCATCTAGTATATAAAGTTGGGTATTTAAAGCCGGCCAGCCTATAGGAATTTTATCATGAAACTGGTTAATGGTACTGCTGTCTACCTTAAGCCAGGATGTAGCTACCGTAGCCTCGGTAGGCCCGTACTCACAAAACATAACGTGTCGGGGAAAATGATTCAGCCATTCTTCAATATCCTTTCGGAACAATGAGTCACCACCAAACACAATATACCTTAAATTTAAATATTTTTTCTCGTGTAGCACTGCCTCCTTTAAGTTCCTAAAGTGAGCAGGAGTTAATTTAGCTACAGTTACATGATGACGGGCTAAATGGTTCATATACAAATAAGGATCTTTTTTTGTTTGCGGAGGGCATATTACAATTTGAGCTCCTTGCATCATGGGAAACAATGTGGTTGCAACAGCAAAATCGAAGGAAACAGAAGATGAAAAATCAAAAATATCCGCTGCACAAACTTCCAGTGCTTTGCTGAACCAATGAATAAAATACAAGACATTACTGTGCGTTATCATCACCCCTTTTGGCGTTCCGGTTGAACCAGAGGTGTATATTATATAAGCCAAATCATCAGGTTCGTTGATGGGTTGAGGATTGCATACAGGGTAAGCTGTTAATTCTGAACGTTGTTTGTCAAAACACCATTTATGGACGTTAACCTCGCTAAAGAGTTGCAGCTCTGCAGATTGAGTCAAAAGAACATCGGCTTTTGTATCTTCTAAAATGTATTTAATGCGTGACACGGGGTTATCAGGATCTAGAGGTATGTAGGTACTTCCGGCTTTGATTATTCCCAGAATGGCTATAAGCAAATCAAAAGACGGTTGCATGCATAGGGCTATCTTGATTTTTTTATTTCCGGAGAAATTACGTAAATAATGAGCCAGTTGATTTGCTTTTTCATTTAACTCAGAGTAAGTAAGGCTAAGATTATCAAAAATAAGCGCTGTATGATTTGGCCTAAGAATAGCCTGCTCTTCAAATAATGAGGATAAATTAGAATGAAGAGGCACATTAGTTTCTTTTTTAACTAAAATAAGGGTGTTATTTTTTAGTTCTTCCATATTGATACTCACTATCCTTGTTCGTGTTTTCAGTCTGGAACAATTCGCTATTCGTTACATTTTAATCCCGAAATAGCACTATCACTGCTTGAACAATATCGTTAAGCCCCGGGGTTAGAGATTGTTATTGTCATGTATCACTTTTTAGACAAAGACACACACTCTTTTGCTCCAAATTAATCCATAAGTAACTCAAATTTTTTGATTTTTCTTTTATCGGACACGGGTTGACCAATATCTCTGATTTTTTTACCAGACAGCAACCTATCCTCAATATGCTCTAACGAAACACCGGTTGTTTCAGGCACAAAATAATAAATAAACGCACAAGCCAACAAACAAAAAGAGCCAAACATGGAAAAAGTAAATACTTGCCCAAATGATTGGTATACGCTAAGAAAAGAAATAGAAACCACAAAATTAGCAGCAAATTGGGTCACTGTTGCAATACTCATCGCCATTGCCCGCACTTTGAACGGATAAATTTCAGCAATTAAAACCCAAAATAAAGAGCCAACACTAATGCAATAGCCCATAACATAAATCGAAAGAAAACCGAGAACCCAATATTTTTGCCCCTCAAAATGAGCATGTAACACATAACTGACCGCAAATAAACTCAAAGAGGCAATCAGTGTTCCACACAAGAGTAATGGCCTGCGGCCTAATCTATCAACTGACAATAACGTAATGAGGGTAAAAATACAATTAATCGTCCCAATACAACATGTTGCCAATATTGCGTTTTTTACTGGTAAGAAACCTGCGGATTCGAAGATCACCGGTCCGTAATATTTTAAAGCATTAATACCAGCAAACTGTTGAAAAATCCCTAAACAGATACCAACCAATAAAACAGCGACTACAGGCATCTTAAAAAGTGACAATAAATTCGGTTTATCAAACGCTTTATGAGTATTCATTTCCTCCAGTTCTTGCTCAACATTATAACCCTGAGGTCTAATTCGTCGGAGGATTTTTAAGGTTTCATCTCTACCCTTTTGTTTCAAAATCCACGCAGGTGAATGGGGTAACCCTGACATACCCAAAAACAAAACAATAGCTGGCAGGCTGCCTATCCAAAATAAACAGCGCCAACTGGTGGCGGAATAATCATGCAACAAAAAACCCGTCAGATAAGCAATGGCCTGCCCAAAAGTAATCGCTAATCCATTAAACAAAACCAAGGTACCTCTTTGCTGCGGTGGAGCCATTTCTGAAATAAACAAGGGCGCAATATAAGAGGCAATGCCAACACAAAATCCCATAATAAAACGACCCCAAAGTAACAGATACACATGATGAGTAAATGCACAAATAGCAGCCCCGACAATAAAACCTGAGGCAACCATTTGGAGTAACGATCGCCTGCTTATTTTATCTGCAATAAATCCACTGAGTGGAATACTCAACATGCATCCAATTAAACTGATACTTACCACCCAAGACCACTGCAATTGAGAAAGAGATAATTGCTCTACTACCTGATCTTTGACATTGGCTAAAAGACTGGAATCAAAACCAAGCAAAAAACCGGCAAAACCGGCGATAAGGGCAATAACGAATACCAATGAATTCACTCCCTTGTGCATTGAAACAGAAATCCTTATTGATTAGATGAGCTTGAAATTCTAACACAGTCCGGCATCATTTAAAAAAGTCAAATGTATGCTTACAACAGTGTAGCTCATCAGCTCATCAGTGTATTCAGAGGACAGACAACCCCAACCGCTGCAAAAGCCTCTTTAACCCCAAGCGTATTATAGTGCCTGTCAATTGCAGCCTGGATGACGCCACAGGAAGCAGCTTCAAAATGAGTGCCTGAAGTCCAATAATTCCTGTTCGCATCAATCATAACCTGAAACGCTTTACGAACAGACCAATCCGGTTTTTGAGACAACAGATAAAATGCCTTGTTAAACACCCCGCTGCTTTGATGAACATCCAATTCATCATTAAAATCACGGGCATTATCAATGGAGATGCCGTCTTTTACTGGTTCATCCATATACCTCATGGGTTGTGCGCCTATTGTTGCCTCTCTTCCTACAGACCAATCCAAACCGTTCCAATACCACGGATAATCTTTGCGCAAATAATCAAACATGGCTATAGAGGCCATATCCGAAAATGATTCGTTAATTCCCCCAGATTGACCTGCGTAGATAAGATTGGAATGGATACGGGTAAAATTATGCGACAGCTCATGCGCCAAAGAACCTTGCGCCGGTGCAGTTAATCGCTTGTTTCCATCGCCAATAACGATTTGTTGGTGTATTAAGTACAAACCCTTTATTTTTATTGATGGCACTGCAAATGCGTTATCAAAATTTTTTAGATGGGTATAAGCTCTTAGGGGTAAATCATCACCAATAGGTTTGGCAACCCCATAATAATTTTTATACATATCCAAAGTGACTCCAGCAAAATACATGGTGTCATTCACTGGAGAAAAACTGAAATTGACTGGTGCCGTATCGCCATCGTTGCTATTCACATAGTGTGATTTTTTATTGCACGGATACGAAAAGGTGGGGGGCTTTTTAAAAAATTCCATTAGACTTAATACTGGAAAAGAGTTTTGATCCATATCGGTTTGCGCTACATTGATTACTCTGATTTCCGGTGTTTCCACATAACATTTACCTCCCTTGACAGTGACGTCAAAAGCGCCAAGAGAAGGAATATCTTTTTCAACAGTGCCGTGTTGAAAAATTCCTGGCCTGTAAGGCAGAATAAACACGTTCCCACCCAATCCCTGACCAATTTTTTTATGAGTCAAATCATCCCATTGCTTCAGAACATTTCCTGTATTGGCATCAACAATATAATTTGGTGCAGCAACAAAATGAATCATACTGTTAGTATACATGGCTAAATGATAAGCAAGATGCGATTTATTCTCATGATCCAAATAAATAATCTGCTCTGTATTCTTGTACATAATCTTGTCGGTAAAAGCAGCCAGGAGTTTGGTTTCAATTTCTTCGGCACTGTATTTAGGAGTTACTGTTTTCAGATCATGTTCAATTCCCGACACATCAATTCCGCTAAGATAAGCTGTTGCATTATTTTTTTTATGAAGAATGAGCTCATGTCCCCATACAGGGATATTTTTAAAGAGGAGCTGATAACGCACATGAGATAAATTAAAGTCAGGTTCGTTGTCTGATTTCTGTAACTGATAAGACCCCTGCTTCAAAGAATCAATTGACCGCAATAATCCCGATTTATTCGATACCACCATGTGATATTTAGATAAAACATCAGGTGCAGAACCCCAAATAAGGTGTTCCTGAGCTGCATTTGCAACTGCATTAAATAAACTGATAACCAATAATAAACCAATCCTTATGTGCATATCATCATCCCAATTGATTATTGAATAGCCAAATATCGGGCGTCACACGAGCACCCTACACCTTAAGCTCAGCAAGGTGAGGTGATTTGTGCTGTTTTACCCAATGAAGCAACACTCTGTTCTATATAACTACATACAGCATCTGCCATAAAATCAGCAGATTTGGACGCTTTACGAAACCAAAGTTCAGGTTCTATCATCTCTAATTCAGATAGGCACAGGTTATTGCTATTATCCCACATCACGTCAACACGGGCATACACGGGTGATTCCTCACATTGTGCGATAACTGCTTCAACAAACTCAATCTCATCTGAAGATGCAGTATAACTATGCAAAGTACCACCAAAATCATCCTGAACTCTAAAATCACCTGTTTTGGGTCGTTTTAAAACTGAGTGACTGTACTTTCCACCAAAAACCATAAACGACACCTCGCCCTTGGAAAGGATATGATGTTGAAACTCTTGTAAAAGCAGGGATTCTAAAGCTACCAACTGTTGAAACACAGGTTCATAGTCGTCAACATGCGATTTATCAATAAAGTAGGTGTGTCGGGCAGCTCCAGCAATTGCTGGTTTTAAAATCACGCTTGACCAAGAACTTTGTTGCAATAATTGCTTTAATGTAGTTTTTTCCCCCTTCTCAATAAAACGTGTAGGTGGAATATTTATTCCCTTATTTTTTAAATCTGCAAGATAGTGTTTGTCCATATTCCAACGAATTATTGAATACGGATTAATAAGCTTTATTTGTTTAGACGTCCTCGCTAACCACTGCTCAAATTCAGCAAATCGATTAAAATAATCCCACGTTGCTCGAAATAAAGCAAAACGTGCCATGGCCCAATCAAAATCAGCATTATCCCAGAAGGTACGATGCACTCGAAGTCCTCTTTGTTCTAAAGCCTGAGTAAGCAATCGATCCTCAGTGAGAATATTTTCCACGTATGGGGTAATGTGTTGGGGATGCACGTAATCTTTTTGCGTCAACAAAACAATATCATAATTTCTTAGGCTCATTTAAACCGCTCTGTTTATCAAAAAATTAGCATAACTATCTTTTAAGCCTAAATCCATACCTGTAAAAACACCGCTGGCATTAAATTAAAACTGCGCTAGACCTCTTGATCATTTTTTAATTGAATTGACGAGCCCCCTTCTTCACTTCGCATAGCCTGGAAAAATTTGGTACGCTCAATTAAGTACGTGAGTAGGTACAACTTTGTGTCATATAACAGTGTTTTTTATGTACAAAAAAGTGTGATAATATGATTTTTTTGTCTTGGGAGTTGATCATGTTTCATAATGCCATAGTTAGAACGCCTTCAGCTTCAATGATTCATGGTTTAACAACCTCTTCGTCATTGGGGGCGCCCGACTACGCTCTGGCTCTGGTGCAGCATCAACATTACATTCAGGCCTTATCCCAATGCGGACTTGAAGTCACCATACTCCCTGCTATTGAACGCTTTCCAGACAGTTGTTTTGTGGAAGATGTTGCCTTGTTAACCAAAAATACCGCCTTTCTTACTCGACCAGGCGCCGTTTCAAGACAAGATGAAGTAAGAGAAATAGAAAAGACCATCATAACTTTTTACAAAGACCAAATTATTCAGATTGAGGCACCAGGTACACTTGAAGCAGGAGATGTCCTTGCAATAGATAATCATTTTTACATAGGTCTTTCCGCCAGAACGAATCAAGAAGGTGCTAATCAACTGATTAATGGACTAACCAGAAATGGTTATTGTGCTTCGACTGTTGAATTGAACGAATTTCTTCATTTAAAAACCGGAATAAGTTATCTTGATCACGGGTATGTACTGGTCAGTGGCGAGTTGGTCAATCACCCTGCGTTTGCTCATTTAAAACAAATTATAGTGCCGCCAGAAGAGGCCTATGCCGCCAACTGTATTATGGTAAATGGAACTGTTCTTCTGGCACAAGGCTATCCTGAAACAAAAAAACAAATCCATGCGCTTGGATTTAACTGTATTGAACTCGATGTGAGTGAATTCAAAAAAATTGATGGTGGCTTGAGCTGCCTGTCTTTGAGATTTTAATGAATAAAAAATTATCTGTATTAAGCTTGACGCTCATCACTGTCTGTTCTGTAGATAGCATTCGCAATTTGCCAGCTGCGGCTTTGGCAGGTAGTCAGCTCTTTAATTATTTTACTTTGGCATTAGTTTTTTTTCTGATTCCGTGTGCTGTAGTATCAATGTGGTTTTCAAACCAATCTCATCAGGGAGTATACGGCTGGGTAAAAAAAGGCCTGGGACGGGATTTGGCTTTTTTAGCCATATGGTTTCAATGCATTCAAAACATATTAATCTACCCCACACTACTTAGTTTTATTGCAGGCACTATGCTCTACAGCTTTGCACCTGCTTTAGTCGATAACAAACTATTGCTTTTTACCCTGATTATTACGCTTGTGTGGATATTGACCTGGATTAATTTAAAAGGAATACAACTCTCAAGTCGCTTTAATTTCTTTTGTTCTATCACGGGATTACTAATACCTTTTGCTATCATTCTTATTATGGGTTTATATTGGTGGTTGACTCAAACACAACCCGATCAAACCCTGCTACCTCAAAATACAAACTATTCATGGACATCATTAACCGCAATTATTTTGTCATTTTGCGGTATAGAATTAGCAGCCGTTCATGCGGAAGACAGCAATCCAGGTGCATTTTCCAAGGCGGTATTTATCTCAATCTTTGTGGTATTTCTTTCCATGTTATCAGGCTCACTAATATTGGCCATGATCATTCCACCTGAGCAATTAAGTTTTATCAGCAGCATCCCGCAATTGATTCAATTATTTTTTTCAAAAATGGGTTGCGCTCCCTTAGCGATAATATTTAATGGGTTAATCGCAATTGGTTGTGTAGGTACCGCCAATAATTGGCTCCTCGCTCCTATTAAAGGGTTAGGTTTTGCCGCAGGAGAAGGTTTTTTGGATAAAAGACTGACCAAGCTTAATAAAAACAGGGCGCCAGCACTTTTATTAATTCTCCAGGCCTTATGCGTTTCATTTATCAGTACCTTGTTTTTAATCATTCCATCGCTCAATGCGTCCTACTGGATTATGCTTAATGCGGCAACACAAGTTAATTTATTGATGTATCTGTTGCTCTTTATTAGTGCAATAAAACTGGTCATGACCAGCAATAAAGTATCTCGTCTTAAAATAATTACCGCAGCAGGTTTTGGACTGTTTGGAGCGACTATTGCTTTAATCGTGAGCCTCTCTCCGCCACCATCTCTGGAATTCCACTCTAAATTGTTGTATGCCATTTCTGGGGGATTTTTTTTACTGCTTATCATATTACTCCCTGTATTGGGTCAGAAAAAAAGACAGCGCTTTATTGAGGCATAAACCATCATATACCCTACATGAATACCCCCCTCCATCAAGTCTTGCTTGATGTACGGGGAGCTTTAACCATAGCATCCTTGTATTCCATTATTTTATCATTAGTCTATGAGTCATCTATAATGTATTAAATACAGTTAATACTGCATCTTGTGGAGCCATAATGAAAATATCAAGAACTATGATGGATAAAGCAGTTGAAGCCCAAATCATCACAAAAAAACAAGGCGAACAGCTCCTGGATTTTTTTAAAAACCAGCCTGAGCAAAGTCCTGGTTTTAATCTGACTAATGTTCTTTATTATTTTGGCGGCCTTATAGCCATAGGTGCAATGACTCTGTTTATGAATTTAGGCTGGGAGATGTTTGGCGGATGGGGAATTTTATTTTTATCCGTTTCCTATGCCATTCTGGGAATAGCACTAACCCATAAGTTAAATGACAAAGGATATCATGTGCCGGCAGGAATTTGCGCCACTTTTGTAATCTGCCTTACCCCTTTAGCCATTTATGGTTTTCAACAAGGGATGGGCTGGTGGCCTGATGCCAGTGTTTATCACGATTACCACGTGTACATCAAATGGAACTGGATTTTCATGGAGCTAGGGACTCTAGCTTGTGGCGTCATTTTAGCATGGATATATCGCTATCCATTTATGATCATGCCCATAGCGGTAACACTCTGGTATCTGTCTATGGATGTAACCCGCATGGTAGGTGGAGAATACTACACCTTTGAACTAAGCGCCATGGTATCAATGTATTTTGGAATTGCTACCATTCTGATTGCTTTTTGGGTAGATATTCGTTCCAGTCAAACAGCCGACTATGCCTTTTGGCTCTATCTTTTTGGAGTCATCATTTTCTGGTCAGGACTAACCTGTCAACATTCAGATAATGAGTTTTCAAAATTTATTTACATGTGCATCAACGTGCTGATGATATTAATTGGGGTTATTCTCAGTCGCAAAGTATTTGTAGTATTTGGGGCTTTAGGGTTCTGTTTTTATTTGGGATACCTTGCTTCTCAAGTCTTTAGTTTAAGTTACCTCTTCCCGGTAGCTCTCACCGCAATCGGATTTGGAATGATTTACTTAGGCATCTTATGGCAGAAAAATGCCTTGATGTTAACCCATAAACTCAGATCCATACTTCCTAAACCTATCCAGGATCTCCTCGAAGCGAGAGATCACAACGAATAATAGACCCAGAGAACTGTGCGTTAACCTGTCAAAGACGAATAAATATTCTTTTCTTATACAGTACGGTAACGATGACAAAATTAAGCAGCAAAAAAAATAGGGAGTACAACAAAGCTGCATTAGGGGGACTGAAATAGCCAAACCAATATTCTGTAAGCATGGTTTTCATGTTCCCTTTAGCGCCACTATTCAATTTAAAATAAAAAACAAACTGAAGTTTTAAAAGAAGTACATGGAAAGTAAAAGCGAATAAAGCATTTGTACCAAAAATTGTAAGAGGTAAAAAGCAACGCCTGTAATGCAAAATATCAACCAGCAAAAAACATAAAGAAAAAGCAATCAATGCACATCCACTGCTCCAAAGAACAAAAGAACTTGTCCATAAATTTTTATTTATAGGAAAACTGTAACTCCACAACCAGCCCAGCATCAAGAATAAAACCCCAAAAAACATCATCCTATACATTTTCTGTGGCTTGGTCTGAGATCCCAGTAACAAATTACCCGTTAAAACACCAGCCAAAGTGGTCGCAACAGATGGCAAAGTACTTAAAAAACCCTCAGGATCATAAACTTTTTCTAATAAATGGGCGCTTGAAAAAATCAATTGATCACAAAAAGAGACCCAACTTCCCTCAGGAGTCAGTTGATTAGCACCATATCCCGGCACAGGAATCTGCGTCATAACAAACCAGTAACTTAATAAAATTAACAGAAAAATAAGAGCGAGTACTTTGACGTTTGTTTTTAAATAGAGAACTGCACTGATAAAATAACATACTGCGATACGTTGTAAAATACCATAAACTCGTAAGGAACTCAGATGGATATGAGTGGGAAAAATATTTAAAAAAACACCCAAAGCAAATAAAAGAACGCTTCGACGAAATATCGCCCAATAAACTGAACCATCTCCACCTCTTCTAAAAGAATTTAAACTGACAGCACAAGTTAAGCCAACAATGAAAAGAAAAAAGGGAAACACCAAATCAGCCAAAGTACACCCATTCCAAGGGGCGTGTTCAAGAATAGGATAGGCAAATTGATTGCCCTGACTGTTGACCAATATCATTAATACAATAGTCAAACCACGAAAAACATCTAACGATGCAATGCGATGAGTCACAATCAAATTATCCGCCATTTTCAATCCTCAGCTTACAACTCCTATTCAATAGCGAGAATACCACGGCTGCTCCAGTAAAAAAATGGTGTCATTTTTTATGCTAGAACCTGAGTAAGAATACTCTTTTATAAACCGTTCATTTTATGGTAATGTGCGAATTTTAGACTCCAATTAAAGGACTAAGTATGTTTGAATGGTTAACAGAGTGGTTGGCTGGTATGGGCTTAAATCCTTACACATCAACTACAGGGCATCGTAATGCCGAACGAGTCAACGCTGGAACTCAACTGCTCTCCTATTCTTTTCAACAACAACCTTATGTGATGATTGCGACAAAGCTAAGTCAATGCATTGCCTCTTTTTATTCACTCTTTCGTTCAGACACCAAAATACCTGAAAAAATAATTCATTTATTGCAAATGACTATATCCGGGGCAGAATTAGGAATTCAAACCACATTACTCTTCAAAAGCCTCACTTGTGAATTAGCATCTGAAAATCAATTATGCACAGCAGCCCTATTGTTGGAAGTATTATACGACGGCACTTTAGGTGTGGGGTGGGTACCCAGCGAATTTTCAAAACAACCCTACGAACCCGTAAATGCCGGTCAACCAATAAACGCGGCCTTGGGCGCATGATTCCATGTTAATCACCATGATAAGGGAAGCCATCGCTGCAAATAGAACAACCCAGTCAGTCAGGGTAAACGCATCTAACCGTATTATCTAAGACCAAAATGCCCACGTTCTGCGCTTTATGCGCAGAATCCAGATCTTTGCCTGCACTAAGATCGCATGGATCCTGCGCATAAAGCACAGGAAGTAGGCAAAAGGATGGAGATTTATGTTCATAATTTAGATGCGTTTGCCCTGCCCCAGTCAGTTATAATTTGACTAAAGTGCTCTTTTTTTTATATTATTCGCATTTATGTTGCTTTTGGAGTTCTGTCGTTTTGCACATCATGCTTAATATTATCGCTCTTGGCTCCTGTGCCCATATTTACGCCAAGGCTGATGTTGATGAACCCTTATTCAACGCTATGGACAGCATCAAAATATGGCATAACAACCAACAACCCAGCTTAAGTGCGTACTCAGAGCCAAAACAGCAATACAGCAATGATCTGTGCCTCAGCTTCGAAAGCTCGGTTCCATTTGTAACATTCTGTGAAGAATTTTCTAAATCAGAATACAACAATCCTGATTTGTACCACATGATGACTCACAACTGCGCCGATAGTGCCCTATTCGCACTCCGATTAGCAGGTATTCAACTGGACTTACCACTATTACAGTTTGGCCGTTTTTATGAGCCATCTTACTTTTTAAGACTTCCTGGCATTACCTTGACGCCACTGGCCTTATTTGAAGCCGCAAAAGAATATAAAATACAACAACTGCAAAATAGCCCATTAAATAGGCGATTTAATCGTCTGGTCAAACAATTATTCGAACAGATTCAACAAGAAATAAATCCTGCCCGTCAAATTCACACTCAAACCATAATCCAATACACCATTCGTTGCATTACAAAACGTCCTCACCAGCTGACTGTCTGTACCGATACACTTGCAACAACCCATAAATTACTGACCCATGATTCAGCTACCCCGGATTATGAGAACTATCTTCGTCAATCGTGTTTTTTTAAACGCCGAGTAAAACCAATTCAAGCGGTTTACCTCGGAGCAGTAATTGATAAAAGTGCCATTATTCTACTAGCTCGATGGCTCGTATATTTTGCCTCTGCCGAAGCACATCTGAGTTATGTAATCGACTTTATAGCCATAACATGGACACTAATCGGTATTTATTCTCTTATTCTCGACATGCAAAATAAAACAAACGCCCAAGCCAAACCAACACAATTATCCTCTGCTATGGTCGAGTTGGTTCATACAGTAGCCCAAGCTCCTGTACTGTGCGATGGAGAGGTTTTAAAGGTCCATACTGAAAGTCATGCACTGTGACAGACCTTAAAAACCAGCGACAGATCATAAACACCTTGTTTATGTATCCATAAGTACACGTATATCACGTGCGTCAGATAGCCCATGATCATCCACCACTCGCACAACATAACTTCCTGGTTTTGCATTCCAAAAAAAAGTTTGCCCTGCTTTTGTTTTGGCAACAAAGGTTTCATCTATAAACCAATACAAATAAGCAATACCCGCATCACTAACCGCTGCAAAAGGAATTTGATTATTAACCGATGAATTGGCTCGAACTACATAGCTAATGCCGGCCTGAGGTGAAGTAATTTGTGGATTCATTCCTGAATTTCCGGATAACGCACAATCTGCTTCAACAAAAGGTGGGGAGCGGCGTTGAATACCTGCTTGCCTGAATATTCTTAATACGTCTGATGGCCAAAACTCAAAAATTTCAAAATGCGTATTTTCATCAATATGGCAAGTACGCAAACCAGTTTTGTTATTTACAGCTACTTCTCTAAAGATATTATCTGTTTTAATTGGCGACTTACCAGGAATAAACCAGGTCCAATCCCTGTCATGACAATAACGTGTAGGCAGCATTCCTGAAGCCTTGCAAATTTCAACTCGCTCAAGATTCATAGCAGCAGTATTTTTGCTAATGACAGACAAAGGACCACGCTCATGTTTGATTGCATCCATCAATTCAAAAAACAGAGGTGCGGCTAAATCCTTACCAATAAAAGCAGGATTTGCTTTACCATCAAAATTTCCAAGCCATACTGCCATCACGTAAGGGCCAAATGCGCCAATAGTCCATGCATCCCTGTAGCCTGAAGAAGTCCCTGTTTTCCATGACACAGGAAGTTGATTTGGCGAACCGTCCCCCAAATGACCATGCGGATTACTTTTAAGCATATCCAAAACTAAAAAGCTGGCTTCGGGACTCAGTAATCTTCGACCTACAGTCTGCTTTTCATCTGCAGAAAAACGGATTGGATACCACACACCATCATTGACTAACATGGCGTAAAGTCCGACCAATTCTCTCATCGTTAATTCAATCCCACCCAGATTCAGCGATAAACCATAATGAGATTGCGGTTTTAAAGAGCTGACCTGAGCTTGCTCCAATAACTGATGCAGTGTCGGGGACTTTAATTGACTTGACAAATAAACAGCCGGAATATTACGACTGAGTACAAGTGCATCCGTCGCACTAACTGGCCCCATAAAATCATAATCAAAATTTTCCGGGTTGTATCCATTAAAACTGTGAGGAACGTCCTTGAGAACAGTTGCAGGATGAATTAAGCCTTGATCCAGAGCCAAACCATAGATAAACGGTTTTAATGCCGATCCGGGCGAGCGTTTAATATCTGTTCCGTTAATTTGTCCGCTGATCTTTTTGTTGAAAAAATCAGCCGATCCCAATAATCCACTCACCGTCATGTTGCGTGTGTCAACCAGGAGTACTGCCGCATTAGTGACGCCAATTGACTTTTTTCTTTCCAAATACTTTTTAGTTACCCTGTTTATAATGGTTTGAGCTCGTGAATCAAGAGAAGTAATTATGCTGTGCTGTTGATCTGTTGAATTATGCAAAACCATAGTTACAAAATGTGGCGCAGAAAAGGGTAAATCACTAATCTGCCGCATCGTCATGGGAAGACCCAAAGTCTCTTTTTTGTCAATATCCTCAGGATGAAGAGTCAACCACCTGGTGTACAGATGATTACGAATTGTTTGCAAATCTGTATTTCCCGGAATTCGTTTACCTGGATTTTGTGGAATAATACTCAAAGTGAGCGCATCAGGCAGGCTTAAGTTTTGTACTGGCTTGTTAAAATAGACCAAACTGGCAGCTCCCACTCCTTCGATATTTCCCCCATAAGGAGCCATATTCAAATACGCTTCGAGAAGCTCATTCTTGGTGTAATGTACTTCAAGTTGTATTGCCCTTAACAATTGCAGCAGCTTACCCGAAATCGTTCTGGAATTAATGCCAAAACGCATTCGAGCGACCTGCATGGTTATCGTTGATGCGCCTATACGGCGCGATTGCACACCATAGGTTTGCCAAATCGCTTTGAATAAAGAAAATGGATTAAATCCAGGATGCCAGCGAAAATACTGATCTTCCTGAAGTAATGTCGCCTCAATTAATTTAGGAGAAATATCAGACAAAGGAGTAAACAAACGATACTTTTCATCCTTACTTAAAGTTAAACGCAACAACTTCTGTTTCTCATCGTACACTGCTTTAGAAAAGCTAATTCCTTCAAGCAAAAGGGGTTTGGGTAAAAATAATAAGGTGAGATACCCGGTAAAAAAGAGTAAAGCCAAGAGGATACCGATTCTTTGAATAATTTTTTTCATAATAGAGGTTGTGCATTTTAAGGGTTGAATTATAATCAATTTTCAGTATTGAATACACTAAGTAAAATAAAACAGTACTCAATCAAGATCACGCATTCTTTTTTTAAACAAGGCCGTCTTTAAATACAACAACCAGACACTCCTGGTGGGAACTTAAAAGATCATGAACAAAAAGCCAATTAATTCCATTGTCCGTTTTATTGCCTCAATTTTTACGTCTTTATTCGGTACATTAAACTGGAATAGTCCACCATGGTTGTTGAAAATTCGGCAAAAAAAGCAAAAATCACCTAAAGTGTTCTGGGGTTTGACACTCATCCTGATAACCGGTATCTGCGCTGTCTGTTATGCGAATTACTGGTACAAAACCCAATTCCAGCCCATTTACACCTCAGCATCCATAAAAACCCCGGATATCTCAAAAAAAGAAAACGATTTTATTCCTGAAAATCTTATTATCGATTTTGGCATCAGAACCAATGCGTTTAATTTTCAATCAGTAGCGCCAATCAACATGATAGGCAAAACGGTTACTGAAGGCATAACCATAAATCCTGCCATAGCCGGAGAATGGATGTGGGAAAGCGACAGTCAACTGATATTTAAGCCATCGCAAGACTGGCCTGCAGGACAAGAGTACACCATCCATTTTGCCCAAACATTTTTTGCTCCGGGCACAAAAATGGAACATTATGATGTGTCGTTTTCTACCAAACCATTTGCTGCAACCCTCTCCGATTTAAGATTATACCAGGATCCAGTCAATTCTGAACACAGAACTATAGAAGCTACTGTTCAATTTAATTTTCCCGTCAATCCAGAAACTCTCGAAAAAAACACGTCGGTAATTCTGCAAGATACCCAGCAAGGCACAGCACAAAGTGTTGGCAGACCCATTAAATTCACTTACACCCTGGATGAAGACAAACGCACCGCTTATCTCCATTCTGAGTTCATTAAAATCAAAAAAAACACTCAATTAGTCCAAATAATCCTGGACAAAAAAATAGCTTCATCGACCAATAGCGCTATTATTGGAACACAATTGGAGTACAGTCTCGTTATTCCTGACACCAGCAACTTTCTCAAAGTACTTACTGCATCAGCTGAGATCATCAAAAATCAACAAGATAAAGCAGAACAGGTTCTTACTATAGAAACAAGTCTCGGCGTCAATGAGCATGAATTCAATAAATCCGTACACATCTACTTACTGCCGCTTGATCGCCCTGCTAATGCAATTGAATCTGCAAAGACCAATTATTATTGGCAAAATCCCGGAGAAGTAACACCAGACATCCTTGCTTTAGCGACTCCATTAACCAAGGAAGCAATTCCAGCAGAACACAACTATTCTACATTGCATAGTTTTAAGTTTGTTGCACAACCCACCCGTTTTATCTATATAAAAATAGACAAAGGGATGAAAGGTTTCGGTGACTTCACCTTAAAATACGATTATACAGCTGTCATTCCTGTCCCCTCATTTCCCAAGGAAATCAGTTTTCTGCATAAGGGCTCTCTATTAGCACTAAGCGGTGAAAAAAAATTATCCGTTCTTGTCAGAGGAGTAACTGCAGTTAAATTCGACTTTGCACGAGTACTGCCAGATAATATCAATCAATTGGTCACCCAAACGCAAGGTGACTTTAATAATCCTTATTTTATTAACCCTAACTTTAGTGAACAAAACATCAGCCAAATTTTTTCTGAAACTCAGCATTTCTACAGCACCGATCCCTCAAAACAAGAATATACAGCGCTTGATTTGAGTAAATATTTATCATTCGACACAGATACCTCTGGACCTAAAGGTCTCTTTTTATTAAAGGCGACAGAGTGGAATACCACCTATAATTACGCCCTTGATGCAAACGCCAGCCGTTTAATTCTCATTACTGATATGGGAATGATAGTAAAAGACAATAATGATGGAACTCATGATGTGTTTATCAGCTCCATAACTCAGGGAACCCCGGTTGCAGACGCCACGGTAACAATACTGGGTAAAAACGGTTTGCCTATTCTTTCTCGAATCACCAACGATCAAGGTCGAGCCAGCTTCCCCTCCTTAAAAGATTTTGTTGCAGATAGAGAGCCGACTGTATACCTGGCCAGTCTGGATAATGACGTTTCCTTTATTCCGTTCAACAACTACAATCGTCAATTAAATTTTTCCAAATTTAATATTGGTGGTATTTATACCTACAATGAGGACTCACAAAGTTTAAGCGCTTTTGTTTTCTCAGACCGAGGCATTTACAGACCCGGTGATACAATTCATGCGGGAATGATAGTCAAACAAACCTATGCCCAATCCCAGCCCGCAGGCTTACCATTACAAGCAACTGTAGTTGATTCTCGCGGCACAACAGTTAAAGAAGAACGTTTAATCTTGAATGACTCTGGGTATATGGAGCTTGATTTCACTACCTTAGCTACTTCACCCACGGGACAATACACGATTAATCTTTATTTGGTTCAAGATGAGCATGCACGAAATCTTCTTGGCTCAACCAGTATCACTGTTTCTGAATTTCAGCCGGATAGAATGCGAATTGCATCAAATCTGACCGAACGAAACATTAATGGCTGGATTTCACCTGATGGTTTAAAAGCGTATGTAAGTCTTTGGAATTTATACGGTGCTCCAGCAACGGATAGAACAATTAAAGCTAAAATTTTACTCACGCCTCAGGAAATTAACTTTAGCAAATATCCAGACTATAGATTTGTCGATCCTTTATTTGATCCTAAAAAACCACCTAAAGTATTTACTGAGTCCTTAACGGATAAAATCACCGATGATAAGGGTGAAGCCGTATTTGATTTAAATCTTGAGCGATATGACCAAGCCGCTTATAAACTTACTTTTTTTGCAGAAGGATTTGAGGCAAATGGCGGCCGCAGTGTCACCTCTCAATCTCAGGCACTCATCAGCCCCTTAAGCTTTTTTATAGGCTATAAACCCGATGGTGATTTATCTTTTATCAAATATGAGAGTAAAAGAACAATACAGTACATTGCTATTAATCCTGAATTAACTCAAGAGGAAGTAAACGATTTAAAAATTCAACTTATATCGTTACATCCAGTAACAACTTTGGTTAAAAAAGCAGATGGTACTTATCAATATCAATCCATTATTCAATCATCAGTAATCAAAACCGAACCATTTGCAATCAGTGAACAAGGAACAAACTACTCGTTGCCAACACAACAAATAGGCGATTATTCTCTGAATGTCCTAGATAAAGAGAACAACATATTAAGCCAGGTTAAATTTACTGTAGCAGGTTCAAGCCAAACACCTCTGGCAAGAAATGCGGAATTATCTATAAAGTTGAATAAAGATCAATATCTGGCCAATGAAGACATAGAAATTCAGATTACGTCTCCCTATACAGGCTCAGGACTTATCACTATAGAACGAGACAAAGTTTATGCAACCCAGTGGTTTAAAACTGAAACACCAAATTCAGTACAGACCATTCGTATTCCTGCTGACTTTCAGGGTAACGGGTATGTTAATATTGCATTTGTCAGAGACTGGGATTCGCCCGAATTATTCATCAGCCCATTAAGCTACGGTGTTGTACCCTTTACCGTAAATCATGATGATCATGATATTAAAATAAAACTTGATACGCCCAAGGTTGTCAAACCTGGAGAAACGCTGAACATAGACTATCGTACGGATAAAACTGGAAAAATCATCGTCTATGCCGTAGATGAGGGTATTTTACAAGTTGGTAAATACGTTACCCCTAACCCATTGTCTTTCTTTTTTCAAAAACATGCTCTGCAAGTATTCACCCAACAAACTGTAGATCAAATTCTGCCTAAATTCATTCAGGATCGAGAATATTCTGCGGCTGGTGGCGATGATGGTGAAGCAGACTTAGCCAGCAGGCTTAATCCCTTCAAAAGAAAAAATGAATTACCGGTAGTTTACTGGTCAGGAATTTTGGATACAGACGAAAACATTCACCATGTTTCTTTTAAAGTTCCTAATTATTTTAATGGCTCAATAAAAGTGATGGCTGTTGCCGTTTCAAATGACTCTGTTGGTGCCGCAGATACCTCAGCCGAAGTAAGAGGTGATTTTATAATCAGTCCTAATGTACCCACATTTGTTGCTCCAGGAGATGAATTTGAAATCAGCTCCAGTGTCGCAAACAATATCAAGAACTCTGGAGATCACACACCAATTACCGTTCGAGTTACACCAAGCCCAGAGCTGGAAATTATAGGCGAAGCGGAGCATACTCTGGAAATCAGAGAAAGTCATGAACAATTGGTTCGCTTTAAAGTTCGTGCCAAATCACTACTAGGCGCAGCCAAAGTGACCTTTGTCGCCAGTGCTGGTGATAAAACCAGCACAATGAATGCGACACTTAGTGTGAGACCTGCAACACCTTTCTTTACACAAATTCAAAGTGGTCAATCCCAAAACGCCAAACAAACATTAGATATCAGCCAATCTTTATATCCAGAGTACCGCACTGTAGATGCAACTGTATCCACAAGTCCGCTGATAATGGTATTTGGCTTAAAGACCTACCTGGATAATTACCCTTACGGTTGCACGGAGCAGCTCACCAGTAAAGCCCTGCCCTTACTCGCTATGAACGGCAAGAGCTGGTTTAACACAAATTACGATGAGATTAACAAAGGCATCAATTCAGCCATTCAAATGCTAAGCCAGAGACAGATGTCTAACGGGGGATTTAGTTACTGGCCTGATTTGATGGATAATCAAGGCAATAATTTTAGTAGCGTGTATGCCATGCATTTTTTAACAGAGGCAAAAAATCAAGGGATCAATGTCCCCAAAGAAATGTTTTATAGCGGTATTAATTACCTCACCGAGCTGGCAAGTCGTAATGTTTCAACTATGGATGAGGCTCGCATACAGGCTTATGCGATATATATTTTGACCAGAAACGAAATAGTCACTACAAATTATCTGGCAAATCTGCAACTGTATTTACAAAAAGACAGTACTCAAGCCTGGAAAAAAGACATTACTGCTGCATACATTGCTGGGTCGTATCAACTCCTTAAAAGTTACAACGATGCATCTCGCCTAATCAGCCAGTATTCAATACACAACAACACCTATGATAATGATTTTTATAACAGTGCGATTGCAGATGCTCAATATTATTACATTGTAGCGAAACACTTCCCTAACCTGCTACCAAAGATTGGAAATAAGCTGCTTATGGAGTTAGTCCAGGCAATAAGTAGTGAGAGCATTAATACCGTCTTATCCGGTTATGCCAGTTTGGCAGTAGCCGCATATCCTGATGGTGATTCTAATGACCCATCCGCTTTGACTTTAAGTAAAGTACTGTTAAACAATCAAACTCAATTAGTGCCAGCTGAACAAACAAACTATCAAAACCTTTCTGTAGACACTAATATCAAGCAAATCAACATAAGTAATCCCAAGCAGCTCAACTATTTTTATCAGCTGGTGCAATCTGGTTTTGATAAGACCCTATCTTCTTCGCCAACCAGTCAAGGCATAGAAATATTCAGAGAATATCGGGATGACAAGGGAAATGTGATTCAATCCACCTCCATGGGTAATGAAATTGAAGTACACATTCAAATTCGAGCTTTGGATAATTCTTATTACACCAATATCGTTATCGAAGACCTACTGCCAGGCGGGTTTGAAGTTGTCCGGGACTCGGTGAAAACTGATACCATGAATTTTGTCGATGCCCGTGAAGATAGAGTTAATTACTTTGGAAGTTTAGACACAACGACCAAAGAGATAGTCTATAAAATAAAGGCCATCAGCGCTGGAACATACACTGTACCGCCTGCTTTTGCAGAATCAATGTATAACCCTAGGATCAAAGCTCAAGGAACAGCAGCAAAAATTACCGTTACTCAATAATTCGCTTTATAAACAGGTAGGCTTTTGCCTACCTGTTTATGTAAATAAAAAAACACCCGCATGCTAAATACTTACATTGGGACATAATCAACAGCCGTTTATTGAGTTAACATACCACGCCAGGGAGGATTATTTCCCAATAAAACTTCAGGATCAAAACCAAGAACGCTCATTCTGTTCCATTCTCTCTTAAGGTATCCAGCCTCATCTTTTACAGCGCGTTCTTCATTGACCTTAGTAATCTGTCCACAATTATCAAAAGGAGCATAGGTATATGAATTACAAATAACACCATCCAGTTCACGATGATCCCCCATTTTACTAAACCATTCTTCAACGAGAAGCGGTCTTTCAGGATTTAAAGCAGGATCGAATACGTAAATGGAACCCATATAATTTACTGCGGTGGATACATGATACCACCAACTAACAAATCCATCCGGGGCAAAGGATGTCTGGAGCACAAGATCGCCGAAGACAAAAATTTTAGCAGGTTTTACCCAATAATCCTGTTCTATTTTGAATGCAGATAAAGCTGCTCGTGCAAAACAACCATCATCAGGATACAGCCAACTAATCCTTCGTGCAAAATCGGGTTTGTCATCAACATACAAATAACGTGTATCGCGAATCAATTGAAATAAATTCATCATTTCTTCATAAGTCACGACCACTGGAACCGTACTGAAATCCATTTGCTGTACAGGTACCTTTTTACTCACCGGTGTTTCCCTGGCCAATAATGATTTTCTTTGCGAATCAGGAATACTAGCCTCAACTCGTTTAATTGCTTGCGAAAATGATTCGTGAGGGGCGCGTTTTGATGAAACAAGCAAATCAGAAGATCCGGAAAAAACGAAAAACGGAAAAAGCATCAACAAAGAAAAGAGTATTTTCATAACAGCTCCTATTCATGGTGTGATTTTCAAACTCACTGACTGCAATATAAAATTCATCCTTGTTCCTTTTCATAATTAACACGGAGCCGTTAAACAAACTGGCTGAGAGTTTAATAAAGCACAGCGCCATAAAGCTGTTAAATAATCTAAAAATTAAGTGAAGTGTTTTACTGATCGCAATTTAAATGAACTATATGCATCATCTCAAACACAAAGAGGAATCTCCTCATTACGCTCGAAATAGACCTTATTTAAATGACTATCCTCATTAGCACGTTATTATTTGCAATAAAAAACGAGCAAATCATAGAAAATTATAGCTTAATTATACGAAGTTGGTTTGCTGATGACAGACTTACATGAAAAAAAATACGCTTACTGATCTTAATATGATCGAGTATCAGGTAGATAGGGAGAGGAGAAAACTTGGCAAGCTCAATTAAGTAGGTGGAAAGTTACAAAAATTAAATCAACAGTATAGTAAGGTTCAAATTACCTCGTCTTCAATCCCTATACCCAAAGATATGAAAAAGATGGTTTCCCAGCCAAGAGAGCCTGCACCTAAAAGAAGTACTCAGCATGACATATCTGAAAAGTTATCTGTATCTTTAATAACGATTTACAGCATACAGCTCACATCATAAAGTAATACAGCAGCTTGAAACAAACGAAGCTAAATGTGTTCAACTGATGATCCATTCAATCTGTTTTTTTAGATCAATAGAAATTTCTGATAACTCTTCAAGATCATAATCCATGTAAGGATTTTGTGTTGGTTTGCTTCTTTGATGATTTTTTATCTGCTCATCACGAACATGATGCAACCATTCAATTTGAGGAGAAAATAAATGCAACATTCCTTCAAGCCATTTATCTAAAACCTGCCAATAAGGATCATCAGCTAATGTCATTTTATAGCGTTTAAGAAAATAGGAAATATGATCTGCATCATACCAAATTTCGGAGGTGACCCAGCGATTTACGGTAAATAAACGAATGGGCAAACCAAATTGATTCATTCCTATTGCAACAAGATGAGTCATCGGGTTATCTATGTATCTATCCCAGTCAGACAAAGCTGCTGGCTTGATGCGTTTGGGAATGTGTTTGTATCGAATAAAACAGTGAAAATGGCCATGTTCCGTGCTGTCGTAGTTCTCTCTATGGCAATGATAAAAATACTGAGATCCTGTGCTGTGATCTATTCTGTCTCCCTTGGGATAATGGCTCATGCGTTCATGCTTACGCTTTTTCCTTAGCGTATAATGCAGGATGTTTTTTCCTTTAGAAGTAGTCATTTGCTGTTGCGCTTCGAGAACCTGGGTTGCGTAACCTAAAAAAACATTCTTTCGCCATTTGCTTAATTGGGGCAATACAAAATCAGTTTCAGTTGTCATATCCATATCTGTATAAAAAGAAAGAGGTAGTTATACTACCTCTTTATTGGAAAAAACTAATGACTAGTCGCCACTGCAACCGCCACAGCCTTTGCATCCATTGCAACCTTTACAACCATTGCATCCCTTGCAGCCTTTACAGCCTGAACAAGTAGCAGCAGAAGGAGTAGATGTATCATCAGCATATGCTACAGACACCATAGGAGCTGAGGATAAAGCAGTTAACAGTGCAGCTACAGCCATTGTTGATTTTTTCATAATATTACTTCCTTGATAGTTAAAGGTTTTTATTTAGACCCAATAAGATATTAGCAAACAAATCAATAATTTTCTTCATTTTTATAAAAAAAAATAGGCCAAGCGATCATCTTTACAGAAATAGACTAACCTCGGTTGCCAGGAGGGTTATCCCATTAAAAATATGCTATCATTTCGAGCAGTAGTGAGGAATCTCCTGCAAAGGGATACGTTCTTACTTAGAGCACTACCAATAAATACATATCAAGAGTTGCGTCGCCGCTACCCGCTTTTTTATGATGATGGCCTATTTTTAATAGGTCAGTACTGCGATTGCGAGCGAAATCGCTTGTCATGATAATTCTTTTTGAGATAGTTTAAGTATTATTTTATCAAGTAATCGAGTAGGAAGCAGACGTTTTACCGCAATCAACAAATAAGCAGGTAAAGTTACTGGATATTTTGCTTTAGGTCGTTTTGCCTCAACAGCATGAATCAGTTTTCTAATCACTGCCTCAGGTGTTTTGGTAAAAATCGATTCAGATTTTTTCTGTTTGTAGCTTTTGAGCATGATGTCGTACTGTTTTTTAAAAAAACTGTTTTTCCTGTCTATGTGGTGCAAACTGACATCCACGGCATTATCTCTGAATCGACTCTCAATAGGTCCAGGCTCAATGGTAATGACGTTTATTCCTGAAGAATGCAACTCCAATCTTAACGTATCACTAATTCCTTCTACGGCATATTTTGAAGCATTATAAGCTCCTCGCATGGGCATACTGACGATTCCCAATATGGAGCTTATATTGATGATTCTCCCTTGTCCCTGTTTTCTCATTACAGGTACAGCAAGATTGGTTAGTTCCACTAAGCCAAACACATTCGTTTCAAACTGTTGCCTAATCACGGCTCTACTTATATCCTCAAGAGCACCCGCCTGACCATAACCGGCGTTATTAATCAGAACATCCAGTCGCCCTGCAGTACACCTCATTAGTTGCGAAAATCCGTCGATAATAGATGCCGAATCACTGACATCCATAAGCAGCGCTTCTATGCCTTGCTCAATTAATCGGTTGACATCGTCAATTTTTCGACATGATGCGATAACTCTATGCCCTCTCTTTTTTAGCGCAACAACAGTGTCATACCCTATTCCGCTGGAACAACCTGTTATAAAAATAATTTTTTCTTCCATGCGAATCATCCTAAAATTAAAGTCGCATAATACGTTTAAATGTCAATCAGCTCGAGTGCTGTTCTCAATACCAAAAGCAAAAAATTAAACCATATTGATCAAAATAGTCTATAATTTCAATCAAAGAACAAAAACAAGGTGACGGCGATGAAAACGAATACACAACAACAAAATAGTGCTTGTGCTGCAATGACACTTATGGGAATAGTTCTGTGCACCCTGCTGCTCTGCGCTTCCCTACACGCAAACACTCAATCGCCAACGCTTAAAAACATTCAACTGGCCTATTTTATAGGATATCACAGTTACACCAGAAATCCTGGTATAAATCCTGTACCTGCACCGCAAGTCATAAAAGGTGCACATTGGACACAGTGGCAATCGACAGGGAATTACTGCCAAAAAAAATGTTTAGTAGATGATTGGACTGGGCTTATTATTCAGTGTCAAAGAAGATGTTAGACATTAGAACTTTTCAAACCCAGATCATCCTATTGGGCAGGTTCCAAACAACTGGGCTTCATCATGGCTCTCCAATGATCTTCAGCAGAAGAACCCCTTCTATTCCAGAATGATGGGAGTAATGACTCCGAATATAACCTGGAAGGCAGACTGTATGCCTGACTGAAACGCTCATCAGAAATTAATCCCATCTTGAGATCACGATTGTGTTTATAATACCGACAATGAATAAGATGGTAGCTTTTCTCAAGATGTGATGACAGAGGTCTGGGTTTATATTGTTGTTGCTTTGTTATTGTATCCAAAAGATCGCTGCGCTGTTTTACTTGTTCAGAAAGGATCTCCTGATTCTGTTCCAGGTCTTTGGATATTCTTTTGTTTTCTTGCAACAAACTGATCAAATAGCGGTTTCCAGACACTAAATCACCAGGAACGGACTGATGATGGTCAACACATTGAAATAGATCTCTAAACGTACTGTCATCATCCAGTTCTTTTTGTAATCTGCTGATTTCTCTGCGCACCTGTTTTTTTCTGCTTTTTAAAACGATATCTTGCTCACGAATGTGAACAATAGATTCATTTATCATGGCAATGGCATGATAAATGAGGATTAATGGTGAAAAATCCGCCTCGTTAGTTCGATTTTTTATAAAACTTCTCAGAGCAAGATGATTTTTACTTGGTGAATTTAAATGACATAATTCGTTATAACTGTTTTGAATATTCTGCGGCAAACCCCGAACTAAATCAGGACTTGCTATCAATTGCAGATTGGTAAAAACTAGTAAAAACCCCTCATAACAATGACGACTTAACAACACATCTGCTATTTCAATCCAGCGTCTGAAGGCATTAAGTTTCGCATCAGGACTGTCTTGATGTTGTAAAATATCCTTTTTTAAAAAATATTCTAGCTCGTTTCTCAACGTAAAATACTTATTTTGATGAGCACTCGATTTATCTTTGCATTCAAATCCCTTAGGATCTTTAAAATCTTCCTGAGTTAATCTTACGAAGGCTTCCCTTAATTTAAAATCTATAAGCGTAGCATAGTCTGTTACGATTCTGTTTTCTATGTAACCATAAAGGGCTTGATTTTTTTTCGAGCCGGCTATTGATTTTTGCACTGATGTACTAACTATGGCTTTATCCAACTGCTCCGAACACAAAGGATCGAATAAAAATTGAAGGTTGCCTCTTTGACTCAACCACTCAAGAAATACATTGCTGGGCATTACGTTAAACTCCTTTTAATATCAATCCCTTTGAGATGATTCCATTCATCATGCAAAATAATCAATTAAACCTTTAGGTGGTTGCCTTTTAATCTGAGTAACCAATGGCTCATTTTCTGATTGTTGCACTGATTCATCAGGAGCAGCAGCAAAGCCTTGTTCATTTTGCTCTGATTGTCGTGAACTGTCATTCATACCTACAGTGACCTCAGACAAGTTTAGCCCTTGATCAGCCATTAACTCTCTCAACCTGGGTAATGCCTGATCAACGACATCTCGGGCATGGTAAGTGTGGCTGGTTATATTTACAGATGCTAAGTCTTTTATCACTTTAATATTAATTTCTAATGGACCCAGCTCTTCAGGATTAAGCTTAATCGTAGCACTTTTGACTCCTTGCTGTCCCATCCAGACAATATGTTCTGAAAATTTATCAGCCCATTGGGCATTAGTTAAAGGTAGGGAAATGTCGAGCTGTTTGACTTTATCAGCAACAGATGCAAGGTTGGAAAAATGGGTATTTGTGAAATCTGGTTGAAGATTAGGTTGTTGGGAACTGTTAGACCCGGACTGCTCTGATTGAAGCGATTGTTCGTTAGCGTAAGGGTCTACAGCTAATGTGTTTTCTTTAGATGCAGCAAAATTACTTTTAAGATTGGTGTTAAAAGGTGCGCTCTGCTCTGTTGACAAAGAGTCTTCATCTAGTTGAGGAGCTGCATCTTCATCGCCATTAACAGCACTTGAGTTATTAAGGTAATTGATGTTGGGCTGGTTGAGACGATTACTATCAGAACCCAAAACAGACAGCTCTGCACCCTTGCTATCGCCAGTCAGAAGGGTTTTCAAATCGCTGGACGGAGCTAAGGGCGGGCTAAACTGGTCATATTCAATCCAGTTAAGAACAACATTTGTATTTAAATTTTCTTCTTGAGAAGACGATAATTTGTCAGTATCAGTCAAAATATCGCCTTGTGAGAGAGCTTCTTTATCATCAGTTATCAAGTCATCAACATTACTTGCCAGATTGGGATTAATCCCATCAACTTGGCTTTCGTTTAATTGTTCGGTACTAAGATCAGTATTACTGGGGAGATTTTCCTCAGGGAGTACATCTTGTTTGGTGACATCATTAGAAAGGATTTGCGCAAAGAGCAAAACAAAAGCCCCAGGATCCACAGATGGATCATTGACCTCATCATCAAGACTTGCCTTAGTTTCAAGAGAATCCAGAGATTTCGTCTGATCCTGGCCTGTTCCGCTTCCCTCTGATAACTTAAACGAATTAAGAATAAGATTATTCAAATCCATCATCTGATGACTCCTTGTTTAATGTTCACATGTGATGCAATATCCATACCAAATGCAAACATTACGCAAAAATAATCAAGGTTGTGTTAAGTAATATTTCCTTGATGTAAAACTCGGATCTAATCCCTACTGTCCAGGAACGACTCATGTTAGCCTTCATCAAAGTATAGACCATGAGAAAGAAATTATGAATGGAATTTTATTTTCGCCAGCGCCAACCCCTAAAGAAATAGACAAAAAGGTCAAAAAAGTACTTAAATTAATCGAAAACATTGAAGCCAACGAAAGAGAATCCTTTCTTTCGCTTTTAAATGGCCGAATTGAGGATTTTAAAAAAGATATTATAAATGAAGGACTTAATGTTTACGAAAAAGAACAAGTAGTGCTTCAATACGACCGATTTGTCAGAACATTATCAAGTTGTATGGAATTTCCTGACAGAGCGTCAAATGCCATTAATTTTTATCATCGATTTAGATATCACCCTGTCGGAGTTAACGATCTCATTAAACCTGACCCCATTATAAAAAACACGCTTTATGCCACCTTGGGAATTGGAATTACTTTACTGGCGACAGCCATTCCCGCTTTTTTCTTCAATCCAGCCCTAGGCGGAATTATAACGTGTATTGCGATTACTCTGCTGTTGCCAACTTGCTTCTATCTGATGACTCCAGATTCTCCTGATACAAGCAAAAAGAAAGCCGAAGAAAAAATTATCTTGCAAAAGGCAGCGCAACTCATCAAGCCGACGCTGGATTTTACCAACCTAGATGAACATCCATTGTCATCATCAATCTTTGCTTTATAAGCATTTAACCTAATCTCCTGGCTTAGTTGACTCTGTACTGTTCGTAAAGACTATTTATTTATCAACATGCAAAAATAGATTAAGCCAAGTTTAAAAGACCTCATGAAAAATTTCTAAAATTAAGCTATTATTATTTTTTTGATTTTGGGAGTTCTTCTATGAAAGTAGGTCATGACAGTCTGTCAACCAAAAGTGAATTAACTGTTGACGGTAAAACCTATCATTATTACAGCTTGAAAGAAGCTGAAGGTAAACACTTCAAGGGGATTAGCAAATTACCTTATTCTCTTAAAGTCCTCTTTGAAAATTTATTACGATTTGAAGACGCAAATACAGTCACAACAAAAGACATCAAAGCAATAGCTGACTGGTTAGAAACCAAAACATCCCAACATGAAATTGCATTCAGGCCAGCACGAGTACTGATGCAAGATTTTACTGGAGTTCCAGCGGTTGTTGACTTGGCCGCAATGCGAGACGCCATAGTCAAAATGGGCGGAAATGCTGATAAGATTTCACCTTTATCACCTGTTGATTTGGTCATAGATCACTCCGTAATGGTGGATAAATTTGGTACAAATGATGCTCTTACGATTAATACCGAAATTGAAATGGAACGAAATAACGAGCGATATGAGTTTCTTCGCTGGGGACAAAAAGCATTTTCCAATTTTCAGGTCGTTCCACCAGGAACAGGAATTTGCCATCAGGTCAATCTTGAGTACCTTGGTAAGACTGTATGGAGCAGTCAAAGCGAGGGGCAGCTATACGCCTATCCAGATACTCTGGTAGGTACCGATTCTCATACAACCATGATTAATGGTCTTGGCGTTCTCGGCTGGGGGGTCGGTGGGATAGAAGCCGAAGCAGCCATGCTAGGCCAACCGGTATCCATGCTGATACCTGAAGTCATTGGCTTCAAATTATCTGGAAAATTAAAAGAAGGCATTACCGCTACAGACTTGGTGTTGACCGTAACCCAAATGCTCCGAAAAAAAGGAGTTGTAGGTAAGTTTGTTGAGTTTTATGGCCCAGGATTAAGCGATTTACCTCTTGCTGACCGAGCCACCATCTCTAATATGGCACCAGAGTATGGCGCAACCTGTGGATTCTTCCCTGTAGATAAAGAAACCATTCGCTATCTTGAATTGACCGGACGCGATCAACACACTATCGCATTAGTCGAAGCTTATGCCAAAGCACAAGGTATGTGGTATGAAAAAGACAGCGAAGATCCTGTATTTACCGATACTTTGCATTTAGATCTGAATACCGTTGAGCCTTCACTGGCAGGCCCCAAAAGACCTCAGGATAAAGTGAATCTGAGCACCTTACCCCTTGAATTCAACCAATTTTTGCAGGAAGCAGGTAAAGAATCAGAACGTAATACTGAATTCGCAGTAAAAAATAAAGATTTTAAAATGAAACACGGTAACGTAGTGATTGCTGCAATTACCAGCTGTACCAACACATCAAACCCAAGCGTCCTTATGGCAGCAGGACTCGTTGCCAAAAAAGCAATTGAAAAAGGCTTACAACGTAAGCCCTGGGTTAAATCTTCTTTAGCCCCAGGTTCCAAAGTTGTAACCGATTATTTGCAACAGGCAGGATTACAATCCTATCTTGATCAGCTGGGCTTTAACCTTGTGGGCTATGGTTGCACTACCTGTATAGGTAACTCAGGACCTCTGCCGGACGCCATTGCTCAAAGTATTACAGAACACGATTTGGTAGTATCAGCTGTTTTATCAGGAAATCGAAATTTTGAAGGACGTGTTCATCCTCAAGTACGTGCAAACTGGCTAGCATCTCCTCCACTGGTTGTTGCTTATGCTTTATGTGGTTCAACTACCCTCGATTTAAGCAAAGAGCCCTTGGGAACAGATACTCAAGGCAATGCCGTTTTCCTTAAAGACATTTGGCCAAGCAACGCTGAAATTGCCCATGAAGTTGCGAAAGTTACTGGAGCAATGTTCCGTAAAGAATATGCTGAAGTATTTCTGGGCGATAGCCATTGGCAAGCCATCAAAACCAGTACAGGAAAAACCTACGAATGGAACCCCAACTCGACTTACATTCAGCATCCTCCCTTCTTTGAGCATCTGAAAGCAAAACCTGATGCAATAAAACCCATAAAACAGGCATACATTCTTGCCTTGTTCGGTGACTCCATTACCACAGATCATATCTCGCCTGCAGGTTCGATCAAGGCAAGCTCCCCTGCCGGTCTGTATCTCAAATCCAAAGGAGTGGATGAAAAAGATTTCAACTCCTATGGTTCACGACGTGGAAACCATGAAGTGATGATGAGAGGTACATTTGCCAATATTCGCATTCGTAATGAAATGACACCGGGCCAGGAAGGTGGAATCACCCGATATATTCCCACCGGTGATATCATGCCTATTTACGATGCATCCATGCTTTACCAAGCCGAGCACCACGATTTGGTCGTTATTGCAGGAAAAGAATATGGAACAGGTTCATCAAGAGACTGGGCAGCAAAAGGAACCAACCTCTTGGGTGTTAAGGCTGTGATTACCGAGAGTTTTGAACGTATTCACCGCTCTAATTTGATTGGTATGGGTGTTCTGCCACTACAGTTTATTGACGGTATGACACGTAAAACACTGGAATTAGAAGGCAGCGAGAGAATCAGTATAGACACCTCTGACGCTCTTACTCCAGGAGCAAAAGTATCCGTTACCATTGAACGCAATGATGGCCGTGTCGAGCATATTAAAGTTCTATGCAGAATAGATACCGCAGATGAACTGCAGTACTACAAAAACGGTGGTATTCTTCAATACGTATTAAGAAATCTTTGTTCCAAGTAGTTCCCCTCCTAAATGAGATGATGGTCTGATAAGCTTACCATCATCTCGATCGAAAGCTGTATTAGAGTGTCGGACAAAGCGTCCGACCTACACTCACCAGTTACTTGCAGAAACGGATGAGTCTCTATATGTAGCCTGTATTAGACAAAGTCGTAATACACGGTCTATCCCCTTTGGGTAATGCTCCCTTTTTTTCATTTTAATTTGATATACACATCATCGTCCAAATTAGGGCATGTTTTTTCGTCGGACAATATCGTAGAGATGATTCACCCGCTGCCACCTGATTTTTTATATCAACTCGATGAGATAGGCAATCTGACCACCTGTATTAATACAGGCTACCTTTGCTAACTTATTTTCATGACAGCTGATGAGTGTTTTAGTTACTTTTTTTTTCATTTATAGAGAAACGAACAGACAACTCATTGTTTTTTTTTGCATAAAATGATACATTCAACGGTTCACTATTTATGCTGAATCCAGGTGCATGGACATTATTTATTTTAAGCAATTAAACTCTCTTCATATCAGTTATCCGCACTGCAGTTTGCCTTATTACCGCACCCATTAAGGATCCTATTATGAACCATTCAAAAAAAGTATTAAGCGTCTTTTCTTTGGTCATGATTAATATAATTGCTGTGGACAGTTTAAGAACGCTCCCCATCAGCGCAAAGCTCGGTTTATCGCTTGTTTCCTATTATCTCGTAGCTGCGTTTGCCTTTTTTATCCCCGTTGCCCTTGTTGCTGCCGAGTTGGCAACAGCTTATCCCAATACTGGCGGCATTTATGTTTGGGTTAGGGAAGCGTTCGGGAGACGAGCCGGTTTTATAACCATCTGGTTACAGTGGATATACAATGTGGTCTGGTATCCAACCATGCTGGCTTTTATTGCAGCAACATTATCCTATCTCATCGCACCTCATTTGGCTAACAACAAATTCTATCTTTTAGGGACTGCCCTAAGCCTTTTTTGGCTGTTTACCCTGCTTAACTGTTTTGGAATGAAGTTATCAAGCATTGTAAGCATTATAGGAGCAACTATAGGTACAGTACTGCCCATGGTCGTCATTATACTTCTGGGTATGGTGTGGATGATACAAGGAAGACCCGTAGCAGTGAATTACCCCTCATCGTGGCTTCCTGACTTTAGTTCATTTGGTAACATGTCTTTATTTTCAGCGGTATTGTTTGGTCTAATTGGCATGGAAATGTCAGCCGTTCATGCTGAAGAAGTAAAAAATCCACAACGGGATTATCCCAGAGCCTTGTTTTACTCGACTATATTAATCATTTCAACCTTATCGCTAGGATCCTTGGCCATTGTAATCGTCGTACCTAATGATCATTTAAGTGTTGTATCAGGCCTGATTGATGCTTATTCAGTATTTTTTAAATCCTACAACATGACCTGGATGACTTCAGTTATTGCTATTCTCATTATATTAGGCGGATTAAGTGGCGTTTCGGCATGGATTATTGGCCCAACAAAAGGACTTCTGGTGTCTGCTCGAGACGGTTCCCTACCGCCACGTTTTGCTCGAGTTAATCGCTTTGGTGCTCCAGTTACGATTTTGGTTACCCAAGGGCTTATTTTTTCGGTATTAAGCAGTATTTTTATCTTACTTGATTCAATCAATGCAGCGTACTGGATACTCAGTGATTTAAGTGCGCAAATGGCATTACTGGTTTACATCATCATGTTTGCGGCAGCGCTTAAACTTAGATACTCCAGACCCGATCATCCCAGAGGTTATACTATTCCTGGAGGTAATGTCGTCATGTGGCTGGTCTGCGGAACAGGCATAATTTGCTGCATTCTTGCCATGATAGTTGGATTTATCCCACCCTCACAAATACCTATAGGTAATGTGTATTTCTTTGAAGCATTTCTGATTGGCGGATTGATTTTATTCGTCCTCTTGCCTTGGTTACTTGCAAAAAGAGATGATGATTAATTGATTAAATAAGCTTGGGAAAAGGCTCGAAGAGCGGTATCCCGGTGGGATGCGTTCCTGAGTCAATAACTCTATAAAATATTGTGTAATTTCATTCAAGCAAATCGGCTTGTTAAATAATTCCAGCAACATAGAAACCCGAGATTCAGACCTTCGGGCTGAATCTCGGGCTACGATTGACTGAATATTTATTGAGGAGATTTGCTTGATTTACTTTGAGGACGCTTGTCTTGAAGCGCTTTAACAAAGTCACTGACTGTATTTACTTCTTTTCCAACAAGACCATTACCCATGCCAGATTTAACAAATGATCTAAGTTCTTTACCCAAAGTACCATTTCTTAAGGTGGATAAGTGTTTTCCTAAATCATCACCGTCTTTTCCTTCTAACGCTGATTTTAAAGCACTTACTGCAGCGCTTTTTTGACTAAAACTTTTTTGGCATGCAGAAAAAAAGTTGCCATAAAAATATTCTTTTGTCTTTCCAGAAGAATCTTTCACCGCTGTTCTTTCAGAAAGGTAGCTGTCTAACAGACAAAAAATGTCGTATTTTTTTTTCAGTTTATCATCACCATAGATTACTTTTATATGTGCTGGAATTGCTGCAAGAGCTAGAGCCAAATCGGCTTCTGATTTTCTGTCAAGACCATTAAAGCTTAAATCAAGTGTATTGACACTAGCAGGAATTACTGCAAACACTTCAGCCAAATCAGCTCCTGATTTTTTCCCAAGGTTATTTATTCCTAAATTAAGTGTAGTGACATTCGCAGGTATTTTTACAAAAGCTGCAGCCAACTCATCTTTTGATTTAAAGCCAAAGTTATTTCCTTCCAATTTAAGTACAGTTACACTTCTGGGAATTGCTCCAAAAGCTTGAGCTAACTCGGCACCTGATTTAAGGTAAAAATCATTATGACTCAAATTAAGCTTGGTTACACTAGAAGGAATTGCTCCCAAAATTTGGGCTAAATCCTTTCCTGATTTCTTACAAAGTAAATTCCCTCTCAAATCAAGCGTATTTACACTAGAAGGAATTACTGCAAAAACTCGAGCTAAATTAGCTTCTTTAAATATCCAAAGGGAATTCCAACTCAAACTAACATGAACGACACTCAAAGGTATTGCTGCAAAAGCAGCAATTAAATCGTCTACAGATCTAACGCTAAACCCCTGAGATCCTAAATCAAGATGAGTTACAGTTAAGGGAATTGTTGCAAAAACTTGAGCAAGCTCGGCTCCTGACTTTTTGTAAAGTTCTTCTGGACGATAATACATATAATCTCAATTTTATTAAAAATCAAACTGTTTATTATTATACCATACAACATTAAACAGAATACGCTTAGTTTCAATTAAATAATTATCTCCAAAGATAGTCATCTATAAGAGATAAGGTGCTTTTAGGTTCCGCAATGGCACAGTTAGGAACTGTTGAGATCTTTCTACACCTTTGAGATAATGTAAACAGCCTAAGTAGTTGCTATCGTAACTGGTCTTTTACAACAAATTACTGGAAGGAGGCTCGCCTAGAGGTAATTCTCTCAGAGTTGAAAACGCTATTATTTCGAATAACCCTTATCTAAGGCCTGACGATCTTCTGCTAGTTTATAAGCATCGGCAATAATTTGCTCAAGGGCTTTGAGAGAAGACGTTTTTAAACCAAACAGGTGTGATGTAATCCCTTGTGAGGCGCATAATACCTGATATTCTGTAATCTCTTTACTCTCTTTTTTAAAAGAACGAACTGCTTCGTCGATTTCAGTGTTATTTTTTCCTTCTAATGATTTTTTGAAATTTTTTAAAATCTCTGTTTTTAATACATCACCTTTTTTCTCTTGATACTTCGGATATTTTTGTGCGTCAATTTTG
>NZ_LNZC01000027.1:412099-416682 GCF_001467535.1 Legionella worsleiensis
AATTTCGGTTTTATTTTTTCCTTCTAATGACTTTTTGAAATTTTTTAAAATCTCTGTTTTTAATACATCACCTTTTTTCTCTTGATACTTCGGATATTTTTGTGCGTCAATTTTGGCCGCAAATAAATGAAATCGGCAGTTCTTATAATTGGCAAAATCATAATGCAGTACAGTACGGTCAATCTGTTTTGTGACCTCACCCGAACCTGGTAATCTATTAAGAAAAGAATCAATAATACCGTAACTAATTTTGGCCACATCTTTTAGAAACTCATGATTTAATTTAAGTTCTTCAGCAGCACAATGAAACGCTGCAGAATTCCTGAGAATCAATGAACACATGAACTGATAATCACCTTTAAACTTAGGCAACATACTCTTCAGAGCATCACAATTCGTATCCGCCAGATTGAACAAAAAATCCTGAACTGAAAGAGTCTCACTGCTCAACGTGTTATCGTTAATACTATTACCAAAACCAGCCCCAATAGTTGTTATAACTTGATCGATAAATTCCATTTTATTACGCAAAATTGGATATTTTTTTTCAGTCAATAAACCATGCTTATAAAGAATAACCAATTTTTTCCTAGTCTCATGAGAATGGATATTCATCATGATATTTCGCACATATTCGTTTAACAGCATTTCTTCTGGTGCATTAAATTCAGGCTCAAGTAAGGACAGTAGTATTTTCATTTTATAGAGACCTACCGACTTTTCAAACAACAGCGGTATAAGTTCCAATAAATTTTTTTTTGCGAGCGTTATGATGATATTGGCATTATCTTTAAAGACAAGAAGATCCAAAAACATTTGTTTTGATACAGTTTGTGTCTTAAATAATATGATCGCAGCCTCACACATTTTTTTTGAACCAATAATTTCATAGAGGTAGTCTTTTTTCAAAGATAATTCCCTGAACTTAATCATTAGTGTTTCGTACTCTTTACCAACCAGAATCTGAAGAATTAATTGCTGTTTTTTTGAATCTGTTAAAAAATACGGATGCGATATGTTACTTTTCAATAAAATTTCGACCGCCTCACGTTTGTCTGGGTTAGTGCAGTATGTAATGAGATGCTGACTGCTGATTTGATTATCTTTCATTAAAGTAACTAGTACGCTCCGGTCCAGGTCTTGGGGTAAGGACGCCAAAGCATCTACCAAGTCGGGTTGACTAAGAATCTCATCGTAACGCCGACTTAAATCATTTTGCATGGCAAAGACTAACTCTTTTTGCAGATTTTCGTTATATTGCTCAAGAAACTGTAAAGCTAATTTGGGTCTGTTATCTTTGAAGAATTGCGCTGACAATTGAGCTGCGGGCAATGTCTGCAGAATCAACGGGCTTAGATTGAGCCTATCAATATCTTTCAATTTTAAAAGAACGAAGGCTGTGGATTCATCTTGTGCTTCAGCAAGTACCTTACAAAATGACTCATCTTTTTTTAATTCAGCAAAGCGCTCCAGCGAATGGCCACTATGCAAAGCTGCTGCCAAAGGATACAGTTCAGGTTTAGCAATAATCTCCTTGAGCTCATGTGAGAAGCTACTAAAATTAACCCCAACAATTACATGACATAACAACTTATTGTTTTTTAACTCATCAGGCTGAAAACCGAGTTGTTCTTTTGCGTTGATCAAGGCAGCACAAATAACCAGTGGATCCATAACCTGGGTACTATAATCAGGAATATCATTAAGCGCTGAGTGGGTATCTATAAACTCAACAAGATGATACTTGGTTAGCAACTCTTTGGTCAGTAAACGAATATTTTTTGTAACGTATTGTTCGCTAAGGGATACGAACCCTCTAATGCAGTACATTTCTTGTGGAAGAAAGAGAGAACGTTTTAAAGCTACAGTATCCAATTCCGCCGCAGTAAGTGTTTCGCCTGGAGCGTAAGCCGTGAAAAGCGAGGCTCCTGTCATTACGGCACTTTTCCTGAAAGGAGTATGGGATGCAAGTCCAAAATCGATTAACCGAACATCCCCTTTTTCGCTAATAACCACATTATCAGGCTTAATGTCATGGTGTGCATAGCCTTGTTTACTTAAGGATAACTTTCCATGATGTAATTGATAGACTTGGTAGGTAAATTTTGCTGCTATGTCAAGGCGTTGTTCTTCGCTTAGGTTCGCAGATTCTGTTGCCAGAAATACCTCAAGGTTTTTTCCAAGATACTTCACTGCGATATACATTTTACTGCTGTCACGCCTGACCACACCGCCCTCGCTTATTGATAAATCCTTTAAAATCGCTATTTCCTTCTTAGACAAGTCGAGTATTGAATTTTTAGTTATTTTGATGATATACATGTTTCCATGTTCGTCATGAGCATATTTTACCGTTGACATAGCTCCCTGCTCGATGACATGGTCTTGGGGGCTATTGCTGCCTGATGCTTTTTTTGTATTAGCCAAACAATACACTGTATCGTTTATTTTGATGAAGGAATGCTCAATTCCAGACCTTACTTTACGACTAAGTTTCGTTCCAGATCGCTTATCATTGAAATACTCTTTGGCATCATTCCACTCAGAAACTGTTACATTTAAATCAGGCATTTTCATTCCTACATGCGAGCGAGACACTCGCTTTATAAGTACAATGCTCTTATTATAAACAGTCAATGTTAACAGATTATTAAAATGCTGGGTTAAAACACAAAATCATCACTCGAGGCAAGCTGAGATTGTGAGGAGCGTTCGAGTTTTTTGAATAGGTTAAAACTACCGCTGTTGCTTCAATAAGTTATTATTTTTACTGCCTTCATCAATCCTGAAAATACGCCTATTAACAAAGAAAAAAAACTGTTCACTTTTTTGCACCAAATACAGCACCATCATGAACGTGGGTATCCCTCCCCTTGTTTATGATGGAGCCAAAAGTGCTTCTTATTTTCAATAGATAAAATAAATCCATTTAATCTGCAGTTAATAACTGCATGCTGCTTGTGCCTGGGTTGCATTAATGATGTGATCGACCTTTAACTGGGTACATAATACAATTTTCTTTCCCTCCCCTGATGTGGTTCGCACGGTCGCATCACAACATTGTAGCTGTTTAAGACCAGTAACAATCTGATGAGCTTCAGCTTCAGATGCACAATACCGCCACATGCTTAGGTCACCTTTAGAATTAATTTTCCAGTCTTTGGCTCCAGTTAAATGCTCCATTCCCTGCTTCAAGGCAAGATTATCCAAGGCTGGCTTTGCAAAGAATAAAGAAGGTGCAGAACTGCTTGTAACGGGCTTTATCTCGGCTTCTTTTTTTAACTGCGTCAATACCTCAGTAGAAACCGATAACAACAACTGACATGCTATAATGGCATGCTCTTTGTTTGAAGGATCCATAAATACGAGCATGGGATTTTTTTGCTGAACAATCAGGGGAAGCCTATCCAGATTATAGCCTGGTTTAATGGCTTTTATCTCCGTTGCAACACGATGAATAGCCATTCGTGATTCGATTAACCGTTGCAAAAGAGGAGATGAAAAAGGTTTGGTTTGAGCCTCAGTGATGCATTGGTGTATATGTGCCGCTAGAGGTCTTCTGTCTTTTTCTATACAGGCAATAGCTTTTGAATAGCTGCTGGAAATGGATTTAGCATCATCAGGTTTACGCATCATGATATCAGGAAGATGAATGCTTCTAAGTACGATATTGTTTAATTCTGCTGCTGTTCGCCCGTTTCCATTGGGAAATGGATGAATATGCGTAAAACGATAGAAAAGATCAGCACAAAACGCACTCACTGCCTCCAGATTACTACCATCGAGTTGCTTCCATTGTTCCAGCATAGTTTCACAAAAAAGTCGCATGTTTTGCGGTATGTGATCCGGATAAGCAGTAAACAAAACGATTTTTTCTACTACCCGACGTTCATCCGCTGATAACAAATTCTCATGCCAGGCAGTAGCCAGCCTATGTAATGCACGATTAAAGTCGTCAAAGGGGAGCTGTGCTGACACTCTTGATAGCAAAGCAGGATGAATAGGTGCAGTACGATCTTTGGCTAGTCGTTGTAAAATAGATAAAAAAATCGTAGCGTCCCTGATATCCAGCTCTTTGTTTTGACTTACCAAATTTTGCAAAAATTGTGCATCAGATAATTTAGGCTTAAGTATTCCGGCCATATGCAGGCATAATTGTTGTATCATGCCGGCATCATAATGACAAATAACGTTAATTGTTTTGGCATACTCACCACTTCGAAGATCGTCACAAAGGGTCAAAAGGGTTTTTCCCATTCGTTGATGAATACTTAATATCCATTGCTCAAAAAGTTCAGGAGTTAAAGCAGCCAAGCCATTACGTTCTATCCAGGGTAAAACCTCTTCTTCAGCATAACGATAAGCGGAATAGATGTCTTCGTACTGCCCATTTGTAAACATTGATTCCGTCATGTTATCGCCGAGGATCATTGCTCTGGGAGACTGTTCTGGTTCAGAACCGTAGATCAACGCAGGATTAAATACTTTTAATTTCAATAACTTATGTTACGCACATGAGCTTGTAGTTTGAATAAAAAGCATTAGAATTCCGCCCTTAATTTTAGGGAGGGAATTAAATGGAT
>NZ_LNZC01000028.1 GCF_001467535.1 Legionella worsleiensis
AACAGCCGTCAAACTGCCGTGCAGTACAGAAACCGTAGTCGTCACCACCGCACTGTCAGTATCGGCAACGCTGAGCGCATTACCATTGGCAGAGCTGAACACTTGATTGGCGTCTTCACTCAGAGTTTGTGCACCAGACACGCTGTTGACCGGAGCATCATTCACCGCATTAACGGTCAAATTGACGGTAGCCGTTTCTGTCGTTCCGCCAGAAGTGACGGTATACGTAAAATCAGTCGTTCCGTTGAAATTAGCGGCTGGGCTAAAACTTAAAGTACCATCGGCATTGAGCAACACACTGCCATTAGCCACAGCCACACTTCCGCCTACGGCTATGGCTGTACCGTTAATCGCAGTAATGGTATGACCGGCATTTTCAAAGGTATCGTTCGCATTCACGTCAAGAGTCACAGCCGTGTCTTCATTGGTCGCAAAAGCATCATC
>NZ_LNZC01000029.1:0-614 GCF_001467535.1 Legionella worsleiensis
GTTCACATCAGGCATCAATGCAATGATGTGGAAAGCAGTTAATTTACCAATGCCTTTGATACTGGTTAATAATTTAAATTGTTCTTTAAGAGATTCATTACTGGCTACTAAATCAGCAATTTTCTTCTCTATTTTAGTTATCTCTTTTTCAAGCTTGTCGACCATTTTTTCTAATGCTTTCCGCGCAATTTTACCTTGAATGCTATGTAACTGGTTATTGAGCTGAACTAATTGGGCTTTGAGCATATCAAGAAGCTTGGTTAAATCCTTTACTTCCTTTTGTTCGGCAGGGGTCGTTTGATAAACACGTGGATCCATCCGTTGACCAAACTGAGCGATGATTTTTGCATCTATGGAATCATTTTTGTTACGCACTAATGATGCCCTGGCAAAATTCTTTACTTGAAATGGGTTCACCACGCTAACCCTAATGCCTTTTTAACCAGGAAATCAGCAATATTTACACTATAATGTCCCGTTGCTTCCATACAAACCCAAGGTGTTTGAGTATGGTGAGTCAGCCAGTCATAAAACTCCTTATGGCCTTTAGGTGAATTTGAAAAAACCAAATGCCTATAATGGCCATTGATATCAATTGCTATATCAAATTTATC
>NZ_LNZC01000029.1:624-5019 GCF_001467535.1 Legionella worsleiensis
CGAGTCAGCCAGTCATGAAACTCCTTATGGCCTTTAGGTGAATTTGAAAAAACCAAATGCCTATAATGGCCATTGATATCAATTGCTATATCAAATTTATCTTTAGCCACATCTACACCTACAAAATCATATTGAGTCATGCTAATCTCCAATAGCTTGTGAAAAACACTTAGGGTTATTTATCAATTGACCATGCTTGTGAATACAGGCTTACTTTCTGAAGGTGGCCTAAGATACTGTTCGGTCGATAGATAAGTGGGGAGAAGGTCCTACTCTACGCTACAGGCTTTATGCCTTGCCTTGATTCAAGATCTCTTCTCCCATCCCAAGTGCCCTTGAGATTAAGCTTTTTTGCTTACACATTAAAGATACAAGCCTTGATGCAGCGCTAGCGAAATCAAGGTTTTTTATATGCTGTGCTTTTTATTCTCCTATAATCCAGCCCGCATTGTGTTTTCATCATTATTTAAAGACAGAAAAACAACCAGAAATTGGGCTAACTCGGTGCATGAGCCTACGGAGAGATTTAGAGAGTAATTCCTTGATTTCGCTTACGCTGCATGAAGGCTAACTATTCTCACGGGACTATACCAAGAAGCTGCCTTCTCCTGCCTTTGGAAGAAGGTAGCTTAGTGTTTCATTATAAGATATTCTTGAGTTAGTTATACGCACTTTTTTCTTGCTGTGCGTACCCTTGAAGAAACTCTAATTTACACGTACATGGCATATAACATCATCCTCCGAAGATAAAAGCTCTTCAGCAAAACATTCTCTGCACAAAGCTTGAAAACGATCGTGCAACCGGTCTGGATCCAGGGCATCAACTAGTGATTGATAATACCCCTGATCCCTGGATTTAGCGCTGTATTTTATCTGTTCACTACTTAATTCCTCTTTTATCAGCTCAAACGCCACTTGATCATGTTCTTTGAGAAACTGTTTAAAGTCAGCCATTGAAATAAGAGTATTCCTTATTTCCTGAATGCGGTCTATCTCATCCCTAATCAATTGTTCATGAATGGATGGTTCATTATCGTTAGAGGATTGCGCAGGACTTAAAGTAATATTAAGTTCCGCAAGCTGGCGAAATACTTCGGGATCGGTCAAAACGTACTTGAGCAGTGTTTTGTATTTATGAAAAATAAATACTGGATGTCCAGCAAGCAATTTATAACGAGTATTGTCCTCAACAGTAAATGAATGACGCTTAAAACGTTCAAAGCTTTTAAATACATTTGCAATTTCTTCATCCATATAGTTCTTAAGATCAGCAACAATACGATCGCTATGCTGGAATAGATTCTCCAAACGCTCTATTTTGGACAAATCAAGGCCTGTTAACTCATCACCAGGCGTTGGCTGTTGAGCCGAATGAACGAATAACTCTCGTAAGCTCTCATAATTCTTAATAAATTGGTAAACTGCACGCTGGGCATTTTGTAAATAAAAGTCTATCTTTTGTGCATCTAATGGATGTTCATGAAAAGAATACTGATTTAAAAATTCGTTAGCCTGACTCAAAATACTGTTAAACAGATATTTAATTTTTTGTTTAATAATCAATTTGTCCAAAGGTTGGTTTTCACCAAGTTCATTAATAAAACGAATAAAATTATTAAGTTGATCAATGATGTTTTGATTTTCAGATAATTCGTTTGACATGTATTCCAATGCAGCATCAACGATTTTTAAAGGTACAATATTAAACAGCATATCCGTATCGACTAGTTCTCTGTCAATATCGGACAAAAGCTTACCAAAATTTATTAAAAAAAGTGATCTAAAGTCTGGCTGTTTTGTGGGCCAGTAAAACAAATGGGGTTCGTTTACATCTGGAAAATATTTTATGTTATGTTCATTGCAGGAAAACTTAACATCATCGATGTTTCTAAATTGATCATTAAACACATCAGCAGGCCTATATGCAGAGAGAATATTCGCTTTATTCCAATCAAAATCCACCGTAAAACCTTCTTTGGACATATTACCATTATGGCCGTCTCCTTCTTTGGAGATAAAGAGTGTAGTTAAACCTACGCCAAGTCCTTTAATGATGCGATAATTGATTAAATCTCTGGACGGTACTGTATATTGAACTCCATCTAATTCCAGTTCAATTTGTTCTCCCGCTTGACTCAGATCAATCTTACTTAATCTGGCAGCACGATCTAAACGTTCCATGTCTTTAATAGACCAATACATAGGATGCTCAATATCGCCCATTACAGCCATAGCCTGAAATTGAGGAAGAGCCTGATGCAAGAGATTGTACTCTGTTAAAAAATCATGCGGTCTTACCGCTTGAGCCTTCATATAAGCAATTCGTGCCTTCAACGCTTCGATCACCTTTGTAATAGACGAAGTGATTCGATTATCAAGAGCTTGAGTAAGTATTAATTGCATTTGATAATGAGACGGTATTGCCGCAAACCACGAAGAAAGAAAACGCAAAGAAGTATTATACTTTATTCCACTTATAGGGGCTTTAGAACTATAGTAATCAAGAATCGGTTTAATTAAGAGCCCCATGCTACGGGCAATAAATTCCTGATGTATTTCAGGGTTGTTTATTTTAAGATCAAGAATGTCAAGCGGATCGTCATAATTTGAACGAAAATCAGCGATTGCCTTTGAAGCCACGTGAGTTGTTTGGCCATCCTGATTATAATAGCCTCGAGTTTTTGGAACGTATTGAGGCGCAATAAAACGACAAATGGATGCACAATAAGCTTCAAGTTCCGCAAGACGTGGATTATCAACGTGGCTCTTTAAATAATATTGAGATCCTTGGGCTGATTCACCTTCCGCAGTATCTTTAGCTGCTAAAACCACTCTGTCTGTATCAGGAAGACTGGTTGAAGATACAGGCGTTAACTTCTCCAAACTTTTTGCCCTTGGCGCATGCCCCCTTAAAAATTTATCAGGATTTTGAAACATCTGCATGACTCCTTGTCAGAATAATATGTTATTTTAGGCTTACTTACGTGAGCGAACTTAACAGAAGTTAATTTAAAAGACAACCACGCATAAAAAAAAACAAATTGCTTCTAATTAAAATTAAGGACAACAGACTTAATGTGGAAAACGAAATTTGGGCACTGCATTTATACTTCATCTTCGGGCTTTCAGGTTTTTGAAAATCCGGGTTATCGTTGGTTAACTCTGGGAAGTAGTGCGTTACAAACGGTCATTAACAAACGAAAACCGTACAAACCAATTCTGCGTTATCTCCCCTCACTTAGCTTAATGACTCGTCACTATCCTGAAAATTGTTGCGTGTTAGGATTGGGTGGCGGTGGAATAGCCCATATGCTTTTCCACAACAACCCAAATCAACCCATAACGGCGGTAGAGTGTAGTGAAGAGATCATTCAAATCGCCAAGCAATTTTTTATGGTGCAACGATTAACTAACCTAAAAATAATTCATCAAAACGCAGAGGATTTCTTACAAGAGAAAAATTTTGAGTACAAGCATCTGATTGTTGATTTGTATGATGCTCATCATTTTCCCCAAGAATGTGCAACTGATGATTTTTTTAATTCATGCCGAAACAGCTTAAAAGAAGATGGTTTTCTAGCGGTTAATCTTGCAAATTATAAAGAGCAGTGGGCTCTTGTCCAAACGATTAAACAACACTTTACTGCCACAATCATTATCCCAGTAAAACACTGCGCTAATCTGATAGTTATAGCCTCCAGAAATTCCTCCAAAGAAATTCTTATGGACAGCATCGTGGCCACCAAAGAAATAAAAAAATTGGTCTGGACTCATTCATGGGGATTGGTTGGCGAATATTAAAACAGAGTAATCATTGAATAGATGGTGACTAGATGTAACTTTTTCGTAACTCCCCACGTAATCCCAAACGCAGCGAGGTATCTCCCTGCAGTGGCACACTCTCCAACATTTGGTCTGGACTCATTCATGGGATTTACCTGCACGGTATAATGTTCATATGTTGGTCTATTAAGAAATGCATTCAACTTACCTGGAGGACGCTCGACGTGAAAAACGTTTTAAAAACTGGTGCAGATAATGGAACATTAATTTGATTGAAGATCTTAATCACGGGTGGCGTGATCTGTATGAGGAAATGTGTTCTTAATCCAGATCTCTTGGATGCCTCGGACAAGCCGAGGCACGTAGGCAGGAGCAATTCGCATCCTGAGCACAGCGAAGGATCTCCCTGCAGTGTCACACTCTCCAACATTTGGTCTGGACTCATTCATGGGGATTTACCTGCACGGTATAATGTTCATATGTCGGTCTATTAAGAAATGCATTCAACTTACCAGGAGGACGCTCGACGTGAAAAACGTTTTAAAAACTGGTGCAGACAATGGAACATTAATTTGATTGAAGATCTTAATCACGGGTGGCGTGATCTGTATG
>NZ_LNZC01000029.1:5179-86396 GCF_001467535.1 Legionella worsleiensis
GCACACTCTCTAACATTTAGTCTGGACTCATTCATGGGGATTTACCTGCACGGTATAATGTTCATATGTTGGTCTATTAAGAAATGCATTCAACTTACCTGGAGGACGCTCAATGTGAAAAACGTTTTAAAAACTGGTGCAGACAATGGAACATTAATTTGATTGAAGATCTTAATCACGGGTGGCGTGATCTGTATGAGGAAATGTGTTCTTAATCCAGATCTCTTGGATGCCTCGGACAAGCCGAGGCACGTAGGCAGGAGCAATTCGCAACACGACCTAGATAAAAGAAGTAATTTCCAGGAAGTTTTTGGTTACCCCAAAAAAACTATTTATTGAATTACAGCCAAAAGACTTAAAACTCCATCAAGTCTTTTTCTTTCACAACAAGAATGGCGTCAATTTCAGCAATGTACTTGTCTGTAAGTTTTTGAATGACTTCAGTGGCCCGTCGTTCATCATCTTCAGAAATTACTTTTTCTTTCACTAAGTCTTTAAGTTGGTTATTCGCATCTCTTCTGATGTTTCGAATAGATACTCGACCTTGTTCGCCTTCACCACGAACGACTTTAATTAACTCTTTGCGACGCTCTTCCGTTAGAGGTGGCATAGGTACACGAATAGCACTTCCTGCTGTAGAAGGATTTAAACCCAAATCAGAAGTTAAAATCGCTTTTTCAATAGCAGCTACCATAGACTTTTCCCAAGGTGTTACTGTGATGGTTCTTGAGTCACTGGCGCTGATATTGGCGACTTGTCCAAGAGGAGTAAGAGTGCCGTAATAATCAACCTGAACATGATCTAAAAAACCCGCATTAGCTCTTCCAGTACGAATTTTTGACATGTCCACTTGCAATGATTCAATAGTTTTCTTCATCCGCTTTTCTGCGTCTTGTTTAATTTCATTGATCATGATTTGCTCCGACTATAGTTCCTACTCGCTCCCCGGTTACAATTCGCTTTAATGCGTTAGGTGCAGCCATATCAAAAACCTGTAATGGCATGTTTTGATCCTGGCACAAACAAATTGCTGTGGAGTCCATGACTTCCAAACCTTTGGTTAATACTTCTTTATACGTTAAATAATCGTATCGAACAGCATCTGGATTTTTAAATGGATCGGCTGAATAGACACCGTCTACTTTGGTGGCTTTAAGTACAACATCAGCACCCACTTCAATAGCTCTAAGGCACGCAGCAGTATCTGTTGTAAAAAAAGGATTTCCAGTGCCCGCAGCAAAAATTACAACGTGACCATTGCGTAAATGAGTCATCGCCTTTCGTCTGTGATATGAGTCAACGACTCCCATCATGGGGATAGCTGACATAATACGTGCCGGCAAATCGATCCGCTCCAGGGCATCACGAATTGCCAAGGCATTCATCACAGTCGCCAACATGCCCATGTGATCACCGGTTACTCGCCCTAACCCCGCTTGGGAAAGGGCTTTTCCACGGAATAAATTACCGCCACCAACAACCAAACCCACTTCTACTCCCATTTGGATTAATTCAGCAACATCACGAGCCAAACTATCCAGAACGGAAGGATCTATGCCAAATTGCGACTTACCCATCAAGGCTTCGCCGCTAAATTTAAGCAATATGCGTTTGTATTTTATTTTCGGGTGACTTTCATTCATCATGAACGAACCTGAGCCATTACTTCTTCAACAAAATTATCTTCTTTCTTTTCTATACCTTCACCGACTTCGTAACGAATGAAAGAAACCACTTCTGCGCCTTTCTCTTTCAAAAGCTGACCGACTTTAATATCGGGATTTTTCACATAAGGCTGACCCAACAAACTGACTTCATCGATGAACTTGTTAATTCGACCTTCAATCATTTTATCAATAATTTCTTGTGGCTTACCGCTTTCTTTAGCTTGAGCAGTGAAAATTTCTCTTTCATTTTCAATTGCATCAGCAGATACTTGATCACGATTTACAACAATAGGTTTGCTCGCTGCAATATGCATGGCAATGTCTTTAGCCAATTCTTCTGTACCATTTTTCAGAGCTACCATCACACCGATACGAGAGCCATGTAAATAGTAACCAATTACGCCCCCTGCACAGCTAATACGTTCAATACGTCTTAGTTTGATGTTTTCACCAATCTTGGCAACCAGCTGTTGTCTGGCTTGTTCAACAGTCACACCACCAGTTAAGGCCAAATCAGATAAAGAAGCAATATCAGTTGCTGAACTGTTTAACGCAGCTTGAGAAACGGCATTTGCAAAACCGGTAAAGTTCTCATCACGAGCAACGAAATCTGTTTCGCTGTTGATTTCTATCATAACAGCAGAAGTTTCATCTGCAGATCGGGCAATAACGACTATACCTTCAGCAGCAACTCGGTCTGCTTTTTTATCTGCTTTAGCTTGGCCGGCTTTACGCATTTCGGTTATAGCCTGCTCTATATCACCGTTAGTTGCAATTAGAAATTTTTTACATTCCATCATGCCTGCGCCTGTACGCTCACGAAGTTGCATTACCAATCCAGCACTAATTGTTGACATATTCATTTCTCCACATAGCAAAAAGGGGGCTAATTAAAATTAACGCCCCCTTTATTCAAATATTAATTATTCCCCAGCTTTAGCTGCTTTTTCAGTAGCGACTTCAACAAATTCGGAATCAGAAGACATACCACCTACAGTATTGCTGTTTTTTGCATCCAGAATTGCATCAGCAACGCATCGAACATAAATATCTACTGCTCGCATGGAATCATCATTACCAGGAATAACGTAATCAATGTTGTCTGGGCTATTGTTGGTATCAACAACACCAATGACAGGAATCTTTAACCGACGGGCTTCTTCTACAGCAATGTGCTCAAAACCAACGTCAACAACAAATAAAGCATCAGGTAAACCGCCCATATGCTCTATTCCACCAAGACCACGCTCTAGTTTATCAAGCTCACGGGTCAGCATTAAAGCTTCTTTTTTAATCATGTCGTTAAAGAGACCTTTTTCTTTCATCTCTTTTAATTCTTTCAGACGGAATATAGATTGACGAACTGTTTTGTAATTAGTCAACATACCGCCTAACCAACGATGGTCAACATAGGGCATACCGCAACGCTTGGCATGTTCACGGATACTGTCCTGAGCTGCTCTTTTAGTTCCAACAAACAAAATTTTTGCTTTGTTTGATGCCAGACGACCAACGTAGTTCACAACATCGTTCAACATGGGCATAGTTTTTTCCAGGTTGATGATGTGGATTTTATTTCGTGAACCGAAGATGTACTCGCCCATTTTAGGGTTCCAATAACGGGTACGGTGACCGAAATGTGCACCCGCTTCCAGCAATTCTCGCATACTGACTTTCATATTATATCTCCAGGGTTAAGCCTCCACGCCTCCCATACGAAACCCACAAGGGACCCTAACGTATGTGCCGAAACGTGTGTGTATTTAAAGCGCCGTATTTATAACATATTGAACGAAATACCGCAATGATATTAATGGATATATAAATCGTTTCTGGTACAGCTGTTCCTTCGAAATGGAACAGTCATGGTGTTGTATTGACTCGCAAAGAACATGCTTCTAAAATGGACGACAATTTATCACCAGGGGTGCTGAACCTTTATTGTGTTTGGCTGAGACAAACCCTTAGTACCTGATCTGGGTAATGCCTGCGAAGGAAGTGTGAACCATGACTTATTTGAAATATTGCCATTTATTTTATCAGCCCATACCTGAAGGTAGTTTTTTTTCCAGGTTAATTCATATCAATCAAAAATCACTTGATCTGATTTACAGTCACCCTTTTAACCAAGAGTTATTAGCGGGAACGCTGCCAAAGGCTAAATTCGGTCATTATCTACGAGATGATTTTTTATATTTGCGTGTTTTTGCAAAAGTGTTACATACTCTTGCTGCAAGAACCCAGATAATAAATCCAAGCCTGTCACTGCAACTGACCCAACTTGCACATGAGGTAGTCAGCAGTGAGCACAGCATGCAATTAAAATACAGCGCTCACTTTAAAGACTTCCACGAACACCAAATGGGTACTGCAATTACGCACTATTCAGACTATTTGCTTACCGCATCCACTCAAGCCAAAATACCCGAGGCTTTATGCAGTATATTGCCTTGTTTTTGGATATATTATCAGCTTGGCATGTTAAAATCGCCCAAAGAGATTATGACAGATCACCCTTATGATGATTGGATTGCAACCTATTCTAGTGATGAATTTGTTCGAATCACTTTAGAACTGGCGGCAACTGTTAATTCACTGGTCAATAAATCCCATCAAAGCAAACAATTGCGACTGGTAAGCGCTTTTACGAAATCCGTTTCTTATGAGCTTGATTTTTTTAATGAGGTTTATTTGCCGCCAGTCAATCCACCTTCAAATGCCAGTTCGTCATGCCAATCACCCACTTAAGAAAGCCATTAACAACTGAACATGAAATTACAGCATCTCATAATTTATGAGTAGGTTATGAGATGCTGTAACCTAATATAGGTTATGCGGTTGCGAGATAATCTTCGCCAAATTGTTCCAGATAATCGTTATAATTACCGAGGTAGTTTTGAACGCCATATCGTTCCGTTAAAACCAATACACGAGTTGCAATTCGGTCAATAAAGTAACGGTTATGGCTGACAAACAACACAGCACCCTGAAAACTCTGAATTGCTTCAATCAATGCATCTATAGATTCCATATCCAAATGGTTGGTTGGCTCATCAAAGATTAGGACATTATGTTTTTGTAAAATAAGCCGTGCCATCACCAGGCGGGCAGATTCTCCCCCGCTTAGCAAGCCAATTTTTTTATCCACATCCGAGCCTCGAAACAAAACTTGCCCCAGAATTTTTCGGATATCTTGTGATGAGGCAGCAATCTGATCTTCAAGCCATTGCAATACAGTCTGTTCCGGTACCAGTTGAGTACGATAATCCTGAGCAAAGTAACCTATGCTTACTGTATCATTCCATTGAAATACGCCACTATCCGCATTGAGTTCATTGAGTAAAATTTTTAATAATGTTGATTTTCCAATACCATTAGGCCCGATAATCGCACATTTATCGCCACGCTGAATGGTAAATGAAACATCATTGAGTAAAACTCGTTCGCCAAATCGTTTATGCAGTTGCTCTATCTGAACTACTGATTTACCTGACGGTTTTTTTTGATGGAAATTAAAATAAGGCTTGGCAATGTTAGATTCTTTGATTTCAACAAGTTCTATCCTGTCTATCATTTTTTGCCGAGATGCAGCCTGACCGGCTTTACTCGCTTTTGCACCAAAACGATCGACAAAGCTTTGTAAGGATTCAATCTTTTTTTCCTGATTTTTCAACTCACATTGCTTTAAACGCAGACTTTCTTCTTTTGCCAGACAAAATTTATCGTAATTACCTGGATAATCAAGAACCGTATCGTAATCTATATCCAGTATATTGGTCGAAAGATTATTTAAAAAACTGCGATCATGAGAGATGAATATCAGCAACCCTTTAAATTGGGTTTTCAAAAACTCTTCAAGCCAGGCAATGGAGATTATATCCAGATGGTTGGTCGGCTCATCCAACAACATAATATCGGGTTGTTGATAGAGCACTTGTGCCAACAAAACCCTTAGTTTATATCCTCCAGATAATGCACTCAAAGGACCGTAATGAAATGATTCCGCAATACCGAGACCCAACAGAAGCTTTCTGGCTGTAGCCTCTGCTTCATAGCCGCCCTGATTCATGACGATTTCTTCCAATTCGCTCAAGCGAAAGCCATCGGCTTCACTAAAAACATCTTTGGTGTATAAGTTCTCTTTTTCAACCAGCGCTTCCCATAATGCAGCATTGCCTTTAATAACCACATCTACAAGCCTGTTTTCCTCATAACGAAAATGATCTTGTTTTAGAATACCTATCTTCAGATTTTTGGCTTTTTCAACACTGCCGTTAGAGGGTTGTTCTTCCCCTGCCAGTATTTTTAAAAAAGTGGATTTGCCTGTGCCGTTTGCCCCTACTACTCCATAACGCTGGGTAGGCAATAAAATTAAATCGACATTTTGAAACAGGGATTTTGGCCCAAACTGCATACTGATATTTTTTACTTCTAACATGTACCCGACCTTTTTTTGTCCTCATAATCGATACAGTCTTTACTCCGTTACAGCTAGCGCAAGAGGTAACCAGTTCCGGGCTGAATGGGCAATATGAGATCAATTAGTTCAATTTATCTAGTGATAATACCACTTATCTGATATTTTTGCACTGAAAAGAGTAGATGAGCATTGTATTAGCCAGTAAAATTCTAATTCCGTTGTTCAGAGCAACAATAAAAGGAAGGTTACATGACGGATACTGATTTCACAGGTACGGTGTTAAGTAAACGAGAACAAAACTGGATACTGGGACAACGCATTACTCGAACTACGGATCAACAAGAAGTATTAATTTATCCTATGGGAGCCGAACGCTATCTCTCATCGGTATTGAACAATGAACATCCGCAGCGTTATCCTCTGCATAAAGACATCCACAACAAAAACATACTCATCATTCCCGGTTATGGAATTAGCTGTTTTATTTTTGCCAAGGCTGGAGCTCGATCAATTACGGTTTATGATAAAGACCCTGTAACCATTGCGTGGATGAAAGCCTACAAAAAATATTATCATTACAGAGAATACGATACACAAAATAAGCCTTATCCCTCTGTAGGTGAGTTATTAACTGCACTGACCTGCTGGTATCCCCCCCTTCTTCGTCTACCCAAGGGCAGAATAAGCCATACCGTTTTATGGCTTCTTAATCCTAACGCCCTAAGACGTCAGTATTTGTTTTATATTATGTCACTGCTTCGTTATGCGCTGAGCAATAAAGATACCAAAGCTTATGAACTCGAGCACTCCATTCACTTTCACACCGGTGAATTAAAGCATCTGATAAACCACAAAAACAAACCGCTTTTTGACACTGCTTTTGTTCCTTATTTATTGGGTGTACGTAATGGGATTGAAAAAACCGACGAAATCAGTGCATTTATAAATCAAATAATGCAATTGGTTCCCAATGGTCATGTTCTGGTTACTCCAACGCAAAAGAGCAAAGAGTTTTATGTTATGGGGCAAACATATTTCACAACAACAGATCATCCAAGCCTTGCATCAATACCAGACCTTACTGATCGGGTTATTAACGAAGACAAAGAATGGTTCAAAACCCAAGGATTGACCGTATTTTCCTTACGTGCGCCCCATTTTAAAACAGGATAAAAAATAAAGGGAGTGGCAAAGACTATTTAAGATTTGATTGAGTAAAAACTAATTAAACCACCCACACCCCCACCCTTCTTCCGCCAGCTAAAGCCCTACCCTGACATGCTATACTGTTTCTCTCCTTTTGCATGTGTTAAGATAATAATTTTTGGGAAAAACCATAATGGCAGTTACAATAAAAACACCTGATGAAATTGAAAAAATGCGGGTTGCGGGTCGACTGGCAGGTGAAGTACTGGAAATGATAGGACCTTACGTCAAGGAAGGTGTAAGCACCGATGAGCTGAATACCTTATGCCATGATTACATCGTAAACGTACAACAAGCTATCCCTGCCCCTTTAAATTATAATGGTTTCCCCAAATCCATATGTACCTCGATTAATCACGTGGTGTGTCATGGAATCCCAGGCAAGAAAACGCTGAAAAATGGCGACATCATCAATATAGACGTGACGGTAATCAAAGATCATTACCACGGCGATACCAGCAAAATGTTTATTGTTGGGGAGCCGTCCATCAAAGCCAAGCACGTCGTACAAATTGCCCACGATTGTTTGTTCATTGGTATTGAAATGGTTAAACCCGGAGTTCAATTGGGAGATATAGGTCATGCCATTCAACAACATGCTGAAAAAAACCGCTGTTCCGTTGTTCGTGATTACTGCGGTCATGGTATAGGCCGAATATTTCACGAGGATCCGCAAGTCTTGCATTATGGCGTGCCCGGAACAGGAATGAGACTGGAACCTGGAATGACCTTTACTATAGAACCCATGGTAAACATAGGAAAACACCACACTCGTTTATTACCGGATCATTGGACTGTAGTGACCAAAGATCACAGTCTTTCGGCACAATGGGAACATACCCTGCTCGTTACAGATAATGGTGTAGAAATTTTGACCCTGCGTAATGAAGAACGATAATCAAGCGATTAAAAATGTTATAAAACAGTTCAAGGATGAGCTGTGTAATGAATTCAGACATAAAACCAATATAACAACCATCACTCGAAAATTGGTTGTATTTATTGACAACCTGCTCATAGAACTTTTTACTAAAAACCAAATGGATCAAGAGGAGCAATTCTGTCTGCTTGGCCTGGGAAGCTATGGACGCAGAGAGCTTCAACTTCATTCCGACATTGATTTACTTATTCTGTATAGCGAACCCATCACTGAAAAACAACTGCAAAAAGCACAAATGTTTATTCAAAATTGCTGGGATATCGGTTTGGAAGTCAGCCATCAATTAACTGCTGTCAATAGCTGCGCAGAGCTAGCCAGCAAGGATTTAACAGTAATTTCTACCCTGATGGATATGTTCCTCATTTGCGGTAAAGGCACCTTAATGGAGGAATTAACCTATCAAATTCATCCTCTGCACATGTGGCCAAGTCACGTTTATTTTTATGCCAAGGAACAAGAACAAACTACGCGCTATACAAAATATGGAGAAACTGCTTATAACCTGGAACCAAATATTAAACATGGTCCAGGCGGATTAAGGGATTTGCAAATACTGCTAAGTATTGGCAAACGCCATTTCAATATCAAAAAACTCTCTGATGGAATAGCTTATGGATTTATTACCGAAAAGGAATATGAACAACTGATGTATTGCCAACACTTTCTTTGGAAAGTGCGCTTTGCTCTTCATATGCTTGCTGAAAAAGCTGAAGAACGCTTGTCTTTTGATTATCAAGTGAAACTTGCGCAGGTGTTTGGTTATGAGGACAAACCACACTCTCTGGCAATAGAGCAATTTATGAAAGATTACTTTCAAATCATAAAACGTAATCGTGAATTAAACGAAATGCTCTTGCAATGGTTTGAAGAAACTATTGCCCATCAGCAAAAGCAAAAAATTATTCCTCTTGACCATGAGTTTCAACTATCCAACAAATACATAGAAGTTCGTCATACCCAAGTCTTTAGAAATCGCCCCCATTCCATACTGAAGCTTTTTCTCTGGATAGCACAGCGCCCTGATATCGAAGGAGTGAGAGCCAGTACTGTTCGCCTCATCAGAGAATCCTTGTTTTTAATGAGTAAGCGATTTTGCGATTCTCCAGAAGCAACGCAACTTTTTATCCATATTTTAAAAACACAATACGATCCTTATGAAGCCTTGCAACGCATGAATCGTTACGGTGTACTCGCTCATTACCTTGATTGCTTTGCTTCTGTAACAGGCCAAATGCAATATGATCTGTTTCATGTATACACCGTAGACCAACACACCCTTTTTGTCATTCGTAACCTGACTCGTTTTAAACAGGAGACTTATGCCAATCAGTTTCCACTTTGCGCCAAAATAATGCCAACTATTGAGAAACCGGAAATTTTATATTTAAGCGCCTTATTTCATGATATTGCCAAGGGGCGAGGAGGCGATCATTCCGAACTCGGTGCAATAGAAGCCCAATTGTTCACTCAAAGACATCATATCAACAGTGAAGACAGTGACTTACTTGTCTGGTTGGTACGTCATCATTTGTTAATGTCTCAGACAGCCCAACGCCAAGATATTTACGATCCCAAAACCATTGAACATTTCTGTCAACTGCTTCCTCATCCACGTTATCTGGATTATTTATACTTGCTCACCGTAGCGGATATATGCGGAACCAACCCGACTTTGTGGAATGCATGGAAAGACTCTTTACTGAAAGAACTTTACAGGGCAGCAAAGCACATGATGCAAAAGGAACAGGAGCTTATGGATGAGAACGAACTGATTAATGTACGAAAACAACTTGCTCGCTCACTACTGACTGCAGAAAACATTACCGATGAATCCATTCAAAAGCTCTGGAGCCAATTTAAACCAAAATATTTTCTTCACGAATCACCCGAAATCATCGCACGACATACTCGGGCAATATTGTCCTGCACTCAGTTTCCTCTGGTACTGATCATGCCGCATCACAGCCAGGGAGGAACAGAGGTATTTATTTATACCCCTCACCGAGATGAACGATTTACCATCACTACCACGGTATTAAGCAATCATCACGTAACCATTCAGGAAGCAACGATTACAACCTGTGATAATCAATTTGATCTCGACACCTACATTATTCTGGATGAACGTAATCAAGCTTTTTTTGATGAAGAACGAACCAATAACATTCAAATGGCACTACGCTTTCATCTTGCAGATAAAGAACACCTTCCGCCACTGGCTCGAAAACGATTACCCAGGGCACTCGCTCATTTTAATGTAGCAACACAAATTCATTACAGCGAAGACCAACTCAACCAACATACTCGATTATTCCTGATAACCAATGACAGACCCGGTTTGCTGGCAGTAATCAGCAGGGTATTTCTCAGTTTGCACATTCATTTGCATAACGCCAAAATTGCAACTGCAGGAGAACGAGTAGAGGATATGTTTTACATCACTAACCATCAAGGTCATCCCTTATCCGTTGAGGAGCAGGAAAGTTTAAGGCAAAAATTGATTCACGATTTGAACAGTGCGAAATAGGACACTGTTTTTGTTCACGTTCTGGAATACAAACTACTGACGTTTCAATTGATTCTATTCCATAAAATCTGCCAGCAAATGTACGCAATTTATACCGTCAATAAGTCGACAACCTTTTGCGCAATCCGCATTGGTCAGACGCTCTTAGCCGAGAAAGGAAAAATACCTGCCCACTTTGTTTTTTTAAGTTCATCAACGGGTATCTATTTCATAAATTACTCTCCAATATTTTTTCTGCTTCTTTGCGGTTTAGAATTTCTAAGACATTTTCAATACTAGGTCTTTGAGCAGGAGTCGCATTTTGCATACTGTTTAACAATTCAATTACATCCGCCCCTAGTATTTCTTCATAAGGTCTGAAGTCATATTGTTCATTCACAAATTTCGTAATAAAATTTTTAAATTCAGGATTTTTCCAATGCCTGCTCACGTCCCTTGCAAACATTGCATCATCTAATGAGCCCGTAGAATTAAAGGCCTTTATAATTGATGTTTTTATAGGCTCTTTAATTTTCATCAATGCTCTTTCCATCCGGCCTTTCACAAGGTTATGCTTATTTATACCCAAAATTTCAGCCAAGCTAAGAGTTAAGGAATATACATCAGTTTTGTTTGTTACCAATCCCCCTTCTAAATACTCTGGAGGCATATACTCTATTGCAAATTTAGCTGTATTTACATCTCTAAATTGAACTCTAGTACTTTCTTTTTCGGCACATCCAAAGTCTACAATATGTATTTTTTTTGCAACTGGGTCGTAAAGTAAATTTTTAGGCTTTATATCATTATGAATCACCCCATGTTTATGAATAGAGTTTAGGCATTCAAGTAATGAGGTTGCTATTTCATGACGGCTAGTTTTCGATAATTCTAAATTTTCCATCAAATATTTATCAAGGGGGACACCAGAAAATAATGGCATTGCTAAATAGGTTGTATCATTTTTATTAAATTGTTCAAAATGCCCCTCTGGATATGCTTGCTTAAACAACTCCGCTTCTTTATTCATTGCCAATTGATTTCTCGAGGACATCATTTTTATTGCAAGAGGAGTTGATATTTTTATGCCCGACTCAGAAGAAGAGTAATGTCTTGCGGCATAAACGCTTCCCCAGCCCCCTTGATCCAAAGGGACAGAATGAGTTTTATATATACCAGTCGCAGTATGGAATATCGTTGAGTCTGCTTTGTGAAAATTTTCTGACTGTAGAAATTCTCTAGCCTTACTAGCAGTAAGAAGCGGTGGAATTTTAGGTAGTACTATATTTGCTTCTCTGCTTAAAGAATCAAGTATGTATTCGTTAGCTATTAAGTTGGGGTTATTCTCCATAACCCGAGCTAGCGCAGAATAATAGCGTTGTCTCTCTTGGGGGGTAATTTTTTTTAAATTGATATCCAGATCTTTTAATGTATCATCCAAATTTGAATAAAATTGGCTGCCAAAAAGTAGTCCTTTTCTTGGAGAGAACAGAAAGTACTCATTTGAAATATTTTTAGTGGTTAGTAACATAAGGCCAATTAAAGCATCTTCATCATGTTGTCCTTCACCAAGAATAGTAAAGGTGGAGATTAGCTCTTTGTAAGCATTAAACATCTTTTCGCGTTTACTCCCAGATGGAGCTTTGTATTTATCGATATTAAATTGGATAGCAAGATAACTTGCTCTACTCGTTTCAAACAAACCAGGTTTTGCGTTTCGTAGAACACTGAGCAAAGAGTATCCTTCATGAGTTTTCTTGGTTAATATCTCGCAGAATTTCCGACGCTCATCAATTGTGGAAGTGTGTCGTTCTACTACATGACCAATAGCATCAAAATTGCCAAACCTTAAAGTTCTTTCTAATGATGATGTTGAATTAGGGTCGTTACTATAGGGAAGAATATGCCCCCTTATAATTTGCTGACTTAGTAATTCAATTGGCATAGCTGCATTTACAGTAAATTTTGTAAGTTCCCCCGATTCTCTAAAACATTTACTTAAGTTTTTTAATTTTACTTTCATCTCTTCGGTCAGTAATGCTTCCATGAGCTTGTAGTCAGACTCACTTTTAGCATTTCTAAACAAGTTAAGTATATCTGCACATGAAGGATCAAGCTTTTTTAACTGGTTGTAGTACTCATCTCTTAACAACCGCTTATGGCTTAAACATTCGTAAATCAATATCTTATCACCGCTTACGGCCTCTCCGAACGATTGATCTCCAGTAGCTCCAACTAAATCACCAGAAAGAGCCTGAGCCGCAATTATTGAGGCATGTGACATGCCTGAGCTATATACAACACGATAATGCCTACCTTCAATATTGGGTCGACCAAAGAGGTACTCCTCCTTTTTAGTCTCTGCATTATAAAAACTAATTTTGGTAAAACCATCTGCAATAAGTTGTTTTTTGATCTTTTCTAAAGCCTCACGTTTTTTACGCTCCGTTTTTCCCACCATTAGTATATCTTGATTTTTTTTACTGCTTTTTGCATAAATTCTATGTGTTTTTAAAAATCGTTCTGCTGCTGACGATTCTGGAGTCGTTGAAAAAGTATCATGGCTATACTGGAAGTACATGTCAGTATTAGTTTGGTACGCTTCAACGTCTTTTCCACCAAGAAGCGCTTCACTTATTTTTTCTTCTAGCCTTGAGGATAATACTGATGGTTCTTCCGGGTGTATCAAATTATCACTTAATATAATGCCTCTTTCACCTGCTTTAGAGTTAAACCCGGTATAAATAGTTTCCACATAAAATATTTTATTAAGTGCTTTTTTTCGAAACTGTCTTTGATTTTCTATCATATGACGATGAGATGTGCCACTGTAAGCATATTCCGGCATCATTATTAAAGGTACGGGATGAGATTGTTTTTCAAGTGCTTTATTGATACGCTGAATTAGACTGGATTCGAAAACCGGTCCTTCTATTATAGATGCTATTTCTAACTCTTTTTTTTCAATTTTTTCTTTGAGTTCATCAGGAGTTAATACTTCAACATTAAATTCCGTATCTCCTTTCAAATTTTTTATTATTTGTTGACCACTAGCTTGAGTAATTAATTTAATTTCTGGTGCTTTGTCTTTGCCTAACAAGGCTATATAATTTTTCCTAACTTGCTCTGCTAGTTTGAGGGCAAATAAAAAATCACCATATCCTCCAAAACCATTACTAACAGCTATTAAAACTGAGCCTGGCATAATATGGTTCCAAAATGATTTCTTTTGGTTAATTATAGATTATTTTTACTAAGTGAGTATTAGTTGCCCACGAATTGTATTTTTTGACATCCCGAAGGAAGTAATAGATCAAAAAGATGATCCTGTCTCAAGATTTTTTATTTAATGGGATAGGTGCGGAATAACGGGTACAACTATCGGCAGGCTTTAAAAAAATTGGATAATAAATTGGAGCACTCAGTGTGCATAACTCCTTCATCTATCAATACTTTATGATTTAATGGATAACCTTGCAGCAAATTAAATACCGAACCTGCCGCACCCGCTTTAAAATCTCTGGCAGCAAACACCAAGCGCTTGATTCGCGCCTGAACAATGAGGCCGGCGCACATGACGCAAGGCTCGAGGGTGACGTACAGTGTGGTATTCAATAATCGATGATTTTGAAGCTGTTGACACGCACGTCTTATGGAAATGAATTCTGCATGATCTGAAGGATCATTACTTTTTTGGACTGCATTTCGACCACTACCCAACAAGATGTTATCATGGCTTACGAGTACGGCCCCTACCGGCACTTCTCCCTCTGACTGAGCAAGAAGTGCCTGTTCATAGGCCATTTGCATCCAAAATTTATCGTTCATTCCCATTCTATGGTTGCGGGTGGCTTACCAGAAATATCATAGGTCACCCGGGAAACACCTTCAACTTCGTTGATAATACGATTAGAAACAGTACCTAGAAAATCCCATGGTAATTGAGACCAATGAGCCGTCATAAAGTCAACCGTTTCTACTGCTCGCAAACAAATGACATAGTCGTAACGACGCCCATCACCCATTACACCAACACTTTTCACTGGTAAGAACACGGCAAAAGCCTGACTCACTTTATGATACAACTTCGCCGCATGAAGTTCCTCAATAAAAATGGCATCAGCCTGGCGCAAAATATCGGCATATTCTTTTTTGACTTCCGCAAGAATGCGCACACCTAATCCTGGCCCTGGAAATGGATGTCTGTAAACCATATCATGAGGTAAGCCCAACTCAAGACCTACTTTTCTCACTTCATCCTTAAACAATTCCCTAATAGGCTCTAATAGTTTTAAATTCAAGGTTTCAGGTAATCCGCCAACATTATGATGGGATTTAATCACAACAGACGCCCCATTATTACTGGTTGCCGCAGATTCAATGACGTCAGGATAAATTGTTCCCTGAGCAAGCCAGGTAACCCCTTCAATTTTTTGCGCTTCTTCGTCAAAAACCTCTATAAACGTTCGGCCTATTATTTTTCTTTTTTCTTCAGGACAAGTAATTCCTCGCAAGGCTGATAAAAACTTTTCTTCAGCATTCACGGCAATAATCGTGATCCCCATATGTTGACCGAACATAGTCATGACTTGTTCTGCTTCGTTTAATCTTAGTAAACCGGTATCAACAAAAACGCAAATTAATTGCTTGCCTATAGCTTGGTGCAGCAAAGCTGCAACAACAGAAGAATCAACTCCCCCAGACAAACCAAGAAGAACTTTTTCATCGCCTACTTTTGCTCTGACTGTATTGATGGCTTCATCAATAATACGCCCTGAAGTCCAGGTAGTGGGTGCGTTACACACATCAACAACAAAGCGTTGTAAAATACGTAACCCTTGGACTGTGTGAGTGACTTCAGGATGAAATTGCAATCCATACAAATGGCGTGTTTCATCAGCCATACCAGCAATTGGCGCATTACGTGTTTCACAAATAACGTTAAAGCCAGGGGGTAACTGCGTGACCTTATCGCCATGACTCATCCATACATCCAAAAGCGCCTCGCCATTTGCTGAGGTACGATCCTCTATACGTTCAAACAATTTGCTTTGTCCATGCAAGCTTAACTCAGCATAGCCAAATTCTCTTATAGAAGACGACTGCACCTCACCACCCAGTTGTACCGCCATGGTCTGCATTCCATAGCAAATACCCAATACTGGCAAACCGCAAGTAAAAAGCCATTGAGGTGCACGAGGATTGGCATCGTGCGTGACGGTTGAAGGGCCGCCAGATAAAATAACACCACAAGGAGCCAACTGCTCAAACACGCTCTGATCTATAGCGTAGGGATGTATTTCGCAATAAACTCCCATTTCACGAACTCGTCGTGCGATTAACTGTGTGTACTGAGAACCAAAATCCAGTATCACTAGAGGACGTTGTTTTAAATCAATCATGATTAATTATCCACCTGATAATTAGGCGCCTGTTTGGTTATGCTGACATCATGTACGTGTGATTCACGCATACCCGCATTGGTAACCTGAACAAATTGTGTTTTAGAATGCAGTTCCTCAATTGTTGAACATCCAGTATATCCCATACATGAACGTAATCCTCCTAACAACTGATGAATTATTGTTTGGACTGGTCCTTTGTAAGGTACTCTTCCTTCTATTCCCTCAGGGACGAGTTTTTCTGTACCTTGTGACGCATCTTGAAAATAACGATCGCTGGAACCTTGAGACAAAGACATGGCGCCTATGGAGCCCATTCCTCTGTAGCTTTTATAGGTACGCCCCTGATACAACTCAATTTCTCCCGGAGACTCTTCAGTACCGGCAAACATACCGCCTAACATCACTGTATCGGCACCAGCAGCCAATGCTTTGCATACATCGCCTGAAAAACGTATACCACCATCAGCAATAACCGGAATCGCACCTTTAAGTTCGTTAGCCACATTAGCAATAGCGCTAATTTGCGGCACACCTACACCAGTAACTATACGTGTAGTACATATAGAACCAGGGCCTATACCTACCTTAACCGCATCAGCGCCAGCGTCATATAAATCACGGGCAGCTGCAGCAGTAGCAATATTGCCGCCAATAACCTGAACCTCTGGGGCATGCTGTTTTATCCATTTAACCCGTTTGAGGACACCTTGCGAATGACCGTGAGCGGTATCGACAACCAAAACGTCAACACCTGCTTCAATAAGTGCTTCGACACGTTCATCAGTTCCCTCACCAACACCAACAGCAGCTCCAACACGTAATTGTTCTGAACCATCTTTACAGGCGTAAGGATTATCTTTTGCTTTTTGAATGTCTTTGACAGTAATCAAGCCTCTTAATTGAAAAGAATCATTGACAACCAATAATTTTTCAATTCGGTGTTTGTGCAGCAAAGCTCTGACTTCTTCTCTGCCGGCACCCTCTTTTACGGTAACCAGTCTTTCTTTGGGGGTCATTACCTGCGCAACAGTCAAAGCCATATTCGTTTCAAATCGTATGTCCCTACTGGTGACGATTCCTACCAGATCCTGTCCGTCAACAACAGGAACCCCTGAAAAATTGTAACGGGTCATCACATCGACTAATTCTCTAACGGTCAGATTAGGTGTTACAGAAATGGGATCTTTAACCATACCGCTTTCAAATTTTTTGACCCTTCTTACTTCTTCAGCCTGTTCGGTAATAGTCATGTTCTTATGGATAATACCAATTCCACCTTCTTGAGCCAAAGCAATAGCCAGACGAGCTTCTGTCACGGTATCCATTGCAGCCGAAATCAAGGGCATGTTCAGGTTAATTGACCGGGTTAAACGGGTAATTAAAGACACATCTTTCGGTAAAACAAGTGAATGGGCAGGTACGAGCAAGACGTCATCAAAAGTCAAAGCATGTTGAACGATGGATAGAGCCATGGTGTTCTCACTCCAGTAGTTAAGATTAACCGAATAGTTTACTCTCTTTGTAAGAAAAGTTAAACATTTAAATCATAAATATTACACTTTTGTGCTTATTTCAGGTTTAATTATGATTAAATCTCTTGACATCTTGAATTAAAGAATCATTAACGTGTACACTGTTGGTTAAATATTGTGTTGAATCGAAGAATAGGAAGGGTTCAGCGTTGGCTAAAATAATTGTGATTACATCTGGTAAAGGCGGGGTAGGAAAGACTACTTCATCTGCGGCTATTTCTTCTGGTCTTGCTCTTTTAGGGCACAAGACGGTGGTAATAGATTTTGACATAGGTTTAAGAAACCTTGACATCATCATGGGTTGTGAGCGTCGTGTGGTCTATGATTTTGTTAATGTCATCAACGGTGAGGCAAGTCTGAATCAAGCCCTGATTAAAGACAAGCGTGTTCCCAATCTGTTTATCTTACCCGCTTCTCAAACCCGGGACAAAGATGCTTTAACTCTTGAAGGTGTTGAAAAAACACTTAATGAGTTGGCTAAAGATTTTGAATTCATTATTTGCGACTCTCCTGCCGGCATAGAAACTGGTGCACTAATGGCCATGTATTTTGCAGATCATGCCATTGTTGTGACTAATCCTGAAGTGTCATCGGTACGAGACTCCGATAGAATTTTAGGTATTTTGGCCAGCAAAACCAAAAGAGCAGTTGAAAATTCCACTCCAATTCAAGAACATCTGCTCTTAACCCGATATGATCCAGAACGGGTAGAACGTGGCGAAATGCTCTCGGTGACTGATGTTAAAGAAATTTTGGCTATACCATTGATTGGTGTAATACCCGAATCAAAATCTGTTCTTAAAGCCTCTAATACAGGAACGCCGGTAATCCTTGATGAAACAAGTGATGCAGGCCTTGCCTATCAGGATGCTATAGCTCGCTTTCTTGGTGAAGAAAGACCAATGCGCTTTATAAATAACGAACGCAAAGGATTACTGCGTCGCTTGTTCAGTAAAAACAAGGAGGAAGTGACACTATGAGTATTTTTAATTACCTCCGTAGAAGAAATTCTACAGCATCCGTTGCAAAAGAGCGCCTGCAAATTATCATTTCTCATGAGCGTTCTCAGCGTAACACACCAGATTATTTGCCCAAGCTGCAAGAAGAAATTCTTGCAGTGATAGCAAAATACGTGCACATAACACGAGATCAGGTTAGTGTTAATTTAGAACGTATGGGCGATAATGCTGTTCTTGAGCTCAATATCACCATGCCCGATTTGGCAGAAGAGACCTAAGATCCCAAGGGTAGCGTTTTACCCTCGTTTAATTTAGTCATTATAGAATTCATTGAATAGAGAATTGCTTACAGAACTACGTGCACATACTGTTTGTTTTTTGATTCTAAGATACTCGCCTGATTGTTCATCAAAATTTACTCATGGTTTGCAAATCAAAGAAAAAAATCAACCCCGTGAAACATTATAAATTAAGTATGTCTATTACCGAACTTGCGTATTCAATACTTTGTAAATAATGTCTGGTTAATTCTTCTTCTTTTAGTGGCAGGCCGTTGAGGGAGCTGAAGTTTGCCTGTTCATAATCGATTGAATATTTAAGAAAGGTGCCCAGCATACCTTTTTTATCCAATATGGCTTCGTTTAATGATTCAGTTAGATGAATATTAGCTAAAAGAGACCCCAAGGGTTGATTTAAAATACCATCCAGCGTGGATAAAATCCCTACAGTATACGCCTGATGTGGGTTAGTGTAGTTCATGGTTTTAGCCATAGATTCGCACATTTTGGCACGAATCAAGGTGCGTTCAAGAAGATCAGGTGCTACCTCATCAAAACTGGACAGCAACAATAAATTCAACCAGTTACGAATTTGAAACAACCCGAGTTGTTTAATGGCATCAAGTAAGCTGTCGATTTTTTTACTTCTGTACATAGCTGGTGAATTGGCCAAACGTAGAATTCGATAACTGAGTTTGGGAATAGGTAAAATCATTTCCTCAATACGTTCCATGGGCACATTATCATCGTTTAACTCAGCAAGAAGACGCAAAAGCTGGGCTTTGTTCTCGGTAATTTTAGTGCTCGCAATGGACTCAGGTTTATTAAGAAAAAAGCCCTGAAAATAGTGGAAACCAAAATTACGACATATTTGAAATTGCTCTTTTGTTTCAATTTTCTCGGCCAAAAGAATACCTTTGTAATTTTTAAGCAGAGATAATTGTTTTTCTATGTGTTTTTCATCTTGATTAAGAACCTCTATTTTAATTACATTTGCAATTTCAACAAAAGCTTCAAGATTTTTTTGGTAGACAAAATCATCCAGGGCAATCTGATAGCCCTTATTTTTCAGTACTCTTAAATTTTTAATGATGTCGTTATCTGGTTCAACTGTTTCAAGAATTTCAACAACTATTTTATCTTTCGGTAACAACAAAGGTATCTTTTGAATAAGATTATTATAGGTAAAATTTATATAGGCTCTTTTATTACCTAAAAGTGTCCTCATGTCCATATTGGTAAACATTTGAGTGAGAACTGATGAAGTTGCTGAATCGCCTTCAAATTGATTGGTGTTATCCACATCCGCATATTGAGGGTTGCCATTGCGATAAAGTATTTCGTAGGCACAGACAATACCCTTTTTGTCATAAATACCTTGACGAGCGAGCAATATGCTGGAATTGGGTTCTGTCATTATTATTGTCACTATCTCTTTATTAAGATTCCTTTTATTAAGCAGCCATAATAACAAAAGGCCTGCCTAATGACTTCAAAATGCCCATAACCTACGAACAAACGAGCCATACACTGTTAAGTATAGAGCAATATTTAACTTCTCCATATACGCCAAAAAATAAAGTCTTTGACCCAATTCAAACTCGATTATACAGTCACTTAAAATTTAAATGATCGTCATTTAGGCTATACTTTAGCAATTTTAAGTCATTTGTTTAGATTATAACCTATTTTGCAGGGTCTGTTAGCATGAAAATGTCATGAAACATTCAGATTTAGTGCAAATCAGTCAAAACCGGCTTAAATTACCGATAAGTACTCAAGGCAACGCTAACTTAAGCTAAATTAAGAGGTTATTATTAATTTAAGAGCTGTTAACAAGGCTTGAATTCACAATTTATTGTTTTTTTTGAACATATACCCAACAGTCCTGTTTTTAAAACAAAAATCAATTTTGAACTGAGCAGAGATTTTAAATTTCACTTCAAACTGCCCCCTTTCTCGCAATAGGATCTTTGAATACTGATGCCTTTTGCGGGAGAAAACGGTATATCCCTCGGTTTATTGCCACATAAATTACGCCAAACCGAGGGAAGAAGTATTAAATCGGTACGAATTAAATAATCTCTGTTTCAATATTGTCTTTGTGGGCTTTCTTTTTAATGATGCCCGCTTTAGGAGAAGTTCTTCTGAGTTCATCATCAGCAAAATCATCCACTTTAATTACATCCTGACGAGCTAATTCGGCTTGTTCGAGCTCTTTAGCTTCCTCAGAGGTCAGTATTCCGCAGCTCAAGGCCTCTGCAATCTGATCTTTAAAGTTAAGTGATTTTAACACCTGATCTTTCACTGCCTTCATTACTTTACGCTCTAAATCCTCAACCGCACAGATTTTATAAAATGCCTCTTCCATGCGACCTAAGGGGCAATTATTGCTTGGCGTTTTATAAACGAGTCGAGTTAAGCGAGCACGAGTTTCATTGGGCTCAATAAGCATCTTCGCCAACTTATGACCTAACTGATCATTGGGGATATGTCTTTTATTGCCTAATGGTTTTAAAATCAAGGGTAAAGCGATTCGTGCCCAACGCACCGGAAAGTTAATAATCACGCCATGCATTGCATCTTCACATTCGTGCAATAGTTGCTGGCAACACCACTGAACCAGGGGAAGATCAGCTACTGGCTCGCCATCCTCATAAAAACGCTTTAAAACACAAGATGCCATGTAAAGACAACTTAACATATCGCCTAAACGTGCAGACAGTTTTTCCTTGCGCTTTAGGCCACCACCTAACACCACCATAGAAAAATCAGCAAGAAAAGCAAGATTTGCACTGTATTTATGAATTAATTGATAATATCGTTTTACCGAACTGGTCGGTGCTTTTGAATAATGAGCATCAGTCCAGGCAAATACCAGCGACTTGGTGAAATTAGCCAGTATAAATCCAGCATGAGCAAAAAACGCATTGTCAAATTGCTTCAAATCATTATTACGCACACTTTCCAACTCTTTAAATACATAAGGATGACAACGAACTGCACCCTGACCAAATATAATCAGACTACGAGTTAGAATGTTTGCCCCTTCTACAGTAATTCCGATAGGAGAACCTTGATATCCTCGACCCAGGTAGTTATTGGGGCCTAAACAAATGCCTTTACCACCATGAATGTCCATAGCATCCAAAGCAACGGTTCTTGCTCGCTCGGTTGAATGATATTTTAGAATTGCGCCAACAACGGATGGCTTAGCACCGTGATCTATGGCAGCAGCTGCCATAGTCAGTGCAGAGTCAATAATATAAGTGTTGGCTGCAATTCGTGCCAAAGGTTCCTCTATACCTTCAAATTTACCTATGGGTTGATTAAATTGCTTTCTAATCCGTGCATAAGCTCCAGAAGCAAGAGCCACAGCCTGAGCGCCGCCACTGGCGCTTGATGGCAGAGAAATAGCACGTCCAGCGCTCAAGCACTCCATTAACATGCGCCAGCCTTGCCCAGCCATAGCGGCGCCACCGATTAAATAGTCCAAGGGTATAAATACATTTTTTCCTTGAGTTGGTCCATTTAAAAAACCGGTATTTAATGGAAAATGTCTTCTTCCTTTGGTTACTCCAGGAGTTGAGGAAGGAATCAATGCACAACTAATACCCAAATCCTCTCCCTTACCTAACATATTTTCCGGGTCAAACATTCTGAATGCCAATCCTATGACTGTAGCAACCGGACACAAAGTGATGTAGCGCTTATCCCAATTTAAACGAACACCAACAACTTCCTTACCGTTAAATTCCTGGCGACAAACTATACCCTCATCAGGAATAGAAGCAGCATCAGAACCGGCATTTGGTCCAGTTAATGCAAAACAGGGGATTTCCCTTCCATCAGCCAATCGTGGCAGGTAATGATTTTTTTGTTCCTCAGTGCCGTATTTTAGTAACAATTCACCTGGCCCCAGGGAGTTTGGTACACAGATTGTAGTAGCAGCGGTAATAGAGCGACCATAAATTTTAACCAAAATGGACATTTGCGCTGTAGCAGAGAACTCTAACCCTCCGTAACGTTTGGGTATAATCATGCCCAGAAAACGGTTGTCTTTGATAAACTGCCATACTTCTGGAGGTAAATCAGTACGATTATGAGTAATATCCCAATCATCAAGCATGGAACACAAGACATTAACCGGGCCATCAAGGAACTTCTGTTCTTCTTCTGTCAAGTGCACAACAGGCTCACTGCGTAACTTGGCAAAATCAGGAGCACCACTAAAGATATCGCCTTCCCAACTGACTGTTCCCGCTTCCAGAGCTTCTCGCTCAGTACTGGACATTGCAGGCATTGCTTTACTGATGATTTTAAACAAATGTTTTGATATCAATGCCCTGCGTAAAGGTTTTACCATCCCGGCTAACAACACAAGTTCAACTGTCCAGAGCATGGTCTGAGCAAACCATCCGGGTGAACCAAACTTGAATACCAAACCCATAAAAAGAGTAAAGCTGATAGCCCATACCGCTATTGATGCCTGACGAGTTATCAATATCCCTGCTGCACCAATTGTTGCAAGTAGTAACAGTACATGTAGCACAATGCTCTCCTTATTATCAGCTAATTAAAAATATAACTTTTGGTTATGAAGTATAGCATCTACAACGTCAATAACCTGTTTTGCAACCGACTTTGGATGTTCCATTGGAAACAAATGGGTTCCTTTGGTTTGAACGCTTTTAATGTGAAAATACCGTCGCATGTAGCGAACGTCGAAACTATCAATAACCGTGCTGCTGTCTCCATAAATCAGAGCAGCAGGGACTCGTGATCTTCCTTTTAAGCGTGGAATGACATGAGGAATAGTTCTGTAGATTTGAGATTCAATATGCCTGTCAAATTTCAAATGATACCCATCCTCTTTTAAATCCAGACCATACTTGATGTAATCATCCAAACACTCATCAGTAAACGTCTTAAATAAATCCCTGGTTTTCAAATAACGCAGTAATTGATCATGATCTTGCCAGTAGGTCCTTCTTCCTTTGGTTCGGTATGCTGGAGTCACTCGGTCAATAATACCAAGTACCTTGGCTAAATGAACCATACTTGATTTAAAACGACCAAGTAAAGGCGAATCCAGCAACACAACCGCCTTAAATAAATCAGGGCGTTCAATGGCAGCCAAAAGACTTAAAACGCCCCCAAGGGAATGGCCAACCGCAATCACTTTCTGCCTGGCTTGTTGTTCCACACTGTCTATGACTTCATCAACAAGATGATGCCAGTTTTCCGTCACAGGATAATCGGGATGATGTCCTATCATATCAGGGTAACAGACATCAAAAACAACAGCCAGCTGATCCAGAAACTGCTTGTAACACAAAGAAGGAAATCCATTGCCATGCGCAAAATGGATTAAATCCCTCATTATGCCACCATTTTGGTACTGTCAGAGCGAAATGCTCTGATGGCAATACTAAAATACAGACCAAGCAACGCCAACAAAATAAATCCAAATCCGTAAAATACTGCGTTTAATGTCATAAACGTCAAAAGCACACACACCATGGGGGTAGATGCTACCATGAATAAACGTGAAGATTCTTTGAATTTAAGTTTGAAGGAAAAAAACACCCTGGAAAAAACTTGCCCCAAAAAAGCAAGAACAAGGAAAAAGATAACAAATAAAGAGTAAAAAATTGCAACGATAACGGGATAAATAATCAACTGGGCTGCATATTTCAATCCGTAAATGGAGCTACTGGAAATAATCGTTTTTCCATCAAACATCATATTCATATTTTTATCAAAGGGCTGTACCATAACAGAACCATGGAGTGTTTGGTCATCACTCAAAGTCATTATAGATGGAGAAATCATCTTTACAGACATGCTTTTTTTGTTAATCAATAAAGTCAAATAAGGAAATTCTTTGGTAAATTCTTTTACCACTCCCGTGGTATCAATAATAACTGAGACCTGTCCCTTATCGTTTTTAATAAAATAAGGCATAGGCTTATCAAAATTGAGCTCACCATTTTGAATGTAAAGAGTGGGCAAAGAAAGTATAGGAGCTATAAGCCGCTCATTAAAATCGGTGTTAAACTCCCTGCTCATTTTCAAAGAATAAGGAATAACTGCAAGTGCAATCACCAGTAAAAGATAAAGAAGGCCAGTACCCCGCCAGCGTTTTCCTACATCGATGTATAATCTCTTTGCATAAAAAGACATATAAAGCGCTGACCAATAGCTGTAAACCGGGGTATCAATAGGTTTTAATTTAGTGTCTTTCTTCGCCACACCATTCTCCAATACGTTTACCTGTTTTTTGGTGAAAAACATGTACTTTCATTTTAGGCAACTCTACAAAGATCTGTCCATCAGATAAAGCATGATCTGCAGGTAGACGTAAAGTAACCCGTTTGCCATTATTAATACTCTTTGCCTGTACGAGTTTGTCCGCACCCATATCGTCTATAAATTCAATGTTCAGTTCTAAAGATTGAGCGTTTTTTGAGGCAGAATGCAAAACATGCTCAGGTCTGACTGCCAGAGTCAGTACGTCATGATCATCTACCGTGTCTGTCCAAAGCGGTGCAGGAAAATCAATTCCCATTTCAGTCTGAATGGTTTTTGATTTTTTGTCAAAAACGCCCGTAAAAAAATTAATGGGGTAATGTCCGGTAAACCCTGCGACAAATTCGGTCGCCGGGGTCTGGTACAATTCCTGAGGAGTACCTAATTGTTCTACCCTGCCCTGATTCAATACCAAAACTCTATCTGCCATGGTCATTGCTTCTGTTTGATCATGAGTCACATACAAACTGGTGGTATTGAATTGTTGATGTAATTTTTTAATTTCATGACGCATTTCCGTGCGTAATTTGGCATCCAGGTTTGATAAAGGCTCATCAAACAAATAGACAGCAGGAGATCTGACTATAGCTCGTCCCATAGCAACTCTTTGTTTTTGACCACCCGATAACTCCTGCGGTTTTCGTTGCAAATAAGGAGTCAAATGCAGCAGCTTGGCTACATCGCTTACTCTTTGGCGAATATCGGAAGCGCTCAATTTGCGCATTTTTAATCCATAGGCCATATTGTCAAATACCGTCATATGCGGATATAGCGCATAATTTTGGAACACCATTGCCATATCTCTTTTGGCTGCAGGCATGTCATTAACACATTGATTATTGATTAACACCGCTCCAGAACTTAACTGTTCGAGTCCGGCTATAAGCCGCAAAAGGGTTGATTTACCACAACCTGATGGTCCAACAACGACCATAAATTCGCCCTTTTTAATACTCAGTGTTAACTGATGCAAAATGGATGTGGCTCCTACTGTTTTTGTCACATCAATCAAATCAACTGTAGCCATAATTAGTTCAACCCTTTTTCAAACCAACGCTGCATGAACAAGACGACCACACAGGGTGGAATTAAAGCGATAAGCGCAACGGTCATGATATAGTGCCATTGTGGAACCTGATCTGCGACGCCCGCAAGATAACGAATCCCCATAACTATGGTCGCCATTTTGGTTTCGGTAGTAATAACCAATGGCCAGAGATACTGATTCCATCCGTACACAAACAATATAACGAATAATGCGGAAATTTGTGTGCGAGATAAAGGTAAGACTATATCGAAAAAAAAGCGTACAGGGCCTGCACCATCAAGCTTGGCAGCATCAGCAAGTTCCTTGGGAATAGTCTTAAAAAATTGTCTGAACAAAAAAGTACCTGTAGCGGATGCGAGCAACGGTAATGATAATCCAGTAAAGGAATTCAATAATCCAAATGATGCAACAACCTGAAAAGTAGGTACTATTCTTACTTCAACGGGTAACATCATGGTTGCAAAAATCAATGCAAAACACAGTTTTTTGAAAGGAAAATCAAAGTAGACCAAGGCAAAGGCCGAGCCTAAAGCCAGTATTATCTTTCCGAACGCAATACACAAAGCCATTAACAGGCTGTTAAATAACATCCCGGTAATAGGTTCTCCACCAGTTACGGTCATTCCTTCAGTTAAGACGACGTTCAAATTTTTAATAAATGAAATCCCGGGAACTAAAGAAAGCGGTGACTGCATTAGTGCCGAACCTTCATGACTGGCTGCAACAAGAGCAAGATACAAAGGCAGGAACATGAAAAGAGTAAAAATAATTAAAAAAGCATGAGATAACACCCGATTTAAATGATTCATTCGTAATGTACCTTCTTTTCCAGATATTTGAATTGAACCAATGAAATCACAATAACGATGATCATCAATAACACAGATTGAGCGGAGGAACTTCCCAAATCCATTCCTTCAAAGCCATCCTCATACACCTTGTACATTAGATTGGTTGTACTGTTACCCGGGCCACCATGAGTCATTACCTGAATAATTCCAAAAGTATCAAAAAAACCATAGATCAAATTCATAATCAAGAGAAAAAAAGTTGTTGGCGATAACAGTGGCAGAATAATCTGCCAAAATCTTTGCCATGATGAAGCACCGTCTATTATCGCAGCATCAATAACCGTTTGTGGAATAGCTTTTAAAGCCGCAAAATAAAATAAAAAATTGTAACTAAATTGTTGCCAGCTTGCAGTTAATATAACAACCAGCAAGGCTTGATTGGCATTATTCACATAATCAAACGGAATTCCCAAGGAGTGTAAAACCTGGGTTAACCAACCTAAAGTTGGGTGACACAAAAAACGCCAGAGAATTGCAGCAACAGCAGGAGCTATAGCATAAGGCCAAATTAACAACGACTTATACACTCCCTGACTTGTACTCCTGTTATTCACTAAAGTGGCGATTAACAAACCAAAAATCATGGTAATCGCAGTGACGCTAAATGCAATCGCAAAGGTAACCCAAACGGCTTTAAGATAACCTGGATCGCTAAAAAGGTCAGAAAAATTACTCAATCCGGCAAAATGCTGATGCAGACCAAAAGCATCGGTATAAAAAAAAGATTGCACCAGAGCACCACAGGCCGGCCAGATAAAAAACACTAAAGTGATGAGCAGTTGCGGTACTATAAAAAGCCAAGCGTAGATACTTTGATGATTAAATTTTGCCATTAGCCAACCATGTAGGGGTTAATGTTGTTGTACCAAAAAATGATTATATAGTTATTTTGAATCATTTTGCGAGTGCTTATGCAGATAATCTGCTATAAATTATCCAATCAATTTCGTTCATGTAGGGAGATACTTTTGCGCTACATTCACATCAACAATCCTGGTTCTAACAGTCAATTAATAATGACCGAAGGAACAAAACCAGAATTCACTCCCAGTCAAATACTAATTAAAGTTCATGCAACCGCATTAAACAGAGCTGATTTAATGCAACGATTGGGTAAATATCCCCCTCCCCAAGGTGAGTCCGATATTCCTGGACTTGAAGTGGCTGGAGAAGTCATTGCTGTTGGTGCCAAGGTTAAACAATTTAAACCTGGTGACAGGGTTTATGGTCTTGTTGCCAGTGGTGGCTACGCAACCTATTGTCCTGTTGAGTCAACATTAGCGCATATCATTCCTCCTGACTGGAGCTATTCTATGGCAGCTGCCCTACCTGAGGCACTAACCACCGTGTACGCCACTCTTTTTGATCTGGGTTCTTTGAAAAAAGGGCAAACTTTATTAATTCATGGCGCAGGAAGTGGTATTGCCTCCTTGGCAATTCAAATGGCCAAAATCACCAAAGCAAAAGTAGTGACCACAGTGGGTGATGAAAGTAAAAGGATTAAGGCTCTTGAATTAGGAGCAGATCAGGTGATTAATTATAAAGAACAAGATTTCGAAAATTTAGTAGAAGATCACAGCATTAACCTGATTATTGATTTCATAGGCGGAGACTATTTTAACAAGCACCTCCATTTGTTAAAACCCAAAGGAAAATTAATCCAGATTGCTTGCCTTAAGGGAAGTAGCGTTGAGTGCAATCTGGCTCTGATAATGCGCAAAAGATTGCACATTATCGGATTTGTTTTGCGGTCGCAAAGCATTAAAGAGAAATCCAGACTCTGGAGGCTGGCTCATCAACACTGGAATGACGCTTTACATAGACAGGAGCTTAAACCCTTAATCGATTCTGAATTTCATCTCGAGGATATAGAACAAGCTCAAGCACGCATGCAAGAAGGAAAACATTTTGGAAAAATTGTGATCCTTACTCGCCAGGCAAAGAGCAGTCATTAATTCTAATACATGACTTAACCTTGAGATCTGTTCCATTTATCCCTACTGTTTTGTGAGCCTAAGCGTAACGTACGTTCTAACAATTGCGTGTAAATAGGCTCATTTCCGGCTAATTGCACTATGGTGGTTGACGTAATGCAGGTAATCATCAAAGGCAATATCAACGAATAGTTTTGCGTCATTTCCACGACCAAAACAACGCCGGTGATCGGGGAGCGCACTGAGGCAGCAAATAAAGCCCCCATGCCAGCCACCGCAAACATACCCGGATGAATGGACGAATCAATACTCAAATAGCCAAAAAGGTGGTAAACAGCCAAACCAAGCAACGTGCCCAATGCGAGCATGGGAGCAAAAATTCCGCCCGGAATTCCTGTTGAATAAGACAGCATAGTCGTAATGAAACGAACAACAATGAGTAAACACAAAATCCCAAAGGCGGGAGACAGGCTTAGAGCCTGATTAATAATTTGATAACCGCCGCCAACCATTTGAGGATGGATATAGACCAGGTAACCAACTAAAAATCCAACCGCGCAGACATACACTATTTTATCTCTGGGATTAAGTTTATCCAGAAGACAAAGTATTCCCATTAAAGACTTGTTGAACACTATGCCCACAAATCCCACCACAATGCCAAAAAGGCAAAACCACCACAAAGCCTGCAAACTGGGTAAGGCAAACAGTTCCATTTTTATCGCCGGTTCAGAGCCTATAATCAGATGCAAGGTAATTGTTGCCATAACGCAGCAGATGATGACCATTTTAAAATTCGTAAACGAATAGTTAAACTGGTTGCGCATCTCTTCCATCACAAATAATACCCCGGCAAGCGGTGCATTAAATGCTGCGGCAAGACCGGCGGCTGAGCCCGCTGCAATTAACGTATCTTTTCTTTGTCGGGAAAGGTGAAGTAAATCCCCAAGCATCTCGCCAAGGTTACCGCCCATCTGAATGGTTGGCCCCTCACGCCCCATCACCATATGTGCAGAAATAGACAGTACGCCTCCGATGAATTTAACAGGAATTAATCGCTTCCAAAATATTGGACGGACGTGCAAAAGAGTCCCTTCAATTTCTTGAACCCCACTTCCTGCAGCCTCTGGAGCAAAATGCCTTACTAAAAGAAAAGCTGCTAAAACCATAATCATGGTCACTAAAGCGCTAATCAACCCTTCAGGAAGAGCTGTAGTACTAATAAAACCATAAAATGAATTCATCAAGGAGACCAATCCGGCAATAGCCAATTGAAATAATGAAGCAAAAAATCCTGTTATTACTCCTAAAACTATAGATACAGCATAAAGAATGAGTATCTTTTTATCCATTTGATTTCACCATATCCATTAAATTAACAATAATTTTAAGACCTGCCTGATGTGTTAGTGATAAAATTGTTTCGGGATGAAACTGCACCGCATGCACAGGAAGATGCTTATGAGATACAGCCATCACTATGCCGTCATCACTCATTGCAGTAACCAGCAAATCCTTAGGTAATGCAGCTAATCGGGCATAAAGAGAATGATATCTTCCAGCCCTGAAGGAATTACCCAATCCACGAAACAAACCGTCAGGTTTTAGTACCGAAATCTGGGATGATTTACCATGCATGGGATAATCAAGCACATCAAGAGTACCACCAAAATGTTCTACTATGCCTTGTAAACCAAGACAAACACCAAAGATGGGGATATGACGGTCAAGGATCTCTTTAATGGTTTCAGACAGGTTAAAATCAGTCGGTTTACCTGGCCCTGGTGACAAGACGACCAAATCATAGGCATTATTTTTTAAAAAATTAAGGGCATTATCATAACGAACAGTACTAACCGCAGCCCCTGTCTGACGTAAATAATTTGCTAAAGTATGAACAAAAGAATCTTGATGATCAATAAGCAACACTTTTTTATCATGGCCAGTCTTAGGCAGATTTATGATTTTTTTATGATGTAAAGGCTCAGCGTTGTTCAGAAGATCCAAAAATGCGGACGCTTTCAAACGGGTTTCCTGCTCTTCTAATTCAGGAACTGAATCATAAAGCAAAGTAGCTCCTACTCTAACCTCGGCAACGCCCTGTTCAATTCGAACAGTTCGCAACACAAGTCCCGTATTCAAGTTCCCATCAAAACCAAACCAACCTACAGCACCGGCATACCACTTGCGAGGCGATTGTTCATGCTGCTCTATAAAGTTCATTGCCCAAATTTTAGGTGCACCGGTTACCGTCACTACCCACATATGCGTTAAAAAAGCATCTACGGCATCAAATTCATCCCTTAAAATGCCTTCAACGTGATCTACAGTATGGATTAGTCGAGAGTACATTTCGATTTGACGACGTCCAATCACTCGGACACTACCTGCCTCACAAATCCGTGATTTATCATTACGGTCTACGTCGGTACACATGGTCAATTCTGATTCTTCTTTTTCGGAATCCAATAAACACTGAATGTTTCTTGCATCCTCAATCGCATCTGCACCTCGTTTTATGGTTCCAGATATAGGGCAGGTTTCAACCCGCCGCCCCTGAACCCGCACATACATTTCAGGAGAAGCACCCACCAAATACTCGCCCTCTCCCAGATTAATAAAAAAACCATAAGGAGATGGATTGCTAAGCCGCATTTTGCTGAATAATGAAGAGGGCTTTTCGGTAAAATGAGTATAAAAAGTTTGACTGGGCACAACTTCAAACAAATCACCACAAGCAAAACGTTCTTTTGCTTTTTCGACTACCTGAGCATATTGCCCCGGAGCATGATCACAGTCTTTTTGCGGTTTATTTAAAGGTTGATAAGGTGCGTATATCCCATCTCGAGCTAAAGATTGAGTTGATTTACCCTGAAATTGAAAATCATAACGGCGCAGAAAAGCCTCTTCCTTACGATGGTTTACTATGTAAATTTCATCAGGTAAATAAAGTACCATTTCTCTTTGTTGATCATCTCTTTTTTTATGCAAGGTCAATTGTTCAAACTGATGAATTAAATCAAAACCAAAAGCACCGTATAAACCGAGATAATGGTCTTCTTCTGATTTAAAAAAAGCAAGGAGCAAACGAATCACACTAAACACAGAAGGCTGCTGGCTTCGCTCCTCTTCACTAAACACCTTTTGCGAGGATTTGATACTCAAACGGCACAACACATGGGTTTGTTCTATGATGTCCAAATATTCCTGTGCGGATAATAAAGGGCAGATAAAGGCTAATAAAGCCTCTCCCCGCTGGTTTAACGCTTCCAGTGTTATGAGACTTTGTTTGCACGCTATCGCTAGAGGAGGATTGTAAAACCCAATATCCCAACAGGTATAACGCCCAGGAAACTCAAAACTTGAGGCAAACAGTGCGCCTCTGTGGGAATCAATGCGCTCAAGTAATGACTCAATACCTTCACGATAATCAAGCGCATGTTGCGAAAACTCGACATGAACGCCGCCCTGGGTTTTATAATGCTGTAGCATGGTTGTCGTACTCTTTGATAATAAACTGCCACTCATTCTACTTTAATTAAATCCTTCTGCAATAAAGCGATTTAGTTAAACGTGTCACAGGAAACAAATTCTTTATTATTCACCTCCTGGAGCGTCCAGCACTTCATTTTAATCACAATCTCGCTATAATGAGGAACTTTTGATTGGGATGCCATCATGACACTATCTACTAAAGATTTAGAACACATCGCAAGCTTGGCTTACTTGGAAATTGATACGGATCATACTGCACAGCTAACTCAAGAAATCAGTTCTATTATGGATTTTGTTGATCAATTGCGCGCAGTTGATACCAAAGGCGTTGCCCCTCTTTTTCATCCTTTTGCATTACATCAACGGTTAAGAACAGATGAAGTAACCGAAACCGATTGTATCGCCGAATTAGAAGCAATTGCTCCGTTATTTGAAGACAATCTGTATTTAGTCCCTAAAGTTTTGGAATCCGGTAAATAATTATGGAACAACTCTCCCTTATTCAACTCGCCCAAGCGCTTCGTCAAGGCGAGTTCAGCAGTCACGAATTAACACAACATTATATCGATAAAATAAAAGCACACTCTCATTTGAATGCCTTCATCGATTTTGATGCCGAATACGCACTCCAGCAAGCAAAGCAAGCTGATGATTTAATAAAAAACGGTCAAGGAACATCTTTGACTGGAATACCCATGGCACTGAAAGATCTCTTCTGTACAAAAACCATGAAGACAACCTGCGGTTCACGCATGTTAGCTCAATTTCAAGCGCCTTATGATGCAACCATTACCACCAAGCTCAATCAACAAGGTGCAATACTCCTGGGTAAAACCAACATGGATGAATTTGCCATGGGCTCAGCTAACGAAAACAGTTATTTTGGGGCGGTAAAAAATCCCTGGGATCATAACAGAGTCCCTGGCGGCTCCTCAGGCGGTTCAGCCGCAGCAGTTGCAGCAGGTCTTGCACCCTTCGCCCTTGGTTCTGATACAGGTGGCTCCATACGCCAACCTGCGGCTTTTTGTGGGATTAGTGGAATCAAACCGACCTATGGATTGGTGTCACGCTACGGCATGGTTGCCTACGCATCCAGCCTGGATCAAGCAGGACCTCTGGCGAAAAGCGCCGAAGATTTAGCTGTGATTTTACCTGCGATCGCAGGTTTTGACCCCAAAGACTCAACATCAGTAGAACACCCTCTTCCCGATTATATTGCTGAACTCAATAAACCGTTAAATGATTTGCGTATAGGCCTTCCCTCCTGTTTCTTCCAACCTGAAGTGGATGCAGGGATACAACAGGCTATCCTGGATGCGGTTGAGGTATTTAAGCATCTTGGAGCACAGATAATTGAAATGGATTTATCCCTGCAATCCTTGTGGGTACCATGCTATTACGTTATTGCTTGTGCGGAAGCATCATCTAATTTGTCTCGTTATGATGGTATCCGATTTGGACACCGCAGTAATAAGTCAGCCAATCTCATTGAATTAATAACACAGTCACGCAGTGAGGGATTTGGCGCTGAAGTACAACGCCGAATTCTTACCGGAACTCATGTCCTTTCTGCTGGTTATTTTGATGCCTATTACTTGCAAGCCCAAAAAATCAGACGATTAATTCAGGAAGAATTAACCGCTTCGTTGAATTCCGTAGATGTTATTCTTGGACCAACCACCCCAACCTGTGCCTTTAAGCTGGGAAATCATCATATTGACCCCATTCAAAATTACCTGGCCGATGTGTTTACCGTAGCCGCAAATCTTGCAGGATTACCTGCTTTGTCCATACCGGCAGGCTTTGCCGACGGGCTTCCTGTGGGCTTGCAATTAATGGGTAAACATTTTAGTGAAGCCCGTCTGCTGAACACGGCGCATCAGTATCAACAACATACCCGCTGGCATCTTGCCAGCCCAAACAATAAAGGGTGATTTATGGAATGGGATACCGTAATTGGGCTTGAAGTCCATGCTCAGTTAAAAACACAATCCAAATTATTTTCAGGTGCATCTACCGCTTTTGGCGCAGAGCCAAACTCACAAACCTGTTTTATTGACGCAGGACTACCTGGGGTATTGCCTGTATTAAATCAACAAGCACTGGTCATGGCCATTCAATTTGGTTTGGCAATCAATGCAGACATTAATGACTTATCAGTATTTGAACGAAAAAATTATTTTTATCCTGACTTGCCCAAAGGATATCAAATTAGCCAATTCCAAAAACCTGTAGTCAGTAATGGACAACTCAAAATAGAGTTAGCAGATGGTCAATATAAACATGTTGAGATTGTAAGAGCACACCTTGAGGAGGACGCAGGAAAATCCCTGCATGAGGCGCACCTTGAATACACGGGCATAGATTTAAACCGAGCCGGAACCCCCCTTTTAGAAATCGTAACCGCACCCTGCCTTTATTCAGCGGAAGAAGCCATCCGGTATTTAAAAACACTGCATCAACTGGTACGATTTTTAGGCATTTGCGATGGCAACATGCAGGAGGGATCCTTCAGATGCGACGTCAATTTATCCATTAAGCCCAAAGGTTCTTCAACTCTGGGTACCAGAACAGAACTTAAAAATCTCAATTCCTTTCGATTTATTGAAAAAGCAATAGCTTTCGAACGAGCCAGACACCAGGAAGTTCTCGAAAGCGGGCAAAAGATCATTCAAGAAACACGTCTTTACAACCCCGACACTCACTCCACTCATGCAATGAGAGATAAAGAAAACGAAAACGATTACCGTTATTTTCCTGATCCTGACTTGTTACCCATACATGTGCCACGCTTTCAAATTGCTGAAATAAAAAGCAACCTGCCAGATTTACCCGAGTACATCACTCAAAAATTAAAAGAAATTCCCTCGTTAAATGAGGAAGATGTTAATTTTCTCTTATCATCGCCTGAAGCGTATCAGTTTTATAAATCAGTAAAATCCTGCACTCAGAGTCCAGATAAACTTATTATTAACTGGTTAAAAGGGCACTATGCGGCATCGCTCAATGAGCATCAATTGTCTTTTGATACCCCGCCTGTATCTGCACAGACTTTGGCACGTTTATTAGATAAAATTCAAGACAATACCATTTCATCAACCAGTGCAAAAATTATTTTCGCTAAACTATGGGCTGGGGAAAAAGATGTTGACGCCATCATCCAGCGAGATGGACATCAACAAATGGATAACAGTGCTGCTCTTGAGGAATTGATTACTAAAACCATCAGCCAATATCCAGAACAGGCTGCAGAATATAAAGCCGGAAAAGAAAAACTATTGGGATTTTTTGTAGGTCAAATTATGAAACAAACCAAAGGACAAGCGAACCCCGAACAGATAAACCCATTAGTTAAAAAACATCTTGCTTAAGGGCTGATTTACTATTTTGGGGTCAGTATTATAACGAATCTGAAAAAGGATACATTACTATGCATGACATCATATGCCCACACTGCCAAAAGGCATTTAAAATTGACGAGACTGGGTATGCAGAGATCCTGAAACAGGTTCGTGACAAAGATTTTGAGCAGCAGTTACATAAGCGGCTGGAGTTGGCTGAAAAAGATAAGATTAACGCAGTACAACTGGCTAAGACTCAAATTACCAGCGAATTAGAACGAGCCGCAGCAACTAAAGATGCTGAAATCATGGAATTGAAGGCCAGGCTTGATGCCAGTGAAATCCAAAAAAAACTTGCGGTGACTGAAGCACTCAATGTCCTGGAAAAAGAGCGTGATGCACTGTCCAATGAGCTCAAGCAAGCACGGCTTGAGAATCAGGTTAGCGCCCAACTTGCCGAAGAAAAATTCGTAAATGAACGGCAAAAAATTGCGGCAATGAAGGACGTTGAAATTCAGGAGTTGAAAGCGAAAATTGAATCTATAGAGCTGACCCAGAAGATTGCGATGACTGATGCCGTTTTGACCATTGAACGAGAAAGGGACAAGCTGAAAAACGACTTTATACAAATGCAGCTCGAAAAGCAGCGTGTTGAACAGTCACTGAAAGAGAAGTATGAAACCCAAATCAAAGATCGTGAAAGCGAGATTGAGCGCCTGCGTGATATGAAAGCTCGCCTGTCAACAAAGATGGTTGGCGAGACTCTTGAGCAACATTGTGAAACCGAGTTCAATCGCATTAGGGCAACAGCATTTCCAAAAGCGTATTTTGAAAAAGACAACGATTCACGCACCGGTAGCAAAGGGGATTATATCTTTCGTGATTTTGATGAGGCTCAGACTGAGTTCGTCTCTATCATGTTCGAGATGAAAAACGAAAGCGACCAAACCGCTACCAAAAAAAAGAACGAAGACTTTTTTAAAGAGCTGGACAAAGACAGAAATGAAAAGAATTGTGAATACGCAATTCTTGTGTCACTTCTTGAGCCGGAGAGCGAGCTGTACAATGGCGGTATTGTTGATGTATCTCATCGTTACCGAAAAATGTACGTGGTGAGACCGCAGTTTTTCATTCCAATCATTACATTACTCCGAAATGCCGCTCAAAATTCACTACTGTACAAAAAAGAGCTTGCTTTAGTGAAAGAACAAAACATTGACATCACGAACTTTGAAAATGAACTCGAGGCGTTCAAAAGCGGTTTTGCCCGCAATTATGAATTGGCTTCCAGGAAATTTAAAACGGCTATTGAGGAAATCGACAAAACAATTGATCATCTGCAAAAGACTAAGGATGCTCTACTGGGCTCCGAGAATAATCTCAGGCTTGCTAACAACAAAGCTGAAGATTTAACGGTTAAGAAGCTAACCAAGGGTAACCCAACAATGGCCGCAAAATTTGACGATCTCAAGAGAGACGACGTTAACGATTCTGTATGAGGAGTCGGTCGATAAGCCGGGTTCTGTCGCGGACAATCATTCATCTGGGACACACGTCACCGTGTGCCTCAAGCAACCTACCCGAATCCCGTACGGGCCGCACGTTATGACTTTGCAGTCAAATGGATTCCTATTTGGTCTTGCTCCGGGTGGGGTTTTCCCTGCCACGACTGTTGCCAATCGTGCGGTGCGCTCTTACCGCACCATTTCACCCTTACCCGCATACTTTGATCGTGTTAAGAGGTTATCTCAACACGACAAGCATGTGGGCGGTATATTTTCTGTGGCACTTTCCGTAGGTTCACACCTCCCAGGAGTTACCTGGCACCCTGCCCTTTGGAGCCCGGACTTTCCTCCCTTTGCAAAAGCAAAGAGCGATTGCCTGACCGACTCTGTTGCCAATGGTAGCAGAGTGCCCAGCTAAAGACCACACATAATAGTGAATAAATACTGAAAACTACTAAAGAAATACTAAATTTAAATAATAACTATCCAAATTAGAAATCACGAGTTCCAATAAATTCATCATCAAAATAACGCTTTAGTTTTGTACGTAAAGTACCACGACTTACTCCAAGTACTCGAGCAGCTTTTGATTGATTGTAACGGGTCAGTTCCATAACAGTACGGAACAAAGGAGCTTCAACTTCTTCAACAATCAATTGATATAAATTAAGATTTGCGTCTTTACTGCCAACACTTGATAAATAACCTTTCACTGCGTTAATAACCTGATGTGACAGTGCTTCGTTACCTTGAACCACTTCTTGCACAACTGCATTCATTTTAATCTCCTAGCACAAAATAATGAATAAAAATTATGTTCGGTAAATCCACGCACCAAACATCATGAACGATATAATATCAAATATCTCAAAGAGTGTAAACATTGTTTCAATGATATTCATTTATTAAGGGAATATTAAGCAAAAGAAGTGTATCATATTTGAAAAGATTGTTAAAATAATTATATTATTCTTGTTCAATCTTAACAATTCATTAGCGATTTATTGTAGATGTAACAAAACAAGTAACTCCCCACGTCATGTATGGAGTTACCAAAACAAAGCAGCAAATACTGCAAACTCACATAGCCACCCACTGATTTATAATCTTAATAAAAAAGAACGTGATACAGGATCTGAGCGGGACACGCCATGGAATCGAATCTGTTGCAAGAGAGTAGCGCCAGTGCACCTAGAGAAAAAAACAACTGCACCGTTGTTCGTCGTGGACGGACGCTTCACTTTGCTTAGCTGCGCTTGCTACTGGGCGGGTTACTTTATTAAACACTAAATCGGCGATATCTTTGTCAACACCGTGTTTGCCTTTGCTGGTAATTTTGTAATGACTGCAATCAAACAAAATCTGAGGCGTACTCGTGAATCCGACATTAAATAATCTGCCTAAATGTTTTTCGTTAAGATCTATATAATCAGGATTCCTTCCCAGATTCCTTCCCAGATTGCTTCCCCCTTTACCCGGGGTTGCGATAATAATAGATACTGAAGACAAATCGGTTTCAGATGCAATTTGTGATGCTATCCATTCGACAAACCTGGGGCCACAACTGGTTGCATGATAAATGATTGCTTTTTCAACACCATCATAATTAGTAAACGAGAAAATATAGGCGCTGCAGGTTACTAAAGGAATGGCAGCCAGGGTAAGGGTATAGTCACTTTGCCGGTCAATAACTAATCCGAGGATACAATGGGCAGGACGCTCTGATATAATTATAAGACTAGTACCAACAGCCCTCTCAAACTTGAGCTCTGAGTAGGGTTTTAACATGGCTTCACTTTTATAAAATCCTGATTCGTACACGTTAGCTCCTCCCTCATTGAAACGAGATCCATCATTCGGCACAATTATTTTTTATAAAAGAATGAATATGAAACAAATAAATCATAATTTAACTTAGCCATACTAGCATGGGGTTAAGGTTCAAACAATGTTATTAAAGAGACAGCTGTTCAAGCACTTAAAGATGACTTTTTATTTCTCTTGACTCATCATTAACCTTTCAGAGATTAGAGGATAATGTGAATGAATGCACTGATAAGAAATATTCCACGCAGCAGGAATACTGCACAACGCTTTGAAAACGTCGCTTTGTTCCTGCTTAGTGGACGGATATGAGGCAGAAACCCATACCCAATAGAAAAATAGGGTGCTAATTCAGACCGTTAAGTAAAACCAGATATCAGCCAACAGTAAAACTCTCACCGCAGCCACATTGACCTGTTTGATTTGGATTATTAAAAACAAATTTATAGTTCAAACCCTGCTTCACGTAATCAACATTCATATTTTTAAGAAAAGGAATACTGAGCTTATCAACGCAAATAACGTAATCTCCCGCCAGAGGTAAAATCACATCCCCTTCCAAAGGTGATTTGACATAATCGACTACATAAGATAAACCGGAGCAGCCTGTTTTTTTAACAGAAAGTCGCACACCATGATTATCAGGATTTTTCGTTAAATAGGAAATCAGGTGTTTGATTGCCGATTCGCTTAAAGTAATTCCAGGATCAGTGTTACTGACGTGTTGTACCACCACACTCATGACTCATACCTCTCTAGTTTTTGTTGCATCAATTTCAGGCTTTCCTGATAAACATCTTCTACAAGTAAAGCAACAGGATACTGGCTCAGAGGAATTTCCAGTACATTGATTAACGTCTGGTAATCAATGGTTTTTTGTTGCATTAGATGGGTGCCTTCGGTATTCCGGCACAACCATTCCAATGCAGCAATCACAAAAGGACTTCCGCTTGCCTTAAAACAAATCCGACTAATAAAGCCACTAACCTGGCACTGGATATAAAGCTCAATAATAACTTTGGGTTTTTGTTGCTCTACCGTGTAACGCACCACCAGCGGATCGTCCAGATCGAGAACGCCCACATGTTGGGGGTGAAAAAAACAATGCTCCACTACTTCATTATACATCATATAGGCAACATTTCATGCAAGCGATTGATTTGTTCCGTTATTACCGATATTACCTTGCCAATGTGTTCCTTGGTAGTGAATCGTCCCACAGACAGTCTAATGGAACTTTGTGCTAAATCATCAGACAAGCCAATCGCTCTTAAAACATAAGAGGGTTGAATGCTTGCCGACGAACATGCCGAGGTAGTGGAAACAGCCAACTCTCTCAAAGCTAGCAACAATGCATCACCGTCCAGTCCACAAAAAGATACATTCAGGTTTCCTGCAATGCGCTGGGTAGCATGGCCATTTAACTGAATCCCAGGCAAATGCTTTATTCCAGACCATAATTCCTGCCGATAAGACAATAGACGATTCTGTTCTTCCTCTCTGTCATGCTCTGCCAATGCGAAAGCCTCGCCAAAACCAACAATCTGATGTGTGGCCAAGGTACCTGAGCGTAAGCCTCCTTCATGTCCTCCACCAAAAGTCTGAGCTTGTAATCGAATACGAGGTTTGTGCCGCACATACAGTGCACCTACGCCTTTGGGTCCATACATTTTGTGTGCAGAAAATGACATTAAATCTACAGGCAGCTTTTCCATATTCAACGCAATCTTTCCAGCGCTTTGAGCTGCATCGACATGGAAAACAATGCCTTTATTTTTCAATAAATCACCAATGGCGGCAATATCCTGGATCACGCCTATTTCATTGTTGACGTGCATAATAGATACCAGAATTGTATCCTGTCTCAGGGCATCTTCGAGCTTTTTTAAATCAAGCAAACCATCAGATTCGGGTTGGAGATAGGTTACCTCAAACCCTTCTTTTTCCAATTGGTGGAAACTATCAAGCACCGCTTTGTGTTCCGTACTCATAGTAATTAAATGCATGCCCTTGTTTTTGTAAAAGCGAGCTGCACCTAAAATGGCCAAATTATCAGATTCAGTGGCCCCAGAAGTAAATATAATATCCTGAGTTGAGGCATGGATTGCGTCTGCTATCTGTAAACGAGCCCGCTCAACAGCCATAGCTGCAGTTTTTCCGTAAATATGGGTAGACGAAGCCGGATTTCCAAAATGACCGTCAGGACCTAAATAGTGAATCATGAGCTCTACAACCCTTGGATCGACCGGGGTTGTAGCCATGTAATCCAGATAAATTGGCAGATTAGACATCCAAGTCACTCCTGTTTTTTTTGCCAGCCCATTCCAGCGATTTTTGTACTTGACTTAACATTCCTCGTAGAATACTGACTTCCATTTTTTCCAATATGACTCTGTTAAATAATCTACGAACACGCTGCATTAATCGCCGTGGATTGGCTTCTTTTAAAAATTGAATCTCGATAAACACTTCTTTTAAATGCTCATAAAACTGCTCGATTTCATCAGCAGTTGCGTATTCATCAGTACGCAATGCAACCTCTGCCTTGGGAGCTAATAGGTTCATTCTTATTTCATAAGCAATAATCTGAACCGCCTGAGCCAGATTTAACGAGCTGTATTCGGGGTTACTGGGGATATTAATATGATAATGGCATTTTAGTAACTCTTCATTGGTAAGGCCGGCATGCTCTCTACCAAATAAAATCGCAACCTGAGTATTATCCGATTGTTGGCTTATCAATTCCGCACTGGAGGCAGGAAGTAATCCTGGCAAAGAGATGCCTCTGGGTCTGGCACTGGTCGCTAGAATCAACTGACAACCACTCAAAGCGTCTTCCAAAGAGTCAGTCACCACAGCTGTTTCCAATACATCATCAGCCCCTGCGGCCATTTCCTTAGCTTTATAATCAGGAAATGATTTTGGCGTAACCAAATAAAGTGATGACAACCCCATGGTCTTCATTGCACGAGCCGTTGAGCCAATATTTCCAGGGTGAGAGGTAGCAACCAATACAATACGAATAGAACTTAACTTCATAAAAAAAACTTATATTTGACACTTTATGTAACTATATCACAGCATTTATTGATTGGACTTCTCTATGTATAAAAAAAATGTGGTAGAATTGCTGATTTTGTAGATAAAGAGTATATCAATGGAACCACTTTTAAATATAGCAGTCAGTGCAGCACGTCAAGCCGGTGAAATCATTATCCGTCACATGGAGCAAATAGATCGCTTGAAAATTACCGAAAAAAACAGCAACGAATACTTTAGCGAGGTGGATATCAAGGCGGAACAAGCCATAATCAATGCCATCCACAAAGCCTACCCCGAACACGGTATTCTTGCAGAAGAAAGTGGTTTCCAGGAAGGTGATGGTGAATCAGTATGGATTATCGATCCTTTGGACGGTACTTCTAACTATTTACATGGATTTCCGTTTTTTTCTGTTTCCATAGCCTTGAAAATTAAAAATAGAATTGAACATGGTGTTATTTATGATCCCCTGCGTCACGAGTGTTATGCTGCTAGCAGAGGTCGCGGTGCTCGCTTGAACGACAGAAGAATACGTGTATCCAAACAAACGCAGCTTAGCGCATCACTGCTTGGTACCGGTGTACCGTTCCGCAACATGAGCCTTGCACAAAGATACTTGCCTACTTTTGAAGCACTAATGGGTAAATGCGCAGGCGTGAGAAGAACAGGTTCTGCAGCTCTTGATTTAGCTTACGTTGCCAGCGGACGTATTGATGGGTTTTGGGAGCTGGGATTACGTCCTTGGGATATCGCAGCAGGTTCTTTACTCGTAAGAGAAGCTGGTGGATTAATCAGTGACACTCACGGAGGAGATGATTTTCTGCAAAATGGTGATGTAGTCGCAGGTACGCCTAAAGTCTTTAAAACTCTGATTCAGACTATTTCCCCTGCTTTGAAGTAATTTATCAGGGTATGTTGACTGGTACCTTACTAGAGTACCTACATATCTAAAGTAAAGGTCACAAAATTCATTTCTTGATTTTTGTGACCTTCAAATAATCCAGGCTCAATTGGAAATCGGTTCTATCAACCCTATTTTAGACCGGGTTTAATCCCCAAGCTTAAAGGCAGCTCATCAGCCATTGCAGTACCAATATTTTGAGTCACCCTATCCAGGAAATTTTGTTTTTGGGTGTAGTCTATCATGCTGTCAATTTTAATAATCTCACGAGCTACCTGCCCACTGCTGCCCAATCCGTCAATCAAACCATTTGCCAATGCTTGCTCACCAGTCCAAAACAAGCCAGAAAAAGTATCTGCATCACTATGAAGACGACTGCCTCGCCCCTCTTTCACTCTGTTAATGAATTGCTGATGAATAATATCGAGCATGGTTTGCAATTTTTGTTTCTGTGTCTCTGTAATTGGCGAAAACGGATCTAAAAATCCTTTATTCGAACCGGCTGTAACCAATCGACGGGTAACGCCTATTTTTTCCATCCCCTCAACAAAACCAAATCCGTTGTATAAAACTCCGATAGATCCCACCAGGCTTGAGGGACTGGCATAGATACTGTCCGCTGCTACGGCTATGTAATAAGCGGCGGAAGTACATATATCTACGCAAACAGCATAAATTTTAACATCGGGGTGCTTGGCTTGATAATACTTAATGGTGTTGTACATATACTCAGCCTGAACAGGACTTCCACCTGGGCTGTTAATTCGTAGAACCAAGGCTTTCAATCCATTGTTTTTATACGCATTTTGCATACCTTTGGCAAAATTATCAGAACTTGCCACTTTGGAATCAGCGATCTCACCATTAATATCAATTAAGCCCACATGAGCTTTGGTATTGCTTCCCGTGTCATCTTTGCTGTAGGAATAAATTTTGTAGGCGGTAATCGCAATAATCAGGATAAAAACAAAGCGAGACATCCAACGCCATCTGCGCTTTATTTTTTTTTCTTTTAAATAATCAAGAATAATCTGATTAAGCAAAATTTGAGAATCTGGATTAGAATTAGGTAATTCATTATTCATTTTAAACTCTTGAAATAATTAAAACTGTCCCCATTTTACGGCAGTAAGAGATGAAATAATACCCTAAAATAACCATAAAAGGTGATGCAATGCGAATGGACAAATTGACCTCTAAATTTCAAATGGCTTTGGCCGACGCCCAATCCTTGGCTCTTGGTAGAGATAATGGTTTCATAGAACCGGAACACGTCATGAAAGCATTACTGGATCAACAAGGAGGTAGCTGCAGACCCCTACTCACCAAAGCTGGCGTCAACATGGCGCTTTTAAGAACTCTTCTCGATCAAGCTTTAGAAAAACTACCCAAAGTTTCTGGAACCGGTGGCGACATCCACATATCGAATGCGCTCAACAAACTTCTTAATCTTACCGATAAACTGGCACAACAACGTAAAGATAACTTTATATCCAGTGAACTGTTTATTCTTGCTGCTGTCAATGAGGACAGCTCTCTATCCCGAATGTTAAAACAGGCTGGAGGCGAGGCAAAGGCGATTGAAAAATCCATTAACGATTTGCGGGGTGGCGAATCTGTAAACGATGCAAACGCAGAAGATCAACGACAAGCTCTGGAAAAATACACTCTTGATCTGACCGAACGTGCAGAACAAGGAAAACTCGATCCGGTTATTGGTCGTGATGATGAAATTAGGCGAACTATTCAGGTTCTGCAAAGACGCACCAAAAATAATCCCGTACTCATAGGCGAACCAGGTGTAGGTAAAACAGCAATTGTCGAAGGGTTAGCTCAACGAATCATTAACGGGGAAGTTCCCGAAGGACTAAAAGACAAACGCCTACTATCCCTTGATATGGGTGCATTGATTGCGGGTGCGAAATTTCGTGGTGAATTTGAAGAGCGCCTCAAAGCAGTGCTCAATGATTTGGCAAAACAGGAAGGCCAAATTATTCTTTTCATAGACGAAATCCATACTATGGTAGGAGCTGGTAAAGCCGAAGGCGCTATGGATGCCGGAAACATGCTCAAACCTGCTCTTGCTCGTGGCGAGCTGCATTGCATCGGTGCGACAACTTTAGATGAATACCGACAATACATAGAAAAAGATGCCGCATTAGAACGCCGCTTCCAAAAGGTACTCGTCGATGAACCCAGTGTCGAAGACACCATAGCGATTCTTAGAGGCTTGAAAGAACGATATGAGGTACATCATGGAATTGAAATTACCGATCCAGCCATAGTGGCTGCAGCAACTTTGTCACACCGTTACATTAGTGATCGTCAATTACCCGACAAAGCCATTGACCTGATTGATGAAGCGGGCAGTCTGATTCGCATGGAAATAGATTCTAAACCAGAGAGTATGGATAAACTGGACAGAAGGCTCATTCAATTAAAAATCGAAAGAGAGGCGTTAAAAAAAGAAAACGATGAGGCCTCAAAAAAACGTTTGGTTGATCTACAACACAGCATTGATGAACTGGAAAAAAGCTATTCAGATCTTGAAGAAATCTGGAAGGCTGAAAAAGCCACCATGCAAGGATCTACACAAATTAAAGAAGCACTGGAACAAGCAAAACTGGAAATGGAAACAGCCAGAAGAGCCGGTGATTTGAGCAGAATGTCGGAATTACAATACGGCAGAATCCCTGAACTTGAAAAAAGACTGAGCCAGGTCAATTCTCTGGACGATGTTGAAACCAAACTGGTTCGTAACAAGGTTACTGAAGATGAAATTGCTGATGTCGTCTCAAAGTGGACAGGTATTCCTGTTGCCAAGATGATGGAAGGCGAAAAAGAAAAATTACTCAAAATGGAAGAAGTCCTGCACAGCAGGTTGATAGGACAAAACGAAGCAGTTGATGCAGTATCTAACGCCATCAGACGCTCTCGTGCCGGGTTATCTGATCCCAACCGTCCTATAGGCTCGTTTCTTTTTCTAGGCCCGACCGGAGTGGGTAAAACAGAATTATGTAAGGCACTTGCTACCTTCATGTTTGATACGGATGAAGCCATGGTTCGTATAGACATGTCTGAATTCATGGAAAAACATTCTGTTGCCCGTCTCATCGGCGCACCTCCAGGATACGTGGGCTATGAAGAAGGTGGATACTTGACTGAGGCTGTAAGGCGCAGACCCTACTCTGTCATTCTGCTTGATGAAGTAGAAAAGGCTCATTCCGATGTATTTAATATCTTATTACAAGTTATGGATGATGGCCGACTAACTGATGGTCAAGGACGCACTGTAGATTTTCGCAATACAGTCATAGTAATGACCTCAAACTTAGGCTCACAACTTATCCAGGAAATGGGCTCTAAATTTAACTACGAACAGATTAAATCCGCAGTGATGGAATTGGTAGGGCAACATTTTCGTCCTGAATTTATTAACCGTATTGATGAAACAGTGGTATTTCATTCCTTGCTTAAAGAGCAGATTGCCAAAATTGCAGAAATCCAGATTGCTTATTTACATCGTCGTCTAAAACAACAAGACATTCAGCTTGAAGTCAAACCAGAGGCACTTGCTTATCTTGCCGAAGCAGGTTTTGATCCGGTCTATGGCGCAAGACCCTTAAAAAGAACAATCCAGCAAAAACTGGAAAATCCCCTGGCTCAGGCATTATTAACGGGACGATTCCGCTCTGGAGAAACTATAGAGGTCACATTTACGGAAGGACACCTGCACTTTTCAGCACACCCAAGCGCACGATAAATGCAACATCATACCAAAATGTCGTCAAACCATAAACCATTGCCCGCCTTTGCGGGCTTGGCGGCAATCTAGCCCTCTTCCTTACAACCAGGGCTAATTCATGAGGATAAAGCACGTTTTTAATTAGGGGGCTACTGACGAACTGGCCTCACTAAGCTCTAGCGATGGGTTGTCAATTCTTGCTTTGAGCATAATAAGAGTCCTTTTGACCTGAGTATTAAATCCAGACCTATCTCCAAAAAAATCATAATCCACATCAAAAGCCCTATTGTTTTCCATGTATTTTTCAACAAGATAAACAGGGTAATACATATCTATGTCAGTTAATTGCTCGGATAGTCTAAGTCCCAATGATTCATGAATCTCAAAATTTAACTCGGGACTGATTGCTTGCGATTGCAATAATAAAACATAACCACCAACTACTATATATTGTGCTCTATTTACTGATGCTTTATTCATAGCAGAAAGAAAAGCGGCATGATCCATCTCTTTAAGTTTGTCGGCTATAGACGGAATTAGTAATAAATCAGTAATGGTTCTTCTATCTGCCACTGATTTTACTGTGTTGTTTAGATGCTGGAGAATGTCACTCGAGGATAATGATTTAAAATCAGGATGAGCATTTGCCAACTGCTTGCACCATATTCCTAATATCTCTTCTGTTCGTTTCAAATCAGCATCAACTCGTCTATAAAACGATTGAATAAATCGAACAGCTTTATATTGCTTTAATATTCCATTATCCCTGGCCAGTTGCTCATTGATGATGTCGTTTAAATAAGTAAAAAAATTACTGTCACCGGCATAATGGGGGTATTTAAGGTATCTATCCTGAACCTTCATGTTGTCCCTGAATGCAATTAGAGCAGTGACTACGGTAGTCACATCCAGTCTTTCCAAATCTCGTGTTCTGAAATCTCCTGACATATCATCGGGAAGTCCAAGTGCTTTCCTTATTGCAAGAAAAAGTCGGCAATTTTTTGGATTATAAGGGGAGCTCCAAAAAGAGGGTAAGAACTTAGGCTTGTCGTACTCATTAAGCAATCTGAAATATCGATGCAGCAAAGCACCTAACAAAAACTGAGTACCCTCCTTACATTTATCCTCTTTTCCTTCCTGTAATACATGACGCATATCCTGGGACAACAAATTAATTGCTTCTTTGGCAGTTTTTCTATCGGTATCAGCATCTAATACGCAGTGTACTCTGGATAAAAGGATTTCAAGGGCACTGGGTACTACTTGCTCTTGTGCAGAGGATGATGCATGTGACGAAGAAGAAATGGGAACAATAGAATACCTGCCTAAAGCAACAGAAAGCTTCTCATCCAGATCAAAAGTGTAAGCCCCTAAATTTGCAAATGAGGGTGGAGTAAAAGACATAAAACCTCCTTTAAGGCTTATTAATAGTCCATAGTGAGCATAACATACCACAGTAATCACCATACCAGGAAGTAGCGGTAATCACTCTTGAATTTCGAGCCGCTTCAATATCGCCCTGAATCATAGGACCTAAACGATTATTTAAATCAGTGGTCATGGGATCTTTATTTCTGTTTTCATACAGACAAGAACAATATTGGCTCAATGCAGTTAAACTACTATGAAATACCTCATCACTGAGATCCGTTAACGAATTTATTCCCAAGTCCCGTTGCAATAATTCAATAAAATTTTTATTAACATATGCAGACATTGGAGAGCTGTAGCGAGAAAGAACCAGTATGTATATTCCTCTTAGCGCCTGGTTTTTAAATTCTGTAAACTCATGCGGTTTGACCAGTGTATTATTGGAACATGCTCGGAGGTAGAAAAATAAATTGGCTTCAAAATCCATATCGAAACTGGTAGCAATCATTTCAATGATCATGGAATCATTCAAAGAACCAGCACTGGGTAATAATGCAGAAAAAAAACCCATACAGCCCATGTATTGAGAATTGCTACGAGTAAGCTTACTGGTTAGTAGCATTGCGTTTTGCTTCAATTCGGCAAACTCGAGCATGGCATTTCTCCTGCTGGTGTTTACCCGCAATAATGCAGCGAGCAATTAGTCCTGCTCAACCAGGACACCTTTAATTTTTATATCAACCTATACAAGAGATTGCAAGAATTTATTTGTTTTATGTTCATCAAACCCCGCTTTTAACTCTGCTAGATATAAAATATCTATGAACATGACAAAAAAAATTGGTCATGCCCGCACAGGCAGGCAACCATGCGCAAGCATGACAAATTTATTATCATGTGAAGGGTATTAATTATGAAAACCGATGATCAATAGATTGCACCAGTTGATGATGGATGCCATTAAATCCCCTGTTGCTCATCACCAAAATTGCATCACCAGCTCTCAATACACCCGTAATTTCGTTAACAATTTCATTATTATCTCTACAAATTTTATAGGGACAAGTCCATGCCTTCAGTGATGGATTCAAATCAAAGTCCTGAGGTTCCAATATAAAAGCACCGTCAACAGGTGCCAAAGCATGCGCCATTTCTCCAGCATGAACCCCTGTGCGCATGGTATAGGAAGCAAACTCCATAACAGCGAATATACGCTGATGCCTTTTACTACGAATTAAAGCATCAATAGTCTTGGTAATTGCAGTAGGATGATGAGCAAAGTCATCATACACAGTAATACCATGACGGTCAGATTTGACCTCCAAACGCCTCTTGACCGGAGTAAACAACTCTAAAGCTTTTGCTGCAACTTCAGGATTTACCCCTGCATTGGCGCTGGCAGCAACAGCAGCCAAAGCATTTTCTACGTTAAAACGACCAATTAAGTTCCAATGAATTTCGGCAACAACCCTACCCTGATGAAGAACTTTAAATGCTGAACCGCTGTCATTGAGTAATTCTGCTGCCCAATCAGCATCGCCCATTAAAGACAACTCCTCTAATCGAGAATAAGTGCCTCGAGCCAAAACCTCATTTAACGCTTTGTCATTACGAGGTTTTATTGCAACACCACTTGCTGGTATCGTTCTTAATAGAAAATGAAATTGTTGTTGAATGGCAGCTAAATCAGGATAAATGTCGGCATGATCAAATTCAAGATTATTTAACACGGCAATTCGTGGACGATAGTGCATGAATTTGGGCCGCTTATCAAAAAATGCCGAATCGTATTCATCGGCTTCTATGACAAACCACGCTCCAGTTCCCAAGCGTGCACTGGTATTAAAGTCGGTTGCAACACCACCAATTAAAAAACCAGGATTAAATCCTGCGTGATCCAATATCCAGGCTATCATGGAAGTAGTGGTTGTTTTTCCATGGGTACCAGCAACAGCGATGACCTTATATCGAGGTAAAATATGCTCTGCAAGCCATTGCGGACCTGATGTATAGTTTTTACCGGCTTCTATTACTGCCTCTAAAACAGGCATTCCTCTTTTGATGGCATTACCCACAACGACTAAATCCGCTTGCAAAGCCTGGGTGCTGTCGTCATAACCCTCAGTCCATGAAATCCCTTTGGCTGCAAGTAAGTCACTGACAGGAGGATAACAGTTCGCATCGCTTCCAGTCACTTTAAACCCGGCATCCCTTGCAATTAACGCCAAAGCGCTCATAAAAGTGCCACTTAATCCTAATATATGCAAATGTGTCATGATTTCATCGCCAAAAAGAAACTGTTAATACATTAACTGCTATTAAACCAAATGCAGCCAGAACCGATTGAACTTGTGTGCTGTTCAAAGCAGATTTATAAATAAATGCAGTCAATACGAACTGCCAAAGAGATAAGCCCAAAGTAACAAACAAATATATCACAGCAAAAAATAAAACGAGTGGATTTTTTAATGTCGTTTGAACGAGATAAGGATCAAAGACAAATAAAGGAAAAGCCAGTAGATGAATGATAGCATGAGCGCTACACAAACAGGTCACGGTCTGTACCCATCGTGCCCCAAGGCCTCTAAAATAAAGAATAGCAAGCGTATAAAGTACAAATGAAAGTACCAGACTCATCGCAATCAAAGCCGTCATCAGCAAATCATCAGAAAATTCAAGCGCCGAAAAACTCCATTGCAGAATCATGACTAAAATCAAGAATAACATACTGATTGCCATTAAAAAATGCGAGTAAGGCGTTTGGTCAGGCGTTACCCTAAACCGCACCAGATTCCAATATACTAAAAATAAAGATGCCAACATAATTTAATCATTTTTTTATAATTTTTTTCTCAATACTCAATTGCTGAACTATGGGTTGATTCCATGGTCCAGAGATCTTATAACTGTATCCCGTAATTTTTTGCATGCTTTGATTAATAATTTTATTCGCAACCCAGGCCGCAAGACCCGCTACAGGGCCACCGGCTATTGTCGCCACTATAGGCAAACTGGCGGTAATGTGTGGTGATATGTTCAGATTTAAATCGTACAGCCGTCGAGCCAAATCCAAATCTCCCTTCATACTGGCGTAGGCAACAGGACCATCAATATAACTGTCCTGGGTATTCATTATCCCTTTTCTGATAACAAAATTACCTTTGAACACATCAAAACTGTACCCCTGATGGGAGAGATCACTAAAATCAAGTTTCAAACGTCTCGGTATGGTTTGCAGACTTAATATACTCAATAATTTACCCAAACCCAATTTTTCCTCTGTTTCAGGACTCAAATGAGTAATGCGGCCATTTTTAAGCTGCAGATACATACTTCCATTCAACGAAGCCAAAGAAAAATCATATAAACTGCCATTCCAGTTGCCTTTAAATTCCATATCGCCCTTACCGGCATCAACGGCGGGTGTAATTTGCCACAGCTCCAAACTTTTAGCCAAATCGTTTAAATGCAACTTAACCTGCATTTTCGTTTGATTGACCTTTGCTTTTTGCGTCCATTCACCATTAATCGTTACTTGATAATAAGGTGAATCAATTCTGCAATAATTAATTAACACGTGCTCAGGAGAAGATTGAGTCTTCAAAGTCATGTTGCCTATCTTCTGGGTCCCGATAGAAAAATTATCAATACGTAAATTAAGATTAGGGATTTGGTCAGGGCTGGTTTTACCCGATATTTCATGATGGTCACCCTTTTTGTTAACCGGCGCCAGATGAAGACGCTTAATAAACCCGCTTAGGGAATGGGTTTTATTGTTATAAGTTAAATCACCCGAAACGTTGTTCTGATTCAGATTTAATGACCAAACGCCATCAGTCAACATTTTGGCCTTCACCGCCATGTGATCAAAGTGTTGATCAAGAAAAGTCAATTTGCCCAGGCTCACATTAATTATGCGTAACTTGTCCATCAAAGAAGAGTTAGGCTTTTGGCTAGCAAAGGCATCATATACTTTTTTCCATTCATATAAATCAAAACCATCCAAGGTACCCACTATGGATAAGCCGGGTTTGTCCTGATAAATAGCTTGCGAACTTCCCAGCCGAATTTGTCCCGACTTAAATTCCAATCCATTCTTATTGTTCTCCAGCAAAACATCCGAACTCAAAAGGCCATTATAGTTAGAGCGTTCCCGAATTGCCTTGTAAGAATTAAAATCAAGTTTAACCGATAAGGGCACCTTCCTTTCATGAGTTTTTCCTATAGGAGAAGGCAAGTCAATGGCTAATCCCTGCAGATCAGATTCCAACATCACACTGTCCATGTCATCTGGATTATCAGTAATTTTAATGGTCGCATTAACAGCAAAAAGACCTTTTAATACGGACAAAACTGGAATATGAAATAATTTTTTTAAAGAATCTACAGTACATTCGCCGTTGATCACTACAGACGTTTCGGGTTCTGGTTTTTTAACAGATTGAATTTTAATATTTAAGGGAAAACCAAAAGCATTAGCAGTTAAGGCACTATGAGTTACGCCCTCCTCGTCAAAAGACAAATCACCACGCACGTCTTCAACCTTAATAGCCCCTAATTGATGTTTTATGGCAACGGTATTATTTGCAAAGGTTAAATCACCTCTGACCAAATCATCATCATTTTCAGGATACAAAGGAATTTCCAGACGCAGATTTAATCCTACCAGTCCTTCAATAGCCAGTCTCTTTAAAGAAGCAAGCTTTTTTTCCAGAGGGGATGACATGACAAAATTCATCATTTTTTGCGCTTGTCCACGGATAATTCCATGAATCAATAATGTTTCCTTATCCTTACCTATATCATCAATGCGCAGATTCATTTCCCGAACAGGAACACCTTGAAAATCACCGTGAACCAAATCAATTTCAAGATTACGATTTTTCAAACGAATATAGCCTTCAAGATCTTTTATCAACGGCCATTGGGAGGTAATCAATAATTCTCCCCCACTACCATGACTGACTATGGAAAATTCACCCGTGTTATTATCAAAAGGAAATTCGCTTAATAATCCGTTTAAACGAATCCTACCCGTTGCTTTGGCGATTTTTTTGAGATCCTTAGTCAACCATAAATAAAGCTTGGGCTTTAAGTATTCTTTTGGTAAATAAGCAAACCATTGCTCAATGTTTTTAGCAGAAAAATCAAAATCCAATCGTGCATGCCCTAAAGAATTTGCGGTTACCTCATCAATCACGCCCTGGCCACTGATGGTTAAATCAGGTTTGCTCAAGACCAGACGTTCAATGCTGACTCTCAATCCATTGCTGAGTTCTTTCCAGTCAAATGCCCCATTAAGAATATCCAGCTTCTGAGCGGGGTAGTTGTTGACCTTGATTAATGCCTGTTCTGAATCAAACTCAAGACGGCCTTCTGTAGGCTGCCAATTGAGTGCGCCTGAAAGATTATCAACCGCAGGGATTGAATTAATGGCATTCCAGCCAAGTCGTTCGAAACGAGTAAGAATATAACTGACTTTTTTATTCTCTATAACCACCTGTGTATCGGTCAAAATTCCGTGAGGTCTGGATTGTAATAATTGTTGCATGGACGATGGCCAATTAATCGCATCGGTAAGCAAAGACTCTATAATAATGGATTTGACAAAAAGCTGATAACGGTGGTTTGGTTTACTGTAACGAAGTAAAAGTTGATTCTCAGGCCAGCTCACGCCAGCTGCTCGCAACTTAATTTGATCGGCCTGAAACGCCCATCCATTGCCTTGAAGTTTCCACGACAGATTAGCTGAAAAAGATTGAATCAACTCGTTAGATTTTTTATTGGTCAAGCGCCAGGCCAACCGTTTGAATTTAACCTGAGCCTGGGCGGAACTAACGAGGCCTTTATCCAGATCAAGCCAAACAGCTACATCACCGTTGCCACCCTCCAGCTGGCCAGTGCTCTCTGGCATCATATTTTGCCATTGAGCAGGGACAAGATGTTTTGCTGCCAGATATATTTGTCCTTGGGTATTTTGCAGATGTTCAGGATCAAACCGTATATCGCCAAGAAGTTCAAAGTCAGTGCTTTGGGTTTGCTCCAGTCGAGCATCACCTCGAATCTTGTAACGACCGCCCTTGTTAACAATTGAGACATTAAGTCCGCTTACCGGAATTAATCCGCCATTACTAAAATAGAAATGGGCAGAAACATGCTTGATGATAAGACGCTCCTGTTGCGCCAACCACCCCAAGAGTTGCTGTTTTCGATCAGAAGTCAATTCATTTTCTTGAATAGAATCGGGGGCAATACCGTCAATAGTCCAACGTCCGTCGTGCTCACGAAACATAAGATGAACATTATCCAAATAAAGAATACCTGGCTGGATGCGCCAATACCATAATGATTTAAATAAATTGACACCAACCGATAGCTGCTCCAGATGAATGTTTTTGTTTTTGGCGCCATACACATTAATGTTCTTGAGTTTAAGTACGGGATGAAACCAATACCATCCTGTTTCCATGGTTTGAACCGTAACCGGTTGTCCGACAAGAAGAGACAAATGATGCTCTACTTCGCCTTTATATTGTTTAGCCCAAGGGGTTAAAGAGCGGAATAAGCTTGAAAAAACAGCAGCCAATATTATTGATATGGCCAACGCCATCCAAAATTTCTTAAGCAGATTATTCACCGAAAGGATTCGTTTAATCATAGAGTTTTTTACTATACCATTGCTTTTGCGCATACTCATCACTTTCTTTCTGTTCATAGCGCTCTAATTTAATTTGTTCCGCTCTTTTAACTCGTTCAATCAATTTAGCTACCCCCTCTTCAGAAGCTTTTGCCTGTTTGTAGTTCAGTTCCATTTTATGCCTGGATTTTGCTAATTGTGCCAGATGACTGTTTAACTGAACCAAGGCCGTATCCAAATGACTGATAAAATTAATACGATTACGCATACGCCCGACAGTACTGCCCTCATGACCTATTTGATCGAGCTCGTTTAAATAGTCATGCCGATACGTTATAAGCTGATCATGGCGTGTTTTATTTTGATTAAACTGGTCTTTAACCTTCATAAGGTTCATTAAGGCTTGATTGGTTTCTTCTTTTTTTAACTGAAGCAGTTGCATTAATCGATCCAATCGTTGACTCATGCCCCGCTCCCGATAGAGTTTGTAATCAAGTGCACAAGACTGGATACACTGTCATTAAAATTGACTTGTTCGTCTATACCCTGAGCAATATATCTTTTATATTGTTCAATAACACTAATCGCCTTATCCAGCATGGGATCACTTCCCTTGGCGTACGCACCAAGTAAAATCAAATCTTTATTTTTTTCGTAAAGAGAGATTAGCTTTTTAAACGCAAGCGCATTTTTCATGTGTTCATCGGATACCACAGACTGCATCACCCTACTGATGGATGATTCAATATCAATTGCAGGATACTGTCCTTCTTCGGCAAGGCTTCTGCTTAAAACAATATGACCATCTAATATCGCACGAGCCGAATCAGCAATAGGATCTTGTAAATCATCTCCTTCCGTTAATACCGTGTAAAATGCCGTTATTGAACCTTTTCCAGGCATGCCATTTCCTGCCCGTTCTACCAGTTTGGGTAATTTGGTAAAGACTGAGGGAGGATAACCTTTGGTTGCTGGTGCTTCACCAATAGATAAAGCAATCTCTCTTTGTGCCTGCGCAAATCGTGTAAGTGAGTCCATGAGTAACAACACGTGTTTCCCCTGATCACGAAAATATTCTGCGATGCTGGTAGCAACCTTGGCTCCATGCAATCGCATCAATGGGCTTTCATCAGCGGGTGCGGCAACAACAACCGCCCTTTTTAATCCCTCTTCGCCCAAATTAAATTCTATAAATTCCTTTACTTCTCGTCCCCGTTCACCAATCAAGCCTACAACAACTACATCGGCATTGGTAAAGCGGGTCATCATTCCCAACAAGACCGATTTACCCACCCCACTACCGGCAAATAAACCAATTCGCTGCCCACGACCAACCGTTAACAATCCATTGATAGCTCGAACGCCGACATCCATTGGAGTATCTACAGGAGCTCTTTTTAATGGATTAATGATTGGGCCAATAAGCGGGTAAGAATTAGGCAAATCCAGCGATGGCCCATCATCAATCAGCAATCCTGAACCATTTAAGATTCGACCAAGTAGTTGAAATCCAACACCAACCTGGGCACTACGTCCAGTTGGACTGATTATCATTCCTGGCGCAAGTCCTTGTATTGCATCCAGAGACATTAAATAAACGCTATCATTACTGAATCCTACAACCTCCGCTTCTACCGATCGAGATTCATCTATATTGACCAAACAGCGTGCCCCTACTGGCTGATTAAATCCCTTTGCTTCCAGAGTCAAACCTATGGCACGACTTATCCTGCCGCAATGCAATAAACCCGAGTTTTTTTTATGGTTCATTTCCGAAAGGATATGATGTAATTTTGACTGATAAAGAGTCATTATCTAGTCCTGAGGCTCGGAAGGCTCGGTTAGTGCATCGTTGTTAATGTATTGAGCAAATAAATTGGTTAATCGGCTATGTAACCTGCCATCCAATTCACTGTGCTTTCCCTTTAAATAAAAATCACCCCTGCTTAAAGCCGGATCAGCAAATAAAGCATGCGTAATTCCTGGAACTTCTTTCTCGTCTATTTCTGATTTAATCCACTCCGCATCCTCTGGATGCATTCCCAAAACGCTATCGCCACTTAAAGAGGGCAATTCCTTTTTTATTTCATCGAAAAGCATTTTAAACTTTTCTGGATGTACGGAAAGTTCTATTCCTATGCAATGTTGACATAACCAAATGACTGTTTTTATCATCTCTTGAACTAATTGTTCATCAAGAAGCTGTATGGGATTTTTAAACCATTCAATCCATTGCGCTAACTCCGCCTTTTTTTGCTCCAGTTCAGCCTTTGCCTGATTCATGCCTTCAGCATAACCTTTTTCTATGGCCTCCTGTTTCAACAGAGCAATTTCATTTCTTAATTGCTCCTCCATATCGATTTGCGGTGGCTCTTCTGTTTTAGCCTGCTGGAATTCCCAGGTATTAAATCCCTTACCATTGGATCCCGTAGGAAAAGGCTCAAATTCTTTAGACATATGCTGAAATACCTTACAGTAAAAGACAATTACACATTGGATTACCTTAATGCAAAGAGCAATTAAATCATTTCATCACCGCCCTTGGATCCAAGAGATATCTTGCCATCCTCAGCAAGAGCTCTGGCAATAGCGAGAATTTCTCTTTGCGCACGTTCAACATCGCTCAATTTAACGGGGCCTTGAACCTCAATATCGTCACGCAAAAGTTCGGCAGCACGTTTGGACATGTTTGAAAAAATTTTATCTCGAGTGGTTTCTGTTGTCCCTTTTAATGCAACTTTTAATTGTTCTGAGGTCACATCTCGCAACAAAGTCTGAACACTTCTATCGTCCATATCGACTATGTTTTCAAACACAAACATCTTATCGCGAATTTTATCACTTAAATCCTCATCCCAATCTTTAATCTTATCAAGAACTTCCTCCTCCATAGCACCATCGAGAAAGTTAATGACATCAGCAACTGTTTTGATTCCTCCCACAGAAGCTGATTTTCCAACGGTTTGACCGCTAAGCTGTTTTTCTATGACTTTACCAAGTTCAGATATGGCTTCAGGCTTAACTGTATCGATATTACACATTCGCAATAATACCTCTGCACGTTTTTCCGCACTGAAATAACTGACTACTTCGGCTGACTGTTCACAATCCAAATGGATTAAAATTGTTGCGATAATTTGTGGGTGTTCATTACGAATGACGTCGGCAATCAAGCGACCATCAAGCCATTTTAGCTTATTCAAACCGCTGTCTTTATGGGAAATCAAAATCCTGTCAATAAAGGGCGTCGCTTTTTCCAAGCCCAATGCCTCAATGAGTACGGTTCGTAAATAATGTTCTGTATCCACAGTCAAGCTGGTCTGATCACTGATAGTACTGATAAAATCAACCAACACCGATTGCATTTTAGCTTTACTCACTGAATTCAAAGATGAAATAGCCATACCCACTTTTTGAACCTGACGCGGCTCTAAATGTTTCAGAACTTCAGAAGCATTTTTTTCACCCATACTCAGTAACAAAATTGCTGCACGCTCTATTCCGTCCATAATTAACCTCTGTCAACCCATGTTTTTACAACCTGAGCTACGCGCTTAGGCTCTTTATCTACTACCTGACGTAATAAATTCAATTGCGACTCATAATCGGTGACTTCTGTTAAAGCAAGTTGCCCCTCTTGAGCTGCCTCTTCGGTTGAATTCAAATTGGCTTCTTCTTCACTCTTGTTACTTGCTAACGTTTTGAGCATAGGTCTTAATACCCCAAAAATCAAAGCAAGCAAAAATAATGCCCCGGAGACTTGTTTTACTATGGACCAGAAGCTGTCTTTCTGCCAAAAACGTTCTTCAGGCAGTTTTTCTATGGGATCAGGTTTCACGAAATTACTATTAATTACATTTAAACTATCCCCTCGTTTAGCGTTCAAGCCAATTGCATCAGCAACAAGCAGTTTTATCTGTTCAATTTCTTGGGGTGTTAATGGTTTTTTCTCCATTTTTTTAGTTTTATCATTCATGACGGCTCGATTATCAACCAAAACAGCAACCGAGAGTCGTTTAATCGTGCCGGGCTGATTTTTGGTATGGCTAATCGTTTTATCCAATTCAAAATTTTTGGTACTTTGCGTTCGATAGTCAGAGGATTTTGCCACATCAGTACCCGATTGAAGCGGAGCGGCATTCGTTCCCGCTTGCACCGGCTGATTTCTCTGCGCCAAGTTAGGATTAGCCTGTGGAATATTAGAAAGAGTCCCAGCAACGCCCATGGCATTATTACTGGCATTTCGTTGCTCTTGCATGGACTGCTCGCTTCGCAATGAAGGCAATTCAGGGTTAAACAGTTCCTGAGTCTGTTCATAGGTAGTAAAATCGACATCTGCCGATACCTTTGCTTTCACCCGCCCGTAGCCCAGGATGGGAGTTAAAATTTCCTGAATTTTTTGCGAATACTGTTTTTCTAAAGTTTGTCGGTAATCAAGAAAACGCTCTGTATCTGAAAAAAGCGTTTGCCCACCACCTTCGTTTAATAACTGGCCGTCCTGATCAACTACTGTGACACGGCTTGCACTAAGATTAGGAATGCTGGAAGCAACCAGGTTGACTATGGCTGCAATAGTTTGTTTTTTGAGTTCCAATCCTGAATAAACGTCGATGAATACTGAAGCACTTGGCTGTTGACTGTCTCGTACAAAGGCTGATTCTCTTGGGATAGCCAGATGAACACGAGCAGCTTTAATGTCTTTAAATTTACTAATAGTACGGGCCAACTCTGTTTCAAGAGCCTGTTTGTAACGGGCATTTTCCATAAATTGGCTGCTGTTAAATGTTCCATTTTCTGCAAACATACTTTCAGTGCCACCACTATCTCGTGGCAAACCCTCAGCCGCAAGCCTTAAACGAGCACTTTGTAATTGATCTGCAGAAACTAATAAGGTGCCATGATTTTGGTCGATTTTGTACTCTATACCATTGCGCTCTAAAACGGCTAACACATCTGAGGTATCACGAGGATTTAACTGACTGTATAATGGAATATAACTGGGCTCGCGCGACCATAAAACGACCGCTAAACCCAGTGCTATACTTGCGGCCAAACCCACCAATAAACCAATTTGGCGAGGTATGGATAAGCTTGCAAATTTTGCTGCCGCAGTTGAAGCATTATCAACCAATGCCATTATAAACTCCTGTAGTGTTTATCCTGTACCCAAAATTACGCCTGAGGATTCGATGAAAAGCCTGAGTTAAACGGGCATATTCATAATATCCTGATAAGCCTGTACCACTTTATTTCTGACCCTTAAAGTTGCTTCAAAAGCGAGACTTGATTTTTGACTGGCAATCATCACTTCCCCGATACTCACATTAGGATCACCAAGTTCATACTTGGTTTTCAATGCGTTAGAGGTTTCACTCATGTCATTCACTTGATTTAATGCGTTTTGGAACACTTGACCGAATGGTGTGTGTTTGGAATCAATTGCATTTAATCCTCCTTCAGCCTGAGCTGCCATGGATCTGATCTGGTTTAGTAAATTAACTGTGTTTATTTCACTCACTTCCATACTCCTTATTATCATTCCCTGAAATCAACCCAACCCGAAAAAAGGTATATCGCATCAAACAACATACCCCTCTTCACGCATTTTTGCCAATTTGTATCTTAGTGTTCGCTCACTCACTCCAAGCAATGCGGCAACCTGTTGTCTGTTACCTTCATGTTCCAATAGCGTTTTTTCAATTAGCTCGTATTCATGAATCTGTAAATTTTTACTGGTTGCTGCAGCGCTGGTTTCAGGTGTTTTCGTGGCGTTTAAAGACAGCTGTAAGTGCTCTCCTTCAATTATCCCCTGAGTTTGTAAGACTAAGGCTCTTTGCACTACATTATCCAGTTCCCTGGCATTACCTGGCCATGGGTATGACAGCATCAACTTTTGTGCCGTTGGGCTAATGACCGGAACTATAGGCTGTTTGTGTTGGCAATGTTTTCTAATCAAATAATTAGCCAAGGGTATAATATCATTTTTTCTTTCCCTTAAGGGATGCCATTGCAAGGGGAAAATATTGAGTCTGTAAAATAAATCCTCACGAAATCTACCGGCTTGCACTTCATCTTTTAATTGCCTGTTTGTTGTAGCCAGAATACGCACATCCAGACTGATCATTTTATTGGAACCAATACGCTCCACTTCTTTTTCTTGTAATACTCTGAGCAATTTGGCTTGCAAGCTTAAAGACATTTCACTGACTTCATCCAAAAGCAAGGTTCCACCCTGAGCCTGTTCAAATTTCCCGGGAGTGGATTTATAGGCCCCGGTAAAGGATCCTTTTTCATAACCAAATAAAGTCGCTTCCAGCATCTGTTCGGGTATTGCAGCACAGTTAATTGCAATAAAGGGGTGTTTTTTTCGGGGAGAATGATCATGAATGAAATGCGCCAATACCTCTTTACCGGTTCCACTTTCTCCACTAATCATCACCCCTACATCCGATTGTGCAACCTTTAATGCCATGGTCAGCAGAGCTTGACTCTTAGGATCGTGAGCTACAGGTTGACCGCTATCATCAACTTCAATTTTGATGTATTGCTTGATTTTTTCAGTCAACACCTGAGCGCTAAATGGCTTTTGTAAGTAATCAACGGCACCATGACGTATGGCATTTACGGCATCTTCTACTGAACCATAAGCGGTCATCAATATAACCGGAAGTCCTGGTCTTTTTTTATGAATCTCAGCGAGCAATTGATTCCCATCAAGTTTATCCATTCTAATATCTGTTAACACAACAGCTGGATTATGCAGCTCAAGTAAAGTTAAGGCTTCTTTTCCGTCTTTAGCGGTAATGTAGGTATGGCCAGAGATAGTCATGGTTTCAGCCAGAGCTTCTCTTAAAACGGGATCGTCTTCAACAATTAAAACATGGCTCATAAATATCCTTTATTTTAGTTTCATTCGACTCTGTTTATCCCTGGTATGTACAAATGTACCTGGGTACCCTCACCTTCAACAGACTCCAAGGTAACTTTACCTCCATGAGCTTTTACAACTGCAAAAACAACCGCTAGTCCCAGTCCAGTTCCTTGCGCTTTAGTAGTAAAGAAAGGCGAAAAGGCTTGTGACTTTACTTCTTCACTCATTCCTTTTCCATTATCCTCTACTGATATTTGTATACCTGAATCGTCCATGGATGCAAGCGTTAAATGTATTTGGGTCGCTTCTGATTGCAATGCATTGATCACCAAATTCAAAACTGCTCCAATTAAAGACTCTCCGTGAATTGTTGATTCATGTGTAATCAAGTGATTATTTAATTTAAACGAGACTTCTGCAGACTCAATATAAGGCTGTGCTCTCTGCATTAACTGCGAACACCAATAGGTCATATCCATAATTGTGGGTTGAATTGTGGTGCCACGGGCAAACAAGAGTAAATCATGAATTTGTTGTTCTATACTGCCATGACACTCTTGTAATCGTTTAATCCAATGTTTACTGCGTGGGTCAAATTCAGGAAGATTATTTAAATGTTCGGTATATAAAATAGCTGATGATAAAGGCGTTCTAATCTGATGGGCAAGCTGTGCAGTCATTGTTCCAATAGAAACAAGACGTTTCTCATTTTCTCTTGCTTTCTCATAATCTCGAGTTGCAGTAATATCCGACAAAGTAATCAGTATCCCAGGTAAACTGTCCAGTGAGGAGATAGCCACATGGACACGCCGCCCATCAGCCAAAGACACGTCATGACCATCATCCGCTCGAGGAACAAACGCACGTTGAATAACATCCAGCCAGAGAGAACCTGTTAACCCATAACCCAACATGGCCTCAGCAGAAGGATTTAACCATACTACTCTGCCCTGCGCATTCAAGATTACCAGAGCAATAGGCAAACTGGATAAAATATCCCATTCAGAAAATTCAATCTGAGGTTTAACTGCACATGTCTCGTAATTGTAATAGTGCATGAGATGTTCGATTAATGAGTTAGTTATTAAGACTCTAGCAAATTTCACGCCAAAAAGAAAATGTCATAAAAATCATAGGATTAATTATTAATATACTTATTTGATAAAGTGAGGTTAAAGCGCATTGAACAATCAATATTTAATCAATCATCAGTGATGAATGTGAAAGAAAGCCCTTGCTATAAAAGTATTATAAATAGCTTTTAATCATGGAATGAATAAAGGTCTAAGTCACAATATCGAAAAGACGTCATTTCTTTGACACAATCTAATTTAGCCTTGTCTTCCAAACCAATGGGAATCCTTATGAGTGACGCCATCCACAAACGTGCATCCGCTCGCTCATTTATTCATAACTGAATTGTATGTAAAGAATGTCACCAATCCCGAAACGATGCATCAAATTAAAAAAAAACAGGGTGTGATTAGAACACACCCTGCTTATTCAACAGAATGAAGAATACGCTCCGGCGTTAAATTAATACACGCAGTTCAGCATAAACTTCATTAGCAGTAAACGAACCACTCCATGGGGTTACACTCACGCCAGTTCTGCCGCTTGGAGCAGATAAAGAAGACATGATGTAATCAGGGAATGGAATCTTTCCACCATCAAAATAATCGTATCCGACGGCCAATGATGTACGCTGAGTTAGTTGAGCAGAAATACCTGCACCTACACGCCATGCAAACTCACTGTTGGTTGATGTTTGATTAATGGATGCGACTTCAGTCCTGTTTACTCCAAAAGGAGCGGTCAGGGTTCTAAAATCTTTAACATTCATGTAATTAACACCAATTCCGCCGCCAACATATGGTTGCATTGAGAAGGAACCAACCTGCCATAACATGTTAGAATTCATGCTACCCAGATCAAGCCATCCATTAACCATGACACTGTTGCTGTTCAATTTGAACATACGGGTTCTTGCATCACCGGTAAATCCAGGTACTCCGTTATCTGCACCAGTTTGGAATTGAGAATAGTCGTAGTCACCTCGGTGTTCATAACGAGCATCAAGACGAAGATAATCGTTCATGTAACGACCGACGCCAAAAAACATCAGGGCAGAAGAACCTAAATTGTTTGAATAACCTTGGGTTGCAAAATCCCAAATTGCAGGATCGACGCTAATATCGGCATCACTTGCCCAGGAAGCACCTGCGCCACCTGTAAGATACCATGTTTCCTTCTCAACAGGAGCACCCATAGTTCCAGCAAAAACAACTGAAGACAAACCCAAAGACAAACAGGCAGAAGCTAATTTAGAGCATTTTTTCATAATGTAAAATCCTTTTTTCATTTCAGGCTCTACATTTATAACGTAAACCAGAGGCACAAATCAATAGTTTACTCTCGGGTCAATAACAAAAAAAGTGTTCTTATTCAACGTTCATTAACTTCTATTTTTTTGCCTGTTCATCCAGTTTTTTTAAAAAAGCGAGTTTTTCAGCGATTTTGATTTCTAATCCTCTCGAGACGGGATGATACCATTGAGGAGCGCCCACTCCGTCAGGAAAATACTGTTCTCCAGCAGCATAACCTTGTGGCTCATCATGAGCATAGCGGTATTTACGACCGTGTCCCAGGTCTTTTAAGAGTTGAGTAGGAGCATTGCGTAAATGAACCGGAACCTCTCTGGATTTATCTTTTTTTACAAAAGACATTGCTTCATTAAAGGCAACATATCCCGCATTACTCTTCGCAGCAACGGCAAGATAAATAACAGCCTGAGCCAAGGCCAATTCACCTTCTGGAGATCCTAAACGCTCATAAGTTGTCGCAGCATCATTGGCAATTTGCATGGCTTTGGGATCAGCCAGGCCAATATCTTCCCAAGCCATACGAACGATTCGTCGAGCAAGATAGTGCGGATCAACTCCTGCATCAAACATACGGCATAACCAATAAAGTGCGGCATCGGGATTGGAACCACGCACCGATTTATGTAATGCAGAAATATGATCATAAAAATTATCCCCGCTTTTATCAAAATGCTTGGTATTATGCGCCAAAGCATTCGTTACCAGCTCATGGGTGACTGAGGAAACCTTCATGGCAATGCAGGCGGTATTAACTTGTTCTAAAATGTTGAGAAACCGCCTGGCATCTCCATCGGCACACCTGACAATCACGTCTAAGGCACTATCATCAAAGTGTAAATGAGATAAAACCGTACTATAAGCTCGTTGGAATAACTGAATTAATTCATCATCATTTAGAGGCTGCAGTACATAAACCTGAGCACGGGATAACAATGCTGAATTCACCTCAAACGATGGGTTTTCTGTGGTCGCTCCAATAAAAGTGACCAAACCTGATTCGGTATAAGGCAATAACGCATCTTGCTGGGCTTTGTTAAAACGGTGAATTTCATCAATAAATAAAATGGTTTGTTTGTCGTGAATTAAATGTTCCTGGGCTTTATCCATGGCACAGCGAATTTCTTTAACTCCCGAAAAAACAGCAGATAAGGCTATCCACTCACAATCAAAGGCTTGAGCAGTTAATCGTGCGATAGTTGTTTTTCCTACGCCTGGAGGCCCCCAAAGTATCATGGAATGAAGTTTGCGCCCTGTAAAACTGAGACGCAAAGGCTTACCTTCCCCTAACAGATGCTTTTGGCCAATCACCTCATCAATATGCTTTGGTCGCAAAAATTCAGCTAAAGGTGGTATTGGTTCTGCTGGAAACAAATTCATTATTTAATACCGTTTACCGCTGATGCTGCAGAGAACCTGCTCTGTCCGGGCGAAGTTTCATTGCTGCACCAAATCCACCCCTTTGGGGGGTTTAAACTGAAATAGTTTAGCGGATAATTCCGGGTTGAATTTTATTTGTGCTAATTTAACGCTTGTTACCTGCCCCAATTGATCATGCAATTCAAGAGCAGTTAATTTATCTTTGGTAAAAACCAACTGAATGCGCTGGAAATTTTCTTTAGCCGATCTGGATTTCAAATCAAAAGTAGTCACTGTACCCACCGTTTTTTGAGTTACATCAAAATCCCTGCTTACGGATTCATCATAACCACTCAAAAATAACGCAGCAGTACCACCCAGACCTTTATCCTGTTTTTTAACGGTAACCTGTTCTAAATCAACATCGTAAACCCACATTTTTTTGCCATCAGCCACAACCAACTGCTCCATGGGATCAATGGTCTGCCACCGGAATCGTCCTGGTCGCTGCAAAGCCATAGTACCGGAAGATCGTGAGACCTCTTTTTGTTTTGCCTTCACAACCTGTTTAAATTGTGCCGACATGGTTTTTATCGCATTTAATTTTTCTTGTAATAATTCAGCTGGAGTCTGGCTAAATGCACTCCAAGACAAAAAAAACAGGATGACGGAAAATAATCGTTTCATACTCATTCCTCAGTTACTGAAGAGACCAGAACATCTCTATAGCCACCATCAAGTGGACCAACAATGCCGGTTCGTTCCATCTCTTCGACCATGCGTGCTGCTCGGTTATACCCAATTTTTAACCGTCTTTGCACCGCAGAAATACTCGCTTTTCGTGTTTGAATGACAAACTCTACCGCCTGATCGTATAAAGGATCATCATCTTCAACTGACTGCCCCTCATCATCAAGCCCACCACCCTCAGCACTGTCATTAGTCATTTTTAAAATGTCTTCTATATAATCCGGCTCACCTCTTGAGCGCCAATCGTCCGCAATACGATGCACTTCTTTATCGTCTACAAAAGCACCATGTACACGCAAGGGAGCACCGCTTCCAGGAGCGAGATACAACATATCGCCGTGCCCCAACAACTGTTCTGCGCCTTGTTGGTCAAGTATAGTACGAGAATCAATTTTTGATGAAACCTGGAATGAAATACGAGTAGGAATATTGGATTTAATCAAACCGGTCAATACATCAACAGAAGGTCTTTGTGTTGCAAGAATCATATGAATTCCTGCTGCCCGGGCTTTTTGAGCAATACGAGCAATCAGCTGCTCTACTTTTTTACCGACCACCATCATCATGTCAGCAAGCTCATCGATGACGACAACAACATACGGTAACGCATGCAACTGAGGTGCCGTTTCATCCATTGAATCTACAGGTTTCCATAAAGGATTAACTAAAGGTTCACCCTGGGCAATTGCTTCTGCGATTTTGGTATTAAACCCGGCTAAATTGCGCACTCCCAAAGCAGCCATTAGCTTATATCGTCTTTCCATTTCCTCAACACACCAGCGCAAAGCGCTTGCGGCTTCTTTCATATCAGTAACGACGGGGGTTAATAAATGAGGAATACCGTCATATACGGATAATTCAAGCATTTTGGGATCAACCATAATCAACCTAACCTGTTCAGGAGTTGCTTTAAACAGGATGCTTAATATCATGGCATTGATGCCTACTGATTTTCCTGATCCGGTCGTTCCTGCCACAAGCAAATGAGGCATTTTGGCTAAATCAACTATCATGGGATGACCGGCAATATCAACACCCAAGGCTAATGTGAGTGGTGAGTGAGCTTGTTGATATACATCAGCAGATAGAACATCTGATAAACGAACCACCTCGCGGGAATGATTGGGTAATTCAAGGCCCACGACTGTTTTACCGGGAATCACCTCAACGACACGAACAGAAATTACGGACAAAGAGCGAGCTAAATCTTTAGCCAAAGCGGTAAGTTTGCTAACTTTCACGCCCGCAGCAAGCTGTAATTCAAAACGGGTAACGACCGGACCCGGATGAACAGCGACAACATCGGCCTGAATACCAAAATCAAGCAAATGTTGCTCAACATCACGAGATACATTCTCCAGTTCCTGATGTGTATATCCACCCATAGGTTTCCCTGGCTCACCTTTATCCAGTAAATTTAATCCGGGCATGGCAAGTGATGTGGTGAATTTAGGAGGACGGATTTCCCGGTTTTCCCTGACATGTTTCACTGATTCGGGTTTAACGTCCTCAGAGACGATAAGCAAAGGCGGTGCTTTTTCAAGCTCTTTTTCCTTTTTAGGTTTGAACAATTGAGGAACTGATTTTTCTTTAGCCGGTGCCTGTTGTACTGAAGGAAATTTAAGCTCTTTGAGTTTTGCTGAAGTGGCTAGCGTCTGACTTAGTTTAAAAAGCTGCGTTGCAACACGACAAGAGGCATTAAAACCGATTAAAGTGTACTTGCCTACGAGTTCAAGTGCGGCAAACCATGACAAGCCGGTTAACAAGGTAGTTCCCATCAACAACATGGCCATTAGAACAAGGGTCGCTCCTTGAAAATTTAACATCTGATACCAACCATTACTCACTGCCTGGCCAATAATCCCCCCAGCACTGTGAATAGAGTCCAGGGCTTTAATTTCGGGTTGCAGTGTTAACAGACCGCATCCGCCCATGACCATTAAGATGAAACCAGCGGCACGAATCAGCAGCACTGTTTTATCAAAAGATTTTAATGCATGAAAATCTTTCAGTAATGCCCAGGCAACGTAAACAAACGCCAGCGGCAATAAAAAGGCAAAATAACCAAAGGCAAAATATAAGGCATCAGCGAGATAGGCACCTACCTGGCCACCAGCATTAGCGACGTGAACCCCATTATTGGTGGCGTGCGACCAGCCAGGGTCGCTGCTCCTGTATGTAAACAATGACAAAAGCACAAAAAGTGCAATTGATGAAACAAAGATAAAGCCGCCTTCACTCAAGCGCTTAATGATATGGTTCGGCATGGTTTTTTTAGGGGTTCCAGCCTGTTTTCCCGAGTCTTGTTTGGCCATAGGTATTTTATTATTTTCGTTTTTGTCATAACATTTGCCATCTTAACACAAAAAAATAAGGAAGGCAGAGACGATGAGCACAAGCAATCACCACCGCTTAATTATACTTGGTTCAGGTCCAGCTGGTTATACCGCCGCAGTCTATGCCGCAAGAGCCAACTTAAACCCAGTATTAATCACGGGCATGCAACCAGGCGGTCAATTAACGACAACCACTGAAGTGGATAACTGGCCTGGCGACGTTGAGGGTCTACATGGCCCTGCCCTGATGGAGCGGATGCAAAAACATGCTGAGCGCTTTGATACTCAAATCATCTTCGATCATATTGTCAAAGCTGATTTAGCGCAAGCACCATTTACACTTCACGGTGACAGCACGCTGTATACTTGCGATGCATTAATTATTGCAACTGGAGCTTCGGCTCGCTATTTGGGTCTAGAATCCGAATCAGCCTATCAAGGTAGAGGCGTTTCAGCCTGCGCCACTTGCGATGGTTTTTTTTACAGAAATAAAAACGTCTGCGTTATTGGCGGAGGAAATACAGCGGTTGAAGAAGCGCTTTATTTATCCAACATAGCTGCTTCGGTTACCCTGATTCACCGAAGAGACACCCTGCGATCTGAAAAAATTCTGCAAGACAAACTGTTTGAAAAAGCACGTAACGGTAATGTAAAACTTATCTGGGATACTACCCTTGAAGAAGTGCTTGGTGATGGCAAGAAAGTCACTGGCGTATCAATTCGTAATGTTAAAACTGACGAAAAGAGCGAGTTGGCTGTTGATGGAGTTTTTATTGCTATTGGTCATACACCTAATACCTCTTTATTCGTTGACCAGCTTGACATGAAAGATGGATATCTCACCATTAAATCGGGATTAGATGGAATGGCAACCAGTACATCCATACCTGGCGTTTTTGCCTGCGGTGATGTTGCTGACCACGTGTACCGTCAAGCAATCACTTCCGCTGGATTTGGGTGTATGGCTGCTCTGGATGCCGAAAAGTATCTTGATTCACTCTAAAACACTAAACATTGGGATGAAAAGAGGATAGTCTTAAGTGTGACCTCTTTTTGTCCTTTTTATTCTATTCCCGATTAAAGCCATATGCTTGTCCACTTTGAGGTTGTATTCTTCCTGAAGTTTTTGATGTGTTTTAAACACAGATCCGAGCAAAACCATAGATAAAATGCATTAACCGTTGTACTATTTTTAAAAACCATCTTAAGGATAGAGGCTTGCCTTGGTCGAAAACGACTATTTTTTCCCACACCCGGAAACCAGCGATAAGCAAGGACTGCTCGCTATTGGTGGTGATTTATGCCCACAACGTGTCTTGAAGGCTTACTACCAAGGAATATTTCCCTGGTTTGAACCTGGATGCCCCATTCTGTGGTGGTCGCCAAACCCAAGATTAATTCTTTATCCTGATCAATTAAACGTATCTGCAAGTTTAAAAAAATCATTAAAAAAACCCTTTCGATTATCTGTAGATACTGCTTTTCAGCAGGTAATCACTGCATGTGCAACCAGTTCGGGACGACTCGATAATACCTGGATTACTCGAGACATGATTGACACATATACCACATTGCACGCCATGGGTTATGCTCATTCTTTTGAGGTATGGCAAGAAGACGAACTTGTTGGTGGACTTTACGGAATTAGTTTAGGAAAAGCATTTTTTGGTGAATCCATGTTTCATAAAGTAACAGACACCTCTAAAATTGCATTATATTTTTTATGCCATTGCTTGCAAGAGTGGGAATTTGATTTCATAGATTGCCAAATGCCTACCAATCATCTCCTGCGCTTAGGTGCAAAAATCATCAGTAGAAAGGAATTTCTTCATTTATTAGGTTTAACCTTGAAAAATCCTGATACAACCGGAACATGGGAGTATTCTTTACAGTTACCTGTAAGTAAAAAATAATCAGTAAAAACAAAACAATTTACCCGACGAATTCCGGTTTAATCGCAACCGGATACCACGCTATTATCCAGGTTTGTAACAACAACAGAAACATAATAAGTAACGCCCCAAAAGAAAACCAATAATAGCTTGCCAAACCTGAGGCAGGCATTTCTTCTCTGAACACATTCAATAACACTGAACCAGCCAGAAAAGCGAGCATCAAAGCGGCGATTAACACATTAACAGGATCAAAAATAACGGAACAAATCCACCCCACAAGCAGCGCACTTATCAGTATAAAACGACCTAAATGATTAAATTGCACGCTATAAAACCGGGTGAATTTGCGATCAGTTAAAACAAAATGCAGCGCCATGGCAAAAGTAAATAAAACAGTAGCCGTAATACTGGTTAAAGCACGTAGTGACATGGTGTAGGTAATTAAAAAATTATACAGACAAAACATGGTAAGGTGTAATCCATACACCATGCCATCATCCTTTCCTGTAACACGATTTCGCTCAGCAACCAAATCAAATCCATAATAAACAAGAAAACCAAGCAACGCCACGATATATATCAACAGTTCGGTAAAGGGAGTAAGCCATTGATTAGCTAAAAGCAATTGACCAATAGGTTTGTTGTATTCAACCAGATTTGGCAACATATGCAAGAATACATAAGCAACCGCCACCCCACCTGCAAATGAAACAAAAGCACTTCCATTTCCTGGTAAATGATTAGCAAACCACGGGCTAAGATAATGAAAAAGAACAAGAAAAAGTGTAGCTGCGAATGCAACCCATAAATGAGGTGCTGATATCCATAACACAGAGAATTCCCCTTTCAGTATCAAGCAGATGTCCAACAGTACATCATTTTTTTATGTATATTTCAAATGAAACTGGCGAAGGATTAATCCTGAATTTCAGCGATAGGTAGATTGGCAACATCCCTGAAATTTTTTTAAACTGGTTTTATAAGCTAAGCTTAAATGACAAAGAATTACAGGAGCATAAACAATGAAAAAACATTCACCAGGATTTCTTAATCTCGTAGAAGATGCAAAAAAACGTATTCAGGAAATAGGCCCGCAAAAACTCAAACAGCTCATAGACAGCCATGAGCAGGTTACCGTAATCGACACTCGAGAAGACAGAGAATTATCCGATGGCATTATTCCCACATCCATTCATTTAAGTAAGGGTATAATCGAACGTGACATTGAGCAGCTGATTCCCGACCACAACCAACTCATAGTAGTGTATTGCAGTGGTGGATTTCGTTGTGCTTTAGTCGCAGATGCATTACAAAAGATGGGATACTCTCAGGTTTATTCACTCAGCGGCGGTTTACGCAGTTGGCTAGATGAGGGCTATCCAGTTCAAAAATAATACATCGAGCAAAACCTTAAGACATAAAAAAAATGTCCATGCTATGAGGCCATTCTCTTTATCATCTGAACGTTTCATAATTAAAAGTAGCATGGTGTTTAGAGAATGAGCCGCTAAAAAAACTGAAATGATGCGATTTATTGAATTGAATAACTCACTTGGATTGCCATTTTTCTCAAATTAGTGCACTATTTCACCTTTATGAACCTGTAACATCATTGAGAGACCTATGGCAAAAGAAGATCATATTGAAATGGCTGGCACCGTTATAGATACCCTACCCAACACTATGTTTCGTGTTGAACTGGAAAATGGCCATGTTGTAACCGCCCACATTTCAGGTCGCATGCGTAAAAATTACATCAGAATTCTTACAGGAGACAAGGTTAAAGTAGAATTAACTCCTTACGATCTGTCCAAAGGACGCATCATATTTCGTGATAAAAACTAACCTGTGGTTTCTGTAAAGTCAATTTGCAAGTAATTATTCCGGACTTGAGACGGGATAATTAGTGATATACTGCGTGCTTCGCAAAAATCAACTGGATTTAAGTCTATTAAAGTCGCAGCAGAACAAAAAATTGTACCTCCCCACGTACTTAATTGAGCTTACCGAGGTTTCCCCTCTCCACTGCGCATAGCGTGGGGTAGAGGGAGCAAAGGTGAGGGAGATTAAATCGTGTTGCGAAGCGACCTCATTATTTTATTCGGTAGCACGTAGTATTAGGCAATATGTGAAGTTAGCAAAAATTTAATTAACGAATATTTTGTGTACTCCCAAATCATCATCCTCCGAGCATAGAGAGGGTGAGAAATGATTTGGGAGATTATGCCCAAGCGACTGATTATTTTCCAGCGGCCATCATGTTTTCAATCCATATTGAACCGCATCGGGTTGAAATATTAGGATTAAGATCATTACCAACGGCTTTAATTCCTCGAAACATTTCTTTTAAATTGCCTGCAATCGTTATTTCATCAACAGGAAACTGGATTTCTCCATGTTCTACCCAATACCCACTTGCACCTCGTGAATAATCACCTGTTATGCCATTAACCCCCTGCCCCATTAACTCGGTGACGAGCAGTCCTTTATTCATTGCTTTCAACAATTCAGGCAATCCATCCGCAGTAGGATCAACAGTTAAATTATGCACTCCATCACTGTTGGCTGTAGTTTTTAGTCCCATTTTCCGAGCAGAATAGCTGCCAAGAACATACTGAACAACCCGACCGTGATCAACCAGAACATTAGGACGAGTTGGTACTCCTTCCCCATCAAAAGGAGCACTACCCAAAGCTCCCTTTAAATGAGGCTGTTCGTAAATACGAATAAATTCTGGAAAAATCTGGTGTCCTATGGAGTCCAGCAAAAATGAGTTTTTACGGTACAAATTGGAGCCGCTGATGGCGCTAACAAAGCTGGCAATCAATCCACTGGACACGCGGGATGAAAAAATAACAGGCGTCATTTGTGTCTCAATCTGACGAGATCCAAGACGACTCAAAGCTCGTTCAACAGCATTTTGTGCAATTAAATCAGTATGAACCAAATCGCAAGCATTGCGCACCGTCGTATATTCATAATCTCTTTGCATTTCCTCGCCTTCTTTGGCAATCACCGAGCAACTGATGCTGTGTCTTGTACTGTGAATGTACCCTTCGGCACCATGGGTGTTTGCATAGGCATGGTGCGATTCATAAGAAGACACACTAACACCATCGGAATTAACAATTCGTTTATCCAGAGATAACGCATGCTTCTCACAAGACAAGGCGATTTCTATCGCCTGTTGTGGGGTTACATCCCAAGGGTGATATAACTCAAGATCAGGATGATTTTTAGCCATTAACTCTCTATCAGCAAGACCAAAACAGGGATCTGACGCACTTACCTGAGCAATATCACAGGCTGCTTGCACCATAGATTCCAATGCCGCAAGCGATGTATCTGTACTGCTTGCCCCACCCTTTTTTTGGCCGAAATAAACCGTTAATCCAATCCCCTTATCTTCACTAAACGCAACAGTCTCAACCTCTCCCATACGAACGTCCACAGAAAAGCCCCTATCATTATTGACCGCAACCGCAGCATCAGTGGCACCTTTTTGTTTGGCGATATCCAATACCTGATTCATCAGTTGTGTTAATTCTTTAGTTGACTTATGTACTTCACTATTGTTATGTTGCGATTTAATTTGCATATGAGATTCCGTGGTGTTGAATGATGTACCTAAGGATACAATAACATGTCTTCGCAAACCAATGTTTATCCTGCAAACATAATTTATTTGTTACGCACTCTTTTTTTTATTATTTGTTCATCACTCCCGCTCAATTCCTGTTCGGCAGACAGATGGCAAGAATTAACATCAGGGATTGAGTACCAGGATATTGCAGGTGGTTTATTATCGCCTTGGTCACATATTCATGTTTTTCGTATTGATTTAAACCAAAACCAATTAGCGTTGGTCAATGCCAAATCACTCTCTCTAAAAAATGCCTCGGCCGATCAATTTGCCCAACACAGCAATGCCTTGTTAAGCATTAATGGTGGCTTTTTTGATCATGAATTCAAACCTCTCGGCCTGCGAATAAATAACAAAAAACAGGAAAATCCCTTAAAACAAATCAGTTGGTGGGGGATTTTTTATATCAAAAATAACATACCCCACATTACTCATATCAATCATTTTAACGCCGATCAACACGTTCAATTTGCCATCCAAAGCGGCCCAAGATTATTGATCAACGGACAAATACCCAAACTTAAACCGGGGGTTGCAGAACGTACTGCCTTGGGCATTACAAAAGAAGGTAAGGTTATAGTCCTTGTATCGACTAATTCTGCCATGTCTACCAAAGAGCTGGCGCAATTGTTGAAAGCGCCTCCCCTATCGTGTACCGATGCAATTAACCTTGATGGGGGTAGTTCAAGCCAATTATTTGCACATATTGATACGTTTCAACTGAATGTTCACGGTTTTTCTAACGTAAGCGATGCAATAATCGTTAAAAAAAATAAATAGTCATTATAAATCGTAAAGATCATGAAAATACTGACATATTGACGTGCTCCATCAGTTTATATTTTTTAACCCACAAGTTATCCACAAAATATACCCAATTTATTCTCTTGACCATGAATTAAAAACACACTATCTTGTTATGTGCGCCCCAAAGAGACCCTATATATTGGGTTTTCTGCTACAATTAAACTAACAGTAAATTAAGCCTTATCAACTGTTGACACAAACATATTTCGTGGAGGAAAAATGTCCGAAATTATCGAGCCGGTAAAAGATGTGCCGCAAACGAGTCAACTGGAATTGACAGCTAACGCTCCAGGTTTACTTAAAACAATCAAGCGTAATGGCAAGGTTGTGAACTATGACGATACTAAAATAAAAATAGCGATTACCAAGGCTTTTATTGCTGAAGAAGGTGGCACCGCTCCTACATCCGATAGAATTCATCAACAGATTGAAGAGCTTACTCGCCAAATAACACAGGTATTCAGACGTCGCCTGCCAAGCGGTGGCGCAATTCACATAGAAGACATTCAAGATCAGGTTGAACTGGCGCTGATGCGTAGCGGTCATCACCTGGTAGCTCGCTCTTATGTTCTCTATCGAGAAGAACATAGAAAAGCGCGTCAAAGCGAACAAAAACAGCAACCCACTGACAACAAGCAGTTAATGATCACCATGCCTAATGGGCAACTCAAGCCCTTGGATATGGACAGAGTAAAAACTATAGTCGATGAGTCCATTCGTAATTTGGAGCACGTATCTGCTGAACCAATAATCAAAGACGCATTGCGTAATCTGTACAATCAAGCCAAATTTGAAGACGTTCACAAGTCACTCATTATGGCAGCACGTACACTGGTTGAAAAAGAGCCTAACTATACCTATGTCAGCGCTCGTTTACTACTGGACAGCATGCGCATGGAAGCTTTATCCAAGTTAAAAATTAAATCCGATGCGACCTTTGACGAAATGAGTGCGCTCTATCCTCAGTACTTCAAAGCGTACATCAGCCATGGTATTGCCCAGGGAATGCTCGACGCCAAAATGGCTGATTATGATCTGGACAAACTCAGTAAAGCATTGCTGCCTGAACGTGACATGCAGTTTACCTATTTAAGTCTGCAAACATTGTACGACCGCTATTTTATTCATGACCGCGGTATTCGTTATGAATTGCCCCAGGCATTTTTCATGAGAGTAGCGATGGGTCTGGCTATGCGCGAAAAAGATAAAGAAGCAAAAGCCATTGAATTTTATCAATTGTTGTCTTCTTTTGATTACATGTCATCAACCCCGACATTGTTTAACTCAGGTACAGTCAGACCGCAACTCTCCAGTTGCTACTTGACTACTGTTCCCGATCATCTGGATGGTATATACAGCGCAATCAAAGATAATGCCATGCTTTCCAAATTTGCTGGCGGACTAGGTAATGACTGGACACGTGTTCGAGCTATGGGCTCTCACATTAAGGGAACCAACGGTAAGTCGCAAGGTGTAGTTCCTTTTCTTAATGTTGCGGATGCTACAGCCGTTGCCGTAAATCAGGGCGGAAAACGTAAAGGGGCTGTCTGCGCCTACCTGGAATGCTGGCATAGAGACGTTGAAGAGTTTCTTGAATTAAGAAAAAACACCGGGGATGACCGCAGACGAACTCATGATATGAATACAGCGTTATGGATTCCTGACCTGTTTATGAAACGAGTTCGTGAAGAAGGTGATTGGACCTTGTTTTCACCAGATGAGGCACCTGATCTGCACGATAAATACGGGCAGGCTTTTGAAGTGGCCTATGTCGAATATGAAGAGAAAGTACGTCAAGGTTTGATACATAATGCCAAAACACTTTCTGCAGTCAAACTGTGGCGAAAAATGCTCTCCATGCTGTTTGAAACAGGACATCCGTGGTTGACGTTCAAAGATCCTTGTAATCTTCGCTCGCCACAACAACATGCAGGGGTCGTGCACAGTTCTAACCTGTGTACCGAAATTACCCTCAATACGACTGATGACGAAATTGCTGTTTGTAACTTGGGCAGTATCAATATTCCTGCTCATATTAAAAATGGCGCTTTAGACAAAGAAAAACTGAAGCGAACCGTCACTACAGCCATACGCATGCTGGATAACGTAATCGACATTAACTATTACTCTGTACCGCAAGCACGAAATTCGAACTTGAAACACAGACCAATAGGACTGGGTATCATGGGCTTTCAGGATGCGTTATACGAACTGAAAATGGATTATACCTCCAAAGAAGCGATTGAGTTTGCTGACTTATCCATGGAATTAATCAGTTATTATGCCATTGAAGCCTCTTGTGACTTAGCCAAAGAACGTGGCAATTACTCCAGTTATGAAGGTTCCTTGTGGAGCAAGGGCATACTACCTATTGATTCGATTAATCTGTTACAACAGTCTCGTAGCAAATATCTGGAACAAGATCGCTCGCAAAGACTGGATTGGGAAACATTACGAATTAAAGTCCGCACGCAAGGAATGCGTAATTCTAACGTAATGGCTATCGCTCCCACCGCAACCATTTCCAATATCTGTGGTGTATCACAATCTATAGAACCTACGTACCAGAATCTTTACGTTAAATCCAATCTTTCTGGTGAATTTACCGTAGTTAATCCCTATTTGGTTGCGGAATTAAAAGCGCTCAATCTTTGGGATGAGGTCATGGTTAATGATCTGAAATACTTCAACGGCAGTGTTCAGCCCATTAGCCGCATTCCTGAAGAGTTGAAAAAACGCTATGCGACCTCTTTTGAAATAGATCCTATGTGGTTGGTTGAAGCAGCTTCTCGCCGTCAAAAATGGATAGACCAGGCTCAGTCCCTAAATATCTATATGGCGAAACCTTCAGGCAAAAAGCTGGATCAACTCTACATGCATGCGTGGATACGTGGTTTAAAAACCACCTATTACTTACGAAGTTTAGGTGCAACTAATGCCGAAAAATCAACCGTTACGGATGGTGCGCTTAATGCGGTGAAGCTGATTAATGAAGAACCCAAGCTGTGCTCTATTCTCGATCCAGACTGCGAAGCCTGCCAATAACCAGGAGAAATTTCATGGAACACAAAAATAATAATCAACAACATGTCGCCAATCCTGTTATAGGGGCGACAGGCCTTGAATCACTTGAAATGGGTGCAGCACGTATCCAGGTTGATGACAAGCAAATCATCAACTGTCGTGCCGATCTCAATCAATTGGTTCCTTTCAAATACCGATGGGCATGGGATAAATACCTTGCTGCCTGTGCTAACCATTGGATGCCCAATGAAATCAGTATGAACGCTGATGTCGCACTGTGGAAAGATCCTAACGGACTCACCGAGGATGAGCGCTTAATCATCAAACGTAATCTGGGATTTTTCTCTACAGCAGACTCTTTAGTCGCTAACAATCTGGTTCTTGCTGTTTACAAACACATTACCAACCCGGAATGCCGTCAATATCTGTTACGACAAGCGTTCGAGGAAGCATTGCATACCCACGCATACCAATACATCATCGAAAGTCTCGGACTTGATGAGGCAGAGGTATTTAATATGTACAGGGAAATACCTTCAGTTGCTACCAAAGCAGCCTGGGCTTTGCCATTTACACAAAGTCTTGGAGACGAAACCTTCCATACCGGAACTCTTGAAAATGATCAGCGCTTGTTACGTGATTTGATTGCATTTTACGTCGTTTTTGAGGGTATATTCTTTTATGTCGGCTTTACTCAAATTTTATCTATGGGTCGTCGAAATAAAATGGTTGGTACATCAGAACAGTTCCAATATATTCTACGTGATGAATCCATGCACATGAATTTTGGTATTGATGTCATAAACCAAATTAAAATCGAAAATCCACACTTATGGACGCCTGAGTTTAAAGAAGAAATCATCCAACTCATTAAAGAAGCCGTTGAGATGGAATATCAATACGCCAAAGATACCATGCCGCATGGAATATTGGGTATGAACGCTGAAATGTTTGAAGAATACCTCCACTTCATAGCAAATCGTCGTTTAAACCAGATTGGTTTGCCGGATCAATACCCTGGCGCTGAAAATCCATTTCCATGGATGAGTGAGATGATGGACTTGAAGAAAGAGAAGAATTTCTTCGAAACTCGTGTCATTGAATATCAAGCTGGTGGTACTTTAAGCTGGGAAGATGATTAAACCCCATTAATTTAGAGGGAAGAAGGCTCGATTTGTTGTGCCACTTCCCTCTATTAACTCCCCTACCTCATTCAGATAAATAGTGCTACTTTGTATGCTGTGACGATGATGAGACTTGTCCTGATAAAAGATCATGTTCCAATTTGCCTTCAGAAGGCTCTTTAATTAGCTTCAAAGACTCTTTATAACTTTGGGCAGTATTGGAGGCACGCATTATAGTCGCTAAACCTTCTTGCAAATTGTGATCATCGGGTTGATTTTTAAGTTCTGCTTTTAGCTGCGACTCGATTTCTGCCAGACTGCCTTGATAAAGCGTGCCATTACCACATGAAAAAAGGGTATAACCGGTAGGCTTGCCATCGCTTCCAATTTGAATTGCCAGAAATTTACGGGGAGGTTCCTGACGTGCTTGAGCAGTGAAAAAATTAATAGCGTCTTTTTGAGTTGGAAAAGTTAAGATATTATTCTTAATCGGGCTATAGGGATAGAGCTTCTTAAAGTCTTCAATAATTTTCTGCCAATCTTCACCCTCACCTGCAGGAGGTTGAACCTGAAAAGATAACGTGGTTGCAACCGGTGCGGCAGTCATGGAATCATCTAATATCGCATTCCTTATTTGTTCGTCTTTCAGGCGCTGTTCTTCGGCTTGACGCAACAAATCCAATTCGTTCTTTTTTCGTTGTTGCTCGGCCAGTCGTTGTCTTTCCTTTTGCACATTTTTCTCTTGCTGTTCATCATTACGTGACATATTTGTACCTCTATCTGGTTTAATGACTTGCGGAATCATTTAGCACGAGTCAGATTTCCAAGTTACCATAAAGCACTATTATAGCAGGTGTAGCTGTCTTTAATTTACACTTATCTTACATTTGTCCTAACTACTCATTCAAAGAATAATGGATTTTCTGTAGTAACCTTGTATGCTAAGAACCTGATTAGAGCATCAAACCCTAAAAATTCCAAGTGCTGAAATTCAATAAAAATCTAATGACTTTTGATGCTAAATTGGTACAATCCACTGAATAGTAAGGGAACTTAGGAACAAGACGTTTTAAAAATAATACTCCTAACCTTTAGTAACAGGATACATAACCCGAGGGAAAAAATGAGCACTAAAGCTAATGTAAATACAGCAGTCGAAGACGAGAATAACTACAGCTTTATTTTAAAATGTATCGCTGGAGTAATTGGCGTTATATCAGCAGCAGGCTTAATAGGTCTTGGAATAATGGCTTCTGCCCACACTGCGGGAATAGCGGCAGCGACAATGACCGCAATAAGCGTGGCAACAGTAACCGCCCTGTCTCTTGCTCCCATTGTTCCTGTTCTGGGTATAGTTACATTAATTTGCGCATCAATTTTCGTACTGTCTGCTTGCTCTTCCAACAGAACCACTTATGTTTCAGGCGGGTATTCAGGATATAGAAATACCGGATTTTTCTCTCCGCCCCCAATAATTCTTGCAGCCGGAACAGGGCATCACCATCATCATCAGGGACACAGTCATGGATTTGGCGGAGGAACGGTACATCATGGAAATCATTCAAGCTCAAATCATCATGGACATGGAGGCGGACACGGGCATGGTGGCGGTAATGTGCACGGACATCGTTGATCACCCCAGTATATGTAGCCTGTAATAGACGAAGTCGTATTACAGGGTATAATTTTTTATGGCAGGGTATCTCTGGTGCATGTACGATTTGATAAGATCGGTAATCTGACTTCCTGTATTACGACGTTGTCTAATACAGGCTACGCTTAAATGAGTCACAAATCCATATATGTTGCCTGTAATAGACGAAGTCGTATTACAGGATGTTTAATCTGGGAAAGTTTTTTTATGGCAGGGTATCTCTGGTGCATGTACGATTTGATAAGATCGGTAATCTGACTTCCTGTATTACGACGTTGTCTAATACAGGCTACGCTTAAATGAGTCACAAATCCATATATGTAGCCTGTAATAGACGAAGTCGTATTATAGGATGTTTAATCTGGGAATATTTTTTTATGGCAGGGTATCTCTGGTGCATGTACGATTTGATAAGATCGGTAATCTGACTTCCTGTATTACGACGTTGTCTAAT
>NZ_LNZC01000029.1:86515-117113 GCF_001467535.1 Legionella worsleiensis
TACGAAGTCGTATTACAGGGTGTTTAATCTGGGAAAGTTTTTTTATGGCAGGGTATCTCTGGTGCATGTACGATTTGATAAGATCGGTAATCTGACTTCCTGTATTACGACGTTGTCTAATACAGTATCTACGCTTAAATAAGTCACAAATCCATATATGTAGCCTGTAATAGACGAAGTCGTATTACAGGGTATAGCCAATCTGGGGATATTTTTTATGGCAGGGTATCTCTGGTGCATGTACGATTTGATGAGATCGGTAATCTGACTTCCTGTATTACGACGTTGTCTAATACAGGCTACGCTTAAATGAGTCACAAATCCATATATGTAGCCTGTAATAGACGAAGTCGTATTACAGGATGTTTAATCTGGGAATATTTTTTTATGGCAGGGTATCTCTGGCGCATGTACGATTTGATGAGATCGGTAATCTGACTTCCTGTATTACGACTTTGTCTAATACAGGCTACGCTTCGATTACTACTGCCCAACCTATATTTTTCGGTGTTTTTTAAATGAATTTATACGATACTTACTGGATAAGGTATTCCTTCACACTCACTGCCCTCAGGTTCAGGATGACTTTGGGTATGAAACCTTAAACCAATCACTGCATCAACAATTTGCTCTACTTCACCCTTTTCAGCCCAGAAACTTTGAAAAGCCATGGGATAACGCTTTAACAGCTTATTTTTAAATATCTCTTTTGAATCATCATCTAATTGAGCCAGAATTTCGCTTAAAACATCTTTTTTTTGCACGTTCTTGTCACTTTGCAGCGTTCTTTGGGAGCAAAGCTGTTGAATTTTTTCATTAATGACCTTTTTAAGATACTGTCGAGCGCATTGAGGGTTCATGGCTTTAACTACAGCTGCGTAATCAGTATGACTAAAAAGTCGCTGACTGAGCCTGGAGTTAAAGATTGTCTTATCAGACGTTTGACCTAGGGTGAGTATCTGCGTTAAATGTTCGGAATGATGTACCTCAGGTTTGTTTAAGTATACATGCTCCTTTATAGCCAACTTCCAATTATGGGGAATCATACGCCAACATAAATTCATCACGGTTAAAAGCACTACACTTAATGCGCAGGCACTCCCTAGAAGAGGAGCAACAGGAGTCAACATAACAAAGGTAATAGTTCCAGAAATTGCGGTTAATAAAGCCAAAATATGCGCATTACTAAAAGAAGCCTGAATATAATGCATTCTTTGCACCGAACCAGGCGAAGACTCATATGCTCTGTACAGGTTAAGCGCCAACATAATGCTTTGGTGCACCCCTGCTAAAACAATACTGGTCAGAAAAAACCACGGACCTGCAACAAAAGTGCTCTGCAAAAAAGTGGCAATAACGCTACCGTACATAGAGACACAAGCCAAAAGTGAACACACCGTTGCGACAACAAAGCCAAACCATTTATCAAAATTTTTATTCTCGGCGCAAGCAAGTTGATATCCGCTCAGGGCAGCAGATACCAACAACAAAATGCCAATAAAGGGAAGCATGACGTAAAAAAAAGGAGAGCCGTTAAATGCGGCAAAAAGGCGTGGATCTGCCATCACGCCAAAAAGTCCTATATCTTGAATCTCTTTTACATACGCAACCGCTTTTTGAATGAGGTTGAAAAGCATCAATCACCCCAAGATTACTGTCTTAAGTGCGGAAACAGAATAACATCACGTATGGATTGAGAATTGGTAAACAACATAACCAGACGATCAACACCTATACCCTCACCTGCTGTAGGCGGCAAACCGTATTCCAGAGCTTCTATATAGTCGCTGTCATAATGCATGGCTTCCTGATCCCCTGCGTCTTTTTCTTCAACCTGCTTTTTAAAGCGCTCCGCTTGATCTTCTGCGTCATTTAACTCGGAAAAACCATTTGCGATTTCGCGTCCAGCAATGAAAAATTCAAACCTGTCGGTTACCTCTGGATCTGCATCACTGCGTCTTGCCAATGGAGAAATTTCAGTAGGATAGGCCGTAATGAATGTGGGTTGAAACAATTGGTGCTCAACAGTTTCTTCAAACACGATCATTTGCAATTTACCCAAACCGTCAGAGTCTTTATAAGGCAAAGCTAAGCGGTCAAGAATGGCTCTACACTCCTGAATATTTTCCAATTGTTGGGGCGTAATATCAGAGTGGTGGGCAATAATGGCTTCTTTGACCGTCATGCGGGTAAAGGGTTTATTAAAATCAATCATATGCCCTTGATACTCAACCTGACGAGTACCTAACACTTCGTCACAAAGATGATGCAACAACTCTTCAGTAAAGTTCATCAAATCCTGGTAATCAGCATAGGCCTGATAAAATTCTATCATAGTAAATTCAGGGTTATGACGGGTAGAGATGCCTTCATTACGGAAGTTACGATTTATTTCATATACTCGCTCAAATCCGCCAACAACGAGACGTTTTAAATACAACTCTGGCGCAATCCGCAAAAACATAGTCATATCAAGACTGTTATGATGAGTAACAAAAGGACGAGCCAGCGCACCACCTGGAATAGGATGCATCATGGGCGTTTCTACTTCAAGATACTTATTGGCGTCCATAAAGTGTCTAAATGCCTGAATTAATCGTGAACGAATTAAAAAGGTTCTTCTACTCTCTTCGTTTGCAATCAAATCCACATATCTTTTACGATATCTCACTTCCTGGTCGGCCAAACCGTGGAATTTATCAGGTAAAGGACGCAATGATTTAGTCAGCAGCTCCACATGCTCTGCATTTACGGTGAGCTCACCAGTGTTGGTCAAAAACAACTCGCCCTTAACACCAACTATGTCACCTAAATCCCAATGTTTGAATTGTTCATATACCTCAGGCAGATCGTTGGCTCTAATGTATATCTGAATACGGCCAGATACGTCCTGAATGTGAAAAAAGCTGGCTTTTCCCATAACTCGTCTGAGAACGATTCGTCCGGCTACCGCTACTTTAATGGTTTTCTGAGCTAAAGTTTCTTTATCGCATCCGTCAAACTCACGGTTCAGATCAGCAGCAAGGTGCTCTCTACGAAATTGATTAGGGAAATCAAAACCTTGCGTTCTCAGGTCGGCCAATTTTTGCTTACGAATATGATATACTTCACTTTCATCTAAATGCTCATCAGTCATACTACGCCACTCCTGCTTTTAAACTTGCTTCTATAAATTGATCCAGTGCACCATCCAATACAGCCTGTGTATTACTTGTTTCAACACCGGTACGTAAATCTTTTATTCGTGATTGATCCAAAACATAAGATCGAATCTGGGATCCCCAGCCAATGTCTGACTTGGACGCTTCCAGAGCCTGCTGCTCCGCATTTTTCTTTTGCATTTCCAACTCATACAATTTGGCACGCAACTGCTTGAAGGCTTGATCTTTGTTTTTATGTTGACTGCGGTCATTCTGGCATTGTACAACAATACCTGAGGGAATATGAGTAATACGAACCGCCGAGTCAGTTCGGTTAACGTGTTGCCCACCTGCTCCCGAGGCTCTGTAGGTATCAATGCGCAAATCAGCCGGATTGATTTCAATATCAATATCGTCATCAATTTCAGGTGAAACAAACACCGCAGCAAAAGACGTATGACGTCTGTTTCCTGAATCAAAAGGAGACTTGCGAACCAGTCTGTGAACGCCTGTTTCTGTCCTTAACCAACCGAAGGCATACTCACCTTTAAAATAAATGGTCGCACTCTTGATACCAGCGACTTCACCGGGTGAACATTCTATTAATTCAGTAACAAAACCATGCTGCTCACCCCAGCGCAGGAACATCCTCAATAACATTTCCGCCCAATCCTGAGCCTCTGTTCCCCCTGAACCGGATTGAATGTCCAGATAAGCATTTGCGTTATCCATTTTTCCGGAAAACATTCTTCTAAACTCAAGGCCTGCAACCTGTTTTTCTATCTCATTAACGTCCTCGCCAATTTCATTAATGGCTGACTGGTCGTCCTCTTCTCTGGCAAGTTCAAATAACTCAATCAAGTCGGTTACAGATTGCCCCAGATCTTGCAAAGACTGAACCACCGCTTCAAGTTGCGTTTTTTCTCGTCCTAATGCTTGTGCTTGTTCCGGATTATCCCATACTGTAGGAGATTCTAACTCTCGATTGACTTCTTCCAAGCGTTCCTTTTTGGTTTCAAAGTCAAAGGTACCCCCTAAGCGATTCAATACGCTTGTCAAGATCGTTCAAACTGAGAGTGATTTGATTCACTTCTAACATAAGTGTCTCTCAAAATTAAAGAAAGTGATTTTACCGTGAAAGACAGTTTCTCGCTAGAGTTATTGGCTAGTGTAAACTAGAACGATTCAAATACCGCATGATGCAACCATCAGGTCGTTGTTTTAATAGCAGCCCTGTAGGCTTGCAAATTCATGAGTAATTCAGCTTCGGCATTGGATAAATGACAACTGTTGACTATTTCCTCTTGATTACCACCCATTTCCAATATGCGCAGAGCGTGTTGATAGCCCCCATCGTTGTCTCTGATGTTTTCCAGATTCTGTAATTGATTGTCCATGCTGATTAATTGCGCATTAATTTCTTTCAACTGCTTTGAAAAGACTAAATCCGCATTAATCAAAACAGGGTAATCCCGAAGTAACTGATCTGTGGTTTTTTCTAAGGTATTAATTTTTTCACTAAGAGAGCGAATATGCTTATGCTGTTTTATCAGATAGTTGACAACAAACAAAGCAATCAACGCATTTGTACATATAATAAAAGGGATCATTTTATTTCCTTCTTTTTCTCGTCCTGAGGTTTTTTATCCTGAGGTTTCAAAGGTGAGTTAACTATTGCGTTTCCGGTACTAATGCTATGTACCTGCCCCATTTCGGGATTAATTAGTCGGTCAATTTTTCGATTTGCGGCTATGATAATGTTAACCCTTCGATTTAAACTTCTGCCTTCTTCTGTCATGTTAGTACTGATGGGGTATTGATCTCCATATCCTGTAACCAGAATTCGTCCCGTATCAATTCCATAACCATTTAAAATTCGCCCTACTGTAGCAGCTCGGGTGGCTGACAGTTCCCAATTTGAAGGGTATTGGGGTGTTTCAATAGGCATGTTATCTGTATATCCCTCAATCACTACCGGGTAAGGGTATTTACTGATCTTCTCTGCCAGCCGCATCAACTTGATTAACGCCTCAGCCTTTAATTCGGCCTCACCAGAGTCAAATAATGAACCTGCTTTAATCTGCAACTCTATCCAACCATCCTGCCGGTTTATTTTATAATTACCGTCTTCCAGATCAGATAGTGATTTGCTCAACTCATCAAGTCCATCGTTATACGTTCCCTGGGTTACCGTTTCCTCGGGGCCTTCCTTGGTTAATTCGGATGATTGAACTGCCTTACTTTTATCTTTTTTATCGAAAGCAGTTTTCATCCCATCAGACAGAGATTTGTATTTGGATACATTAACAGAAGAAATAGCGTACATCACCACGAAAAAGGCAAACAATAAAGTAATAAAATCAGCATAAGATACCACCCATCGGTGGCTGTCTATATGTTCTTCTGCTTTATTTCTTCTTGATTTCATTGTGCTTATGCCGCCCAAAATTATTTAGTTTCAATTCCAGCATATTCGGACTCTCTCCATTGGCTATTGCCACTAATCCTTCCAATATCATCTCATCAAAATGTACTTTGAGAGAAACACAACTTTTTAATTTATTGGCTACGGGAAGAAAAATCAGGTTTGCAAGCCCCACCCCGTAGATAGTAGCAACGAAGGCTACAGCAATTCCTAACCCTAATTGACTTGGATCCGCAAGATTTCTCATGACCTGGATCAATCCAAGCACCGCACCTAATATACCAATAGTTGGACTGTAGCCTCCCATACTTTCAAATACTTGAGCGGCTTTTGTATCATGCATCTCATTGCGTTCAATCTCAGTTTCTAAAACTTGTCTTATGGTTTGTTTGTCAACACCTATCACCAATAACTCAAGACCTTTGCAAATCAAGGGATTGGTTTCGTAATCCAAATGTTCTTCCAAGGACAACAACCCAAGCTGACGTGCTTTTCTTGCCATATCAATCAGTAAATTTCGACTGACTTCAAAATCCAGTTTTGGGGGTCTGAATATCCAGGGTAAAACCCTGAATGCTCTTTTGAATGTTGGCATTGGGGTTTGCACCATTACAGCGCCGAAAGTACCACCCATGACAATTAATAAAGCAGAAATATTGAGCAGAGAGTGAATATCTCCGCCTTCGTGTATCTGGCCGATAATTATAGACAAAAAACCTGTAAGTAAACCAATTAGAGTTAATGCATCCATTATTATTATTTATTCCGTTATCCGCGACCTGATGCGCAGAGTTGCCTGACTTAGAATTTGAGAAATTCGTGACTCACTCACTTCCAGAATCTCTCCAATTTCCTTCAAATTCAAATCCTGTTCGTAATACAAAGACAATACCATTTGCTCCTTCTGTGGGAGCCCCTCAATCACCTGGGCAAGCCTGCTCATCAAATCCTTATGCATCACCTGGACATGAGGTTCTGTAGACTCACCGCCCCCCTCACTATGTAACATGTCATCTGTTACGCCTAAATCATCAAAGCCATACAAGTGACTACTGGCAGAATCTTGTAGCATGTCATGATATTCATTTAGAGACAATCCCAATTCTTCAGCTATTTCTACATCTTTGGCTTCACGGCCATGTCTGTTCTCGAGATTGCGTACCGCTTCAGATATCATTCTTGAATTACGGTATACAGAACGAGGGACCCAATCGTTTCGCCTCACCTCATCGAGCATATGACCTCTAATTCTGATACCGGCATATGTTTCAAATGATGCGCCTTTTGTCGAATCATAATGTATTGCAGCTTCTAGTAAGCCAAGCATCCCTGCCTGAATTAAATCATCAAGTTGTACACTCTGCGGTAAACGGCCGAGTAAATGATGAGCGATACGTTTCACCAATATTGCATGACTTTTTACCAGTGTTTCCTGGGTTTGTTGATTTACTTTGCTGTATGCAGCTAAAGCATCCACGACACTCTCCTTACAATAACAGCACAAGGTAATTGATACTACGAAAATCGTTTACAAAATCGGTAAAGCTAACTTAAGTATAGTGAATAATTTAAAAATCACCTGCAACTAATCGTTCTAAAAAGAAACTGGTGTTTCCACCCAAAGCCGGCTTGATAGACCAATTACTTACATTATAGGCTAACTCTCGTAAAGCTTCAGAAGCCTCTGCATCCGGATACGCTGTGAGAACGGGTTTTTGCATTTTTACCGCACGATGGATGTGTTCATCAAAAGGTATCGCTCCTAGATAGTCTAGTTGAACATCAAGAAATTGCTCAGAAACTCTGAATAATTTATTAAATAATTCACGGCCGTCTTTCATACTTCGTACCATATTGGCCAAGACATGAAAGTGAGTCCACTCATACCGCTTACTCATCACTTTGATTAAAGCATAAGCATCAGTTAACGAAGTGGGTTCATCGCAAACCACCACGATAAGTTCCTGGGATGAGCGAGCAAAACTTAAAACCGTATCAGAAATCCCGGCTGCGGTATCTATGATTAAATAATCCAGATCGTCTGTTAATTCGTTAAATGCATCAATGATTCCTGCATGTTCTGCATGAGTAAGGTGGGTCATAAATTCCGTACCCGAAGCTGAAGGGATAACACGGATTCCATTTGGGCCTTGCAGGATAATGTCACTGAGGTGACATACGCCCTGCATTACATGCGACAAGTTATACTTTGTATGCAAGCCCAGCATGATATCCACATTAGCTAATCCAAGATCGGCATCGAGCAACATCACGTTTTTATTTAATTGTGCCAAAGCTACAGCCAAATTAACTGACACATTACTCTTTCCCACGCCCCCTTTTCCTGCACTGACTGCAATGACCGTTACAGGTTTGGAACGCGATAAATTACGCAAACCAGAGGCTTGATCTTTGATGCTGTTACTGTACTTAGACATAATGCTCACTCCCAACATGCGACTGTTCCTTTCTAATAACAGCATCCCCCTGAAACAGTTGAATTTCCTGCTGTGCGAATAACTCAACGAGTTGATGACGTGTAGCCATTTTGATGTCTTCTGGAACACGCTGCCCATGGGTCAAATAACTTACACCTAATCGTGACTCTATGACGGCACTTAAAGCCCCGCCTATGGCAAGAGATTCATCCAGTTTGGTTAAAATACACTGATCCACTGTATTAGCCTGATAACGCTTGATGGCATCAATAAGCACCTGATAATGGCTTGTAGCGGGCAATACCAAAACTTTGGATATGGATTGGTGATGAGTACTTAAAACCTGCATCTGCCTGACAACACGCTCATCAGCGGGATTCATTCCAGCGGTATCAATCAAGATCAGTTTTTTATCACTTAATTGGCGCAGTACCCGAGTCAACGAAACCTCATCCTGGGCAACACATACCTTAACTCCAAGAATTTTCCCATAGAGTACAAGCTGTTCCTGTGCTGCGATTCTGTAGGTATCCATGGTCACCAGACCAAGTTTATCAGCGCCAAACCGCAAGCTAAATCGTGCCGCAATTTTGGCGAGAGTTGTAGTTTTACCGACCCCGGTTGGCCCTACAAAGGCATAAACGCCCCCTTCTTCTATTCTGTTGGTATCTCGAATGGGTATTTGTTCAGTAACTTGTGCAAGGATATATTGCCAGGCGCGCTGCTCATTGAGATCTGGACGAACTGATTTCGCCCATAAGGCAGCGGTTGTATGACTTACTCCCAGATATAACAGTTTTTGCAGCAACACAGTATGAAGAGGATTACCTCCTCCGAGATTACCTCTCAATTGCGCTTCTAACATCCCTCTTAGCGTTTGAATTTCCTGCTTCATGTCATCAAGAGGAGTATTATGCGTGGCATAGCGTTCAACTTGAGTAGGAGGCTCAGCGGATGCAACGGCTGCATCGGGAGTTAATATGGATTCATCATAATCAATGGCAGCAACTATCTCTACACCACCTTCAACATGATGACTGGATAAAATGACCGCATCAGGACCAAAAGTCGTCTTGATTTGTTGCATCGCACTGCGTGTGTCTGCTGCGACAAAACGTTTTAATTTCATAAAGCCTCCTGCTTTTGAAACCTACTTAAAGTCTCGGTGCCTAACCTACTGTTCCAATAATTTTTATTTGTTTGTTATCAGGAATTTCCTGATAAGATAAAACATGAAAATCATTGGATATGTTACGCACAAATCGTGCCAAGACGGATCGAAGACCTGGTTGAACCACCAATACCGAACTCTCTTGTTTCGCTTGTTGCTGCAAGGCAAATTGAGACAGAGAGTGTTGTATTCTATCAGCCATACCTGGTTCAAAACTTACCCCGGCACTTCCACTGTTTTGAATTGTATTTTGCAATAACTGTTCCAACTCTGGCTTTAAGGTAATAATAGGGAGTTCTTCGTTTAATCCACTGATTTTTTGAGTAATCAAACGGGACAATGCGATTCTGACCTGACTTATTAAAAATTCAGCATCTTTTGATTTTGGCGCATTTTCCGCCAAAGTTTCGACTATCGTACGAATATCGGTTAATGGAATATGCTCCAATAACAATCCTTGTAATACTTTACTGACTAATCCTAAAGTAAGGCCATCAGGAACCAGTTCTTTGACCAGTTTAGGAGAGCTAACCGCCAATTTATCGAGAAGTTGTTGCGTTTCTTCGTAGCCAAGTAATTGCTGACTGTTTTGTTCCAATATATGACTTAGATGAGTCGCAACGACGGTAGAAGCATCCACAACAGTATAACCCAGAGTATGGGCATGTTCTTTTTGGCTTTCATTTATCCATACTGCTTCCATACCAAAAGCAGGATCTTTTCCTTGTATTCCCTCCAGCTCACCAAAAACCTGACCGGGATTTATAGCCATCCATCTGTCGGGATGAATAGTGGCCTCTCCCATCACAACACCAGCCAAACTAATGCGATAATGATTTGGTTTCAAATCAAGATTATCTCTGATATGAACAGAGGGAATCAAAAACCCCAATTCCTGCGAAATTTTCTTACGCACTCCTTTAATACGAGAGAGCAATACGCCTCCTTGCGCACTGTCAACCAAAGGAATTAAGCGATATCCCACCTCAAGGCTTATCACATCTACAGGATTAACGTCATCCCAGGATAATTCATTCGCACTGGTGTCTTTAATTTGGGCAGGATCGGCTTGACTCTCAGCTTGGTCTTTAACACGCTCTTTTTCCTTGTTAATGAATAAATAGGCGATTGCTGCTAATCCTGCGGCCAACAACAAAAAGGCAATATGCGGCATACCGGGTATTATTCCGATTAAACCAATAATCGCAGCAGCGATGATGAGAGAACGTGGGTTGGCAAAAATTTGCGACAAAACCGCTTGCCCCATATTCTGGGCACTTGAGACACGGGTAACGATTATTGCAGCTGCCGTAGATAAAACAAGAGAAGGTACCTGCGCAACCAAACCATCTCCAATGGTTAATAAAATATAATTGTGCAGGGCGTCATTTAAACTCATTCCATGTTGCACTATACCTATTATCAAACCGCCTACTATGTTGATCACCAGAATTAATATCCCGGCTACCGCATCTCCACGGACGAACTTGCTGGCACCATCCATGGAGCCATAAAAATCGGCTTCCTGAGCAACATCGGTTCTGCGCTTTACTGCTTGTTCCTGATTGATTAATCCGGCATTAAGATCCGCATCAATCGCCATTTGTTTTCCCGGTAAAGAATCTAGGGTAAAACGTGCGCTAACCTCAGATACCCTGCCAGCACCCTTAGTAACAACCACAAAATTAATGACAACCAGTATAATGAAGACAACCAGACCAACAGTGTAATTTCCGCCAATCACAACCTCACCAAAAGACTCAATTACCTGACCTGCAGCATCAGTTCCATTATGGCCGTGTAACAATACCACTCGGGTTGACGCCACGTTCAGCGCCAGGCGCAATAAAGTAGCCAGTAAGATAACCGTTGGAAAAACTGCAAAATCCAAAGGACGTTCACTGTATATAACCGCCAACAAAACAACCAGGGATAAAGCGATATTAAAAGTAAAAAAGACATCCAATAGAAACGTGGGTAAGGGCAACATCATCATACTGAGCATGACGATAAGCATTAAGGGGGTACCAAGCCCCTGACGCATCCAGTAATCCAGGTAATGAAGTACTTTATCCATTAAATGTCCTCCTCTGCTTCACGTTCCAAATCGGGGGGAATAGGAACATTTTGCAAGATTTCAGGTTTATAATCGTAATGTTGTGTATCTTTCAACTGAAAGACGTAAGCTAGAACCTGCGCTACGGCAACGTACAATCCTCGGGGAATTTCTGCATTTAATTTGGTCGAGAAATAAATCGCCCTTGCCAGGGATGGAACGGCAATAATTGGAATCTGATGCGATTTACCCACTTTACTAATTTGAAAAGCAATAAGATCCTTTCCTTTAGCAACAACGACCGGCGCCCTGTTTCCCTTTTTCTTGTAAGATATGGCCACAGCGTAATGAGTAGGGTTAGTTAACACCACGTCTGCTTTAGGAACTTCATTCATCATCCTGCGTCTGGCAAGCTCTTGTTGCGCTCTGCGTATTGCGCTTTTTACTTCAGGTTTACCCTCGGTTTCCTTGTATTCATCTTTTAATTCCTGTTTGGTCATTTTCATTGATTTGCTGTGTTCATACAATTGAAAAGGGACGTCGACCGCAGCAATCAAAATCAAACTTGATGAAATAAAAACAAATGACTTAATGATGATAAAACCACCGGAGATAATCGCTGTGTCTATAGATGCATTACCCAATGCCAATAACGCTGGAATTTGGGTTTTAAGTACAATGATAGAAACCGCCCCCACAAGAACGAACTTGAAAAAAGACTTAATCATCTCGACAAAGCCTTTTAAAGAAACCATGCGCTTTAGCCCTTTTAGCAGGCTTAATCGAGAAAATTTAGGCGCTAGTGCCTGACTACTAAACACCCATCCGCCCATAAGTAAAGGCGCACCTAAAGACAAAAGAAAAATAACCACCAAAATAGGGACTAGTGACCAAAGCCCTGATTTAGCCAAAAAATAAAGCCGTTCCAGGGCAACAGCTGGAGTAGTCAAAATGAATACATCAAATTCAAAGGCTTGTCGCATCATCTCCATCAGTTGATTTGACAGCTGCTTGCCAAAAATAAGAAATCCTACCCCGGTACATAACAAGATAACCGTTGCATTAAAATCCTTGGAACGGGCTACCTGACCTTTTTCTCGTGATTCTTTTAAGCGTTTCGCCGAGGGTTCTTCTGTTTTTTCCTGGGCTTGTTCTTCATCTGCCATCAGTGCAACATCCCTTTTATAAAGAGCATTCCGTGTTGAATACTCTCAACCATTTGTGTGCCAACGGCACTTAAACCGATTTTTATTACCACAAAACTCATCAGCAAAGTGATAGGAAAACCAAGTGAAAAAATATTAAGCTGCGGTGCAACACGAGTCATGATTCCAAAAGACAAACTCACTATTAACAAAGACAAAATCGCCGGAATGGATATCAATAATGCCTCTTTAAACATCCAACCAGAAAACTGGATAACATTCCATATTAAATTTTTATCCTGAGGAATATGTCCTATAGGCATCATCCTAAAACTTTCCATTAACGCATCAAGCAAAGCCAGATGACCGTTTAACGCCAAAAAAATCAGAACCATCATCATCTGATAGAATTGACTGATTAGCGGTACACTTGCCTTACTGGCAGGGTCTACCATTATGGCAAATCCCAAACCGGCTTGCATGGAAATAATTTGGCCTCCCAATACAAAAACCTGAAAAACAAGCTGTAAAACAAATCCCATCAGAATACCAAAAAGTAACTCCTGCACAATATAAACCAGAAAAAGACCATCAAAATTGATGAACGATAATTGACCCGAAACAAAGGGAGAACAAACCCAGCTCAAAAGACAAAGAAAAAGAATCTTTATTCTCGAGGGTAATAATCCCGAGGAAAAAACAGGAACGGTAAGCATCAATCCGCCAATACGCCCCATAGGCCAAATAACTTGGCTAAACAGGCGAATCATTGATTGATAATCCAGATTCATTGTTTATTCCTTATCCTCGAGTACATACTCCATTATCCCCCAACCAGTCCCATTCATCAGGATATGCCTCTATCCGATTAAATAGGGAATATTGGTAATCAACGTATCGGTATAGTTGACTATAGTTTTTAATAACCATGGACCTGCAAACACCAAAACCAGAAACGTAACAAATAATTTAGGAATAAAACTTAAACTGGATTCGTTGATCTGGGTTGCCGCCTGAAACATAGCAACAACCAAACCCACAACCAAGCCGGGCAGTATCAAAACACTCAATAACAGTAAAATAACATACACACATTCGCTCATCAGCGAAACAACTGATTCTGGTGTCATACCAACTCCTAGGTCATTGCAAAACTTGAAGCAAGAGAGCCTAATACTAAAGTCCAGCCATCCACCATCACGAACAACATGATTTTAAAAGGTAATGAAATGATTAAAGGTGACAACATCATCATACCCATAGCCATCAATAAACTTGATACAACCAGATCAATAATCAAAAAAGGCAAAAATAAAATAAAACCAATTTGAAATGCGGTTTTTAATTCGCTGGTAATAAATGCCGGAATAACTACGCTCATGGGAATATCATTTAATGTTGCCGGATTGTTATCAGCAAATTTTTCAAACAATGACAAATCATTTTTTCGAGTTTGATTCAGCATGAATTGCCTGAGCGGTTTTTGTGCTCTTGCCATGGCTTCGGGAAATTCTATTTTTTCGGCCATGTAAGGTTGAATAGCCTGATCGTTTATGGTGTTAAACACTGGCGACATCACGAAAAAAGTCATAAATAAAGCAATTCCTATCAGTATCTGATTGGTTGGAGTTTGCGCCATTCCTATGGCCTGGCGCAAAATGGACAACACAATAATAATTCGAGTAAAAGCGGTCATGGCCATCAAGAGCCCTGGCAAGACACTTAATACCGTCATAAACAGGAGAATTTGCAGATTTACGCTATAAGATTGCGCACCATTAGCACCCGCATTTACAGTAACCGCAGGTAAAGAAAGAGGATCGGCATATGCCCATACTGGCATCAAAGAAAAAAATAACGTTACAAGCAAAGAATAATACTTGTTCATTTTGATGTTCCAACCGCTGATTTAAGAAGATGAGCAAAAGTTGCTTTGTTGTTCAACTCAAAACCTGAAGGCAACTCCTCACCAAAATCATATAAAAGATTCACAGAACAAGAACCCACCCCCATTAACAAATATCGTGTTCCAGCCTTAATCAAAAGAATTCGTTCTTTGGGTCCAAGAGTCAAACTGGCTAATGATTGCAATCCGTTTGATGAAGAGAAATTCGCTCCATGTAACCGTTTGACGACCCAGGAGAGTAAAACAATAACCAACAAGACCAGAAGTAATCCCGAAAATACTCTCAGCAATTCACCCTGAGAAATCATGTTCGATGCCCCTGTTCCAACCGCATGAGCTTCAGAAAGGACAGAACAGAGCAACAGGATGACAAAGCAGTATGTTTTTGTAATCATTTGAGACGTTTAATCCTTTCTGCCTTGCTGACTATGTCAGTTAAGCGAATTCCAAACTTATCGTTAACCACAACCACCTCACCGTGAGCGACCAAGGTTCCATTCACCAATACGTCAAGGGGATCACCTGCCAACCTGTCCAAGGCAACGATACCTCCCTGATTTAACTGAAGTAGATTACGAATGGTCATCTTGGTACGTCCTACCTCAACCGTTACGGATACAGGGATATCCAGGATTAACTCCATCTTATCGTTTTCAGCATCCTGTCCATGGGTGGCATCCTGAATCACATCTTCCGCTGCGCCTGCTTTTGCGTCCGTCATTTTTATCCCCTTCTTAATAACTGATTTTTTCAATAATTTTTAAAGCTCGCTTGTCATTGGCACTTCCCAGTGTTGAGGTGAAACATGGGGTGTCTTCAATATCCATGGTAACGATATCGTTCAATAACAAAGGAATGAAATCACCAACCTGCCAGGTCATTACCGCACCTAATGTACTTTCTGTTTCCGCCATTGCGGCAGTTACGGTTAATTCCACTTCCATTAATTCTTCCCGGAGTAATTTAACCCAATCGTGATCAATTTCATCATCATGTCGGGAAGCACCTAACTCTAATTGCTGTTTAATGGGCTCAACCATGGAATAAGGTAAAATAAAATAAAAAGAGCCCACTTCTTTACCGAAATTTATAGTAAAACGGGTCACCAAAAGCATTTCGTTAGGCTCAGCAATATTAACGAGCTGAGGGTTAGTTTCATCATTAAATTTAGTTATTTCCAGCTGAATAATAGGTTCCCACGCATGAGTCAGGTTTGTAACCAGTTTCTTGGTAGCCACTTCCATTACTCTTAACTCCGTTGCGGTATAATCTGTTTTATCCTTTTGCGCAAAGAACTGAGAGCTGCCACCAAAATAATAATCAACCAAATCATAAACAAAGATGCTGTCAAACAAGAGAATCCCTTTGCCGCGCAAGGGTTTAAATCGATAAATGCTCATCAAGCTGGGATTAGGTAACCCGCCCATAAAATCACGATGTTTTACCACCTGAAGGGGTTCTTGTTTTATTTCAAAATCATTGGCGGTTAACTGGTAAATGTCTGTAGCAAACAAACGTACTGCCCGGTCGTATATTTTATCAAGCACAGGCAGTTGGCCTTTGACTATACGTTCCTGTGCCGCAAAATTGATTATTTTTACTTCTTCTTCAGCAAGAGAACCACTCTCCTCCTCTTCCTGAGCTGCCTGCCCTTCGGCTTTAGCCGATTTTTTTTTGCGTGATGGTTTTTCTTCGGAATGCTGTTCTTTGGTTTGCTCTGCTGCATCATCGGTACCACCACCAACTGACTCAAGCAGAGCATCTATTTCTTCCTGGGATAAAACATCTTTCTCAGCCATAATCAATCCATTCCCATTCGACAGTAAAACCGGTACTTTATATTCAAGTACTGTCCAAAATAATTACAATTCCCTATCATGATGCTCAGGAATATTTAATCCTTTCCATGCAAAGTGCATGCCATAAAAAATTATAATTTAAAATCAATGGGCTACATCACAACATGCTTCTAATTTGGCATAATGAAATCATATCTGTCAATCAATTGACAAAAATATTTACCCTATCACGATACAATCATGAAGTGCATCCCTCAACGGTTGCGAACAGCCAAGCACTTTTTTATAAAAAATAGGTACTACCAAGTTTCATGCCTGCGCAGTGGGGAGTGTAAAACCTGGTAAGCTCAATTAAATTCGTGGGGAGTTACGATGCTTAAAAGGACTAGATTATTTTTGCAATAAAGGTACCCTATTCAAAAAGATTTAAAACAGAAAGGAAATAGAGTAACAGGGCAAACGCATCTAAATTATGAACATAAATCTTCACCATTTTGCCTACGTCCTGCGCTTTATGCGCAGGATCCATGCGATCTTAGTGCAGGCAAAGATCTGGATTCTGCGCATAAAGCGCAGAACGTAGGCGTCTTGGTCTTAGATAATACGTTTAGATGCGTTTACCCTGAATAGAGTAAATGGGGAGTATGAAACCACCCTATTCACTAATTTTGTTCATCCTGGCATTTCTGTTGCGCTAAAGTTCCGCATTTGTCTTCACAATCAATATCCTCAGAAGTAAGACAGGCATCATCTATACAATCCTGAGTTGCCTCATCCACACAAGTCATTTGATCAAGTTCCTGCGCTCCTTCAACGTCTGATGGAATATCGGCAGCAACAACTGCAGTAGATAAAAAGACAAGAAACACGGCAATCATCCAGGTGAGACCATCTTTCATAAGATATCCTTTAATCGTTGATTATGAGTCAATTATAGTCAAATAATGAGTGGGGGAATGGGTTTCATTAATAAATAAATCGTGCGAAACTCTTATACCGCAAGATTATCTGATGAATATGCAATGCGTAGCAAAAAAATGACATTGACCAATTTTAGCAGAGCAAAATACAGCGAATCGCTCTGTTTAAGGCCAGATAGCGAACAACAACTCAAACAATATTGCGCAACAGATCATGGCTTTTCTTTACTAACCAGAGGAGCGGGACTAAGTTATAGTGACAGTTGTTTCAATCAAAAAGGTCTTGTAATAGACAACTCACGATTAAATCATCTCATCGATTTCGATGTCAATACAGGCATCGCAATTTGCCAAAGTGGTGCCTTGATTAGCGATTTATTTCTTCTGCATCCAGAGTACATTCCTTGCGTCATCCCCGGAACAGTACATTGCACGCTTGGCGGAGCAATTGCTCATGACGTTCATGGTAAAAACAACCCTCAAGAGGGTAGCCTGGGACACCAGGTTGAGTGGTTTGACTTAATCATTAACCGTAATATTTATCACTGCAGCCGCCAAGAACATGATGATTTATTTCGTGCAACACTTGCCGGTGCTGGTTTAACAGGCATTATTACCCGCATAGGGATCCGCTTAAAAAAAGCGTCTTTAACCGTGCAAGCAGAACACAAACAAATACACTGCCTCAAGTTACTAACCCAGGATATGGTAACCCATGGCCTAAAATACGACTATCAGGTAGCCTGGCTGGATCTCTTAAATCCAGAGCCTCGAGCTATTCTCTCGCAGGCCAGTCATTGTGATGCCATTTCTTACCCCACACACCAGAATTACAGTGTTTGTAAACTTCCTTTTGGTTTAATTAAAGAGTGGAATATGCGCTTGTTCAATAAACTCTATTTTAAAAGCAAAAAACCTACAGAAAAGCTGTCTCTGTTAGAATTTAATAATCCACTGGATAAAATAAGACATTGGAACCGCCTCTATGGCCCCAAAGGGCTTATCCAGTTCCAAGCTGTTTTCGATGTGAAAAACGCCTCTACGACCATAGAACAGCTGATAGAGATTATCAGAACTCATAAAGCCTGTCCGACGCTTGCGGTGCTGAAACTGTTAATGCGTTCAGGAGAGGGATTGCTGTCTTTTTGTACGCCAGGCTTTACTTTGGCTATTGATTTTATTAATAATGTTCAGGCTCATAAAGCAATCATAAAGATGAATCAACTCATCACCGAACTTAATGGCCGCATTTATTTGGCTAAAGATCTGGTACTTACCCCAGAACAATTTCGCACTCAATACACTCAACATGCTCAGTTCTCAGAAATTCTTAATCACTACCAATCAACTATGAGCTCGGATTTGTCTACCCGATTGGGAATTACATCATGAGCAAAAGAACATGGGTTATCATAGGCGCTACATCAATTATCGCAGAAGAATTTGCGCATTGCGCTGCAAAGGAAGGGAACGCATTACGTTTAGTTGGACGAGATACAGAACAGCTCCACCTCATCGCAAGAGATTTGGAACTGAGATATCATGTTCCTTGTGATGCCATAGTAATGGATTTTACCCAGCCACCCCACGAGTTATTATCTGTATTCAAACAAAATGATCAGGAGCTGGATTTATTTATCGCGCACAGCGATTTTACGGAAAACGAACACCTTACGCCTCAATCTATTACCCAGTTAATACAGGTTAACGTTTTGGCAACAACGGTGCTTATTCAAGCCTATCTAAACCGAAATCAAGAAAAATATCATCTTATTTTTTTAAGTTCTGTCGCTGCCTGTAGAGGGCGGAAAAAAAACAGTTTGTATGGCGGAAGTAAAGCTGCTATAGAAGTATATCTGCAAGGATTACAACAAGCAGCACCTTCAGATCAGCACATTACTGTCGTGCGTTTAGGATTTATAGACACCAGGCAAACCTATGGTCTTGCTGGAATATTTTATGCCGCCCCGCCCAAAGATTGTGCCAAATTATGTTGGAAGCTGCACACCACTAATAAAAATATGACCTATTTTCCCAAATTCTGGAGAATAATCATGGGAATCGTGACACGAATCCCCTTTTTTTTATATAAACGAATGAGCTCCATGTAAATAATGTAAATCTATATGCTCGGTTCACTGACATAGAGAGTCACTGGCATACCAGCAAAATCTAAAGTTTCAACTGTAGCGTGCTTGATTTTTTCCTTAACCACATCACCATCCAGAAAATAAGGGATTCCTAAAAGAATACCACCAGGTATTTGATGATTGACCCGACTTTTAACCCCCCCCGAAATGACATTAATCATTTCGTTTATTGCGTCCATCATATCCAATTGCGAGATAACGGTATCTTCAGGAGACACAGAAAGGATGATTCGTGCCAAATCCATCAAAACAGGTTCATTGGCTAAAAAACCCAGTTCAATTTGACCTTCATTTGCAGTAAGCATCAGAAAAGAACCTGATAATAATGTGGGATTATTTGCTGAAGTATCGTTTTTATTCATCAAAACAGGCATCTGATCAGCAAAGAGAGCTTGAGCGGCATAATCATTTGCGGATTCTGCAATAACGCTTACCCATGGGATTGTTTGACTGACTTTATTCATTTTGTGTTTATTCCTTAAACAGTGCATCTTGGTTTTATCGTTCTGCGCATAACCTGCATATGCAGTGAAAAGGCAGGGTTATTTTTTTAATTTGTAACAGGGTACTTTGTCTATGCCAATGCGTTCAAAATCTGTGCTGATTCCCAGCGTTGTTTCAGAGCCGCCTAAAAAGAAATAACCATCAGGATGCAAGGTTGCGCTCACCCGTTTAAAAATCTCTTTTTTTGTTTCAACACTAAAATAAATCAATACATTGCGCATAAAAATCAAATCCATTTGCCTTATAGACCATGGATTTTTCAAATTAAGTTTTTGAAAATTAACCATGGAACGAATTTCATCTTTTATTTGCCAGTCACTGCCTTTTTTATCAAAATACTTTACAAGATAAGGTGCTGGAAGCCCTCTATTCACTTCGAGCTGGTTATAAACTCCTTTCTTGGCTCTGGCTATCATTTTATCGGATATATCGCTTGCCAGAAAATTAATACTCCAATTGCCAAGACTGTCTTTTAATTCTTTTAAAATCATGGCAATAGTATATGGCTCTTGTCCGCTTGAGGCCGCCGCACACCAAATATTTAATGTTTTATTTGTTTTTTTAGATACTAATTCAGGCAATATCGTTTTCTTTAAAATCTCAAAAGGATGGATATCACGAAAGAATAATGTTTCGTTGATCGTAATAGAATCAACTATCTTCATTTTTAATTCTTCTGTTGGCCTAAATTTAATTTCGTTAATCAGCTCATCCAAAGAAGAAAATCCTGATTCCTTAGCCAAAGGCGTCAAACGAGACTCAACCAGATATTCTTTACCAGGCTCAAGAACAATAGCAGCCTGCTCATTGATAAATTTTCTGATAAACTCAAAATCGGTAGTGTTCATAGTTAAATTCTTTTTCTATTTACCCGCTGTATGATAGCTTGACTAATATCATCCAAAGGTAGAGTTATATCGGCTAATCCTGCTTTTGATACACTGCCAGGCATTCCCCAAACAACGCTTGTTGGCTCGTCCTGAATAAGGACTTGACCACGTTTTTCTTTAATTGCTCGACAACCATTCAAACCATCTTGCCCCATTCCGGTCATTACGACTCCAAGAGTATGGGAACCAAAGTGATGCACCACAGATTGAAACAAAACATCTACAGCTGGTCTGCAAAAATTAACCACCGGATCCTGATTCAGCTGCACTGTGTAGCGCCCTTCATGAAATGCTAAAGTCATATGAAAATTACCCGGAGCAATCAGCGCCTGACCAGGCACAACCAAATCACCATGTTGCGCCTCTTTCACTGCTATCTTACAGGTTTTATGCAAACCTTCAGCAAGAATACCGGTGAAGATAGGAGGCATATGCTGAACAATTACCACTGGCACCGGAAAATCAGCAGGAATTTGCGGTAGCACTGCTTTCAAAGCGTTAGGTCCACCAGTAGAGGTGCCTATAGCGACAATGTCCACTTTATCAGTACCCGGCACAAAACGAGATGCAGTTTTTCCTATTGGCGAATTTAAACTTAAAGCGGTTTTATCTTTGCCAACCAATCCTTTAATCTTATAAACTAATTCCTCACCTATGGTTTTGATGATTTCCGCATAAGCAGTACCGTTTCCAGGCTTGGTCACGTAATCATTAGCCCCGTAATACAAAGCATTCAGCGTAGCCTCAGCTCCTCGAGAGGTGAGAGAGCTGAACATAATTACGGGGATTTTGATTTGTTTTTTACGAATTTCCAACAGGGTTTCCAACCCGTTCATCTCAGGCATTTCAATATCAAGAATGATAATATCGGGTACGACCTGTTCCAGCTTGGCAAGCGCAAGCGCACCATTTGCAGCAGTAGCCAAGATTTCTATTTCAGGATCTTGGGATAAAACATCCGAAATGACTCTCCGCATGAGCGCCGAATCATCTACCAGCAGTACTCGAATATTTTTCACCTTCATCTCCTGCATAATGAAACCCGATTCAGAACTCTTCCAAGGGAGGTGCAAGCCCCATCATTTGGAGCTTTCCTAGAATTATTTCCTTGGTAAAAGGCTTCATCACGTACTCATTAGCACCTGATACCATGGCTCGGGTTATATGATCCATCTCGGTTTCGGTAGTCACCATCATCATCCATGTTTCCGCAAAATTAGGCTGTTTTTTGGCAATTTTAAGAAATTCCAACCCATTCATCACTGGCATGTTCCAATCAATACATGCCAGATCCAGTGAGTCTACTTCATTCAAACGAGATAGAGCTTCCTCGCCATTACTCGCTTCAAGAATTTCCCAATTACCCAACTCTTTAAAAATACGACCTAACAATGTTCTTGCTGTTTTGGAATCATCAACTAGTAAAACCCTCATATCCTCTCTCCTCCAATGCTGGTTGATACCAGGCTAGCAAGTAAACTGAGACACTATTTTTTGAAGTTCCCCAGCCATATTTGCCAATTCTCTAGCAGATTCCTGGCTGCTCATCGCACCTTTTGCAGTATCCTGAGCTGCTTGGGCAACACTCATGATATTTTCAGATATCTCGGAACCACCTTTTGCCGCCTCAGAAACGTTACGACCAATTTCACTGGTAGTAGCCGCTTGCTCTTCAACTGCTGATGCGATAGTGTTTTGCGTCTCATTGATTTGTTTGATGATATTGCTTATTTTGGTAATAGCATTCAATGATTCCTGAGTATCGGCTTGAATGGTTTCTATCTTGCGACTGATGTCTTCCGTTGCTTTTGCTGTTTCTTTTGCCAACTCTTTGACTTCATTAGCCACTACAGCAAACCCTTTACCAGCCTCACCTGCCCTTGCTGCTTCAATAGTCGCATTAAGTGCTAATAAATTGGTCTGTTGGGCAATTGAAGTAATGACTTTCACCACATTACCAATTTCAGTACTGCTCTCCCCCAGTTTAACCATAGTTCGATTTGCATCTTCGGTAACAACTACAGCCTGATTGGCAACCTGAGCGGCATCAATGGCATTTTTTGCTATTTCATTAATACTGGCATTCAATTGTTCAGCTGCAGCTGCAACCGTTTGGATGTTCTGACTGACTTCTTCTGCTGCCGCAGATACTAAATTGGATTGAGCCGAAGTTTCTTCAGCATTTCCTGCCATTTGTTGACCGTTAGACGTCATTTCATCAGCAGAAGTAGTTAAGGCGTGCGAGCTGTTGGATATGGACTGCACCGTTTGTCGTAATTGGTGGAAAAATGTTTTTAAGGATGCGGCGATCAGATCTATAGGTTTGTCTCCATCGACTGTAATTTCCTGAGTCAAATCCCCTTCACTGGCTGCTTTGACTATATCCAGTATCACATCAACTTTTTTAATGATGTATTCCTGCTCCTGTTTTTGTTTGGTAATATCGGTTGCGATTTTAATGACTTTGAATACTCGCCCCATTTCGTCTTTAACTGGCGCATAAACTGCACGAATCCAAATTTCAGCGCCATTTTTACCAAAGCGTTTAAACTCATCATTGAATATGGTGCCATTGGCCAGTTCTTTCCAAAAGTTTTCGTACTCCATTGTTTTTACAAAAGCAGGATCGACAAAGATGCTGTGATGCTTTCCTTGTATTTCACTGAGTTGATATCCAACGGTATTCAGAAAATTGGCATTTGCATTCAAAATATTCCCACGAGTATCAAATTCAATAAATGCGTAAGCTTGATCTATGGCATCAATGATGCCTTTCATGTTCTGACGTTCTATTTCCTGATCCGTTATGTCGTAACGAACACCTATATATTTAATAGGTCTGCCATCATCTCCCAAAACAGGACAAATGGTTGCATCAACATAATAAGGCAGGCCGTCTTTTTTTCTATTTTTAATTTTTCCTCTAAAAATATTTCCGGTTCCTATGGTGTTCCACAGTTCTTTGAACAAACTTTTTGGACTGTCTGGATGACGAAACATATTGTGAGGATTACCGATACACTCTTCCCTATCGTACTGGGATACTTCACATAATTTATCGTTTACCGATAAGATATCACCCCGTTTATCGGCTGTTGAAACGATACAAGTCATGTTAATGATTTTTAATATCGCATCATGTTCACGTTTACGAATCTCTTCTTCACTCAAAACACCAATAGCTTTTCCTGCTTTGCCGTTGCCTTTGGTCAAAGCAGGCTTAGTTTCGTTTTTAGCGTTTAAATGATCCATATTATTCATGATTATTCCCTTATAATTAAATGACGTTTTGTTCTAGCTGACCTAAACTAATTACCTTATCTATATCTAAAATTAACAGTAATTCATCTTCCAGTTTGCATACCTCTTTGAGTACCGCTCGTAATTCACCTTTCAAATTTTCTGGCAGCGGTTCAAAATGTTCTACAGAAATATCAATTACATCCCCTATATCATCAACGAGAAAACTAACTGCTCCATCCTCAACCCGCACAATCACATTAGTTGGTTTTTCATGCTCAGATAATGGCGAAAACTCAAGTCGAGTTCGCATATTAATGGCAGTTACTATTTGACCTCGCAAATTAATCAAGCCACTAATACGCTCATCAGCTAATGGAACAGTAGTCATTTCTTGATAACGAATGACCTCCTGAATTCGACTGACATCGATACCAAAGAAGTATTTATCTACATAAAAAGTACACAATTTACGCTCTTCGCTCATGATAATTTCCTAGGCGCTGGCCGAATCGAAGTAAGTTGGCAATACCGAGTGGATGATGCTTTCAACATCCAGGATCTCAGTCACTTTATTTTCAACAACTGCCGTACCTGATACTCCTTTTCTGGTAATTTGACTGTCTAACATAAAAGTTCCCTCAACAATATCGTATACATGATCCACAATGAGGCCAAAATTTCTCTGATCACGTGAATACACGATGACCTGGACTTTTTCTCTACTTTCCGCCGTAGTTGAGTGCCCATCGATATAATGATCTAAACGAACCAAAGGCATTATCGAATTACGATATTGAACCACTTCTTGCTTTCCTGCTGTTTCTATATTGCTTTCATGAAACTCTTCTATACGATCTACTTTACTCAAAGGAACAGCCATAAGAGAGTGATTACCGGAACGTAATAATAATAATGTTTGTTTTTCACCTGATTCGGACGCTTCATGGCTCATATGAGGAATTTTTTTGGATTGCATGTTATTGGGAAGTAAACCGGCTTTACGAGCCAATCCCATCACATCAAGAATCAGAGATATTTTCCCATCACCCATTATGGTTGCGCCTGCAAAAGCAGTTACATTTTTCAAAAGTTTGCTCAGAGGCTTGACTACAATTTCCTGAGTGTCGTTAATGTTATCCACGATTAAGCCAAAATGAGTTTCACCTGCCTGCAAAACGACAATATTGATGCTCTCATTTATTTCTTTCAGTTGCGACAGATGCGGCAACTCCAATTCCTTGGCAAGATACACCAAAGGAAGCAGCTTTCCTCGCAATTTATATACTGGCGTGTCTTTGATGAATTTAATGTCTTGTTTAATTTGACTGCATTCCAATCGAACCAACTCTAAAAGATTCACTTGCGGTATTGCGTATCGATTGCGATCACAGGTTACAATAAGCGCCGGTATTATGGCTAAAGTTAGCGGGATTTTGACTTTAATTGTAGTTGATTCACCGACTTTGCTCTGAATGTCTATTGTTCCATTAATGCGCTCTATATTAGTGCGCACCACATCCATGCCAACACCCCGTCCTGAAACGTTAGTCACCTTTTCAGCAGTGGATAAACCGGGAAGAAAAATAAGATAAAGGGCATCACGCTCACTCATTCGTGATGCGTGTTCTTTAGTTATGAGTCCTTTTGCTACCGCTTTTTCCTTTACTTTTTCTGAGGAAATGCCACCACCATCATCGGTAATTTCAATATTAACATGACCGCCTTCATGATAAGCCTTCAAAGACAAAGTCCCCTCTTCCGGTTTACCAAGCGCTTTACGAACTTCCGGCCTTTCTATGCCGTGGTCTACCGAATTACGGACTATATGAGTTAATGGATCTTTAATTGCCTCAATGAGGGTTTTATCTAACTCGGTTTCCTTGCCAAGCATTTGCAAAGCTACTTTTTTTTGACAGGAAGTTGCCAGGTCACGAATTACCCGAGGAAATTTACCCCAAACATTACCTATGGGCTGCATTCGTGTTTTCATTACCCCCTCTTGCAATTCAGAAGTAATCAGATTAAGGCGTTGAGATACAGAGATAAAACTCGCATCCGAATCCATTGAAATAAACTGTAAAATTTGATTGCGGGAGAGTACCAACTCACCAACAAGATTCATTAATTTATCTAAAAGCTCAACATTGATTCTTATCGTTGAATCCACCAGATTGGTCGCTTTTATCTCGGAAAGATGAGCAGGATCCGTATTGGAAATTGAGTTAAATGATGCATCTCTGGTATCAGAGTGTTCTGAGAACTCATGAGAATCAACAGAACTTAATTCATGTTGCGAGGATAACTCCTCCGATGCGTTTTGAATGTCTTGTGCCTCAGTCTCACTTGAAACTTGCTCGGATTCTGTAACGTTGGGTAAAGATGGCTGTTCGTTTATCGATTGAAGCTGATGCAGGGTTTCAATCAGACTAAGATATTCTTCTTCACCATCCTGCCCCGTTTCTGCTATACAGGCAAGCATGCTTCTAACGGCATCAACGGTATGCAATAAATTAGTCGTTATCTGGGTTTCGAGAGTGATTTTACCATCACGTAATAAAGAGAGTAAGCTCTCTGCGGCATGAGTTAATTTTTCAAGCTTGTTAAAGGCAAGCATCCCTGCTCCACCCTTAATCGTGTGAATGGAGCGGAAGATAGCTGACAAAATTTTGGGATCTGATGCATCTTGTTCTATAGCGACAAATCCATTATCCAGGTTATCAAGATGCTCATTACATTCAGTCAAAAACTCTTTGATTATTTCATCGTCCTCATCATTCATGATCTAAGCCCGTCCTTGTTTTACATCTCAGATTAGTCGATTAATTCGTGTGAGTTACTTAGTTAACGTGTCAGCTTTCATAATTTTTCTTGGCTTCATCAAGAGAAAGGCAGGTGATTGCCGATGCGGTTTCTTCATACTCTTTTAACTCTTTTGCAACCATTGCCTTGGCAACAACAAGAGGTTTAATTTGCGCTTTCTTACAGCTGCTGAGGATGAAACCTATCAATTGAATAGCCGAAGAATTCAAAGCATCATCCTTAGACATATCCGTGATAATTTTTTTTGCTCCATCTTTAATCGAATTATTCAGTTGCTCTTTAATTTCTGTGGCAGCCTGAGAGCTCATTTTGTCCGGGAATACAATAATATCGATATCGTTGTCTTTAACGAAAAACTTACACACTTTCTTTTCTTCCAAAGACAAGTATTTTCTTACCCTTTCCATCAATTGGTCGCCTTGGAAAGGCTTGGAAATATAATCTTTAACACCCAGCTTGATAATCTGTACCACAACATCTTTACTTGATTCAGCCGTCAACATGATCACCGGGATGTCTTTTACCGCAGGGTCGGATTTAACTTTTTCAAGCATTTCGATACCGTTCATCACAGGCATGGTCAAGTCCAGAATAACCAAATCAGGCTTATCACGATGGATGACAACCAAGCCTTCCGCCCCATTCTCAGCTTCACTGACCACGCAGTCAAAAGGCTGAAAAGCTTTGTTGATAATTTTTCTAATTACACTACTGTCATCTATGGTTACTATCTTATAGGTTGTCATCGCACGATCTCCCTGGTCATTCGTTGTACTTGCAATCCAATAGCAAAAAGATACGCGCCCATCCTTAATACACATTGGTCTTACAATATATCTATTTCCATAATCACAACTTTTAATTTCACCAACTTGAGTTTTTTTACACTCTCAAATGTTGTTTTAATTTATCTTCTATATAAATAAAGGTAGTAGATGGATTGTAATAAAAGGAGGGTTTTGTGAAATATTTATTAAAAACTGATCGCACTCATTTTTTATTTTTAATTTTCTCAACACCCTTGATTTTTGCCATTTTCGAGGTGCATCACTCATGAATCATTATTGGTTTAATATGATATTTACAGAAATAAAAATACGTACTAGATTTAAATTACAGTTAATTATTATCGAGTCTGATTACCTAAAATGTATAAAGATCAAATACTCACTGCTCAAAACTGCCAAAACTGTTACATGCTAAAAAATTGCTTGATGTCTAAAGCTGATTTAAGCACCATGCAGCCTGATACTTTTCAACTTAAATCCAGCATTGCACACGCAAACGAATATATTGCCACTGATTTTATTGAAAAAAATCAATTTATCATAGTCAGGACGGGAGCAATCATCAAAGAATACATTGACTCGGAAGGAACTGCTTCTTTGGTTGATATCTATTTCCCTGGCGACATTATTGCAGGCAATCCTGAGATAGCAATGAGTTACTCTATGCGCTTAAAATCAGTAGAAACATCAAGTCTTTGTTATCTTAATACATATATCTTCGATACTCATCATCACTTATACACTGGTTTCTTGAAAATTCGCTTAAAAAATCTTGAGGAAAGTAATGCGTTTAAGCAACTTCTTCTAACGTACAAAGATCCCATTAAAAGAGTCCTTCTTTTTATTTTAACCATTGTAAAGAAAAAACATGTATTCCTGTGTGACGATATTGAAATCAAAATTAATCTATCCCGTAAACAAATTGGAACCTATTTAGGCTTGGCAGAAGAAACTGTGATACGCTCATTGCGCTTTTTGAGTGAGTTAGGATTGTTACATGTGAATAGTAAAAATTTTATTATTCCCCAATATAAAAAACTTGTGCAATATTACAAAATTAGCAATACATGTGACCCTGCCGAGACCTCTAAAACAGATAAAACTCATTGATTATTCAACTCATCAAGGCTTATCCACTCATCCGCTCTCAATGACTTATTTAAAAGCCTGTATCTAAAAAAATCGCACAAATACATGAGATAATAAACTCATTAGAGGCTAAATACTTGTGATAACGCTCTTATTGGCCTAATATCTTAAAAAGGACTTGTTTTTATTTTTTCAATTTGTACCAGAAAGTGAGGTTATTGATTTTTTTTTAATACCTGAAAGCTGGCTGGATATGTTTGGCAATTTTTGTATTGACACGATGTTATTCATCCTGAGATGAAGAAAGGCCAAAAGGTTTTATTCATCATTAACGTTTAACTATGACTGCTGACTATGCTTATGAATAATACTAATACGATAAACATACAAAAAATCATAACAGACTCTACGTTAAACATGTTTTCAACCATGTTATCCATGAATCTGGAAACGCCGAATGAACCCGCATGTGTGGAACACCATGAATTTCAATTTATGGGACTTGTAGATTTGGACGGTGAATTAATTAGCGGCTTGATTGTAATTGGCTTAACCGAAGAGTTTGGCCGCATAATTACTGCTCGCATGCTGGACCAATCGGTTTCTGAAATCCAATCCACCCAGGAAATTATGGATGTATCCAAAGAGGTATGTAATATTATTAGCGGTAACCTGAAATCCAGATTATGTGATATGGGATTTTCATGTCGAATTACGCCACCATCAGTCATTCAAAGCAAGGATTATAATTTAAACTCTGATGATTGGATGTATTCTGTATGCCATTTGTTTCACTTTGAAGAACACCAATTTTATGTTCGCAGTTTTTTCAAAGGCTCTGTTGAAAGTTTTTCCTGACGCTCCATCATCACACGAGCATCCTAAAGACAATTTCGTTTAAAGATGCTCGTAAATAATGAAACCCACCTTATTTAACACACATAATCAAGACCTATTATGCCCGTTTGAAAATTCATGGAACCTAAAGATACATTCCATGGCGACGTTTCGGGGTGGAGCCCGGGATAGTATGTATTGCCAAAAGTATAAGACGAAGCTGCACCATAGATGTAACGGTACTCCGCAAACACTGATAAATGAGAAGCAATCTGAGTGCGTAATCCTACCCGTGTTTGCGCTGCCAAAAGTGTAGATGAAGCTTTGGTATTTGAATTAAAGTGATTCACGTCTTCATTAAAGGGCATTATCTGATCAGAATTTGCTTTAGAAAGTGTATTGAATAAAACCCCAAGTCCAACACCCGCATAAGGAATATAATTTTGCGACAGCGAGGTTCTCAAATCAAAAAGAGTATCTAACATTAAAACGCCGGAATTTAAATTAAAATCGTCGACAAAAACATGTTGATTAGCCGAAATGCTATTCGCTGGCGAAACAGTGCCCTCTGGCCGCAAAACAGCTGGCTCCAAAACCGGGTTGGTTAGAGTTCCTGACATCTTGCTACCCAAATAATAACTTTCCAATTCAATTCGTGGTACGAGATTAACTCCTGTTTTTGTTCCAAATTGCAATTCATTCATCAAATATCCCACATGAATACCCGCAATTACTCCGTTATTCGTTTGTGAAGTGCCCATGACATTGACATGCAAATTATAATTAACATCCGTTGGTGCTGCCTGTCCTGGATATAAGTCGCCTATATATCGATAAGACATTCCGGATTGACTGGTATAAATCCTGTCATGAGCACCAACACCACCAAAAATCCCCCAATATACTGAATGATCATTAGTTGGCGAGTTATGACCCATCGTTCCAGAAAAAACAGTTAATGGCATTAAAATGAAACCACACAACACGATTACAACACGACGACTACTCATTTATATTCTCCAAAATAACATGACAAGGTGACTGTGCTTATCTTTAGACTGCGCAAAAAGCGCCAAGATGTCAACCCACTGTTTTAATTCACTTTTTGCCAAATGATTATGAGCAATGGATTGACCAAAAAAATACTATTTATCGTCTGGTTTACTAATCACCTTAGGTACTCCCCCTACTACTGCGTATTCCGGAGGACTTGATCACTAATTCCGTTAGGCATTTGATCACCGATTCCGGAGTATTTGATCACTTCAACGCCTCAC
>NZ_LNZC01000030.1 GCF_001467535.1 Legionella worsleiensis
CGATACCGTAGGCATTACCATTAATCCTGTAGTGGATATTGCTGATGATGCTTTTGCGACCAATGAAGACACGGCTGTGACTCTGGACGTGAATGCAAACGATACCTTTGAAAATGCAGGACATACCATTACGGCGATTAACGGTACAGCCATCGCTGTAGGTGGTTCTGTCAATGTTGTGAATGGAACGGTTCTTTTGAATGCTGACGGTACTTTAAGTTTTAGCCCAGCCGCTAATTTCAACGGAACTACTGATTTTACGTACACCGTCACTTCTGGCGGAACGACGGAAACGGCTACCGTTACTATGACGGTGAATGCGGTCAATGATGCTCCGGTCAACAGCGTGTCTGGTGCACAAACTCTGAGTGAAGACGCCAATCAAGTGTTCAGCTCTGCCAATGGTAAT
>NZ_LNZC01000031.1:0-53473 GCF_001467535.1 Legionella worsleiensis
ATGCCGGAATCTCTGATCAAGTGTTTCCGGAATCTGCGATCAAATGCGGCCGGAATTGGTGATCATTTCGCTCCGGAATACACACACAATGATGTTTGTTAAGAAAAGCTAATGTAGTTGGTTCTAAAAACAACTCTTTAGGTGTTTGTTTTAAATATATTCTGCTTTTTGATGTATCCATTTTGTAAACAACAGAATAGGAGGTTTCAATAATCTTCTCGTATCCAATGATTGAATATTTTTTTGAGGTTAAGTATTGAATTGCCCATTTTAAAGCCATTTCATGCTGATTCATAACATTCTCAATGTCTTTCTAATTTCTTTATTTCTAATATTTATATCATAACTTGTTTAATCATATTAATAATAGAAGCAGATTAATTAGGATGTATATTTGAGGTATACCCTATATTGACGCAGGCTAACTCTTTGTTTTCGTCAGGATAGGGTGGTGGTTTTAATTTATTGGCAAGTTGTCCTAAACCGATTGATTCTAACCTGACAAAACTACACCTAATTCCCAGTACCTGCTATCTTATTATTAATCGAAGTATGTCTTAACTGTAGTTAAAAACGACAATAAGCTGATACATCGAAGGCTATTTGCTCGATTACCATAATCGACATCTAGGCCATGTAATACGCCGTGTCTATTAACAGGACAATAGAAAGGATCAATTATTTTATTAATATCTCTATCAGATGTTTTTGTTCGCATTTCATTTTTGATTATTAAAAGCTGAACAAAAGACTTTCTTAAGTTACTTTTATTTGGGACCTCATTGATTTTATTTTCTACCACATCGTATAATTTTCCATTATGATCGGTAAATAAGTAACTTCCGAATATTTCTTCACATATACCGTCCGATTGGGATAAAAATACAGGAACAGACAGCTCGTAAATTGATTCTTGATGTGCTTTAAAAGCTGATTCAATTATCTTTTTTCTATGTGGCCAGGTTAATAAAATCTCTTCTTGATAGGTTTTACTTAATGAGGTGATGTGATCAATAAAAAAGTTTTCTAATTCTTTTTCTTGTGTATCTGCAAGATTTTTATCCGTATCATTTGTATTCTGAATCGCTGTAGCAAGCGCTTTTAAACCCTTAAAGGAAAACTCACCACCTGTAATAAACCAACCTCTTTTTGCTAGGAATGGAGAGAGAACATTCATTATTAAACCTGCTGAATAATCACTCTGTTTACTAATATTTTCTATAAATTCCTCTCTATTCTTTCTTAATTTCTCGAAATATTCTGAAAACTCCCTAATTGGCCTGGACATTTCCTTTGACCATTCTAGTACACTCTGCTTATTTCCTATGAGCTCTTCAGATAATTTTTGTGTTAATGTAGCTTGTTGTGTCATCTCCTTTATATACTTTGAAACACTGTTTTCAAGAAGGTTAATTATGCTCGTCATTATAAATCCTTTAATAAGCTCAGAAGGTCAGTTCAATTTTTTCGATTTGTTTAGTGAAAGAGCTAGTTTATTGGATTAATTTTCATTCTAACTCACCGAACTGTCTTTTAATAATTTATAAACAGTGGAGCGTCCTATGCTTAATTGCTTGGCAATCTCGCTTGCGCCAATACCCGAAGCAATTAAAGTGTGCACTTTGCTTCTGTCTATTTTTCTTTTACGACCGAATTTGATTCCCTTTAATTTTGCTTCCATTCGGCCTTCATTAGTGCGTTCTAGAATACGGTGCCGTTCAGCTTGGGCAACTGCCGATAAAATTGTGACAACCATTTTTCCCATTGTTCCTTCGGTGCTTATTCCATCATCTAGAAATCTAAAGGAAACACCAATTTTATCGAATTCTTTTATCAAATTAATCATATCTGCTGTATCCCGACCTAAGCGGTCAAGTTTAGTTACCAATACAATATCACCGTTTTCAACTTTCATTCGCAATAAATTTAAACCATCTCTTTCGATAATAGCTCCAGTAATTTTGTCTGTAAAAATTCTATTTGGAGCTACTCCAGCATTTATTAAAGAGCTTATTTGAATTTCTAGAGACTGTTGACTGGTAGAAACACGGCCATAGCCAAAAAGGCGCATTATAATGTCTCCTAAATCGATTAATAGAATTAAATTCTATTATATATCTATTTTCGATTTAATAGACACTTTTTTTGTAATATATCTGTATGTCTACTAACTTATAAGTTAATAGACATCATTGCGTCTGGCAGAATAGAATTAGTGTTTAGTAGCTAAAATAAGATCATCGAATCTCTTGAAGCTAATGGTAGCGGCAATATTTTCTTTTTGTTTCTGCAACGACTAGTAAAAGCTCCCTGTATTCATCTATAGAATACATTAAGCGGTCTCTTTCTTTTTTAAATTGCACTTCACTAAATACCCTAGGTAAAATCATGAAATTAGGGAATGTAATGCTTGAGTCAAAATCAGCAAATTCCTGCTTAACTAATCCAAGCAGTTCGTTGTGGGTGCAATTAAGTTTAGATAAATTTAAAATTCGATCATTTAAAGAAGCCGATTGGTCGTGAATTGCCAGTACTGCTTCGTATAAAGATTCACAAAAATGTTCGTAAGAAGGTATAACTTTGCTATTCATTTTAACTCCTGTAAATACAATCCATTTTGATCAAGATATCGCCATTAATGTCAAATGTCAATCTTATGTGGTGAATACTAACTGACCATCAAGGTGCTCCTTTGATGATTCGTAAAACGATAAATAAATAGACTATTTTATCCAGTTCTATTTCTGGACTGAGTGCGTGCTATTTGCACGAGATAACACCGAAATGTCTTGGATTGTTTATTTTTCTGATGATCTGCTAATTTAAAATTATATATAAGGAGATAATAAAAAATGACAGCTAGCTTGATAATATCAATTATTTCAGCATTCATCGCAATGATTGCAGTTATTATTACGGAAAAAAATAGTCGACCTTGGCTTAAATTAGACATAGATCGCACGAAACTTCAAAATAATGCTGGCCATGGGATAAAATTAGTTTTGACAAATCTTGGACAGTCGCCTTTAAAAATCGAGTGGAATAAGTCTGAATTTTTCAAAGGACATTATTATTACCTGACTTTTGAAGGTAACCAAAATTCAATCTTGTTAAACAAACCAAATAAGAAATCTTTAGAGTCTCTAGTGTTATTTCCGAACGTTTCAACAACAGTAAATATGAAGCTGTATAGTTGTAACGATCATATTGAATATAGATCTACTCTGGTTTCCTTGTCTGATAATATTGCCTCAATTAATGATGAGATAAGAAATATCAATATAACTATTTTTTATTCATGGCCAACGTCATTTTTTAGGTTTTTGAGATTTAATACAAAAATGATCTTCTCCATTAAACGAAATAACATCGATGATTGTGAAATTGTAAATACTAGATAACTCAAATTCGTTGGAGTTAACTTATTCATAAATATTTTATTTCATAACGAAGATAAATTAACCAGATTTATTAACTAATTAGTTGATTGTCGTTGGGTGACAGAGTAGAAAAATGGAATAACTCCACTCTGCTAACATACGGACGATTCTGTAAATTTATGATTTAGGTGGATATGAGGCCAAACTATATATAAATGCTTATAAGGAAATTAAATGAATTTTAATAATACCAAGTATTTTATCTCTCCCTTATTAGGGTCAAACAATGAAGTAGAAATAAATAAAAGAGATTATGATGGGCTTGTTTTTGCCAAGAATGAGATTTTAGCTGCTTTACAATTTGAGGAAGCACTTCATATAACAATTTTAAATCACTTTGATTATGAAACATATATTTTTGAAGATTCACTTCAAAAAAGTGTGCAGCAAATTGATGAGCAACAATTAGGCAGTATTAGAATTCATGCGAACCAACGTATATCCAACACCTTAGCAAGTATTTATAATTACATGCAGTACAGCAATAGGAATATAAAATTAATTAAAAATAAAGGGGACATCTTTAACCAGAAAAGAACTGATTTTTTAAAAAAATGTACGGTGTTTTCCTTCATGAGTGAACTACGACATTATACTCAACACTATGGATTTGCTGCTTCAGCATTCGAAATTTCAAATGGTATAAAGGAGGTTGATGGAGACGAGTATCACGTAACAAAACTTAAACCCACTGTAATCTTATCTAGTTTAAAAAGTGATAATGACTTCTATGAGTATTATAGCCAGGAAGGAAATGAAGACCCTGTAATGGATAAAATTAGAAAGGATTCTATCAACAACCTATTAAAAGCAAAAGGTACGGATAAACAAGATATTACATCACTTCTTAGGTTTTATATAGATAAGCTATGGGAGATGCACCTTGAAATAAGGGCAGAAATTGAACCAAAAATCACCAAGCGCAAAAAACATATTCTTGAAATGGGGAAAAAAGCTCTTAGCAAAGGAAATCTTACCTATTTTGATGGATTTAAAGTATTTAAAAAAAACGAGGCAGAAAGTTCTTCATCAACCATACCAATTAGAATTGTATTTGAACATAATGCCCTGATTAAAAAATATAAATATATGCATTTATCAAAAATGGTTCCTTAAGAGGTCGTGTGGAAGAGGTGGATGAATGTATATATAGACCTAGGTCGGCCATGGCGATCAATTTTGCTACTTGTCATTTTTTCTACAAAGAATTTTTTACAACCGGCTTTTTTGAGGTCATCCTGTTGCAAGTTTAAATTTTGCTCATCAGTAGATGACCCTAGCATACCCTACCAGCATTTTTTATACTTGATTGTTATCTATCTCATAAGAATAAGACGTAACTTAACTTTGATTGGTTAACCACATATATTTACTAATTACTTGTTAATTTTATGTTGGCGGAAAGAGAAGAGTAGGGACGTAAATAAATCCCCCGATTAATTAACTTCTACTTGCAACTGAAATTAGTTGCGAAAATTCATTAACATGATATACTCTATAAAAAGAAAAGTGTGGCTTTATAATGACAAAAAAAGAGAAATTAAAAGAACGATTAATAACTCGCCCCACAGATTTTACTTGGGAGGAGTTGAAAAGCTTATTACTTTCTTTTGGGTATAAGGAGAGCAACGTTGGAAAAACCAGTGGCTCGCGTGTGAGATTTATATCGGAAATATACTCTCCGATTTTGCTTCATAAACCACACCCCAAACCTGTGATAAAAATGTATATGTTGAAACAAATTATTGAGCAGCTTAAGAAGGAAGGGCTACTATGAAAGATATGCTGAAATATAAAGGTTATCATGGTTCAATTCATCTTGATGAAGATGATCTGATTCTCTTTGGAAAAGTTGAGTTTGTTAAAGCTTTGATAAATTATGAGGGCGAGAGTGCTGTAGAATTAAAAAAAGCTTTTGAAGAGGCTGTTGATGATTATCTCCTTATGTGCGAAAAAGAAAATATTAATCCTGAGAAACCATTTAAAGGTACTTTCAATGTGAGAGTTGGGGAGTCATTACACGAAAAAGCAGCAATTGCAGCTATTGATAGAGGAATTAAGCTTAATGAATTTGTTAGACAAGCCATCGAGCATGAATTAAGAGCCTAGCGAGATAATGCTAAACAGGGTTAAATTACAGAAACGGGGCTAATACGATATCTATCATTTCAAGGAGAATGAGCTTATTTCATTAATAAGCATTTAAAATCATTTATTTTATTGTTTGGTATCGGTTGTGTTAGTGCCACGTTATTTCTATTAGATAACAAGAAAGCAAATGATGACGATTACGACCAATATTATATTGTGCATAACTTTAGCAATAATGCGCAAGAATGTTATTTAAAAATGCCCGGATCAGATGAAAAGTACGATGGATCAGTAGATTTCTTCTAATTATGATTACATGTATAAATTGTATGAGTTTATGCCCTAACGAACTTTCTTATTTGCAGGAAGGGACTAAATCAGTGGAGCGTTACGTTAGAAGAGGCGGGGACAAATAATAAAATGATTATAGCCACCGCCTTTATATGTTGTTTATAGTTTCCAATTATTTTAAAAGAGGGGGTCTCTTCACTAACTACAGTATCATTTTGGGAAAAATTACCACTTTTATGGGTAAATAGGCCTAAAAATTCAAGTGCATTTTGTCGCTTCTGTTGACTATCTCTAGGAACAGGTTCACGAAAGTAACCTCCTCCCATTCCACCATTTTGGTAGCCACGTATAGTCATTCTCATATCAGTAAATTTCATTTCTTCACGAAGCTTTGCGTCCAATTCATCCTTATTTATAAAATCTTGACCTCGTCTCTCAGCTTTTTCAATCTTTTTACGAAAGCGGGCTATTTGAAAGTCAATTGCTACAGTATCATCTACAGTTTTATCATCCTTGTTAACAAGCTCTTCTAAATTAAGTGCATTTTCAAATATAGAGGGTCAGATCTTGCTTTTTGCTTTCTCTATTTTAAAACAAAAATCAAGATCTGACCCTCTTCTGCTGCGAAAGGGGGAACGGTTAATGGATTGTACAGCAAAAATTATAGAGATCATATCTCATGTTTTTACAATTCTAGCTGCATCATTTGCAATCTATGGAATTTGTTCTTGGAAAAAACAGTTTAATGCAAAGTGTTCTAATTCGGTGATATCTGGAAAGTAAACATCCCCCCCGTTTTTATCCCCACATATTTCAATTAACTTGATTTGTACACGTTTTTTGTGTACAATATATTTAAAACAATAACAATAGATTAGCTTGGAAATTTATAATGTTGTGCTAAGGAAGAAATTAATACCTAGCTTAAATAAACTTCCTAAACACATTATAGCTAAATTAACTGCATGGATTAATGCTGTAGGGCATGATGGTTTAAGTGAGGTTAGAAAAATACCTGGATATCATGATGAGCCCTTATATGGAGATCGTAAGGGGTAGCGTTCGATTAGATTATCAAAGTCATATCGTGCCATTTATATTATTGATAAAGCTGGGCAAATGGAAATTGTAGAAATTATTGAGGTGAACAAACATGATTACTAAAGACACACAAGAAACATTGAAATATCTTGAAAATCTTATGGGCGAAAAATTGACCTTAGGTTCTTTTATCCTTGCAATTCGTCAGGGAGAAGAGTTAAGTCAGGTTGAATTTGCTAAAATGCTAGGAGTTTCCAGACAGGTTTTATGTGACATAGAGCATGGAAGAAGAATTATTAGTCCCAAAAAAGCTGCTGAATATGCTGATTTGCTAGGATACTCTAAAAAGCAATTTGTTCGACTTTGTTTGCAAGATATGATTGATCGAGATCATTTAGGATTGGTTGTTGAAATAGAAAATGCTGCCTAACAATTTTATAGGGGTGTTTGGGGTGATAGACGAAGAGTTAGTAAAAACTGCAGCTAATAAATATGGTTTTAATCTGGAATTTAAAACGAAGAGCATTTTTGAAAAAAATGGGTTTTGTACTAAGCATAATGTTTTAGTGAAATTAAATGATGAGTCTTTAGAAATCGATTTACTTGCTAATAAGTATGTAGATAGGCATTTTATTATTGAGTGTAAAGGCACTGATAGCTCTTCTGCTTTAATTCTGGTTAAGGAGTCTGTTGAGCAAGATAATATGGCCGATATGCGTCGCCGTAATATCGAGGGCACGAATTTCCGACTGGTGGGTTTTGAAGGCGAAAATTTTTGTACGTTTACGGGGGATTTCTTTAACAATAATACTAAGGAGTTGAAAAAAAGCTCCCGAAATGATGATGAAAATAATTTTTATAAAGCACAATTACAAATTAATGATGCTATTTCTGCTTTTATACAAAGTGCAAGTTCTGGTGTTTCTTATATTACTCCAGTTATTGTTACAAACGCTAGCATATGGGTTGTGGATTATAACAATCCCGATAAAACAGAAGTTGACGAGTTTAGATGGGTTTTGCATAAAGTTAAATTAGGTAATAATTTCAAGTTTGTGTCAAGAGAGGAAGAATCGGAAGTATTATCCTTTATCCTCCCAGTAGTAAATATTAATTATTTAGATAGCTTCATAAAAGATGCTATTAATATGAATACATCAACTGGTCGGATAAAAATAAGTCCCTTGTCTATTTAAAATTCATATATATAATTAGTTTTCTTTTTCCTGTTTACTCACACTAGTATATTGGTGGTTGGTTATCAGTCATGCCCAGTCTGATTATTTTCCACTAAGTCTAGTAATCGTGATAATCAGACCGTAGATGGGGGGAAGTCGGGATACGTGTGTAAATAGGTCACTTCGAAGTTTCAATGGCATTTAACCTCTTGCTGTATATGGATTATAGGCAATTATCATAGAAAATAATTTACCATCCAAAAAAAGCAATAATATAGTCCAGTTTACGTTCAACTCTATCAGAGTTAAGACATGAAGTGATATAAATTGAACAAGTTGTTCTATTGACAATAAAAATGGTCTATAGCCCATAAGCAGCAGGGGATATAGACTGTATGAAATATGAAAAGTCCTATTTTGACACGTATCCCGACTTCCCCCGATGAAGAACAGATTTTAATAAAAGTTGCTTAACTGGTGTGTCCGAAATTGCTTGACCACGTCAGGATAATCAAATTGTTTAAGATATTCTGAATACTTCAGATTCAAACAAGCATTTTTATAAAGCAGATCCATAGTAAAAAGCATAAAAATTTCATTTGAATGCTCAACAATTCCATTTACATAGCAATCAATATCCTCTTTTATCTGATAATCAAAGATGATTATTTTTTTAATTCTTACCCGTTTTTCTTCCATCAAGTTCTCTATTATGTGATGACTGCGATAAGTATAGTCTTAAAGGGGGCTTGGAGTAGTTGATGATTGGGAATTTAATAGGTTAGTGTCATCAACAATAGAACTCAATAGTTCACCCAAAACACCAGTCCTGGCTATGGGGGGAAGCACATCACTGAATATCTGTCCGAAGCATAAATATAATAATCGCATTTGTTGAGTCGCATGGGTCAAAGCTGAGTCATGAGCCGAGAAAAACTCAGATGTCAGGGGAAGTGAGCCAGCCTTTAAAATAAACAAATCAATCTTTTCGAGCAAATTTTTATCAATCGATTCAGGTGTTACCCCAAAATTATCCAGGCATTCAATAATTGGTTTATTTCCAGTTATACATGCAAGTTGCCATGTTGTTATATAGCAATAACCATCAATAACGGGAACAAGTTCCCAAAATTTGCTATGCACCTTATATTCGCGAAAACTGTGAACTGGTATACGAAACGTACTATGTCGCAACACAGTGTCTGATCTCAATTGTGCAATTGCGTTACTCTGATTTTTTTCTATAAGAGCAGTACGAATAAAAATACCGTTTTGTTTGGCACGGTTAACAAGTTCATCGTTATCTACTTTCTGGATGAACTCAGGAGGGCAATAAATCATTTCAACCCATAAACTTGCTAGCATAATTTCATACATTTTAACGCTAATATCGATCGGAATTGTCAAGATGATCTCAATTTTAGAAGAATGTTTTATAGGACTGATCGTGGTCAATACTCTAACATCCTCTTGTCTGATTAATTTATTAAAAGCTTCAAATTCACATGTTTCAATTGCAATAGACATGCTGATTTGCCTCGGCATGCATATATAAGTTCCAGAAGAGTTTATAAAGTCCTCGAAGTGGCTTATATCTGTCATTGGAACATAAAATAAAACACCAGATGGTAATCTATTGCCCAAATCCATATGCCCCATTCCGTCCTTATAAATTACTTGACTAAATTTATCATTAATAGACTCTTTTATTTCTCGAGACAATTCATTTGTATCAACAACTTGACCATCGACGACTTCAAATACAAAAATAACTGCCATCCTGTGTGATTCTTGAATAATTGGTTGTTGAATATCATCGAATTCTTTTATGACACTATCTGAAATATTTTTTCGTAAAAATATAATAATATCTTCAACAGTTTCGAATGGGTTTTTTGGGTTACTATATGCTTTTCGATCTATTAGCTTATAATTTTGATAAGAAACAATATAACTTTTTATCTCTTCTGATATGGCTATAAATTTAGTCGTTACAAAATCCATCGATTCGTAGAGATCATTATGCAAATTTTCAATTAAATCGGTTTGTGTCGATGCCATAAATAACTCATATCGTGATTATCCTTACATTGTACTATACTTTCGCTTTTTTCTCCTAACACCTGACCCGGTATGTGAGTATTTATGTGTCTATATCGGGGGAAGTCGGGATACGTGTCAAAATAGGACTTTTCATAATTCATACAGTCTATATCCCTTGCTGCTTATGGGCTATAGACCATTTTTATTGCCAGTAGAACAATTCGTTCAATTTATACCACCTTATGTCTTAACTCTGATAGAGTTGAACGTAAACTGGACTATATTGTTGCTTTTTTTGGATGGTAAATTATTTTCTATGATAATTGCCTATAATCCATATACAGCAAGAGGTTAAATGCCATTGAAACTTCGAAGTGACCTATTTACACACATATCCCGACTTCCCCCCTTATAGCTGTTGGTAAAAGGAATAAGAACGAAGTGTATGACGAGGCGGAGAATAGAACAGAATAAAACAGAATAAAGTGTTCCACAACAAAGGATATATCTGCCTAATGTAACAAGCAGTGTCCCAAAAACATATGGTTTCAGAGCAGTTGTAAGATCTAAGGCATTTCCAATAAATTTGTCTGGTGCATAACGAATTTTCATACGCAGTCGATAAGAATGCTACTGATAACTGGAAAAATCATACATATGAACATAACGAATATTATGAAAATAAATTCAGCGTATTTGGTTGTTTGTATAATATTATTTCTTTTTCTTATATTATTGGCTTCTCCCCGTTCTTATTCAGAAGAGGTTAAAAATGGATATGACTAAACCAATTGGACTTGCAGAATATAAGATTAATGAGTCACTGCCTGATAACATTAAGAAAGCATTATCAACTATAGAGCAGATAGAAGAAGAGTTGTCAAAAGATCTCACAGAAAATGAATAAAATTACAAACCCTCATATCATTGGTATTAGCGGAAATATGGGTGCTGGGAAAACTACCTTAACTATTGAGCTTGCAAAATATTTTCAAAGCCCCGTTATCGCTTGGGATGATTTTGATGAGATTTCCAGAGGCCCTGAAGATTATATTGATTGGTACAAAAGAGGGGAAAATTATACCGAATGGGACTACCCAAAATTAGCCGAGGTTCTGAAAGCTCTTAAGTCTGGGGAATCAATCATCCACCCAGCAAAGAATCTCGTTGTTAACCCTAGGCAATATATTATTTTTGATGCACCATTAGGTCGATTTCACCGGCAGACAGCAGATTATATTGATACTTGGATTCATATTAACGTCCCCTTAGATGTTTCTTTATGTCGGTGGGTGCTGAGAGATTATAAAAATACTGATAAATCTAAAGAAGAACTTTTAAACGAATTAGAAAGTTACTTGAATGAATCAAGACCTTTATTTGACGACAGCAGGTTTAAGGATAAGGCTGATCTAATTGTTGATGGCTTGAAGTCTTCAAAAAAACAAATCGAACAAATTATAAGATATTTGAATATTTAACGGGCTAGAAAGCTCATATCCAATCAAAGTGTACGGAACTGCGTGAATTAATTATTTGGACTTACTGTTTAAAAGAAATAACCCAAACGCAAAGATACGGAATAAAGAAAAGGCATATAGGATGAGGTAGGTTCCAGTTGAGACTCACCAAATCCTGCTGTGTAATTAGCGCCTAATTCGGCCATTAAGTGTTCTGACAAGGTGACATTGATCCCTGCGCCAAAAGAAGGTGTTAAAAGCCATTCGTTAACGAGTATGTCGTCTCTGTGTAATTCAGCAATCCCGGCGCTTGAATAAATTTTGATGGGGGAATTGGGAACGACAAGCATTATTTTGCCCATCAAATTAACTGTTTCGGTTTTAGAGGTGAACGCAATTCGGTTGTCATTATTAAAGCTGAACAGACTGAACGGATCAAAATAAACTGTTGCATCAGGGTAACGCAAATAACTTGTTTCAATAGAACAATAGGGGCTCAGTTCATAGCCAGCAAAAAGCCCCCATACTTCCCCACCTTCTTTAACTTCGGTAGGGGTGGACATCATCAGAGCCATATTTTGATTTTTTGAATCAGGAACCAACCCTTTCCAAGTGGTGGAGCCAAAGCCGCCGGACACTCCTGCATAAAAGGGATGGTGTTTCTGAACAGTTCCCGTTAATTTGGCATAAGAACTTAATGAAATAAACGTTAAAGACATAAGCAGAAAAAAAGAAAACTGTTTCTCAAACACAATAATTTACTCTGATTTAAATAGGTTATTGACAGGGTTTACGGGTAGCGCTGCATAATCTGCCGCGTGAATCAGTACCACCGAATAAATAACAATTCCAGTTATCCATGCAATCTTGGGTAGTGGTGTAACGCTGGAACTCGCAGGCTTTTTGTAATGAACCAAAAGTACCTACCATCCTACGGTATAAGGTATTCATATCTTGACACATGCCAGCAGGAATTCCAGAAGAGGTGCAGTAGCACGTTGCTGCTGATTTGAACGAAGCACAAAAACCAGGATTATCTGTTGGCAAAGCATTGGAACAGGCAAATCCGGCAAGGTTAAAAAAACACATAGCGATAACTAAAATTTTTTTCATCATTCCTTGACCTTGTAGTTAATTTCACACGATATATGACTGTATCAGAAAAAAAGATATTAAAAAACAAGCCGGATATGAAAAACTTCGTGCCGAATAACTTTTCGCCCCAACCAGCAGATTTTGGGGCGTTATCGTTTTTTTGTTATTACTTCGTATTAAAGAATTAATGGCACTATTTTATAGGGAACTAACTCGCAATATTTAGCCCAGTCTTTACCGTATTTTTGCGCACATCGCTTGTCATCACGAAAAGCTCTGTCCAGAAGTAATATTGTTAAGAAGCATACATAGAAATAGGGTGAAAAGTGGGTAAATAACGCAGGAACAGACCAGAAAAAAGTCGCTGCAATTTCAGGTACGTAGTGAAAATGTCGCGCAACGCCCCACCAGCCAGAAGCAAGGAGCAGGGTTTTTTCAGCCTTGCCCAGGTCAGTGGTGTAATGAGCTTCCAATGTTTTGGGTTTTTTACCCCAAATTCGACAATTACCCTGCGTTTCTCTGGTCATCATCCGTTGTTTATCAGCCAGGTAGTTGATCATGATGCAGGTTACGCCCAAGATAAAGATCACGCTTGCCCATCCAAAGCTCAGGTTAATGGGATGGAGAACAAGGTACATACTGGGGGAGGTGTAGATGCAAGGAACCCAAACCATACAGCCCCAACAAATATAAAAACCAGCTCTGTCGTGCATGATGTCCAGCGAGCGCAGATATCCTGTTTCCCAGATGAAAAATTTGGTTATGTAAATGAGCTGCAAGGCAACGGATATGAGCATGGAGTTAGTCAAGCCACCCAATTCTACTTGTTTGGCGCAGTAAGAAAGTAACAATATTCCCCAGCTCATCATGCCAAATCTGCAGGTGATGAACTTTTTAATATTCCAACCCAGGATTTGGGGATAGAGTTCTGTACCCCAATAATAATCAAATATTACATTATTGCTGCTGCTGGCATCAGAAGAGGAGGGGGCGAATTTTCCTTTCAAATACAACAGGAGGCATAATACCAGGCTAAACACATTAAGTGCTGCAAACAAACCACCAAGATTATCGTAAAGTATGGTGGCTGGAAATAATTTTAAGCCAAAACTGGCAACTGAAAATGTGGTGATGGTGGTTACAAAAGCCAATACTCCATTCGCCTTGTACACAGGGATATTTCCTTTTGGTGTAATGGGGCCATAAAACGTTGCTCCCGGCAATATGCGCATCAGGATCAGTTCAAATACCACAAAACATCCAATAATCATCCATGCCGTGCTTGTGCCCCAAAAGAGCGGTTGCCAAATGGTGTATAGCGTGGAAAAAAATCCTGTTTGACTTATCATGGTCCATAATTGCGTAAATGAACCATCCAGTTGTGTGTTGGTGTACCACATCAGCATGACAAAGGGAGGACAGCAAAGAGTAAGCAGTAGCGGTCCCAAGGTATTACGAATTTTCACCCACATAACAAATCCTTATATCAGGGGGTTAAGAACGGGTTATCGGACAGAAGTCATTGCTGTTTGGTTGAGAACTATTCTACCCGTGTGAGTCTGATAGAGCAGACAGCGAGCAAGGCAGCATAGACTAAGAGGCACATGTCTGAGCCTGTTGTCTGATAACGTGAATTGACCTGAGGATTACTATACCATGGACCAAAAATTTATCCAGTATCGCCAGGCACTGATTCTGTGATGCAACGAACAGAATCAGTGCCATATAGTGGACAAAGACATTACTGATTTTTACTTTGGATTAATTGTTGTTGGACTTGCTTGATTTGATCTTGCAGTGTTGATTGTATTTTTTGCATTTGATCCTGAGTTTGGGAGTTTACTGTCTGGATTTGTTGCTGCAATTGCGTTTGCATTTGTTTTATCTGATTTTGTAATTGGGCGTTTAGGGCATCTATTTGTTGTTTTTGTGTGCTTTGAATTTGGATTAACTGGGCTTGTAGTTGTGAATTGAGTTGTTGAATTTGTTCGCTGGGAGTTCCTGTTAACTGTTTTGCTCCGGCATCATCAGCGTGAGCTGTGGTGATAAGAAGGCCTGAGACAAAAATGGCGAGCATGGATGGCAGTATTTTGTTCATTGTTTACTCCGTTAAATAATAAAATGCTACTCTTTACTGTAGCCAATTATCAGTATATTGCAACCGTATGGTATTTTTTTTACGGGACGGACTGTGCCATACTGTTGTTATTATAAGTTGAGTTATTTCCTGAGAAATAACTGAATACGGATATTCCTGTTAATTCACTTTAGTCGAGCTTATGATGAGCGATGCATATCCTACTTTGACCTTGAAATATTTGGGTATTGATACATTTAAAGACCCTATTATTTACATGAGAGAAGATTGTCATATATGTAAATCGGAAGGATTTAATTCTCAGTCTCGAGTCAGAGTGAGCTTGAAGGATCGTTCCATTATTGCCACTGTAAATACTATTGCGACCAAATTATTGCGGCATAATGAAGCAAGTCTGTCACGTTACGCCTGGGAATTACTGTCCGCACAACCTGGTGATACGATTACGGTTAATCATCCCAAGCCACTTGATTCATTGAGTTATATCCGTTCTAAAATCTATGGCCATGAATTGAAAGCGAATGAAACCCGACAAATTATTGAAGATCTTATTTCGGGACAATTATCCGATATCAATATTGCCATGTTTATCGCTGCAAGTTCAGCTGATCGAATGTCTCTAAAAGAAGTGATAGATTTAACTCAAGCGATGATTGATACAGGGCAAAGGGTCACGTGGCCTGCATCGATTATTGTTGATAAACATTGTGTGGGTGGGCTTCCCGGAAATCGAACGACGCCCATAGTCGTTTCTATTGTTGCCGCATACGGTTTGATGATCCCAAAAACATCATCACGAGCCATCACATCTCCTGCCGGTACAGCCGATACCATGGAAGTGTTTACTCGTGTTGATCTCGATTTAGCCACAATGCGGAGAGTGGTGGAAAAGGAAAATGGATGTTTGGTCTGGGGTGGTTGCATGGCTTTGAGTCCTGCTGATGATCTGTTAATCCGAATTGAAAGAACGGCTAATATAGACAGCGAAGGACAGATGGTTGCCTCAATTTTGTCCAAAAAAATTGCTGCTGGTTCAACTCATATTGTTATTGATATGCCCATTGGAACAACCGCTAAAGTCCGGTCTATAGAACGAGCAAAACGCCTTAAAAATTTTCTGGAAACAGTAGCTCATGCGTTTGGCTTGCACATTAAAATTGTATTTTCTGATGGTGCTCAGCCCATAGGACGAGGTATAGGCCCAGCATTGGAGGCCTTTGATGTACTGTCTGTGCTTCAAAGGGATGCTAATGCGCCGCAAAGCTTAAGGGATCACGCCTTGGTTCTTGCTGGCCAAGTCCTTGAGTTTGATCGGGGCATAGAGCCAGGCCAGGGTTTAAGCCTGGCTACCGAATTGCTTGACAGCGGTAAGGCTTTGGCCAAGTTTCAAGCAATTTGTGAAGCACAGGGTGGTTTTAGGAGCATTCCCAAAGCGCCATTTTCTCATACCATAGAATCGACTGTATCCGGTACTATTATTAATATAGATAACCGCCATATAGCTCGTGTTGCGAAATTGGCTGGAGCTCCTGAAGAAAAAGCCGCAGGCGTTGAATTGTTTGTTCCCTTGCATAGCGTGGTTGCTAAATCCCAGCCTTTATTCAAAGTGCATGCCCAGACCAAAGGGCAATTAAATTATGCGCTTGATTTTTTGCACCAGGAACATGATATCTTCCAGATTGAGGTTAGTTAATGGATAAAAAACCACTGGTGTTTCCCTTATTTGATTTTGATGCGCTTGCTTGTGACATTCACACAGTTTGTGGTTATGAATTGGGCACACTTTCTGCGCATCAGTTTCCAGACGGGGAAACAGTAATTAAAATCGAATCCGAGGTTATGAGTCGTTCTGTATTCTTAATTGCCAGTTTGGATACACCAAATCCTAAAATAGCGCCATTAATATTTGCAGCCGAAACGGCGAGATCCTTAGGAGCCAGTAAGGTAGTTTTGATTGCGCCTTATCTTGCTTATATGCGTCAGGATAAAGTATTTGAATCAGGTCAGGGAATTACATCACAATATTTTGCCAGACTCATCTCACATTACTTTGATGGCTTGATTACTGTAGATCCTCATTTACATCGTTGGCATTCTTTAAATGAGCTGTATCAGATTCCTACCCAAGTACTGCATGCGGCTCTACCAATTGCACGCTGGATAAAAAATAACATCAAAAAACCATTACTTATTGGACCTGATGAAGAGAGCAGACAATGGGTACACCATATTGCTGATGAAGCAGGGGCCCCTTTTGTCGTTTTAGAAAAACACAGAAAGGGAGATCATGCTGTTGAAATCTCTATTCCAAAACTCGATCGTTATCTCGATAAAACACCTGTGTTAATTGATGACATCATCTCCACGGGCAAGACCATGATTGAGGCGGTGGGGATTTTGCAGCGTTTGAAACTTCCAGCGCCCGTATGCATTGGTGTGCATGCTCTTTTTGTCCAGGATGCGTTTGCAAAGTTATCAGCTGCCGGTGTTCGTACAATCGTTACTTGCAATACGATAAGACATTCCTCCAATGCAATAGACATGAATAGTGAAATCGTGCATTTTTTAAAAAATAAGGCACAATAAAGGCATCATGTCATTTTTGGCAGGATATCTGTGGATGTTTTTTGTGCTATAGGTACTATTTTAATTTGTACTATGGATGAATCCTGAACTTTTTCAACCCAGGCTGAAAACTCATTAAACTGAATGACTTCGCCTTCTTTGGGCAGTTTTCCGTGACGAGTAATGATAAGACCGTATAAAGTATTCAGCTCTTCCTCTTCAGGAGTCAACGTGATGTCGCAGTCCAAGGCTCTTTCCAAGGAATAGAGCGAGCAATCTCCTTTAGTTGTAATTGTACCGTCCGAATTTTTTATCCAATCATCGTGTGTTTTATGAAACTCATCTTTAATCCGGCCTATCATGACATGCAACAGGTTATCCAAAGTAACAAATCCAAGTAAGGTTGTTTTATTCTTGTAAACCAGAGCAAAATGGGGCATTCCTGCTTTAAATTTACGTAATAAATCCATTGCTGGTAGTTTGTGGGATACTTTTAGGATGGGTCTTATATACGGTGTTATGGTGTTTATTTCTTTTTGCATTAATAAATCAGCGAACACGTCTTTTACGTGAATGACGCCAACCATATCTTTTTGTGTTTTATCGAATACCGGGTAACGGCTGAATCGGTTTTTTAGAATTTTTTGCGCAATTATTGCAAAAGGTTCATCGTGATTTAATGTCATCATTTCATCGACAGGGCGCATGACTTCAGTCACATTAAGCTCGGCTAAATCCAGAGTATGTTCGAGTATTTCCCGCTCGTCTTTATCCAAATCACCATGCAGATGGCTACCGCTCAAGATTAGTTTGAGTTCATCACTGGAGTATATTCCTTCATGATGACTCGAATTGTCTAATCCCAGAAGTGAAAGAAAAAAATTAGAACAGCTGTTTAAGGTCCAAATTACTGGATACATAATCCAGTAAAAAGCGTAAAGTGGGATTGCAGTCCAGAGAGAAATAATGACTGATTGTCTGATGGCCAGAGATTTAGGCATTAATTCACCAACTACTATGTGTAGAAAAGAGATAAGGGTAAAGGCAACCAGGAATGAACTGAAGGTGATGATTTGCAATGAGGTGATGCCTGCATAGACGAATACCGGTTCCAATAAGTGAGCGAAGGCGGGTTCACCTATCCAGCCTAATCCTAGAGAGGCAAGAGTAATTCCTAACTGGCAGGCAGATAGATAAGCGTCTAATTGCTGATGAATTTGCGCCAGGATGCGCCCACGCAATCCATAATGAATTTTTATGGTCTGAATTTTAGTTGCTCTGAGTTTAACCATACCAAATTCTGCAGCAACAAAGAATGCATTGAGCAGAACGAGCAGGAACGCTAAAAAAATTAACATCAAGTTATGCATAAATGATTCTCATAATCGCTTTTTATTCTGTAGTGACTAAACCTACTTTAACCTATAACATCCTGGGCACGAAAACAATCAACAGTATGATCGTTTACCAAACCGACAGCCTGCATGTAAGCATACATAATCGTTGAGCCAACAAAACTCATTCCTCTTTTTTTTAGATCTTTGGACAGAGCATCGGATTCGGCAGTATTAGCCGGGATGTCTTTTAGGCTTTTGGGGCGGTTTATTTGAGGCTTACCCGCAACAAAACGCCATACATAAGCATCAAATGAACCAAATTCATGTTGAATTGTTAAAAAGACACGGGCATTTTTGCGAGTTGACTGTATCTTGAGGCGGTTGCGAATAATTTGAGGATTAGTTAATTGAATGTTTAATTCTTCGTCAGACATACAGGCAACCAGTTCGGGATTAAATTGTTTAAAGGCTTCTCTGTAACCATCCCGTCTTTTTAAGATGGTTTCCCAGTTCAGGCCCGCTTGAGCGCCTTCAAGAAGTAACATTTCAAAATGTTTTTGGTCATCATGAACGGGAACCCCCCATTCGGTATCGTGATAGTGTTCGTAATGCGGTTTATTAAGTCCGACCCATTCACATCTCTTCTGGAGGGGTATTGTATTCATTTCATCCTTTTATGCTGGAACAAATAAATCTGATAGAATTTTGCAAGAGCGTTTTGTTGTAAAAATTGCTTTTGATTATAATCAACAAATGAGATGAGGTCGATGTTTCATGGAACAATTAAAGTGGAGTAGTTTTTTAAGTTATTTTGTTAATCCAGACAAATTAGTCAACATACTTTGTGCATTGTGTTTATTTGTTGTGGGCTACTTTTTTGCAAAACAACTGGGTTTATTGGTTGAACGGGCATTGAGTAAACGGTTCTCTCGTCATCAAACCATGTTGATCAGAAGGTTTATCTACTATGGTGTGTTTACTGTTTTTGCAGTGACCAGTCTACAGCAAGTTGGGTTTAAGTTGAGCGTTTTATTGGGGGCTGCAGGGGTTTTTACTGTGGCAATCAGTTTTGCTTCGCAAACAGCGGCGTCGAACTTGATAAGCGGCATATTTTTATTATTCGAACAACCGTTTAAAGTGGGCGATTCAATAGAAGTTAAAGGAATCAGCGGTGTCGTGGATTCTATCGATTTACTCTCGACCAAACTTAAAACATCAGATAACAAGCTGGTCAGAATCCCTAATGAGGCCATGATAAAATCTGAAATTACCAATCTGAGTTACTTTTCGACCAGACGTCTTGATATTGTTGTCGCCATTGCTTATGAGAGTGATATTAGTCAGGTAAAATCGATGTTGTTGGAGATAGCCTTTAATTGTGAACAGGTTTTAAAAGATCCCGAACCCGTCGTCAGTATTAATAATTTTACCAATTCAGCACTTGATCTCAAGTTCATGGTTTGGGTAAGAACTGCCGATATATCCGCAACACGGAATTACTTACAGGAGCGCATCAAGAACCAATTTGATCATGCCGGTATAGTTACCCCAGTTCCGCAATTTATGGTGCAAAGAATGTAATCATCGTGTCAAAAATTTTTATGGCATGTTTGCCAGAATGTCGTTTTCGTCAAAGACTACAAAAAGGTCTGCGGCTTGACATGCAGGCTTTTCTTCTTGTTTGTCGAAGAACTTAAGTGATTTATTGTGCTTAACGGAATCCGCTTTTGCGGTATTGGCTATTACGTAATCAGGCACAGTAGGGTTTGAATTTTCTGGTGCAGCCGCATTATTTTTTTCAAGAGCGTACTCATAGGCACAAAGTGCCTCAATCAGGATGCCCTCTTTTTGGCGTTCTTCATTTTTTCTTTGATGGCTTTGTTCTTCGTGCAGAGTTACTTTTTCAGCTATCCATCGCATTAAGCCTAAAACCGCAAAGGTTGTATCGATAGCTATCAGGATAGGAAATAACACTGGTTGAGCTGTTATGACACCCATTCCAATTAGCAAGATCAGGATAGAAATGATTGTGGTTATGGTGTTGATTGTTAATGAAGAGAGGGATAATCCTAATTTACCTTTGGCTAAGGTATACTCAAAATCATATTCAGCAAGTGGTTTTATTATATTGGCTATGTCTTTTCTAGTAGACAAAATGGCCATTTGAATGGCGTGGATTTCCTGGAGTAACTCATCATCGTCATTTATTTCTTCAGTAACTAGCGGTAATTTTTCGGCAAGTATTTTCGTTAATTGTTCTAATTGAAGTTGGTGAGATTTATATAGTTTTGCGAGTTTGGCTGCTTTGTTGGCAGTATTGGCGCCAATGATGATTTTCTTCTGTTCTAAAATGGCGTTAATGAACTCTAATTCTTCTTTAAGGAGGGTTTTTCTTTCTTTTTTTAGGCTTTTTCTCGCAAGAATATAATTGAGTTGTACAGCACGAATTTCAAGCTGTTCATTGTATTCGTCACCATCAGGGTAATTTCTGCTTTCTATCAATGATCTCAATTCTTTTTGTTCATGATAGTTTTTAGAACTATCAATTTTATCCATTAATAGGGAAATAGATTCGTATCCCAAAAACAGGGTAAAGAGAGACGAACCAATAATAGCAAATATCATAACAGCCACATTTAAAAGAAAAAATGCAGCAAGTGCGACAGCGCCTATAGTGAGACACAATATCCCACCTAGCGCTTTTTGTTTGAGGGTAATTGTTGGGTCAGAAATGAGGCTAATGACCATAGGAATTGCAGCAATAGTTTGGAAAATCCCCCCTATGATAGGTATTGTTTTAAACGAGCGAAAAAGGGCGACAATTATATTGAATGCGTTATTAATACCTAATGTGATTAAAGCGATAAATTTGCTGCGTTCGTGCACTTTTTCCATAAAGGTTTTTTTTTCTGAGAGCAGATTAAGAATGTGTTTTTTCAAACGTTGCATTTTTTCAGAGAGTTTGTATTTCTTTTTGGTATTCTTTGCCATCAGTATTACACAGAACTTAGTCAGTGAAAAAAGAGCCTAATTTTAGTTCATTTTTTTCTTTCGCAGATCTTTCTTTACTTATTTGAAACATAAAAGCCAATTATTAATAAATAATTCATGTTTTTATAACTCCCTTAGTACTTAATTTTTTTCAGGTTTTTTTTAATAATAAGGTCGCTTCGCAATACCATTAAATCCCCCCATTCATCACTCTCCCCCCACGCAGCGCATAGTGAAAAGGCAAAGCTCTATAAGTTACATTTTTATATCTGATGATGGGTTTGGTTGGTAATGTTTTTAAAACTGATGGTGAATTCGCTTTGCCAGTGCTTTGCGTTCTTTTTGCTTGTTGTTAGCGTGATGGATTTAACTTTTTTATTCTCTAAAAAAGGATTGTTACTGAATAATAAACCAAACTCGGCGGTTTCTTCGATTAATGGCGAAATTAAAAAACCTGATTGTGCCATATTGGCAATCATGCGAAATTGCCTTTTATTGCCATTATGTAATACAACACTAATCTCAAGAGGAGCAGGTTTAAATAAGATTGTCGCAATTTTTCCCCAAAGGGTTGGTTTTATGATTAGCTTAGTAAATACAGGATGCTTTGATTGGGGTAACTGGATAATTTCTCCCAAATAATGCCGTTCAGTGGTTATCGTTTCTGGTGTATTATCGATTAGGGGATGCTCATTCTTTTTTAAAAGTAAAAAATGGTCGACCAGTTGAACAGGATGATAATTATTCAAGAACTCCAGCCAACTGACTCCATCTTCTAAAGAAGGAAAGCGATCGTCTATGGGTTGTAAACGAAACACTATGACGTCAGGGCCATGCTGAATTGAAATATGTTGTTTGTTTTTTTCGGCCAGTGCTGGAGTGAATACCGAATAACTTTGAAATATTGGGCGTGGAGACCAGATTGCATCTGATGCAAATAAGTAACTTTGATCATAAGAATAAATGTCTGCTGTGCCTTTTAGTTCAGGAAGTGAGGATTGATTGCGCAGATAGCTCATGGTGACACGATAATTTTCTTTAACCCAATTGGGATCCTGAATCCGGTTTTTTAGTCCGTACCATGAGGCGGTGTAGGTTGAGATAAAATTATTAAGCAATGAAATTTTGGTATGCTGGCCGTCAATATAGCAGGTTGTATATAAGGAGGTAATCAAGGCGACTACTACCCATTTTGAATGAAACAAAAAGGGAAGCAGCAATGCTGCAATCAGAATGGATGTGCCGGTAATAAATGAGTGGCCAAAATGACGGGTAAAACCCGCTTTAAAGGAAAGAAAAAGAAAAAGAAAAAAAATACTGAAATAAAAAAATCGCATAAGATGAGTTGTATGTTTTTGTTTTATGATAGCCAATCCAATAAGACCAGAAGAAAGCAAGTACAGAACGATTTCTTTATTATCGCCATCAACTGCCATAGCTTCAGTAAAGCCCGTGGCTAATACCATTGAATTATAGATGTAGGCGGGGATGTGAATAATGGATTGCCCTGCGATAATCCAGAATACAACAAGCGAGGCCAGTGGTGAGATAAAACAAATAAACGCCATTTTTTTCTGTTTGTGTAAGGCAAAAAATAAAGAACAAAGAAGACAAACGGCACTACTTAACAGTAACAACGAACCTTTAATTAAAGACAATAAACCAAGAGGCGCAAACAAAATGCCGAGCAAAAGGTATTTGTTTTGTATCGAATAAGAACTGTTGGTATGAGGATCCATATTCTTAAAACATACCAAGCTCATGATTAATGGGTAGGCAAAAAATAATGAGTCTCTGGCATAAATCATCCCAAAAATAAGTACCGCAAAAGCAAAACACCATCGCCATTTGACGCCTTGCATGAGTAAAACAATACAAAGCCAGAAAGACAATGCCAGATAGATGCTTCCTCCTATCATCATCAGATCAGTTAAAGGATGATAAAATTTAGTGTATATGGCTGAATAAGGTCCCAAGGTAAAAATAATTTCTTTGCCGAATGAAAGTCCCTGAGCAACAGCCTGATTAAGTCCTAAAGCCCAGGAGGCATCAAGTCCAGGTGCTGGCATTTTAGGAGAGAAGGGAACAATAACCAAAAGCAGAATGAGAAGAAAAGCAAGTTTAATACCCCATTCGACAAAGACATGCGGACTAAAGATTTTCGGTATTTTTAGCGTATGCTGAGTCAGGTGCATCCTTACTTCCAAAATCTAATGCAGATATTTGTATACTGGCTTTTTTGCAAAATTGAAGATGAGCTACTTTGATTTGTTGCAAGCCAATTGTTCTATAGAGCTATATTACCTTAAATTTGCAATTAGTCATCCATTTTGCAGTCTTAAAAGATCGTCCTCTCGAACGCAGTAGGGTGCTCTGGGAAATGGTACAGTGTTTAATGAGAGGATTTCTCTAAGTTGGGATGATTTGGTCAGTCAAAATGCAGAAATTTTTATTTAAATTTCAATAGTCTTTAACGGTGATGACGTATTATAGCTATGGTCTGGCAAAAGCAAAGCCGTGACGTCTTCCATCACGGCTTCATTTCATTAATCTTAAATTAATGGGTAATAGACTTGCATTAATAAGAACAGACCTACTATCAGAAATACTAAAGAGGCAATGCGCATTTTTATAGGATCATCCATGAAGGATTGCCTCATTTTATCTGCCGTATCAGGGCAGAACATGCGAATTAAACCGCTGATTAAGACCATCCAGCTAAAGATTGTAATGAGTACAGGCCAACTCATAACCCAAATATTATGGCTTGCAACCAGAAGCAAACCTAAAATCAAAGTTACTATAGCCAGTACAAAAAACAATCCTTTTTGTCCCATAATTTCAGCCGCAATGGATTTGAGTTGCTGATAGTAAAACAATGAATAAAGGCTAACAATAACGAGGTACCACCCAATCACTGTTGCCAAAAACAGGGTAGTCATGATGATTCTCCTAAATACTTATCCTGTTTTAATTATAGTACTTTTTGGCATGAATGGTTGGGCAGATCACTGATGATGTGCTTCATTTATTTCATGCTTCTCGCCATAATTTTACGCCCTTTGATAAGCGTACCATTCTTTAATGCCTTGAGTGCGTGATCTGCCTGGCTGTGATGGATGGCGACATAAGAATTGAATAATGAAATATCAATTTTTCCTATTTTACTGCCATCAAGTCCGGCATCTTTAGTGAGTGCTCCCAGGATATCCCCTGGTCTTATTTTGTCTTTTTTTCCTGCAGCGAGACATAGGGTGATCATCTCAGGGATAATTATGTGACCTTTACTGTTTAATAATTCAGTAGTATTTCCCCAGGTTAATGGTTGCTTTAATTGATCTTCAATAGCACAAACCCGCGAGGCGTCTGCGGGGGTAGTAATACTTAAAGCCAATCCTTTATTACCCGCTCTTCCTGTCCGGCCTATGCGGTGGATATGAACATCGTGATCAAAGGCCAAATCATAGTTTATTACCGCAGGCAGTTCTTTTATATCAAGGCCACGAGCGGCAACATCAGTTGCAACCAGAAGGGAGCAGCTGTGATTCGCAAAGCGGAGAACGGCGAGATCACGGTCGACTTGTTCCATATCACCATGCAAGGCTATGGCACTAAAGCCTTCCTCTATCAATTGTTCGGTAACATCGGCGGTTTGTTGTTTGGTATTACAAAATATTATTGCCGAACTTGGCTGATAGTGTAATAACATGGCCTTTAGCAAGGGAAATTTACTGGATTGTTTGTTCACTTCATAAAATTGTTGCTCTATAGGCAACTCAGTGTTGGGCGTTGCGATGAACACTTCTTGGGGATTACGCATGAATTGTTGCGATAGGGATTTAATTTCGTCAGGATAAGTCGCTGAGAATAGCAATGTTTGTCGTGATTTTGGGCATGCAGAAATGATGGTCTTCATGTCATCCAGAAAGCCCATATCCAACATTCGATCTGCTTCATCGAGAACCAATGTTTTTACTTTGGCAAGATTCAGTGATTCTTTATTTAAATGTTTTAAAATTCGGCCTGGTGTCCCAACGATAATATGCGCTCCGTGTCTTAATGAATCCAGTTGCGGTTTCATAGGAATACCACCTGACAGATTGATGATTTTCACATTAGGCATCATGCAGGCAATTCTTCTTATCGCCTGGCTTACTTGATCTGCTAACTCACGGGTAGGACAAAGAACAAGTGCTTGGGCACCAAAAAATTCAATTTTTAACTGATTAAGAAGCGCCAATGCAAAAGCGGCTGTTTTTCCACTACCAGTTTTTGCCTGGGCTATGACGTCCACATTATCGAGAATAAGTGGCAGAGTCTGCATTTGTACCGGGGTCATGACCTCATAATTTAAGGATGCAATACTTTTGAGTAATTCTTGTCTTATAGGCAATTGAGCGAACGTTTGCGGGAATTCGTTACTTTGATTTACAGATTGGTCAGGTGTCATTGCGTTGCTTAGGCTTGAAAATAAGGCCTTAGAGTACCATAAATCAGTTCAAATATAAAACAGTTTTTCTAAAGTCTTTTCTGTACATGCCCCAAAAAAAATTCGTCATGCCCGCACCAGCGGGCAACCATATAATCAGGGGTGGGCTGAATGAAACCCCGTTAATCAAGCGCTTGCTTTTATTTTCTCTATCGGTGTGTTTTCAGTACGTGTTATATGTTGTAGAAACAACCATGAAGAATAAAAGCCACATATACCGCAACACATTAATCCTATGGGTAACGCATAAATATTTTTTGTTAGGAAATAAGCGACCATCATGGATAAAATGGAGGAGCCCAAAAGACGAATGGTGCTTATAAACGCTGTAGCCATACCGGCATTTTCTTTAAAATCAGAGAGTGCCAGGGACATTGTTGGTGCAGCACTGACGCTGATCCCTAAATTACAAATTAGCGCAAAAGACAAGGCTTCCAGACTGAAACCGTACAATTCGGTGCACAGTAACATTGCCATTCCACCGAGAATAATCAATCCATTCCCCATAAAAATCGTTGTGGTCATCTTGAAACAGGTTCTGAGCCAAATGCCCAAATAATTTCCTACGATGATATTAACTCCGTTGAATATAAAAATAATACCAAAAGCTAAAGGCGAAAAATCAAGGACATCAATGATCAGATAGGATGAATTAATCACAGTAAGCATCACTGCCGTAAAACTGAACATCATAATAAATGCAGAAGACCACAAAGACGAATCACCAAGTAATGTCTTGTAGGTTTTGAATATCTTGCCTGGTTTAAACGCTGTTTTTGGCGGGCTCCAGAAGGGTGATTCAAGCAGCATTCGCCGTGATTGAATGTAGAGAATCAGAGCTATTATGGCCATCAAGATAAAGTTAAATTGCCATCCTAAATAGCAAAAAACCAGAGAACCAATAACTGGAGCACATATGGGGGAGGCGGATACTATCATGGAAATATAGGAGAGTATTTTTGCTCGTTCCACTTCATCTTCAAAGTCTCTGGATGTTGAAAAAGCAATTAAATTGGAGCAGCATAAAGCAAATCCTTGAATGGTGCGTCCTAATATCAACGTGGTGATATTGGGTGCAAAAATACAGACTACACTACCAAGCAAAGCAAGCAACAAACTTCCGGGCAGTATGGCCCGTCGTCCAAAATGATCAATTAGTGGTCCCCAAAAAAGATGCGTGATGCCAAAAACAAACAGATAAATACTTAAAGTCAGTTGGCTTAGGTAGGGGGTTGTTTGAAATAAACGGGTAATGTGAGGAATCGATGGTTGGTATAAATCAAACGTCACCAAAGAAAAAGCGGAGAGAAGTCCAAGAAAAAGAATGGAATTGCGTGATTTGGTCATGGTGCTCATTAAAAATAAAGAAGGGTGGAGAGTTTAGCAAGTTTTGCTCTTTTTTTGAATCATTTGCAGCTCTTATGTTATTTTATTCCACTATAACACGAGGGTTTTTTGAGTATTCCATGAGATGGTAGTTTTATTTGAACCATACCGCATTCATCTGTTCTGTAAAATGGAATATGCAAAGACTTCATATTGTCCAGGGTTCTGTTATGAGGAAAATGAAAGCGATTAGCAAATCCCAGCGAGGCAATGGCATACAACGGAGCTGTTTCCAGTAAAAACCGATAAGAAGACGATGTTTTACTGCCATGGTGGGGAACCACTAACACATCTGAGGCCAGTTCCTCACCGTAAGTGCGTACCAGATAATCTTCCGCCGTTTTTTCAATATCGCCGGTAAATAAAATGCTGCTGGTTGAGGTACTGACTTGTAAAATACACGAATTATTATTTTTGTCATTAAAATCATCATGAATTGGAAAAAAACGAAAACGGACTTTATCCCATTCCCATTCTGGATAATCATGGCAATTTAAACCCCGGTGATAAAATTGGGGATCATTGACAATTAATTGCTCTACTTTGATTTCTTGTTCAATTGAATCCAGTCCTCCAAGATGATCTCTGTCTGGATGGCTGATGACTATGGCGTCAATGTTTTTGATACCAACATCGTTAAGGAAAGGAAGAACAACCATTTTCCCCAAGTCACTGCCTTGAAAAAACTGATCGCCAGTATCGTAGAGCGCTATGTGATTTTGAGTTTGAATGGCTACAGCTAATCCCTGACCTACATCCAGAATTCGAATTAAAGCTTCTCCTTGTTTTATGCTTTCTTTGTAAGGAACAAAAGGATACAAGATCCATATTATGGCCAGGTATTTCAAGGGTTTTATTGGGAGTATGATCCAAATCAATAAAGCAGCCATTAGAGACAGCACGGATATTATTGAATTTAATGACCAGATAATATTGATTCCAGCCAATTGTTCCGTCCAACTGAGCAGATGAAACAAGAGCGAAACTAGCCAGGATAAAGGGTACATTAACAGGCCAGACCAACTGGATGAACTCACTATAAGCATTATCAATGCCAAAGGAACAATAAGAAATCCCACCAGTGGAATTGCAAACAAATTAGCGATAAATCCGTTAATAGAACCATAGGAGTACCAATACAAGGTCAGGGGCATCAAACCAACGAGACAACTTAATTGCAAGGCAAGATTTCCTTTGATTCCTTTTAATCCAAAGCGTTGTTGCGTAAGGAGTAAACAGGCGACGGCCAGAAAAGAAAAGTAAAAGCCTTGCATGAATACCGCATGAGGTTCAAGACATAAAACACCAAAAAGCGCATAGCGCCATATCTGCCAGATGGTATATCTGTGTATTCCCAGGCAATATAAAGTATAAAAAAAACACCCGATCAATGCTCTTTGAACCGGTGGTTCAAAACCCGCCAGGAAAGAATAAAACAAAGCCATCCCAAATCCGGCAACCCCGGCAATAGATAGGGCTGGTGCGAGCAAACAACAACGTACACTGAGCGACCATAAAGTACGCACAATAAAAAAAACTAATCCCGATACCAAGGCAATGTGTTCTCCTGAAATACCGAATAGGTGAGTGGTTCCTGTGCGTCTGAATAATTCCCATTCTTCCTGGCCTACGTGGGTTGTCAGGTTTAACGTTAATGCCTCTAAAATTCCGGCCGTTCTTTTGTCTGGTGCTTTTTGCGTCAAAGCATTTCCCAAGCGTTCACGAATTTGCAACCAGGTTACAGGTGACTGTTCTTTAATTAATGCATTGTTTCCATTGCGAATATAACCCGTCCAGTCAATATGTCGTGCAGACAAGGTTTGCACGTAATTGGAGCTGCCGGGATTACGGTAGTTGCGTGGTTTTTTTAATTTGACCGCCAATTGCCAAACCTGCCCAACATGTAAATCAGGCGCTTTGTGATACCAGCTTAATTGAATAAGCCCCTTGGCTGGAAGACTGTTGATGCGTTCAATATTAAAATGAAATTTTGTTTTATCTGCACTTTTGACAGGAACTGAGGCAATTCTTCCTTGAATTACTGCATTAGGAATGACCTCAGCATCAGGCATTCCAACTGGCGCAATCATCCAGTAATGGGTTAGGGCAACCAGCATACCCGCACAAAACAAAAGGAATATTGGGTAGCGGGGAACAATAAAAAAAATGATCAGGGTTAGCGCAGGTAAACAATGATTGAAGGTATACCAATAAAGTATGCCCATAAAAAAACAAAAAATTTCCATTAAATTCTAAGTTGGACTTTCCATGAGCGAGCAAATGTACTGGATAAGGAGCCTTGATGTAAAGCAGGATTTAAAAAAACCTCTAATCTCGGTATTTTGGTAACGTCTTAATCAGGGATTCCAACATTCGGGATGTGCTGTTGCCGTTGCATCAACGGCTGTTTTGACATTGGCTTGATTAACGCTCATGCTGGCACATTGAGTATCATTCACCTGACTACCCAGAGGTGTTGCTGTTAGGGTGTAGGTCGTTGCTGTAAGGTTTGAAATGTTAACAGTGTAAAAACCCTCTGGGGTCACTTGAGGAAAAGCGGGTAAGGCACCGCAGGCTGTAGCATAAGAAAAATTTTGCGAAAAGCATCGTTCAAAAATAATTTGATCTTGAGTGAGTATCGCCAAGGCATCGGCTCTTCGGGATTTTTGGATAAATTGCTGATAGGATGGGTAGGCAAATGAAACCAGAATGCCAATAATTACCAGCGCAATCATCAGCTCAATTAACGTAAAGCCTTCCCTAAAACGACCCTGTTTCATGTTCATGTTTATCCCCTTATTCAATTTGCCACCATCCAATTTTTCTTGGGGTATTATTAGGGTTGATAATGGACGTCTGTACGCCATTTGATTGCGTGATTAATATAATCATTTGATTATTTTGGTTAGGTCCTAATACTGTAGGTGAGTTCGCATAACTGTTTGATAATGTGATCCCTACAGCATAAGCGCCATTATACTGATCCTGAATATCAAAGCCACCATCGCCGTTAATGTCAATCTGGGCACGCAGGAATGATCCGCCATTCAGATAATTGAGTTCCATTAACATAGATGAAAATCCAACACCGCAGGCCGTTAATGGGGGGGTGTTTAAGGTAGCGATAAAGGTGCCATTGATCAATTCTGGATTGGTTATTATTCTTTGACCAGGTATTGCCAAATCAGCAAACCAACCCAGTTTATTGTTCCAGTTTATTTTATTCGCAGTCACTGTCAGAATGGACGTCGCTAAACCGGAAGTACCCGGGGCAACAAGGCTTAGCGTTTGTTCTTGCAGGTCAGTTCGTGCGTAGGTAATCGTAGTTAATGGCTTATCCCAGACCCCATACACGGTTTGCGTTTGTGTGTTGAGCAGATCGCTGGATGTAATTAATTGCCCGGTACCAAAAAGAATGAATAATCCTGGTTTTCTGGGATAATTAGGGTTTAGCGTGACTATTGGTGCCGTTGTAATAGGCTGTGCTGTACCGTTTGCATCACGTGCCTGGAACAGTAAGCGCACACTCCAGTTAGCTGGATCGGTTTCACTGACATTGACTGCCCACAGATTTCCTTGCAGATCTCCTGCATACACTGTAGAAATGGGTTGTCCTTGTAATCCGTCTTTCTGTGCCAGTGCAACTGAAGATAAACCTTGAGGAAGTGCTGGATCACAAGCTCCTGATACTGCGGCACACAGGTCAATTTTTTTAATGAGTGCGCCTGTTTGAGGATGGATGGCGTACATTATGGATGAGTTGCTTGGGCTATTGTAGCCATTACCGAAAAATACAGCAAAATTAAGTGAGGTCGATGATGAACTGCCTATTTGACCGATTTGTGGTCTACTGTAACTTAAGCCCATATCTGCGTCACTAAACTCCCAGAGCACGGAATTGGCTAAATTAGTTTCTGAGGTTAAACCCAATGGATTGGTAATATCCAGTGCATAAATGCTGTTACCTCCCGCATTCTGACCACCAACCAGGATGGTATGCCAACTCCCGTCTGCGAATTGTACATCACCGTTTTGTGGTGAGCCATTAACAAAGAATTGATGGCTTTGGTTATAGAGTGGAGCCGTTAGTTTGTGAAGATTTTCGAATACGGCATTGGGAATAAAGGCAAAGAGTTCTTCGCCATTAAGTGCATTAAACGCATGCAACATCCCATCATTAGCACCTACATAAAGGACGGGTTGGCGGTTTAATTGAGCCTTTACAAAGCTGACATAACCTGGATCCAGATACGGTGCATCGGGAGCCCCAACATAGATTACCTGGCTGTCGACAATATCACCTAGCAGGTGAGAACGATTTCTAAAAGTACCGCCATTTCTTTTTTCTAAGGTGGTATTACCACGAAGGTATTCCAGGCGACTTTGTCCCAGCACATCGCTGGGTTGCAGTTGGGCTTTTTGGGCTGCAGAAAGGCTATCCCAGCGAAAGGGAATACCCGCCGCAGCCAGAGGATCCCAGGTGGCTATCAAACGGCTGTTAGACCATCCAGAACCCCCTGCCAAATTATCCAGTTGTGTTTGTGCTGACCAGTTTACTGTCGCAGAGGGAATACCGGTATTTGGATCCAGTTGAATGGCAAATAAATTACCTGTCCAATCCAGGTAGGGCAGATCACTGGATACAAAATTGGCTTGATATTCAGTCGTTTCACTATTGAGATGAGTAGAACTGACTGCAGCGGCTGAAGTAGTGAATGTACCGTTTTGTATGGCCACCATTATGGTATTGAGGCTATCAACCAGAGTATCAGGATTCGTTGCTGGAAAATAATTTTCAGTTCCTCCTGCAACCGCCATGGCAGTGAGTGTTGCGGCAGCTTGTGAATTAATGGTTGGGTCAACTCCAGCCCCCAAACCGATGACATAGGTCTTTATGCCATTGTTTTTTAATGTTTTTATGGTATTGATAGCGTCAGTCAATGCCTGGTTATTGGTGGTGTTTAGGGAGCCATCGGCGTTAAAGGTTGCTGATACGCCATATCCAGCCGCTGCAGCGCTTCCTAATGGAGGCCAACGCTTACCGCTTAGATCCAGGGTCGGTAAACCGTCTGAAATTAATATAACGAATTTTTGTTGTGGACAGCCATTGCCACTGGTAGTGCCTAAAGCTGTCAGATAACTATTGGCTCTGGTCAGTAATCCTGCTATTGGTGATTGTACAGCAGAGGCTTTGATTTCAGTTGTTGATGCAGAGTTGGTTTCGGGTTTTAAATAAGGTAAAAAAGCATTGAGCGCATTAGCAACACTGGTTGTTGTCGGCACACTGCCTGCTGAGGTCATTGGGACTAGAACATTACCTGTAGTTGCCGATTGGTTTCCATAATAACCAAAACCACGTCGGGCATAAATGACTTGTTTTGAGAAAGGAACAAATCCGGCATTCGTTGGGCCAGTAGCAAAACTGCCTATGTTGGGTAGGGATTTGGAGTATGAGAGTAATATATTACCCGAATTGTAATTACTAATCGAAAAATTGGGTGGAAATGGGCTAGCAGGAGTTGGTCCCGTATAGGTAAGAAATACCCCGGCCAGTGAGCCAGAAGAGTAAAGTACGTCGCTAATTTCCGGATCATCACTTGATGCGCCAATTTGCATGTATTGGCTTGAAGAAACCAGGGTTGTACCAAAAAAACTGGCTATAGAAGTACAGTTACTTGCTATTGTTGAAGAAGCCGAACCGTAATTATAACAAGGATTAACAACGTAGCGGTTTCCAGCGACCTGGGTATTAGTAAAGCTGAAATTATTGGTACCTGGAGACATATAATAAACCCAGGTATTATAAGCTTGCACACTGCTGGTACTGTAAACGCCCAAAGCAAAATCGGTAGTGGGGAGGTAATTTTCAAGAATGGCTTCAACCCCCTGTTTGGCGACGTTTAACCTGCTGGGGCTATTGTCAACCAGAACGCCACTTTGATTGACGGTATAAGGTGCTTGCCCCGATGCATCGGCTGCCTGAATTGGTGGAGTAAATCCCGAAGGTACACTGTATTTCAAAGGTGAACTTGAATTGCCAAGAGTGCTTAAACTTGATGCCAGTGAACCTGAGCCGGTCATAATGGCTCCGCTTAAATTGCCATCCATGGATTGTGAATTGCCTATGGCGATAAATACTTGAGCATGGATGGGACTGGCCATGATTACTGGGATATTAGGAATACTTAATGTGGGGGCGGCAAGGCTTGTGGTCCATACAAACGTAATCATACACAACAGTAGGCTAATTTTTGTGTAGTGTCCTGGTTTGTTGATGAGCCTATTCATAGTAAACCCTATTGTTGAAGTTGAATCGTACTTTGGATGAGTACGGAGGATGTTCCATTGGCTCCTACCGAGCGTGCAGTAATTCGATACACGTAAGTAGGCGATTTCATATTTTGTCCAGGCTGTACGACAGAAGGCAGTTGTTCAATCACATAACTGGATTGTGTTCCTGAACTGCCCTGAAAACTGTGGATTACTGAACTGCTACTACCCCAGTTTACTGTTTGCCAGATTGGAGCTATAGCGGGATCAAAGACATAAAGTCCATTGGTATTTGCAAGAAAATTTTGCGTCGTATAGGTTCCGTTTAACACTTTGTTTACGGCCTCATTTAAAGCCCCTTCCGTTTTTTCAAAACTGATTTCAAAATCGGTTGCATTTGTTGCCACTCGGGTCTGAGTGGTGTTGTGTGATGACTGAGTTAAAGCCATAACAGTGAGCATACTCATTAATACTAATGTTGTAATGAGAATGTATCCTTGTTGTTTTAATTGATTGAGTGAGGATAAGGTGTTCATAATATGGCATTCCTCAAATGTACAGTCAGTTCAAATACATGGCGAAGACGGTTATCAGTAGGTACTGTAACGACCGTATCCAAAACAGTGTATTGGTTAGTGGATGAGGTGCCAGAGCCTGTTTTTCCTTCAATCAAAAACCCCAATCGTAACGAATAAACCTGCGTCCAATCCGTCACTGCATTTGCCGGCACGTATCGGTTGACCACCCCATTGGTGCCTATGCCGTATTGAACTTTCATTATGTTAATGCCGGGCACAAGGGGTTCTACAGTCCAACTGTTTCCGTTTAATATGGCACGCATTAACGCACTTTGCCCTCCTTGACCCTGTCCTACAAAAAAAGCGGTTTGCTGGATTTGAACGAATTGAGCACCTGCCTGAAAATTTACAGGAAAACTGCCTGCTGTGTTTTGCAGAATTCCTGTTCCTGCATCATGAGAAAGTGTTGTTCCTGCTACCCCGGTAATTTGAAATAAAACTGATTTAATACAATCAGAAACTGCCCCAAATTGACCACTGGATAAGTTGGCGCCACTGACACTTTGCAGGGTCAGAGAACTGCTTCCGGGATCTATTGTTGTCACCCCTAAGGGAACGCTACTGGGAGCGGAGCCCAGAATGATTAGAACATCTGTTCCTGGTTGGACAGTTCCAACCAGAGAAGAAACCAGCGCTGGATTCCAGTTATTTGCATTACTGCTGTTGGGTGGGTTTTCTTGGGTAATGGTATAACTTGCGGCACTGCCGCTATAGCCGATGAGCATGGTTGGACTGTCGTTGATGGTGCCTAAAGGAGCAGGGCCACCGGGATTTAAATTAGACACAGCCGATGTCACATTACCACATCCTGTAAATCCGGCAGCACGAATGACCGGAGCAACCAGGTTGGCTATGGCATTTTCTGTGCTTTGAATCAAATCCTGAGAATTGGATGTTTTATACAGTTGGCTTTGTGCCAGATAAATTTCGAGTACCGCATAACTGAGCAACAGACCAACAAGGCTTGCAACCATGAGTTCAACCAAAGAGAAACCGTGTTGGTATACCGGGTATTTTTTCATAGTTGGCTCTGTATGCTTAATCGGACAAAATTAGGATTAGAGGATGCTGCACTTGCTGCACCTAACTCATTTTGTGCCTGGCTGTCATCCCACTGAACTGTAACCGTAATTACAGTAGTTCCTGCACTACCTGACGGCGCCGCAGTTATCGAACCGCTGCCGTTTGGGAGCTTGGAAACGTCTTTTGTAAGCCAATACCAGGTATCATAGGTCGCCATTTGGCTTGGTGTACATGTTGTCGTAGTGCACAGTACCGAAGGCGTAGGCACAGAGGTGGGTAAGCCATTGCTTCCTATATTGCTTATATTATAGTTGCCATTAATCGCTGCCTGAGCGTTGGTGCGGATTCTATCGAAAATAGTGTATACCGATTGAACTGCCTGAAGTTTTGCATAACTGGAGTTATTGGCTTTGTTTGCGATCATGAGCATACTGGCAATTCCGAGTAATCCAATGGCCAGCAAGACAACTGAAACCAGTATTTCCAACAAAGTCATTCCGTATTGTCGGGGACTTACCCTAAGTTTGTTGTACATACCCTGAATTCTCCATCATGGACAGTTAAGAGTGCCGTTGTTCCAGACTGCTTGCCCCGGAGTGGAGCTGCTTTGCACATACCCGGTGGTCAGCACTTCAACCGAACGAGCAAATGTTCCGCCTCTGTCGTCACATAAAGTAAAATTACTTTGTGTCGTTGATAGCCCAAATCGGTCAAAAAGAACTTCAACAGTGTTTGCTGTCAGACTGGATGCTCCACTGGGGCTTTGTTGGCTTTTAAGCAGAGTGGCTGTTCCTGAGGTGGGTTGTGTGACAATAATCCATCCCGTGTTCCAGTCTGCGCCACAAACAGTTGAACCAGGAGTGCTCAGCGGACATACTTTAATCGTCATAGCCTGGCTTAATGCACTACTGCGTGCATAATTCAGGGCATTGACCAATGAGTCGGCATTAGCGGCCAATCTGTTGTTTAACACCATAGTCCTGAAGGACGGTATAGCCACCATAAGCAGTATAGAAAGAACGCAAAGGGTTATCAGTAATTCAATCAGGGTGAATGCCGCAAAAAATGATCTTTGTTGCGTTTTGTTGATGGGCGTTTTTATTGGCTGCAATTCGGGTTGAAATGACAAAAGATGAATTGCGTATAATACAAGAACATTATGCGCATCAAGTTTATTCACAACATGTGAGCTACCAGACTTCCTGTTCAACGCAGCCCCCTTCTATCACTCATTAACAATTTATTAGTTAAGTATAGTCTATTTACTCGTCTTATATTGGTGTTTTGGGTATTATGGCTTGGTTTGTTTGTTGCTGTGACTTTTTATCCAAAAAGTGCAAAAAAACTCGATAATAATATGGTATGACATTAAATAATCGTTTTTTGGTAACTCCCTGTGTCATCTCAAACTCAAGCCCAGGTAAGGGATCTCCTGTCAGGTAGAACATTTTTTAAAGAATCTACTGATACACATCATTCCCTTCTCTCCTGTGCTATGCGCAGGGGAGAGGGGAACATTCGGTAAGCTCAATTAAGTACGAGGGAAGTTACATAAAAGAGGATATGTGTTATTTTCCTGAACGTTTGGCAAAAGGCTTTCGCTCTGTTTTATTGCCTGATTGAGCGGGTTTCTTTTTAAAAGGCATGTGTCTTTTCGGTTTTATAGGGGCAGCGGTATGAGGAAGATGATGGGTCGGTTCAAAATCATCTATTTCGATACGATCCAGTTTGCGTTTGATTAATTTTTCAATGGCATTGAGTTGCCCGATTTCATCTGCGCATACTAAAGAAACAGCCAAACCTGATGCGCCTGCTCGTCCGGTTCGGCCTATGCGGTGTACGTAATCTTCGGCAACCTGGGGCAGATCAAAGTTGACAACGCAGGGTAGTTGATCAATATCAATCCCGCGTGCGGCAATATCAGTAGCTACCAAAATATGCAGTTCACCTGATTTGAATTCAGCCAATGCTTTTGTCCGTTGTGACTGTGATTTATTTCCGTGTATTGCTGCGGCATAAATTTGATTCTCAGCCAGCTGTTTCACCAATTTGTTTGCTCCGTGTTTGGTTCTGGCAAATACGAGGGTTTGTCCCCATTTATTTTTGTGAATAAGGTGACTAAGTAAATCTGATTTACGGCTTTTATCTACAGGATGGATTCTTTGTTTAATTGCAACAACCGTTGTGTTGCGTGGAGCAACGTCAATTTCAACCGGTTGATTCAGTATTCCCTTAACTAAAGTACGTATTTCTTCGGAAAATGTTGCAGAGAACATCAGATTTTGTCGTTTTCCAGGCAGCAATTTGATGATGCGTTTGATGTCATGAATAAAGCCCATGTCCAACATGCGATCCGCTTCGTCCAATATCAACGTATCGACTTCATCAAATTGAATCGCTCTTTGTTGATGTAAATCAAGCAATCGTCCGGGGGTTGCAACCAGAATTTCGACTCCAGAACGCAATCGCATCATTTGCGGATTAATTTTTACTCCGCCAAATACCACGGCTGAACGAAGATTGAGGTATTTACCATACTGGATAATGCTTTCATGAACTTGTGCTGCTAATTCTCGGGTAGGCGTGACTATCAGCACTCGGGTGCGGTTATTTTTAGCGCGTGGTTTGCTGCTCAATTGTTGCAAAACAGGTAAAACAAAACTGGCTGTTTTTCCTGTTCCGGTCTGAGCTGACGCAAGAACATCGCTACCACGTAATACAGCAGGTATGGCTTGAGCCTGAATAGGGGAGGGTTGGGTATAGCCGGATTCTTCTACGGCTTTGAGAATTGGTTCGATTAAATCCAATGATGAAAAACTCATGTTGTTTCCTTAAATGTAATGCAAGGGTATTGGGGGTGGTTTAGGTAAAGCCCCCAATTCATTTGGCTGTATTTGGCGCAATTATATCATAAATTGTGCGTGATAAGTTGGGTTAGGATAAATTAATCCCAGTCTATAAAGGATTCTATCTCTTTATCCGTTGTAATTGGGGTGTTTACTTTTTTCTGGGCTAACAATTGGGGTTTTTTGTTCGTTTTAGGGCAGTGCGCAGATTCTTTGAATGTTTTGAGAGCATCCTCCAGATTAACAAAGGTATATCCCTTTTCTTTGTAAAGTTTAATGATATCAGGCAAAACGTAGGCATTGAGCAAATTGGCGTGGATGAGTAAAATTTGCGCCTGATCAGGGTTATGATGATATTCAGTGTGCTCTTCAGCCTTGACGGTTTGCTGCCATATAAAATCAAGGTAAAAGGGCTTCATTTCGCCAAGATAATCCCGTCTTTTTATTTCGGGCACCGATAGCAGGCGTTGATTAAAGACAAAATCCTTACTGTCAATAGTAATAGGGGCTACCTGATAATTCTTTTTGGCCAGGTAACAAAGAATTTTATTTTTTTTGCTTCCTGAACTCATGGCCAGATAGGGGTATCTGAAATATTTTGGTTCGGTCAAAACAGGCGCCAAAATGGTGTCTGCTTGCTTGATTTCTTTGATGTATTCTTTGGTCTTGAGGGCATTGAGATTGGCATGGGAATAGGTGTGATTACCCAATCCAAACCCTGACTCTCTAAATTTTTGCAATATCTCCCAATTGTCATTACGAACTTCTCTGGCAATGATAAATCCTGTCGCAGGGATGTTGTGTTCCTTCATGGTGTTCATGATCATATTCAAATGAAAATTTCGGTATTCCCCGACAAAAGGCAAATCATCAATGGTGATAGCGATTTCCTTTTTGTGCGCAAATAATGCTGATGACAAAAGGGTTAGCAGGATGAAACAAAATACAATGGCATTGGTAACTGATTTGATTTTCATTGGATATTAACTGTCTTTTAGGTCTATAGGTTATTCGATGAAACGCATTGTAGCAAAATTTAAGCGAAATGGCTTATTTCGCAGGATAATAAAAAAATCTTTATTGGATAATAAGCAGCAGTTTGACTTACAGAGCCGAGAACTGCTGCTTTTTTAGTCATTAAGCATGGAGCCTAATGATTATCTGACGCAAAAAACTGCATTTTTAGTAGGCTGAGGAAGAGGCAGCTACCGCTTTTTCTTCATCCTGTTCTTTGTGTTCTTCGCTTTCATCGACAGCTTGCCACCAGCTAAACATTCTGAATATAGAAGAACTGGCACTTGAAGTTGCCGCTTTAGGTTTTCCTGCTTCCTCTGCGTTTTTAGCCAAGTTAACGCAACGTTCAAGTGCTGCGTCACGACATTTGCGTATCATTGCTTGTGCCAAGTTTAGCAATGATGTTAAGTACGAAAAGTCTACCGTAGAAAAGCGATGTGCTGATCTTATCGATTCTGTATCCTCGTTTTTTTGAACTAATTGATGGCGTATGTAGTCATGAGCGGCTGTAACCAGTTGCTCTGTAAACTCTTTGATTGAGTTTTTAGCATCAAGGATTGAAGTTAATTCCTTGTGAACAAGCGAGTTATTATCGTCGGTGCCAGTGGGATCTTGATGGTATTCTATGGCTATTTGTCCACGAACCAAATACATTGCTCCCGCAAGTATTGCTGTTTTTACCTGATCGCTGATAATTGAGGGGCTTGTAGAGGATAAATTTTCTGCCAGTTTCTCAAGGAGTTCGAGTTGATTTACTCTTTGTTTGTTACGAATTTGATTTATTTCAGTTACATTTTTATCTGCTTTTTCATTAACAATAAGTTGACGCAGTTTTTCTTTCAGATCCCAAAAAGATTTATATGGTTGAACTAAAACAGGTGAAATCGCTCTGGCTACTCTAAAATAGGGGATATCAGTGCTTATTGGATCTTCTGTTTTTAAATTGTTGTTGACATGTTCGTGCGCAGTTTGTTCTAACTCGAAACTTGTTTTAACAAATTGCACGAGCTTCTCCAAAGGTAGGCTCATGAACTTGTGACGGGTGTTAAAACCATGCAAGGAATTGTTTTTTATGTATATTTGTCGCATAAACTGATTGAATGTTTTGTAGAATGTGACATATTGCTGAGGGCTGGGTTTATTTTCATCGTCTATTCCCATGGATTTGTCCATGTACTCGAACATTTTTCCATTAGACTCGCCAACACGTCGGTTTCGTTCAATATCTTCTTTAATCATGCACATGGCACCGTAAAGAACACTGGCGCATTTTTCATTTAATTTTAGAACTAGGTTTGGAGTTTTTTCTCGAGCAATCTGGGAGTCGAGTTCTTCTATAACCATTTTTAAAAACTCAAGTCCGTCCTTTCTTCTCTCGTCAATTGTAGTTTTACGTTTGTGCATGAACTCATAGCACTCGTAAAAGCCAGCTTTCAGGCTTTCAAAATCCTTTAAAAAAAACTTCATGTTATTCTCCAAAAGTCCAAATCAATGTGATGTAAGAAGTACTTACAGGCCTCAGTTTAAACTAAAGTGTTCTTTGCGTCATGTGTTTCCATTATACAATTTGTCGTGACTTGCAAAATAAGTTTAAAGCCCTTTTCTGATAGTCATTAAATCATTAGATTATACATTTTCAACCCGCTGATTCTGGGATTCAACAACAATAAACAGGTAATTTTTGGCTGATCTAAAACCATGATGAGAAAAGCTCTGTTGCGAACGGTAAAAACTTTGTTTGTCATGTGAAGAGCTATAAAAATCAAAAATATTGAATAATTTCTCATTAGGAGTACTATATTGAGCTTTTTCTATCACAATATGAATTAATTGTGTGCACCGTAGCGTTTGGGTGATGAATGTTTTCGAGGACTAATTTGAATACCAAGAGTGACGATCTGTTCCGACAGAAATTTTATTCCAATGCGGTTTTTGTTTTAATTTTTCTTTTATTATGCCGCATTATAGCCAGTTATTTCATTCCTTTAAACGACTCTACAGAAGCTCGCTACGGAGAAATAGCACGCAAAATGCTTGAAACGGGTGATTGGATCACTTTACAACATGATTACGGGGTTCCTTTCTGGGCTAAACCCCCCTTATCAGTATGGCTTTCTGCCTTTTCCATGAAAATATTTGGTGTTAACGAATTTGCTGCTCGCTTACCGGGGCTTTTGCTTTCTATTGGAGTTTTGGCACTGATATGGGACTTGGCAAAAAAACACAGTGGAGCCATTGTCGGAATGGCATCTGTTGTGGTGCTGGCAGGAACATTCTATTTTTTTCTGGACGCAGGCACAGTAATGACCGACCCTGCACTGGTCTTTTGCACCACTTTGGCAACAGTTTCTTTCTGGCATGCCGTGGTGAATCAAAATAAAATCTGGTCTTATGTTTTTTTTATTGCCTTGGGTCTTGGGCTTTTGGCAAAAGGCCCAATAGCAGTTGTTCTGGTTGGAATCCCGATATTTTTCTGGGTAGTGTTGCGTAATGAGTGGAACAATTTGTGGAAGAGGCTGCCCTGGTTTAAAGGCACCGTGCTGCTTTTGGTCATAGCGCTTCCCTGGTACATTATGGCTGAACTGCGTACCCCAGGATTCTTGAATTATTTTATCATTGGTGAGCACTTTAATCGCTTTTTAACCCCTGGATGGACCGGGGATAAATACGGAATGGCTCACAATGCGCCTCGGGGCATGATATGGGTGTATGCAGTTCTTGGTGTCTTTCCTTGGAGTATAATTGGCGGTAAGTGGTTGTTACAGCATGGACGAATTTTACCGTCATTTTTCAAAGACGATGACGGATGGTTGAGTTTTATTTTTATTTGTATGGTTGGGCCGCTTGTATTCTTTACTTTTGCTGGCAATATCATCTACCCATACGTATTTCCCTCTTTGCCTGCATTTGCCTTATTTTTCACTGAAGTGTGGAATCGTTCCAATCCGTCTTTGGAAAAGAGTCAATGGATAGCTCATTGTTCTTTGGTCAGCGGAGCGGTTTTTTTGCTGGCTACAGTCGTATTTGCGGTAAAACCTGATAGTGTTGCCAAAACGCAAAAGCCTGTCGTTACTGCCTGGTTGAATCAACACCCCATTCCAGGAAGCAGCTTGGTTTATTGGGATTTTTATACCTGGTTTTCGGCACAATTTTACACTTCTGGCAAGGTGGTCGCCACACGAGATATTAATTATCTGTGTCAATTGTTCGCTAAAAATCCAGATAACTATTTGGTCATTAATGAACTTAATGTGGAGCAGATTCCAGCAGAGTTGTTTGCGAAATGGAATCGGGTTGCGACTGTAACTTATAAGGAAAATACTGTTTTTCTGATGCATAGCCCCGCACTTCATTGTTAATTTGGTTTGGTTATAGCTTTTACTTAAAGCGTCACTCATCCTGAGTGGCGTGAAGGGTCTTTCCTTGAATCGCACAGTGCCAAATTCAGGAGATCCCTCATTCCATTCGGGATGACATGGGGTGTTACCTACCGTGTGTAAAGTAATTAATCTAAGCGATTTGATTTCATAAAAATCAGTTGGGTGCGTTTAATTCGATTTCCTTTCCAATAATGGTAGTTTCTCTAATCAAGTCATAGTAAAGTAGCGCCTTTTCAGACGAGCCTATTCCATCATGGCAAAACTTTATTTTTATTATGCTGCAATGAATGCAGGTAAAAGCACGGTCTTGTTGCAGTCCAGTCATAATTATAGAGAACGTGGAATGCACACTTTGTTGTTTACCCCAGCGATAGATACCCGTTACCAATCAGGAACCATTACTTCGCGAATTGGTTTGGCAGAACAGGCTTTTGCATTTAATCCAACAGACGATTTGTATGCGATTACCTGCACATTTCAACAAAAAGGGATGCAATACGCATGCGTGCTCATTGATGAGGCACAGTTTCTTAACAGAGAACAAGTCCATCAACTAACTGAAATTACTGATAAGTTGTCCATTCCTGTATTAGCATATGGTTTACGAACTGACTTTAGAGGGGAACTATTCCCTGGAAGTCAATATTTACTGGCCTGGGCGGATGAACTGATAGAGTTGAAGACTATTTGCCATTGTGGGCGTAAAGCAATTATGAATATGCGAATTGATGCTTATGGGAATGCGGTAGTGGAAGGGGAACAGGTTTTAATCGGAGGTAATGAATCTTATGTTTCAACCTGCAGACTGCATTTTAAGCGTAAAGAAGCGGGATTTTCAGAATTTAGCAATAAATTGTTCAATAAAGATACCAATCTTCTTTAGTTTTTGGTATAATTTGCCGCAACTTTTAAGCCTTGTGAAGGAGTAACAGTGTCGCATTCTGTCGCAGTAGATTCAAGAACATGCATACCTCGTGGTGACTTAATGGCTTGGATCGTCTGCTTATCTGCAGGCCTATTCTTTCTCTATGAGTTCTTCCAGCTGAATATTTTTGATGTAATCAATCAGCCGTTACGAGATGATTTTCACATTGACGCTACTCAATTAAGCTGGATGTCCAGTGCGTATTTGTGGGCTGATATTTTGTTTCTTTTACCTGCTGGGATAATTCTTGACCGTTTTTCTACACGCAGGGTTATTCTGACCGCCATGTTGATTTGTGTTGTTGGAACCGTTGGTTTTGCAACGACTGAGTCATTTCTACTGGCCTCCTTTTTTCATTTTCTTTCTGGGATTGGCAATGCGTTTTGCTTTCTCTCATGCGTTGTTTTGGTTTCTCATTGGTTTCCGCCACGCAGGCAGGCGCTGGTTATTGGATCCCTGGTAACCATGGCTTTCATAGGCGGGATGATGGCTCATACTCCTTTTGCCTATCTTTATGAACTTTTTGGTTGGCGACGCGCATTGTTTATTGATGGTGCAGTTGGAGCGGTTTTATTAATCTGGATTTATTTGGTTGTTCAGGATAAACCTGCCGATTCGCCAGTACTCACTCGCACCAACCAGGGTGAGGTTTTATCCAGCTTTATCAAGGCGCTGCGCAACAAACAAAACTGGTTGGCTGGTTTGTTTACTTCTCTTCTTAATTTACCAATTATGGTTTTGTGTGCCTTGTGGGGTGCAAGTTATCTTCAGGTGGTTCATCATTTACCTGACATTGCAGCCAGTAATGTTGTGAGTTTGATTTTTATGGGAAGTGTGATTGGTTGTCCGCTGGTTGGCTGGCTTTCTGATTCGCAAGGACGCCGTAAACCGTTGATGATTTTTGGGGCAGTAGCTACTTTAATAACGGTTATTCCATTATTTATGCATGTTGTTCTTTCTCAAACCCTTCTTGGCATTATCTTTTTCGCTTTAGGTTTTTTTACCAGTACCCAGGTGATATCTTACCCCCTGGTTGCAGAAAGCAATAAACCAGAAAACACCGGGGCTGCTACTGGTATTGCTTCAGTGATTATCATGGGCGGCGGCGGAGTTGGCCAGGTATTATTTGGATGGCTGATGTCGCATCATGCAGGTGTTGCAGTTTCTGAATATACCGTTGCAGATTTTCAATTTGCCATGTGGATGTTCCCTGTAGCTGCTTTTGCGGCTTTAATTGCTGTGTTAATGACCCGAGAAACATACTGCAAACGATAACAATCAGGAGAAGTAATAATGCAGAGAGTGGATGAGTTGAGAGAATATGATGTCAGGCAATCATCTTTTTTACCCTGGATAGTCTGTTTTGCCGCAACTCTGTTTTTCTTTTACGAGTTTATTCAAGGAAATATGTTTGCTTCTATCGCTGCAAACATCATGCAAGATTATCATATTCAAGCCGATAAAATGGCTTATTTATCCAGCATCTATTATTTATCAAATGTTCTTTTTCTGTTTATTGCGGGAATGATACTGGACCGATATTCGATTAAAAATACCATTTTATTTGCCATGTCTTTGTGTGTGGTGAGTACATTTATTCTTGCTTATTCGCATTCGTTTTATGTTGCATTGTTCTGTCGTTTTATCACGGGCATAGGAAGTGCATTTTGTTTTCTTGGCCCCGTTAGGTTGGCTTCCCACTGGTTTCCGCCCAAACGAATGGCTTTGGTTACCGGAGCCATAGTTACTATGGCTATGACGGGTGGAATGCTGGCTCAATACCCATTAACCAAACTTGTTGCTTATGTCGGTTGGCGACAGGCGGTTCTGGATGTTGGAATACTTGGATTTGCCATGTTGGTTGTCATGTTTTTTTGGATTAAGGAAAGGCCGCATTTTGCTGTGAAAAAAGAGGGAAAACCTCTGAAAGTTATGGCTGCAGCCAAAAGTGCCTATCTTAATCCTCAGTATGTTCGTGCTGCTTTTTATACCAGCTTGATGAATATGGCAATTGCCGTATTTGGCGCCATGATGGGTACCTTGTATCTGGAACAGCGGTTGAGTATTAGTGCTGAACAGGCTTCTATGGTCAATGGCATGTTGTTTTTGGGAGCTATCGTTGGTTCGCCTTTGGTTGGATGGATATCTGATAAAGTGGGTTTACGAATTCTACCTATGAAACTGGGTGTCTTTGCTTCCATGCTTACGGTATTAGCGGTACTGTATCTTCCTGTTTCTGTGAATGTTATGACCGTTCTTTTTTTCCTGTTGGGGTTCTTTACTTCTGCTCAGGTTATTAGTTACGCTCTGGTTGCTGAAAGCAGTTCTCCGGTGATGACTGCAACGGCAGTAAGTGTTATTTCTATATTAACTCAAGGCGGATACCTGGTTTATCAAAATGTGTTTAGTAATTTGTTAACCAATTACGGCGGCATGCATATGATTAACGAGGTTCCCGTTTATTTGTTAGAAGCGTATCAGCATGCTGCGATAATATTACCAGCCGGATTGGTGATCGCATTTTTATTGTTGATTGGATTAAAAGAGACGTATTGTAAACAAGCTGAGTATCAATAGTGACAGGACGAGTTTGTATTTTATTGATGGATTCTTTTGGCATAGGTGCCAGTCTGGATGCTTCACGTTATGGTGATGAGGGTGCTAATACCTTTGTTCATATTTATGAAGCGTGTGAACGTGGCGCCTGCGATATTGAGGGCCTACGTCAAGGGCCTTTAAAGTGCCCTAATCTAGCCAAACTGGGTTTATTTCATGCAGCGGTAGCCAGCTCAGGACTAAAATTTGTCGATTTAGCGACTATGCCAGAGCCAGAGGGTTATTATGGCTATGCAGTTGAGCAGAGTCTGGGCAAGGACACGCCAAGTGGGCACTGGGAGCTCGCTGGTGTACCTGTTTCTTTTGAATGGGGATATTTTCCCGACACGCCTCATTGCTTCCCTAAAAAACTGATAGATTCTTTTGTGAAACAAGCGGGATTACCTGGTGTTTTAGGTGAAAAACACGCTTCCGGTACAACCATACTCGATGAGTTGGGTGAAGAGCATATTCGTTCTGGAAAACCAATAGTTTATACTTCCGCTGACAGTGTGTTCCAAATCGCAGCGCATGAAGAGTCCTTTGGTTTGCAACGCTTGTACGATATTTGTGAGATTGCGCGAAATCTTGTGGATGAGTATCAAATCGGCCGAGTGATTGCCAGACCATTTATCGGTAGGCACGGTTCTTTCAAACGCACCGCTAATCGTAAAGACTATGCTACTTTACCTCCTGAAAAAACGTTACTGGATTATCTAAAGAATGCAGGAAGAGAGGTTATTGCAATAGGAAAAATTGCGGATATTTATGCCCATCAAGGCGTCACTCAGGAAATTAAAGCAGACGGTAATATGGCGTTGTTTGATGCGACGCTTGCCACCATGAAAACTGCTCCGCAAGGCAGTCTGGTTTTTACCAATTTTGTTGATTTTGATTCTTCATACGGACACAGACGTAATGTTGCAGGTTATGCCTATGCTATTGAAGAGTTTGATGCCCGTTTACCTGAATTGTCAGCTGTACTTAATCCAGATGATATTGTCATAATCGCTGCAGATCATGGTTGCGATCCTACTTTTCCGGGATCTGATCACACCCGAGAACATATTCCCGTTTTAGCTTTCGGCCCTAAATTACAAGGGCGTTTTATTGGACGGCGTGATACCTTTGCAGATATTGGTCAGAGCCTGGCTCAATACCTCAAAGTGGATACTTTACCGCACGGTATTTCATTTTTTTAACCAAGCTCCCATTGAATTTTTCATTATCATCCCCATGTGTAGGTTTTCTGTATGATTTGAGGATTTTATTTTGGAACAATATCGTGGGACAACAATACTCTCAGTACGTCGTGGTAATCAGGTAGTTATCGGGGGAGATGGTCAGGTTACCCTGGGTAATACTGTAATGAAAGGAAATGCACGCAAGGTAAGACGTTTGTATAAAGACAAAGTGATTGCCGGATTTGCGGGCGGGACTGCCGATGCGTTTACCCTTTTTGAACGTTTTGAGAGCAAACTGGAAATGCATCAAGGTCATCTGGTCAGGGCGGCAGTTGAACTTGCCAAGGACTGGAGAACAGACAGAATGTTAAGGCGGCTTGAAGCAGTGCTCGCCGTAGCTGACAGTAAATCCTCGTTAATCATCACGGGTAATGGCGATGTTATTGAACCCGAAGAAAGTCTAATCGCTATAGGCTCAGGTGGTCCCTTTGCCCAAGCGGCTGCAAAAGCATTGATGGAAAATACCAAATTATCCGCTGCAGATATAGTACGTAAAGCCCTCACTATAGCGGGAGATATTTGTATTTATACCAATAACAACTTAACCATAGAAGAATTGAATAATGACAACAAATAACAGTGTAGTAATGACACCAAGAGAAATAGTTCAGGAACTGGATAAACACATTATTGGCCAAGACGATGCAAAGCGAGCTGTAGCTATTGCTTTGCGAAATCGCTGGCGTCGAATGAAAATTAAAGATCCAGTATTACGCAGTGAAATTATGCCTAAGAATATTTTGATGATTGGGCCAACGGGTGTTGGTAAAACAGAAATCGCTCGAAGACTGGCAAAGCTCGCTCAAGCTCCGTTTATTAAAGTTGAAGCCACTAAATTCACTGAAGTAGGGTATGTAGGACGTGATGTAGATTCCATTCTTCGTGATTTAACGGATATTGCAATTAAACAAGAACGTGAGTCAGCCATGAAGAAAGTCGAACATTTGGCTGAAGATGCTGCTGAAGAGCGTATTTTAGATGTATTGCTGCCTCCTGCACGCGGTAGTCTTACACCTGGAGAAAAAGACTCTACAGCAAGACAAGTGTTTCGCAAACAATTAAGAGAGGGAACACTTGATGATAATGAGATTGAAATTGAAATAGCTGCAACACCAGTGGGTATTGAAATTATGGCTCCTCCGGGTATGGAAGAAATGACCAGTCAATTGCAATCCATGTTTCAGCAAGTAGGCACTCATCGTACCAAAACACGCAAAATGACTGTCGCTAAAGCGATGAAAATACTACAAGAAGAGGAAGCAGCCAAACTCATCAATGAAGAAGACATCAAGATTAAAGCCATAGAAAGCGTTGAACAAAATGGAATAGTTTTTATTGATGAATTGGATAAAGTTGCCAAGCGTTCTGAAGGCAGTGGCGGTGATGTATCACGTGAAGGGGTGCAAAGAGACTTACTTCCATTAGTTGAGGGAACTACTGTATCTACCAAGTACGGTATGGTTAAGTCAGATCACATCCTGTTTATTGCATCCGGTGCCTTCCATGTTGCGAAACCTTCTGATCTGATTGCTGAATTACAGGGACGTTTGCCTATTCGAGTTGAATTGTCTGCTTTAACAGTTGAGGATTTTGTGCGGATTCTTACCGAGCCTAGTTCTTCATTAACTTTACAATATGCTGCTCTGATGGAAACTGAGGGTCTAACCCTGACTTTTGATGAAACAGGCATCAGGCGTATTGCCGAAGTTGCGTGGCAGGTGAATGAACGCATGGAAAATATTGGTGCCCGGCGTTTATACACTGTCATGGAGCGTTTATTAGAAGTTGTCTCTTTTGAAGCCACGGATAAGTCCGGGGAGTCTGTTCATGTTGACAGAGCTTACGTTGATAAAAATCTGGGTCAGTTATTGGCTGATGAAGATCTGGCTCGTTATATTCTATAACGGTTAATTAATGGTTAACGATCCCGGAGTAAACTGTACTTCAGGGATTTGTTAACCATTTTTTCAATGTACCGTTTTACGAAACAATTCTTCCAGATTAATATTAAGCGATTTTTGTAAGCCTTTATCATTTTTTCTAAATGTTGCACGCCATTGTTCGGCCAGAGATGATTTGGAATAATCCAGTTCAATATGTGTTGGAAGACGATAGGGCAAAAATTGAGTTAAATCATACAAGGTGATCTGACTTAGATCCCTGCTTAGCATGTAATGACCGTCAGCTGTCGCATGAATCAGTTCAAGATGGATAAGAGCATTTATCATTTCATCAACATCCTCGCTAAAAGGTTGATTGCTCGTATCGACCAGCTCACTAAAACTGAGTCCTTTCCCATGCCGCTGAGCTAACCAAAGTTGATGCAACCAAAGCAAAGCGTGTGAGAATCCATCAAGAGATTTGCCTTCCCGGCGTTGATGATGGACGGAAAATGCATAACTTATTTCTGCTCCTAAAAGGGTAATCAGCCAAACCCAGTATACCCAAATAAAAAATATAGGCACCGTTGCAAAAGCACCATAGAGTAATTCATACGTATTGAATTGAATCAGATAATAAGCAAAAGCTTGTTTTGCCAATTCAAATAAAATGGCGGCCACTAAACCACCCCAAAATGCGTGCGCTATCTTAATCGGACAATTTGGAACTATAGAATAAAGGAAAGTAAAACCGATTAGAGAGAGTAGTAAGGGCGAGTAGTGCAATAGGATAAATGGCGGTTGGTGTGCTGCAAACAAAGGCATAGAGATTAAATAGGAACTAACAGCCAGACTCAATCCCAAAATTACCGGTGCCAGAGAGATTATTGCCCAATAGATAAGGAATGAAGCTATTCCATGGCGTGCTGCAGTCACTCTCCATATTTTATTAAAAGCCCGTTCAATCGTAAACATAACCAGCAGTGCTGTGAAGATAAGAAATGCAATACCCCAAATGGACAATCTGGATGCCTGAGCCGCAAATTGTTGTACATAGGCTTGCACGATTTTTCCTGTAGCGGGAACGAAATTATCAAAAATAAAGCTTTGCACAGGCTCCGACATGCTTTGGAACATTGGAAAAGCGGAGAATATAGCTAAGCCCACAGACATCAACGGTACTATTGCAAGCAAAGTGGCGAATGACAAAGCTGAGGCAATATAAGCACATTCATCCTTGATAAAATGTTCAATAACAAAACGTATGAATCGGTCGCAAGCACAGTAGCTGTTGGTAACTCGTTCTTTCCAATTTAATTTTTTTCTGGATTCTTTTTTCATCGTTTTTTTCTTAATAGTGGCATTATTTATTGATTTGGATGATCTCTTGTTGCTATTTTAATTCTAATGGTTCTTTACATACTTGTAATTATTACAGTGACTGTAAATCATTATAGGTTAATTTTGTAATTAATAAGATGATGCTCTTTAAGTATTCTATTTACGCTATTAGACATCCTTTTCATTTATTCAGTGTGCTGTAATTAAGGATTGATTCACTGATACATAATGATTCAAATATTAACAGTTTTGTTACAATCAATTGGCTAATTTGTTCTACATTTGAGCTATTCTTAATTTGAGTAGTTCCAATTTCACGAGGATAGATGATGTTAACACAAGCAGTCATCGGTGTTGTAAGAGCTCTTAACGGAATACTTGAAAAAGTCAATGCGCAGGGAGAAGCACAGATTGTCAAGCCAGGCGCAACACTGAATCAAGGTGATGTACTCACGCTCTTGAGTGGTGAGGCCTATATCCAATTTATTCAAGGATTTCCAGAGTCATTAGCTTTAAATAAGCCTTTTCCTCTTGATGGAATCTCTCCGGCATTAAAATTTGGTGCCTTGAATATGACTGAAGAAATCATCAAAGAAGCATTGGCAAAAGGCATTGATCCCTCCCTGATCCTTGATATTCTTGGTGCGACTGCGGCCGGTATCGAAATTACTGGATCTGGTGGTGATTCCTTTTATATAGATCCTTTGTATGGCTCAGGACATGTTTTTTCAGGATATTCTACCTTTGCTGCGTCCTTTGATAATTATCTCTCATCGGTTGAGCCTCAGGGAATTGTGTATAGACCAGAAAATGAAATTTCAACACAATTAGACACGTTGGTAATACCTGATATTATTATCCCACCTCAAATTATAAGTGGTATATTTGCTGGTGATGTCAGTGAATCAGGTGGTCTTAACAATTCAATAGCAGGGGTGCCTAAATTTACGGCCCAAATAACCAGTATTAATGGTTTTATTCCTGAAGTAAGAACAGGTCTTTTGGGAACATTTTCCCTGGAAAATTCAGGAACATGGACTTATGAGTTGCATAGTAACAGTCCCATGGTTGATGCGCTTAGAGCAGGTGAAGTACGTATAGTTACTTTTGATGCAGTCTCTATGGACGGTACCACGCAACAGATAACCGTCAATATTCATGGTGAAAATGATGCTCCTTATGTAGTTTCAGAAAATTACAATACTCGAGAAGAAACGACTTTGACTGGCAATGTATTGGCCAATGAAAGCGATCCTGAAGGTGATTCCGTATACATCACTACCTTCAGAGTAGATGGTGATTCTACCTTGTATCAAGCAGGGCAGACGGCTTTAATTAGCGGTAAAGGCCAATTAACTCTATTGGCTAATGGAGATTTTAGCTTTATTCCCGTAGTGGATTATAACGGCTCAATTCCAACCACGACTTATACAATGTCTGACGGAACTATGGAGAACAGTACTACTCTCTCCTTAAGTGTCAGTTCAGTAAATGACGCACCAGAAGGTGCAGATAAAAACATATTGACCCAAGAAGACACACCAGTTGTTATCCAGGCAGCAGATTTTGGTTTTACCGATCCTGATGATAGTTCCGCTAATGATTTTCTTGCGGTGAAAATCAACACACTACCCGTGGACGGATCTTTGTATTTAAACGGTACTGCTGTTGCTGTCGGGCAAATTATTAGTGTTGCAGCCATTAATGCCAATTCCTTGGTATACGTTCCTTCTGCCAATATGAGTGGATCAATTAACTTTACGTTCCAGGTTCAGGACAATGGAGGCACTTTAAACGGTGGAATAGACCTTGATCCTACCCCGAATACTTTGACCATCAACGTAACACCAGTGAACGATGCTTTTAGTGATGCAGATGAAAATCTTACTGTATCCGAAGACACCGTCTTAAGTGGCAATGTACTAACTGGTACGAATAGTATCGAAGGCGCAGTGAGCGTGGCTACTTTTACCGTTTCAGGGGATGCAAACACATACGCAGCTGGAGATGTGGCAACTATCGCCGGAGTCGGAAGCTTGCAGATTAATGCCAATGGCGTATTTAATTTTACTCCTTTAGCAGATTATAACGGACCAGTACCACTGGTTACGTACACCATGACGGATGGTTTTACGAGTGATACATCCAACTTGACCATCAACATTAATCCAGTAGCCGACATAGCCAACGATGCAGCAATTACTAACGAAAATACCCCTGTTACTTTGGATGTTAATGCCAATGATACGTTTGAAAATGCTGGTCATACCATTACTGCGATTAACGGTACGGCCATCGCTGTAGGTGGTTCTGTCAATGTTGTGAATGGAACGGTTCTTTTGAATGCCGATGGTACTTTAAGTTTTAGCCCAGCCGCTAATTTCAACGGAACTACTGATTTTACGTACACCGTCACTTCTGGTGGAACAACAGAAACGGCTACCGTTACTATGACGGTGAATGCGGTGAATGATGCTCCGGTCAACAGCGTGTCTGGCGCACAGATCCTGAGTGAAGACGCTTCTCGAGTGTTCAGCTCTGCCAATGGCAATGCCTTGAGTGTGGCCGATACTGACAGTGCGGTGGTGACGACGACCGTTTCTGTACTGCATGGCAGTTTGACGGCTGTTGCAACCGCTGGAGTGACCATCACCAATAACGGCACAGGATCGGTTACTTTAAGCGGTTCTCCCGCAGCAATCACTGCGGCTTTAGACGGCTTAAGCTACAGTCCAGTAGCCGATTACCACGGTTCCGATACCTTGACCATGAGCACCACCGATGGTGCGCTGCTCGACAGCGATACCGTAGGCATTACCATTAATCCTGTAGTGGATATTGTCGATGATGCTTTTGCGACCAATGAAGACAC
>NZ_LNZC01000031.1:53483-54879 GCF_001467535.1 Legionella worsleiensis
ACATACCATTACCGCCATTAACGGTACAGCCATCGCTGTAGGCGGAAGTGTGGCTGTGGCTAACGGCAGTGTGTTGCTCAATGCCGACGGTACTTTAAGTTTTAGCCCAGCCGCTAATTTCAATGGAACTACTGATTTTACGTATACCGTGACTTCTGGTGGAACGACGGAAACTGCAACGGTAAGTTTGACCGTTAATGCGGTGAATGATGCGCCAGTGAACAGCGTGTCTGGCGCACAAACTCTGAGTGAAGACGCCAATCAAGTGTTCAGCTCTGCCAATGGCAATGCCTTGAGTGTGGCCGATATTGACAGTGCGGTGGTGACGACTACGGTTTCTGTATTGCACGGCAGCTTAACCGCTCTGGCTACGGCTGGCGTGACCATCAGCAACAACGGCACAGGCTCTGTTACCTTGAGTGGTTCTCCTGCAGCAATCACTGCGGCTTTAGACGGCTTAAGCTACAGTCCAGTGGCGGATTACCACGGTTCCGATACCTTGACCATGAGTACTACAGACAGTGCTTTATTGGATAGCGATACCGTAGGCATTACCATTAATCCTGTAGTGGATATTGTCGATGATGCTTTTGCGACCAATGAAGACACCGCTGTGACTCTTGACGTGAATGCAAACGACAGTTTTGAAAATGCCGGTCATACCATTACCGCTATTAACGGTACAGCGATAGCAGTAGGCGGTTCTGTCAATGTTGTGAATGGAACGGTTCTTTTGAATGCCGATGGTACCCTAAGCTTTACACCTGCTGCTGATTTTAATGGTGTGACTGATTTTACCTACACCGTGACTTCTGGTGGAACAACAGAAACGGCTACCGTTACTATGACGGTGAATGCGGTGAACGATGCGCCAGTGAACAGCGTGTCTGGCGCACAAACGTTGAGTGAAGACGCCAATCAAGTGTTCAGCTCCGCTAATGGCAATGCCTTGAGTGTGGCCGATATTGACAGTGCGGTGGTGACGACTACGGTTTCTGTACTGCACGGCAGTTTGACGGCTGTTGCAACTGCAGGCGTGACCGTCAGCAACAACGGCACAGGCTCTGTTACCTTGAGTGGTTCTCCTGCAGCAATCACTGCGGCTTTAGATGGCTTAAGCTACAGTCCAGTAGCGGATTACCACGGTTCTGATACCTTGACCATGAGCACTACTGACGGTGTGCTGCTCGACAGCGATACCGTAGGCATTACCATTAATCCTGTAGTGGATATTGTCGATGATGCTTTTGCGACCAATGAAGACACGGCTGTGACTCTTGACGTGAATGCGAACGATACCTTTGAAAATGCCGGTCATACCATTACTGCGATTAACGGTACGGCCATCGCTGTAGGTGGTTCTGTCAATGTTGTGAATGGAACGGTTCTTTTGAAT
>NZ_LNZC01000031.1:54889-55814 GCF_001467535.1 Legionella worsleiensis
GGACGTGAATGCCAATGACAGTTTTGAAAATGCAGGACATACCATTACCGCCATTAACGGTACGGCCATAGCAGTAGGCGGTTCTGTCAATGTTGTGAATGGAACGGTTCTTTTGAATGCCGACGGTACCCTAAGCTTTACACCTGCTGCTGATTTTAATGGTGTGACTGATTTTACGTATACCGTCACTTCTGGCGGAACGACGGAAACGGCTACCGTTACTATGACGGTGAATGCGGTCAACGATGCTCCGGTCAATAGCGTTTCTGGCGGACAAACTCTGAGTGAAGACGCCAATCAAGTGTTCAGCTCTGCCAATGGTAATGCGCTCAGCGTGGCCGATATTGACAGTGCGGTGGTGACGACTACGGTTTCTGTACTGCACGGCAGCTTAACTGCTCTGGCTACGCCTGGCGTGACCGTCAGCAACAACGGCACAGGCTCTGTTACCTTGAGTGGTTCTCCTGCAGCAATCACTGCGGCTTTAGATGGCTTAAGCTACAGTCCAGTAGCGGATTACCACGGTTCCGATACCTTGACCATGAGTACTACCGACGGTGCGCTGCTCGACAGCGATACCGTAGGCATTACCATTAATCCTGTAGTGGATATTGCCGATGACGCTTTTGCGACCAATGAAGACACGGCTGTCACTCTTGACGTGAATGCAAACGATACCTTTGAAAATGCCGGTCATACCATTACTGCGATTAACGGTACAGCCATCGCTGTAGGCGGAAGTGTGGCTGTGGCTAACGGCAGTGTGTTGCTCAATGCCGACGGTACCCTAAGCTTTACACCTGCTGCTGATTTTAATGGTGTGACTGATTTTACCTACACAGTGACTTCTGGTGGTACGACGGAAACTGCAACGGTAAGTCTTACCGTTAATGCGGTGAATGATGCGCCAGTGAACAGCGTGTCT
>NZ_LNZC01000031.1:55824-56560 GCF_001467535.1 Legionella worsleiensis
CGGTTCCGTCAATGTTGTGAATGGAACGGTTCTTTTGAATGCCGACGGTACCTTAAGTTTTAGCCCAGCCGCTAATTTCAACGGAACGACTGATTTTACGTATACCGTCACTTCTGGCGGAACGACAGAAACGGCTACCGTTACTATGACGGTGAATGCGGTCAATGATGCTCCGGTGAACAGTGTGTCTGGTGCACAAACGTTGAGTGAAGACGCCAATCAAGTGTTCAGCTCCGCTAACGGTAATGCGCTCAGCGTTGCCGATACTGACAGTGCGGTGGTGACGACTACGGTTTCTGTACTGCACGGCAGTTTGACGGCTGTTGCAACTGCAGGCGTGACCATCACCAATAATGGCACAGGATCGGTTACTTTAAGCGGTTCTCCTGCAGCAATCACTGCGGCTTTGGATGGCTTAAGCTACAGTCCAGTAGCCGATTACCACGGTTCCGATACCTTGACCATGAGTACTACAGACGGTGCGCTGCTCGACAGCGATACCGTAGGCATTACCATTAATCCTGTAGTGGATATTGCCGATGATGCTTTTGCGACCAATGAAGACACCGCTGTCACTCTTGACGTGAATGCCAATGACAGTTTTGAAAATGCAGGACATACCATTACCGCCATTAACGGTACGGCCATAGCAGTAGGCGGAAGTGTGGCTGTGGTTAACGGCAGTGTGTTGCTTAATGCCGACGGTACTTTAAGTTTTAGCCCAGCCGCTAATTTC
>NZ_LNZC01000031.1:56570-57525 GCF_001467535.1 Legionella worsleiensis
TACCTTTGAAAATGCCGGTCATACCATTACTGCGATTAACGGTACAGCCATAGCCGTAGGCGGAAGTGTGGCTGTGGTTAACGGCAGTGTGTTGCTTAATGCCGACGGTACTTTAAGTTTTAGCCCAGCCGCTAATTTCAACGGAACGACTGATTTTACGTACACCGTCACTTCTGGCGGAACGACGGAAACGGCTACCGTTACTATGACGGTGAATGCGGTGAACGATGCGCCAGTGAACAGTGTGTCTGGTGCACAAACCCTGAGTGAAGACGCTACCCAAGTGTTCAGCTCTGCCAACGGTAATGCGCTCAGCGTTGCCGATATTGACAGTGCGGTGGTGACGACGACCGTTTCTGTACTGCACGGCAGTTTGACGGCTGTTGCAACTGCAGGCGTGACCATCACCAATAACGGCACCGGATCGGTTACTTTAAGCGGTTCTCCTGCAGCAATCACTGCGGCTTTAGACGGCTTAAGTTACAGCCCAATAGCGGATTACCACGGTTCTGATACCTTGACCATGAGCACTACTGACGGTGCGCTGCTCGACAGCGATACCGTAGGCATTACCATTAATCCTGTAGTGGATATTGCCGATGATGCTTTTGCGACCAATGAAGACACGGCTGCCGTTTTAGATGTCAATGCGAACGATACCTTTGAAAATGCAGGTCATACCATTACTGCGATTAACGGTACAGCCATAGCCGTAGGCGGAAGTGTGGCTGTGGTTAACGGCAGTGTGTTGCTTAATGCCGACGGTACTTTAAGTTTTAGCCCAGCCGCTAATTTCAACGGAACGACTGATTTTACCTACACCGTCACTTCTGGCGGAACTACAGAAACGGCTACCGTTACTATGACGGTGAATGCGGTGAATGATGCGCCAGTGAACAGCGTGTCTGGCGCACAAACTCTGAGTGAAGACGCCAATCAAGTATTCAGCTCTGCC
>NZ_LNZC01000031.1:57535-57988 GCF_001467535.1 Legionella worsleiensis
GATATTGACAGTGCGGTGGTGACGACTACGGTTTCTGTACTGCACGGCAGCTTAACCGCTCTGGCTACGGCAGGCGTGACCATCACCAATAACGGCACAGGATCGGTTACTTTAAGCGGTTCTCCTGCAGCAATCACTGCGGCTTTAGATGGCTTAAGTTACAGTCCAGTAGCGGATTACCACGGTTCCGATACCTTGACCATGAGTACTACAGACGGTGCGCTGCTCGACAGCGATACCGTAGGCATTACCATTAATCCTGTAGTGGATATTGCCGATGATGCTTTTGCGACCAATGAAGACACCGCTGTGACTCTTGACGTGAATGCAAACGATACCTTTGAAAATGCCGGTCATACCATTACCGCCATTAACGGTACAGCCATAGCCGTAGGCGGAAGTGTGGCTGTGGTTAACGGCAGTGTGTTGCTTAATGCCGACGGTACTTTAAGT
>NZ_LNZC01000031.1:57998-65590 GCF_001467535.1 Legionella worsleiensis
CAATGACAGTTTTGAAAATGCAGGACATACCATTACCGCCATTAACGGTACAGCCATAGCCGTAGGCGGTACGGTAGTGGTGGCTAATGGTAGTGTGGTGTTGAATGCTGACGGTACCTTGAGCTTTACACCTGCCGCTGATTTTAATGGTAATGCCAGCTTTACCTATACGGTGACTTCCGCTGGATTGACAGAAACCGCTACGGTAAATGTCACGGTTAATCCGGTCAATGAGGCTCCGATTAATAGTACGCCTGGAGCGCAAACTTTGAGTGAAGACGCTACTCGAGTATTTAGCTCTGCGAACGGCAATGCGCTCAGTGTAACGGATATCGATAGCGCTGTGGTGACGACCACCATTTCTGTGCTGCATGGCAGCTTAACCGCTCTGGCTACGGCTGGAGTGACCATCAGTAACAACGGCACAGGCTCTGTTACTTTGAGTGGTGCTCCCGCAGCAATTAATACTGCTTTGAATGGCTTAATCTACAGTCCTGTAGCCGATTACCACGGTTCCGATACCTTGACCATGAGTACTACAGACGGTTCTTTATTGGATAGCGATACTGTGGGTATTACTATTAATCCGGTTGTTGATATAGCCAATGATACAATAGTTACAAATGAAGATACTGCTGTGATTGTGAATGTTAATGCTAATGACAGCTTTGAAAACGCAGGTCATACGATTACAGCGATCAATGGCACGACCATAGCCGTTGGCGGTACAGTAGCCGTGGCTGATGGCTCGGTGCTTTTAAACGCTAATGGTACTTTAACTTTTACACCATCAGCAAATTACAACGGGACTACCAACTTTACTTATACGGTGACCTCAGGAGGCGTTACAGAAACTGCTTCCGTAAACGTGACAGTCAATGCAGTAAATGATGCGCCACAAGGTCAAAATAATTTGTTGTCTGTAAATGAAGATACTCCAATAGTTTTATCAGCTGCTAATTTTAATTTCACTGATACTGATGATACTCCTGCGAATACTTTTGCAGGGGTAAGGATTACTACCTTACCTGCTAATGGAACACTGACTTTAAACGGCGTTGCTGTGGTTGCTGGTCAAACTATCAGTATTGCTAATATTAACGCAGGCCTTTTAGTCTTTACGCCCACAGCAGATTATAGCGGGCAAACGAATTTCACTTTCCAGGTTGAAGACAATGGCGGTACAGCAAATGGTGGTGTTAATCTTGATCCAACACCTAATGTAATGACTGTAGATGTGGCTTCTGTTGCGGATACACCAGTTGTGTTTGCTCATTTAAGTTTACCAACGCTAGTTGCCGGAACAGCAGTTATTGCCGCCAATTTTTCAAACAACAGTAATGAAAATAATCTTAGTAATTGGAGTAGAGTGGCTTTATTTTCCAATACATTTGCTGAAATACAAGGTGGAAGTGGTAAAACAAACACTGAAGCCAATTTATTCAGCCAGATCGTATGGGCTGGTGAAACGGGTACAAATGCAACAGAGGTTAGTAATTTTAATAACAGGTGGACAAAACCGAGTGGAACAATTATTTACAATGCAAATGAAGTTGCTGATGATGCTCAAGGTATTTTAGTTTTAAACAGTAACCAGTTAACTGTTGCTGAGCGTGCTTTAACCAACTATGTTCTTTCTGTTGATATGTTTGCTGATGCTGATTCACCAAGAGCTAATGGAACAGGTATTGTTTTTGGTTATCAAAACGCATCAAATTACTTTTTGGTTCGTTGGGAAAATCCCAGTATTGAGTATTCTCCTGGCGGTGAGTTTTTCAATGTGCATCCTGGTCAGTATCAAGAGTTAACTTTGGTCCAAGTTGTTGGTAATGTTCCCATTGATTTGGCAAGAACTACCTTTAATGCTGATGACTGGTTTAACGTAGTTATTAATGTAAGTAATCTTGGTATATCTGTTTCCGCATCGGATATGAGTAATCCCAGTATTACTGCAAACTTTGATTACATTTATGGAAGTGTAAGTGGCGCAGCGGCGGCTGCTCCAGCTTTACGAACTATAGGGTTGTATACATATGATAACGATTCAGCTGTTCAATGGGATAACATTAACGTTAATCAACCTTCAAGTTATCAATACACTCTGCAAACTGAAGCGTATCTTAAAGATAATGACGGAAGTGAAACACTTGGCAACATCACTTTAGCCGGTATACCAGCAGGTGTAACTCTGCTCGATGTAGTGACTAATACTTCAATTCCAGTCAATGCTGGTTCTGCAACGATCATTCCTGGAAATGATGTTCGTTTAGTCTCATCAACTGCTTTGACTACGGCTCAAATTAATGCCATAACAGCAACTGTAAGCTCAGTTGAATCCAGCAACGGCAGTACTGCTTCACAAACTACTTCAGTTCAATTGGAATTAAATGGCGGCTATGCTCCGGAGACTTTTACTGGAACAAATGCTAGTGAATGGTTAGAGGGTGATAGCAGTAATGATATTTTAAATGCTGGTGGCGGAAACGATACCATCATAGGCGGCTTAGGAAACGACACCATTACTACAGGATCAGGTTCCGATCAGATTGTTTTACTCAAAGGACAAGGCGGTGCCACGGCAGGTGCAGCTCCAACTGATACCATTACTGATTTTACAGTAAATGTGGACACTATTGTGATAAAAGGTACGAATATCATCGGAGTAGCTGTTTCAACTCCTGTATCTAATACGTACACCATAACTGTAAATTATTCAGGCGGTGCCCCTACTGAATATTTTAAAGTAACCTTATCCAATGGCGCTGTGTTGAATGATTCTGGAGATACTCACCTTACTGGAGTTGTAGTAAGTGGGGGAACGGCTACTATTGATGGAACTATAGTAGGAGCCATTCTTTATCTGGATATTAACAGTAACAACCAGGAAGACGAAGGTGAGCGTCTGGGGATTACGGATCAATACGGTCATGTTGAGTGGGTACTGGATCTTGCCAAACTGGATGTGAATGGTGATGGTCAATACGTTTTGGGTGAAGCTCGAGCCGTGCAAACGGGTGGTTTTGACATAGACACTGGGCTTAGTTATGAGATCAATCTCTTTGGTCCTGTGGGCTCAGCGATAGTGTCACCGTTAACCAGTTTGTTACAGGCTCAGTTGGAATCAGGTTTTGATTACCAAACAGCGAATGCCAATATTGTTGCACGTTTGGGTTTGCCAGAAGGCACCGAGCTCATTAGTCTTAATCCGATAATGGGTTCTCATGATGTTCTTGCGCAAAATGCGGCTGTCATGACCGCTGCTGTTCAGTTTGCGGAAATTGCTGCCATTCGTTATTCCACCGATGAAGGTCATGTTTCTTTTTCAGTGTTTGAGGCGATTAGCAAGGCTTTGCTTGAACTGCCCGAGGGCGTTATCGCCGATTTTAGTGATAAAGCCTTTTTGCAAAATATTGCCTCGCATCTTGATTTAGGTGATATGGCTAGCCCTGAAGTTATTGCATTCATGGCCGCTAGCCAACAGGCATTACAATCCAGTATGGATACATTAGTCCCTGGCCAGAATGCGCTTGCTGCTATCAGTGAGGTACAGCATTTGACGCAAGGTAGTTATGCCCAGATTATTGAACACTATACGAATGGGTATTTACCTGCTTATTTACTAAGCGACATCAGCGTTATTATTCTTGCATTCAGTAGTTCAATCATCAGTTATGATGAGTTGAAGGGCTTTAATGACCAGTTTAATACCTTGGTAAATCAATCTGCAATCATGTTGTCTGATGGCTCAGAAAGCAGTAATAAAGATGATTTTGTGCATGAGCTTGATTCTGTAGTGAACAATTTCGTTTTGGCTCATGGTCTTGATGTTTCGCATGCGACAGATGGTCAACAATCTTTAGATGATCAGCACATGAATGCACTGATAAATCAGAGTGTAGAAGATGGAAACGTACTGGCGCATGAGGTTAATAACCATGAGATTATTACTGATCTGTCATCATCAATAGGTGGTATGGAACTGCATGGCAGCTCTGGAAATGATTTCATTTTTGGTGGAGAAGGTAATGATTTGATCCTCGGTGGGGAAGGTGATGATCGTCTTTATGGTGGTCAAGGTGATGATTCGATACTTGGTGGCTTAGGCGATGATGTGATTCATGGCGGTATGGGAAATGATCTGATGACCGGTGGCGGTGGTCACGACATCTTCGTTTTTGAAAAAGCAGATATTGGTGAAGAACCCGCTATTGATACTATAACTGATTTTAAACTGGGTATTGCAGGGGATAATTCAGGTGATAAGAGTACTTTGGATTTAACGGATTTATTCAAAGAGTCTACCTTAAGTTCAGATTCTTTGGACACTTTATTGCAAATCAGTACCATACATAATGAATCAACGAATCAAACAGATACCGTGATTAAAACAGATCCTACTGGAAATGCTCAGTTCAATAATTCTCCAGAAACGATCATATTAAGTGGGGTTGATGTGGCTTCTGCATATGGAACTACGAATTCTGTGGAGCTTGTTCAACATATGCTCGCTGCCAACGTTTTGGTCATGGGACATTAAATAATCAAGGGCTCTTGAGTTTTGTAAGCTCAGGAGTCTTGATACTGTTCAACAAGCGACATTATTTTCTTTAAAATCAGTAGGTCAGATGGTGTAGCAATAAATACTTTTGAATTACCACTAACCGTATGAAAAAAAATATTTTTTTAGATATCACTTGCCCAAAATAGTTCTACTTTTTTGATTTTATTGTCATTATTTTGCAAAATGCCCTTTTTTTGGTCTAATCTTAAAGTAGGTGTCCATGTATATACAGGGATAGAGTATGCTAACGCAAGTCGCTATTGGTGTTGTAAAAGTTCTTAATGGCGTTCTTGAAAAAGTCAACGTACAGGGAGAAGTACGTATAATTAAAGCTGGAGCTGCTCTGCATCATGGAGATAGGATAACGCTTCTGAGTGGTGAAGCTCATATACAACTTAACGACGAACCTCCTAAGGAACTCGTTGTAAGCAAACCTTATGTTCTTGATGAACAATCCGTGGTATTAAATTCAGGTTTGTTACGCTCCAATAGCGCTCATTCACAAGACATTTTAGCTAATGATCTACACAGTTCTGTAGTTACAAAAAAACTTATTGCTGCCAGTATGTATGTTGATGAAACAGAAAAAGCAAAAGTACCTTTTTACCTCGATGTGATGAACGGCTCAAAGTTAATACTGCCGAACAATAACACTTTCCTACCAACATTTGAAGAATTACGAGATTTAAGGTCAAATCCAACACCGCAAGCTATAGTGTTCAAACCAGTAACTGATGATAACGCCTCTTTGGTTATTTCAAATATTAACATTCCTTCTTCAGTGATAAGCGGGATTTTTAAAGGGGAAGTTACGGAATCCAGTGGATTAAATAATTCCATTCCCGGGGTAATGAAATTTGAAGCGCAAATCACCAGTATTAATGGCTTTACTCCCAAAAATATATCTGGAACATTGGGTACATTTTCTCTCGATGCTTCTGGAAAGTGGAGCTATCAATTACACCATAATAGTCCCTTGGTTGATGCACTTAGGGCTGGCGAGACCCAGATTCTCACCTTCGATGCTGTAGCCACAGATGGAACCAAACAACAAATAACGCTTACTGTCCATGGTAAAAATGACGCTCCCAATTCAGTATCTGAAACTAATACGGGATTTGAAGACACAGCTCTTACAGGCAACGTATTAACCAATGATAGGGATCCAGAGGGAGATCCCATTCGAGTGAGTTTATTCAGAATAGATGGTGATCCTGCGCAATATCAAGCAGGTCAGACAGCTGTTATACAGGGCAGAGGGCAAATAACCATTCTTGCAAATGGAAATTATATTTTTACCCCACAACTAAACTATAGTGGACCAGTTCCGAATATTACCTATTTCGTTTCTGATGGCACTATGGAACAAAGTGCTGTTTTGTCTTTACAGGTTGGTTTGGTTAATGATGCCCCTGCAGGTACGAATAAAAACGTATCTACCCTTGAAGATACACCACTTGTTATCAAAGCAGTTGATTTTGGATTTACGGATCCTGATGATTCATCTGCTAACGCATTTCTGGCTGTTAAAATTAATACCTTACCAGTCGATGGCACATTGTATCTCAACGGAATGATGGTTACTTCTGGACAAACTATTAGTATTGCTGCAATAAACTCTAATTTACTGGTTTATGTACCCACAGCAAATAGTAACGGTAGCGCACATTTTACATTCCAGGTTCAGGATAGCGGTGGAACTTTGAATGGAGGAAATGATCTCGATCCAACCTCTAACACATTAACCATCAACGTTGCTCCGGTAGATGATGCTTTTAGTGATGCGAATGAAGTCGTTAGTACGGCGGAAGACACAATTTTATATGGTTCTGTGTTGACGGGGACGAGCAGTGTTGATGGAACGGTAAATGTTACCCAGTTCAGTGTGGCAGGTGATCCAGCAATCTACAGTGCAGGGCAAACCGCTATTATTTCCGGCATAGGTACCATACAAATTAATACAAATGGTGCGTTCAGCTTTATTCCAGCTGCAAACTATAATGGTTCTGTTCCTGTAATTACTTACACGTTGAGTGATGGCAGCAGCAGTGATAGTTCGACCCTGAGCATAAATGTCACACCTGTAGATGATGCGTTTACTGATGCAAATGAAGTAATGATTACTGATGAAGATACTACTTTGAATGGAAATGTATTGACAGGCACAAACAGTGTTGATGGAGCAGTTAGTGTTACTCAGTTTAACGTGGCAGGCGACCCAGTGACTTATGCTGCTGGAAACACCGCCATTATTGCTGGCGTAGGTAGTTTACGAATTGATGCGAATGGTACTTTTAGCTTTATACCTGCCCCTGATTATAACGGTACAGTTCCACTGGTGACTTATACGCTTAGCGATGGTAGTAGTAGCGATACTTCGACTCTAAGTATAGATGTCACTCCAGTAGTTGATCCGTTTAGTGATGCTGATGAGTTTTTGAATACCGCTGAAGACACTACCTTGAACGGTAACGTATTAACAGGTACAAGTAGTGTGGGCGGTACGGTAAATGTTACTCAGTTTACAATTTCAGGTGATCCTGCAACTTACGCTGCTGGAGATACAGCTGCCATTTCTGGAATTGGTAGTTTACGAATTGATGCCAATGGTACATTCAGTTTTGTTCCTGCTGCAAACTATAATGGTTCAGTTCCTTTAATTACTTATACGTTGAGTGATGGAAGCAGCGGTAATATCTCTACTTTGACTATAGATGTTACTTCTGTCGATGATGCCTTTAGCGACACCAATGAGGTCTTGACTACAGCGGAAGACACCACGTTAAATGGTAACGTGCTGACGGGAACGAGCAGCGTGGACGGTGCGGTCACTGTGGTCCAGTTTACTGTAGCAGGCGATCCGGCCACTTATAATGCAGGAGACACGGCGACTATTGCGGGAATTGGTACCCTACAAATTAATACCAATGGAACGTTCAGTTTTGTTCCTGCAGCCAATTACAACGGTGCGGTTCCAGTCGCTACCTACACTTTGAGTGACGGCAGCAGCAGCGACACCTCAACTTTGAGC
>NZ_LNZC01000031.1:65729-306958 GCF_001467535.1 Legionella worsleiensis
CACGACTTTGAATGGCAACGTGTTGACCGGAACGAGCAGTGTGGATGGTGCAGTGAGTGTCACTGAATTTAGCGTGGCAGGCGATCCGGCCACTTACCTTGCAGGAGACACCGCTGTTATTGCTGGCGTCGGTAGCTTACTGATTAATGCCGATGGTGCGTTCAGTTTTGTTCCTGCGGCCAATTACAACGGTGCGGTTCCCGTGGTGACTTACACCATGACCGATGGCAGCAGCAGTGATACCTCGACTTTAAGTCTGGACGTTACAGCTGTTGATGATGCCTTTAGTGATAATAACGAAGTATTAAGTACTGTCGAAGATACCCCATTGAATGGAACCGTATTGAGCGGTACGAGCAGTGTCGATGGGTCAGTTACTGTCACTCAGTTCAGCGTGGCAGGCGATCCGGCGACCTATCTTGCAGGTGATACGGCGGTTATTGCTGGCATCGGCAGTTTGCAAATTAATGCCGATGGAACGTTTAGTTTTACCCCTGATGCCAACTACAACGGTGCGGTTCCCGTGGTGACTTACACCCTAACTGATGGCAGCAGTACTGATACGTCCACCTTAAGTCTGGACGTCACGCCTGTAAATGATCCCTTAGTTGACAGCAATGAGGTGTTAAGCACCCCTGAAGACACCCCACTCAATGGTACTGTATTAAGCGGAACGAGTAGCCCTGAAGGCGCCGTAATTGTGACCCAATTCAGTGTGGCGGGTGATCTGGCGACTTATCTTGCAGGTGATACGGCGATTATTACAGGAATCGGTAGTTTACAAATTAATGCCGATGGAACGTTTAGTTTTACTCCTAACGCCAACTATAATGGCGCTGTTCCACTGGTAACGTACTCCCTTACCGATGGCAGCACAAGTGATACGTCGACTTTAAGTCTGGACGTCACAGCTGTTGATGATGCCTTTACTGATAATAATGAAGTATTGAGCATCGTTGAAGATGCGCCGCCACTTAATGGCACTGTGTTAAGTGGTACGAGCAGTGTCGATGGGCCGGTCAATGTGACCCAATTTAGTGTGGCAGGCGATCCGGCGACTTACCTTGCAGGAGACACCGCTGTTATTGCTGGCGTCGGTAGCTTATTGATTAATGCCGATGGTACTTTTATTTTTACCCCCAACGCCAACTATAATGGCACTGTTCCTCTGGTAACGTACACCCTAAGCGATGGCAGCAGCACTGATACATCCACTTTAGCTCTGGACGTGACTCCTGTGGATGATTCGTTTAGCGACAGTAATGAGGTGTTAAACACTGCCGAAGACACGCCGCTTAATGGTACGGTGTTAAGCGGCACGAGCAGTGTGGATGGGCCAGTCACTGTGACCGAGTTTAGTGTGGCAGGTGACCCTGCTACCTACGTTGCAGGGGATACGGCGATTCTTTCTGGTGTGGGTACTTTGCAAATCAATACGGATGGTACGTTTAGTTTTATACCGAATTCTAACTACAACGGTGCTGTGCCGCTAGTCACTTATACTTTAAGCGATGGAAGCAATACTGATGTATCTACTTTGACCATAAGTCTGACCGCAGTTAATGATGCTCCAATAATTACTGGTCAATTAAATCAAACCATGGTTGAAGACGGCAGTAGAAATTTTAGAATCGCTAATAGCAATGAGTTTACACTTTCTGATACTGATAGTGCTTCAGTAACAATAACAATCTCAGTACTTTATGGAAACTTGACGGTTTCAGATTCCATAGCGACAACTCAAGGTATTGCCGTAAGTAATAATGGAAGTATGAGTATTACTTTAGTAGGTGCTCCAGCTAATATGACTACTTTATTGGAAAGTTTAAATTATACACCAGTAAAAGATTACTACGGTCAGGACACGTTAACGTTCACTGCAAATGATGGAGTTTCCAGCAGTACTCATGTTACGTTGATTAATATTACTGCCGGAGTCGATATTGCTGATGATACCGCAGTTACTAACGAAGATACTGCGGTGAATATTGCTGTAATTGCAAATGATACCTTTGAAAATGCTGGTCGTGTCATTACAGCCATAAACGGTAACGCTATTACTGTTGGCGGTACCGTGAATGTTGCAGATGGTACAGTTCTTTTGAATGCCAATGGAACGGTTACTTTTACTCCTGCAAATAATTTTAATGGAAGTACCAGTTTTACCTACACCGTGACCTCGGGCGGAGCTACGGAAACTGCAACAGTAAATGTTACAGTTAATCCTGTTAGTGATGCACCACAAGGTTCAGACTATACACTTTCAGCGACTGAAGATACTCCTATAGTCTTGTCAACGGCTCATTTTAGTATGACCGATGTGAACGATAATCCTGCCAATTCTCTTCTCAGAGTGCGAATTGCGACGTTACCTACCAGTGGAACGCTCACGTTAAATGGTGTAGCTGTTACTGCGGGGCAAAATATAGATGCTACTGATATTAATGCGGGTCTTTTAGTCTTCACTCCCGTCAAAGACGCTCATGGAGCGAGCACCTTTACCTTCCAGGTATCCGATGATGGCGGGACTGCAAATGGAGGTGTTAACCTGGATCAAACCCCTAATTTATTTACTATTGATGTAGGAGCGGTTGCCGATACACCATTAGTTTATGCTCACTTGAGTTTGCCCACCATAACTGCCGGTACCAATGTGATCGATGCGAATTTTAGCGATAATATCAATGAAAACAATTTGACTAACTGGACACGAGTAGCATTATTCACTAACACTTTTGCAGAAATTCAAGGTGGTAGTGGTAAATCGCAAACCGAGGCCAATTTGTTTACCAGTAGTGCCTGGGCAGGTCAAACAGGTACTGATGCAACCGAAGTTAGTAACTTTAATAGCAGGTGGACTAAGTCAGGGGGAGAGATATTCTATAATTCTGCAAATGCTAACGATGATTCTCAAGGTATTTTATTTTTAAACACGAATCAGATGACCGTTGCAGAGCGAGCGCTCACGAGTTACGTTATTTCGGTTGATGTATTTGCAAATATTAATACTAGTGTCAATGGAGTCGGTGTCGTATTTGGTTACCAGAACAGTTCGAACTATTTTCTGGTGCGCTGGGAAAATCCCGACATTAATTTTGCTCCAGGAGGATCATCTTTTCAGTTTCTTCCTGGGCAATATTACGAGTTGAGTTTGGTACAAATTGTCGCAGGAACACCCACTGATTTGGCTCGCACTACTTTTAACGGAGATGATTGGTTTAACCTGGTCATTAACGTGAGTGCTACGGGAATATCTATTGCGGCAACAGATCTTACTGATCCAGCTACCCAGGCAAGTCTTTCTTATGTATACGGCACAGTCAGCGGTGGAGCATCTACTGCTCCGGCATTGACAACTGTAGGAATGTACACTTTCGATAGTGATTTTGCATCACGTTGGGACAATCTAACTGTCAATCAGGCTGCAAGTTTCCAGTATATCTTGCAGACAGAGGCGTTTCTGAGCGATCTTGATGGCAGTGAAACGTTAGGTACTATAACTTTATCCTCCATTCCGAATGGAGTTACATTATTTGATACGGTGACCAATACTGAGGTAGTTGTTACCAGTGGTAGCGCCAATGTTATTGTAGGGAATGACATCAGGCTAACATCAACAACGGTACTGACCGCTGCGCAAATCAGTGCGATTACTGCTACTGCCTCTTCTGTTGAATCTTCAAATGGCAATACAGCCACCAGTCAGTCTATTCCTGTTTATTTGGAAATTACCGGGAACAGTCCTGCCGAAACCATAACCGGAACAGCGTCCAGTGACTGGATAACCGGTGACTCAGGCAACGATATTCTTTCAGGAGGTAATGGTTCTGATGTGATTATCGGTGGATTAGGAAATGATACCATCACCACAGGATCAGGTTCTGATCAAATTGTTTTGCTTAAAGGGCAAGGAGGCGCTACTGCGGGAGCGGCTCCAACCGATATTATCACTGATTTCACTGTAAATACGGATACTATTGTCATCAAAGGAACAAACATCATCGGCGTATCTGTTTCTACCCCTTCCTCAAATATTTACACGATAACCGTGACTTATTCAGGTGCTGCGACGGAATATTTTAAAGTAAATTTATCTAACGGTGCGGTGTTGAATGATTCAGGAGATACTCAACTTACCGGAGTTGTTTTAAGTGGCGGAACGGCTACTATTGATGGAACTATAGTAGGAGCCATTCTTTATCTGGATATTAACAATAACAACCAGGAAGACGAAGGTGAGCGTCTGGGCATTACGGATCAATACGGTCATGTTGAGTGGGTATTGGATCTTGCCAAACTGGATGTGAATGGGGATGGTCAATACGTTTTAGGAGAAGCTCGAGCCGTGCAAACGGGAGGCTTTGATATTGATACGGGACTTACCTACGAGATAAATCTTTTTGGTCCTGTGGGCTCAGCGATAGTGTCACCTTTAACCAGTTTGTTGCAGGCTCAGTTGGAATCAGGCTTTGATTATCAAACAGCGAATGCCAATATTGTTGCACGTTTGGGTTTGCCAGAAGGTACCGAGCTCATTAGCCTTAATCCGATAATGGGTTCTCATGATATTCTTATGCAAAATGCGTCCGTTATGACGGCTGCTGTTCAGTTTGCGGAACTTGCTGCCATTCGTTATTCCACCGATGAGGGGCGTGTTTCTTTTTCAGTATTCGAAGCAATCAGCAAGGCTTTGCTTGAGTTGCCTGAAGGGGTTATTGCCGATTTTAGTGACACGAATTTGTTGAATTCTATTGCTTCATACCTTGATTTGGGTGAGCTTGCCAGCGCAGAGGTTATTGACTTTTTAGCCGCAAGTCAAAGAGCATTACACGTCAGTATGGAAACCCTGGCTCCCGGAGATAATGCACTTGCTGCCATTAGTGAGGTACAGCACTTGACTCAGGGCAGTTATGCCCAGATTCTTGAATCATACAGTAGGGGGTATTTGCCATCTCATATATTAAGTGACATCAGTGTCATTGTGCTTGCCTTCAGCAGTTCGAGCATTAGTTACGATGCGCTCAGAGACTTTAATGATCAGTTTACTGCTGTGGTTAATCAATCCAGCACTTATTATTCAGAATACTCAGCCGATGGCACTCAAGACAACGGCACCAGTAATTTCGTTCAGCAGTTGGATACTGTAGTGCATGATTTTATGACTGCTCATGGTCTGGATGCGGCTCAAGTTAACGATTTTTATGTGTATACATTGCTGGATTTGGGTTTGGAGACAGAAAACGTTCTTTTTCCTGATATCAGTCAGAGCAATGATAATACAACACAATATTCCTCTTCATCTACTGGCACTGAAGAATTGTATGGCAGTGCGAATAATGATTTCATCTATGGCGGATACGGTAATGAATTGATCTTTGGCGGGGATGGAGATGACTTTCTTCATGGCGGTGCAGGGGACGATACCATAGTCGGTGGATTAGGTAATGATATTATTCATGGCGGTATGGGTAATGACCTGATGACTGGTGGAGGTGGCAATGACGTGTTTGTTTTTGAAAAATCCGATATTGGATCCCAACCTGGAATTGATACCATCACTGATTTTAAACTGGGTATTGAAGAAACCATTAATGGTGAAAAAAGTATTTTGGACTTAACTGATCTGTTTAAAGATTCGACTTTAACTTCTAATTCGTTGGATAGTTTGTTGCAAATAAGTACCATTTTGAATGAGTCAACCAATCAAACCGATACTGTAATCAAGACTGATCCTACGGGTAATGCACTCTTCAATGCCTCGCCAGAAACCATAGTATTGAGTGGTGTGGATGTGGTGTCTGTTTTTGGAACCTCCGATTCAGCAGAGCTTGTTCAACACATGCTTGCTGCAAATGTACTGGTTATGGGGCACTAAGTTTTTTATTATAAAATCCAGATATCTTATGTAATTTTTGTCATGCACCTGGACCTGATATATACTCCGTGAAAAGAAAATTATGGAGTTTATTCATGTCAGAGCCCTATATCCTGGTTTTATATTATTCTCGAACAGGTTCTACTGCTCAATTAGCGCAATACATTGCTCGAGGCGTTGAACGTGTCGCAGGAATTGAAGCCAGATTGAGGACCGTCCCTCCGGTTTCAACGACTTGTGAAGCTACTGAGAAAGCCATTCCAGAAAGTGGTGCTCCCTACGTCAGCCTGGATGACTTGCGTTATTGTCACGGTCTTGCTCTTGGAAGCCCAACTCGTTTTGGTAATATGGCTGCCCCATTAAAATACTTTCTGGATGGAACCTCTGCTTTGTGGTTAGCTGGTGATTTGGTCGATAAACCGGCTTGCGTTTTTTCTTCCTCAGCAAGCATGCACGGAGGGCAGGAAAGTACCTTGTTATCCATGATGTTACCTTTATTGCATCACGGTATGTTTCTTGTGGGTGTTCCCTACACAGAATCTGCCCTAAATACAACCATTACCGGAGGCACCCCATATGGTGTAACGCATGTTTCTGGTGTTGCAAACGATCATCCCATGAGTCAGGATGAGATAACTTTGGCTCGTCACCTGGGAGAGCGATTGGCACGTTTGGCTTTATCAATTAAAAAGAATTAAACGAATAATACGAAACGGGCAATGTATTAAAATACCCAACAAGAGGCGCAAAACCCTGCACTTTGGGAATCTGGAGTAAGAAAGGTTATGAAGGTAATCAGTTTTAATGCCAATGGTATTCGTGCATCCGCACGTAACGGTTTTTATGAATGGCTTGCAGGTCAAAACGCTGATTTTGTCTGTATTCAGGAAACCAAAGCTCAGGTTGATCAATTATTACCCGAAGAGCTTTATTATCCACAAGACTATTTTTGTGATTATTTTGATGCACAAAAAAAGGGATACAGCGGTGTTGCTATTTATGCCAGACAAAAACCTACTCGTATCGTCAAAGGCATGGGATTTGATTATTGTGATAATGAGGGACGTTACATTCAGTTTGATTATCCTAAATTAAGTGTTATTTCCTTATATTTACCATCAGGTACCAGCGGAGATGGGCGCCAGGAAGTTAAATACGATTTTCTCGAGAAATTCGCTTCTCATCTGACGAATTTAAAAAATGAGGGACGAGAACTTATTCTTTGTGGGGATTATAATATTGCGCATAAGAAAATTGATTTGAAAAATTGGCGAGGGAATCAAAAAAACTCAGGTTTCTTACCTGAAGAGCGAGCCTGGATGGATGAACTTTTTGGAACCATGGGGTTTGTAGATGCATTTCGAGTACACAATCAGGAAGAAGAACAATATACCTGGTGGTCCTACCGTAATAAGGCCTGGGAAAAAAATGTAGGGTGGAGAATAGACTATCAAGTCATTACTCCGGGGCTGAAAGAACATGTTATCGACAGTCGAATTTTTAGAGAGCCGCGTTTATCGGATCATGCGCCCTTAATGATAGAGTACAAAGGAGACTGGTGTGTTTAAACTGGCTAGTTGGAATGTTAATTCCCTAAAGGTCAGGCTCGAGCAGGTTTTGGAATGGCTTGAGTCAACTCAGATGGATGTTCTTGCTATGCAGGAAACCAAACTGGTAGACGAAAATTTCCCGGCAGCAGCTTTTATTGACAAAGGATATCATATTGAGTTTTCAGGACAGAAAACATACAATGGAGTCGCTGTGATAAGTCGTCAACCTATTAGTGAGGTGATGACGGATATTCCGGGGCTTGACGATCCGCAGCGCAGAATTTTGGCTGTGACTGTTGGTGACATCAGAATAATCAATCTGTATGTTCCAAATGGTTCAGAACTTACTTCTGACAAATACCAATATAAACTGCACTGGTTAAATAAAGTGATTTCTTTTATTCAACAGCAATTGCTTTTATATCCAAAACTGGCGGTAGTAGGCGACTTTAATATCGCTCCAGAAGATAGAGATGTTCACGATCCTGAAGAGTGGAAGGGCTGTGTATTGGTAAGTCCTGCGGAACGAAAAGCGTTTCAAGAACTAATCGAATCAGGATTACATGACAGTTTTAGAAATTTTGAACAGGAAGAGGGCTCGTTCAGTTGGTGGGATTATCGTGCCGCTGGTTTTAGGCGTAATCGAGGTTTGCGTATTGATCATGTCTTACTGAGCCATGAGTTAAATCGATTATGCAGACAATCGCAAATTGATAAAGAGCCGAGAAAAGCCGAGCGTCCTTCTGATCATGCACCTGTATGGGTGGAACTCGATGTGTAATCTATTCAAGCGTACGGTGCTTAGAGGTTATAATTACTTTGGTTTATTCAGTCGCCTTGCCAGTACATTAAACTCCAGGTAGGGTTTTAGCAGGACAAGCGCATCTAAATTATGAACATAAATCTCCATCCTTTTGCCTACGTCCTGCGCTTTATGCGCAGGATCCATGCGATCTTAGTGCAGGCAAAGATCTGGATTCTGCGCATAAAGCGCAGAACGTAGGCGTCTTGGTCTTAGATAATACGTTTAGATGCGTTTACCCTGAGGTTTTTAGAAAAAATTGATTTATAATTTCATTTCTGCTATTGTTTTGCGTCATTTGTGTAGAGTATGGTGCTTGGCAGTAGAGTCCAGGTGGCGATATTCATTTAGAACTATAAGAGAGTGGTATTATGAAAGCATCTGTTCATCCCGATTACAAAACAGTTAAAGTGACCTGCAGTTGTGGCGAGGCTTTTGAAACTCGTTCAACTTTATGTAAAGATCTCAGCATTGAAGTATGTTCACAATGCCACCCATTTTATACCGGTAAGCAAAAATTAGTAGATACAGGCGGTCGTGTTCAGAAATTCCGTGATCGTTATAACATGCGTTCTGCTAAAACTGCATCTAAAGAATAATCAAGCGGGTTTAGGCACATTTTTTTTAAAAAGGCACAGTAAACACGTGCCTTTTTAGTAATTGTCTTTACTTTGTCTGGAATGCTCACTTTAAAAAATACCCTTGATATTCAAATCGTGTTCCCGTATAAGCATTAACGTTGTTAATGAAAATAGGGAAATGGGTAGTGAGTTGTTCCGACTGAACCCTGTAAAAAGTTTTAGTGAGTTGAAAAAAACTTTTATTTTCGTGTGGTCTGATATAGAGAGTAAGCACTTTGGATAATGACGTATTAAAGCAGCGTGCGTTGGACTATCATGAATTTCCTGTTCCAGGAAAACTTGGTGTACACGTTACCAAATCGACTAATTCCCAGGATGATTTATCCCTGGCCTATACCCCGGGTGTGGCAGCACCGGTTTTAGCTATTGCTGAAACACCAGAAAATGCCTATCGTTTTACGAGTAAAGGCAATTTGGTCGCAGTAATGACTAATGGTACTGCTGTACTGGGTTTGGGTGATGTAGGCCCACTGGCCAGTAAACCGGTCATGGAAGGTAAGGCAGTATTATTTAAACAATTTGCTGATATTGATGTGTTCGATATAGAGGTCGACGCAGATGATTGTCAAGCATTTATAGCTACCGCCAAGGCTATAGCGCCAACATTTGGCGGCATTAATCTTGAAGATATTAAAGCTCCTGAGTGTTTTGAAATTGAGCAGGCTCTGACAGAGCAACTTAACATTCCAGTATTTCATGACGATCAGCATGGTACAGCTATTGTTGTTGCCGCCGGTCTTTTAAATGCACTTGAGTTACAAAAAAAACGCCTTTCAGAAGTTAAAATAGTGTGTATAGGCGCAGGAGCAGCTGGAATTGCATCCATGCGCTTGCTGGTTGCTTTGGGTGCAGACAAAAAAAATATGCTGCTCCTTGATACCAAAGGAGTTATTCATTCCGGCCGTGAAGATCTGAACGCCTACAAATTTGCATTTGCACGCTCGACGCATTGTCGAACACTCGAAGATGCTCTTGAAAATGCAGATGTCTTTATTGGTGTTGCCAAACCTGACTTGTTAAATGCGGATCTATTAAATTTAATGGCTCCAAATCCTGTCATTTTTGCTCTGTCTAATCCTGATCCTGAAATTCGACCAGAGCTTGCTCATCAGGTTCGTAATGATTTGGTTATTGCAACAGGACGAAGCGACTATCCAAATCAGGTCAATAATGTGTTATGTTTCCCCTATATTTTTCGTGGTGCACTGGATGTGCGCGCTACGTGTATTAATCAGGCAATGCAGATTGCGGCGGTTGAGGCAATACGCCAGCTGGTGCATGAGGAAGTTCCCCAGGTTGTCAAGGATAACTATCCTGGTGTAACACAATGGGAGTTTGGTCCCGACTACATCATTCCTAAACCCATAGATCCTCGTTTGAGAGAAAGGGTTCCTGAAGCCGTTGCAAAAGCTGCAATAGCCAGTGGTGTGGTCAAATAAATAACTAAAAGTAAACAGAGCACTTTATTTCTCTTTAAAGGGAGGTTTCGTGCTCTTGCTTAACCCGAACGTTAAGGAGATAACTTTGCATTCAGAAAACCGTGATAATTACGCAATCCTGGGATGGCTGATTTGTGGATTAGGCGCTGTATTTTACAGCTATGAATATTTATTACGTATAGCTCCCAGTGTGATGGAGCATTCCTTAAGAGGCCATTTTAATTTATCGGCATCAGGATTTGGTCTACTTTCTTCAGTTTACTACTTTGCTTATGTTCCTATGCAATTACCCGTTGGTGTTATGCTGGATCGTTATGGCCCTAAACGTTTATTAACTTTTGCGTGCCTCGTTTGTGTTATCGGTACTTTCCTTTTTACCGCCACTACCGTCTTTTGGGTTGCTGCACTTGGCCGCTTTTTAGTTGGTTTTGGTTCAGCATTTGCTTTTGTGGGTGTCTTGAAACTCGCCACCATATGGCTGCCGGAAAACAGGTTGGCTATGGTTTCAGGGATGACTTCAGCACTTGGCCCTATAGGCGCCATGTTGGGTGATAATTTCCTTGAGATCTTTATTGAGCAAATAGGCTGGATTAAAACGCTTAATATTACTGCGTTATTCGGAATTGTGCTCACAGTGGTGCTGTGGTTTGGAATTCAGGATAGAAAAGGCCACCATCGAAATAGCGGTACTGTATCAAGTTTCAAAAAAGGAATGATAGATCTCGGTATCATTATCAGAAACAAGCAAATATGGGTTAATGGTATGTATGGATGTCTCGTGTACCTGCCTACCACTGTTTTTGCAGAGCTCTGGGGTATTCCTTATCTGAGACATGCGCACGGATTAACCGCACAGGGTGCAGGTCTCGCCAATTCATTACTCTTTTTAGGCTTTATTCTGGGTGCTCCATTAATGGGGTACATTTCGGATAGACTCTACAGACGTAAATTTCCTATGCTTATAGGTGCTGGCGGTGCAGCGATTGTAATGATGATGATCTTATATCTTCCCGGTTTGAGTGAAACGAACATTCAGTCCCTGATGTTTTTGCTTGGCCTGCTTTATAGTTCTCAAGCTATAGTTTTTGCAGTTGGCCGTGAATTAAGTCCCGGTGAAGCTGCTGGTACCGCTATGGCTGTCACGAATATGATAGTTATGTTGGGAGCCATGTTGTTACAACCTCTTGTGGGTCATCTGCTCGATTTTAGTTTATCAACTCACGTTGGCGATGCAGCGCTTACAGGTACCCTAGTGGATAACATCCAGAAAGTTTACACTGTCGATGATTATCAATTTGCTTTGTCAATTATTCCGTTGGGTATTCTCATCGCAGCTATATTGACTTTCTTCTTAAAAGAAACGCACGCCCATGCACACAGATAAAATGATGAACAAAAAGCAAATGATGTTTGGCATACTGGTCTGCTTTGTTGGGGCTGTATTTTACTGCTATGAGTTTATACTGAGAATTATTCCCGGAGCGTTACAGTCCGAGCTTAGTGCTGCCCTGGGACATATATCAGCAACTACTTTTGGGCAGATTTCGGCGCTGTATTATTTTGCCTATTCACCCATGCAGATGCCTGTAGGCATGTTGATGGACAGATTCGGCCCCAGAAGATTGCTCACTTTTGCTTGTTTGTGTTGCACCTTGGGGTCCTGGATGTTTACTCTGACCTCATCCATGTTTTTGGTTGGTTGTGGCCGATTTCTGGTAGGGTTTGGTTCTTCCTTTGCTTTTGTGGGCGTTTTATCTTTGACCTTGCACTGGTTACCAAGACGATATTTTTCGTTGGTTGCAGGATTGATTACCACTCTTGGCATGTTGGGCTTGGTATACGGTGAGGTTAAAATAACCGAATGGTCTATGATCATGGGTTGGGAGCATGTTTTGTTCCTGATTGCTGTCATAGGTTCAGGTTTAAGTGTTTTGATGTTTTTTGTTGTACGAGATGGCCCTGAAGGGTTTCAACCCAATAAATATCCCTTACCTGAGTTTTTTCATAACGTATTAAAAGTACTCATGTCTCCTGAGGTCTGGTTAATTGGGTTTGTTGGTGCATGCCTTTACACGTCCCTATCTGTATTTGGAGAGTTGTGGGGTAAAACGTATTTGGAGCAGGCACATCATTTAACCAAGGTTGAAGCAGCCAGGACAGTATCGGCTGTTTTTTTGGGTTGGGCTGTAGGCGCACCTATCGCAGGCTACTTATCTGATAGCACTGGAAGACGAGTATTACCATTAGTGATTGGGGCTATTTTATCATTAATTTGTATTAGTCTGGTGCTTTATTGTCCTGGACTGTCATATGTTAGTTTAAACATTCTGCTGTTTCTTTATGGTGTGTTTAGTGCAACGGAAATTATTGTCTTTATCATGGCAAAAGAATGCAGTGGCGCCAAGTTGTCAGGAACTGTTTTTGCTGCAACCAATATGATAGTTACTTTGGGTGGCGTTGTATTTCAACCTTTAGTGGGTAAATTGCTCGATACATTTGGAGATAGTGGTATAGTGGCTGGAGAACACATCTATACTGTAGAAGATTATCAGGTTGCCTTGTCTATATTGCCTATATCCCTATTGATGGTAACAATACTGGCTTTTTTTATTAAAGATCACTCAGTTAGTTCCGAGCATTAACCGTCATTCAGCCTTTTATTCATTTCTCAAGCTCAGGATGATTTTTAGCCTGACTTGAGGTGTGATGTAGTTAATCTAAACTAGGGCGTGTTACCAATTGCTCCCGCCTACGTGCCTCGGCTTGTCCGAGGCACGTAGGCGGGAGCAATTAAAATAAGCAACCATCAACCGCAATCTTAAATCCTTCTAACATCAAGAGCGCTTGCGGATATCTTCAACAGCTTGTCTGCGACAGTCAAACGCTTGCGATATCTTATCGTCTGACCAGTTTGAGCCTTTTATATCAGCCTTAAGCAAGGCCTGAGCCTCCTGACTATTGACATCCAGATGGATGTCAATCCATATCTACTCCAGAGCGCAACGTCAATTTAACGTGTGACTTTTTCAATAGGCTCGAAATAAATGAGCATTTTCACTTGCAGCTTTGTTCGTTAAAGTAGTACCAAATACTCCGAACGCAAGCAGAGCTGCTCCTGTCGTGGCCGCTAAAAAACTGGTAGGATCAAGAGACGCTGCATCCAAAATAATGAACGCTACAGCAATCTGAGTAATACCTAAAACCGCTATAAATCCTCTTAAAATCGACATAGAACAAACAGGCTGACTAGGTATGGCTACTCTTCGCTCTGGAATGCGAGGCGTTACTGCTTTAATTAATGGTTTATCAACAGGAACGGGGCTGGGGAGCTTCACATCTCTTAAAGGTACTAGTATTTTTCCATAAACACCATCATCTAATTTTTCCCTGGTTTGCGTCAACAAGTTATTACTACCATAACCAAGATTTAATGCCCCAACATTCAGCCATAACAAATTTTGAGTGTTTATAAAGGCATTGGCACCTGAGCAATCAATCTTATTTCCCTCAATATTCAGCCAAATCAAACCTTGGCTTGCTGCAAAAGCAATCGCTCCTTCAGTAGTAATGCGATTCCAACTCACATCAAGTTTTTCCAGCGATGTATGACCTGCCAAGGCAATAGCACCCTCATTGGTAATACGGTTTGATTTCAAAATAAGATGATACAGTAAATTGTTCTTTGCTAAGGCAGACGCACTTCTATCAGTTAAAAGATTAGAAGAAAGATTGAGAGTACTCATATTAGGACTAATTCTCAGGGCGAAATCGTAAATGTAATTGTTACTGAGATTTAATTCACGAAGATTTGGCATTTGGGTCAATGCGCATGCTCCCTCTCCCCGGATGTCATTAGTACTGGCATCTAAAAAAGTAAGTCGTGTATTTGATGCTAAATATTGGGCACCTTCATCACCAATATGATTGTAACTCAAATTGAGACGTTGAATAGATTTATTACGCGCTAAGGCTTTAGCACCCTGAACACCAATTTGGTTGCAGCTTATGTCAAGGCTAAGCAGACGTTCATTCAATTCAAAGGCTTCAGCACCTATATAACTGATTTTGTTATCACTAACATCCAATTCATCTAAATAAGGGCTGGACGCTATTATTTTTACAGCGTCATCGCCTAGTTTATTCCCTCTAATCTTTAGAATTCTTAAGCTTGGTACAGCTAACAATTTTTCCAGGCTTTTTATACCGATCCGATGATTGCTCACATCAAGCGTTGTAATTTCTGGATGTTTATTTAAAAAATTACAAATTATTTCAATATTTCTCGATTGCCAAGGTTTACCCTCTGATAAAGTAAAATATTCATGATCAAAATGTGAATAGACATGATCTTTAAGAATTAAAGCGTTTTTATTTTTTATGCATTTTTCGAGATATCTATCATCAGTATAAGGCACTATATGGTTTCCTAAATTTGAATTGGGAGCTAGGCATCATTTTTCAATGAATATGACAATCAGAGTTATATATCCGTACAGAACATATCTGGTAATAGATCTTAATGTAATGCTGCCCGGGCATTCGGATAAAAAGAGCGCATCATAGATATTTTTTATGATATTTTCAATCATTAATGGGTAATTAATTACCATATGAGCATTACCTCTATCAACTAAACCATATTTTTGGGGCTTTTTACCTTCAACTTGACAAACAACTTGATTGGGTTATTATTGCGCTCCTTAAAATAATCAAGCCTATTAGTGTAAAAAATAATCAATTAAAATCATTCTGTTAATGACTTTTTCGAGATTCATTCTGGACTGTTGCCAATCGTTCACAGTGTAAGTTTGATAAGCACGCTAGGACTTACATAGACCCAGTGATCCATTTTGTGGAGATTGCATGCCCAACACTATAAATGATGAGACTAACGGCATCTATCATTACCTGCATTTAGCTAACTTGCGTGGCCAAGATAACGAAAAAGCCTTTATCTATTATAAGAAAGCCGCTGATTGTGGCCATATTGATTCACAGTATTTTGTCGCATATCAATATGATGTGAAACAAGACTATCTAAAAGCACTTAAATATTATCGTAAAGCAGCTGCGCAGCAGCATGAATTAGCGATATCCAGAATTAAAACCCTGCAGGACGAAGCTGAAAAATTATACAAACTGGCCATGGGGCTAAAATGTAGTACACAAGAAGTCATCTATTTTGAATCTGCAGCAAAACTGGGCCATAAAAATGCACAGTATTTCTTAGCCAGTCGATATGCAAGGGGATTATATGTCGATAAGAATAGTTCAATTGCAATGAATTGGTATAAAAAATCAGCGGATCAAGGAGTTAAAGATGCTCAGTTCGAACTGGCTGAGCTGCTCAAGAAAGGCAGCTTAGGTATTCCTGCAAATGAAATTGAAGCAGTCAAATATTACCGTTTAGCCGCAAAGCAAGGGCATCTTGAAGCCAAAAAAATACTACTTGAACTCCAACTAAAACTCGGGATTCAATACTATACCGGCAAGGGCCTACCCCAAGCTGATGAATACAAAGCAGCAGTCTGTTTTGTTGAAGCGTCTGTGTTAGGAAGCCCATCAGCACAGAATTATCTGGGTATTATGATTGAAGCGGGTTCCGGGGGGCTGGAACAAAACTACACTATGGCAGCATCTTTGTACAAGTCAGCATCCAGCCAAGGTATTATTTCGGCACATTTTAATCTTGCCGATTGTTATGAAAAAGGATTAGGGGTTAAAAAAAATGTCCTTAAAGCCATCCGACTGTACACCAAAGCAGCTACAAATCGTCACGAAAAATCGCAAGCATCACTAGTTCGTTTGAAACAAGATGCAAAGCAGGGGAATCCTCTCATTCAACAGGCATTTAATACGCTTGATTCAGAAGCCAATTCTTTTAACACCCAAGGAGTTGATTGTGCTTTGGGCCGTAATGGAGCAAAAAAGGATATCAACAAAGCGATTGAGCACTATACTCAAGCAGCTGAACGAGGAAGCCAGTATGCGCAATATTTACTGGGAAGATTATACGAAAAGAAAGCACAATATACTGAGGCAAGAATATGGTATTTAAAAGCCAAACAACAAGGGCATAGAAGAGCCAGATATCGATTATCGAGACTGGATAGCTTACAACTCCATCAAGGCTGGAAACATGAAATTACAATAAAAAAATCAGGAAACAAAACAGCATTAATTGTATCTGAAGAAAGCTCACATGCACGCCACCTGGCAGAAAAAATTTATAATCACGAAAAAATCGCTGAATTTCGTGCAGTCGGAAATATGGTCCGAGTTGAAGGTGGATTAATTGACTATCTAATTGAATACAACAATTGTCCTGAAAATCCAGTCATGACCATTGCGTTTAGAGGCTCTGTCACCCTTTGGGATGATTTTGTCAAAACTAATGGCGAATATCCCCATCGATCATTAGAGGAAATCGATAGAAAAGATAGAGGTGTTGCTGAACAATTTATTTATGATGTTGTAGCAATCGTCGGGGAACATTCTGCGCATGGTGGATTTATAAAACGGTATAGTCGAATGCAAGACCATATGCATGCCGATATTAATAAGTTAATACACGATAATCATTTAGCCTATTCCGATGTGTATTTTATTTTTTCAGGACACAGCTTGGGTGGTGCAATAGCCAGTTTGGCGGCACGCGATTTCAAAATGAAACATCCTGAGTCAGGCTATATTGGCTTGGTCACCGTATCATCACCTCGTGTTTATGGTACTAATGCAGCACAGGAAACAGAAAAGCTCCTTGGAAAAAAGAACATCATGCGTTGGTGGAGGAGCGGAGATATTGTGACGGCTGTTCCCCCTGCATCTTTCGGGTTTGAACATATAGGCATGGATTATATGCTTAAACCCTTAATGGGCGCAGGTGCTTTGGATTTATCCAGTAAGCATAATATTGAACTCATCAATCAAGATCTTGCAGGAGAGACATGGCGCCAAGAGCGAAACCCCTTTCATGTTGGTCTAAGTGAACACCCAGGCATATTTGGTAAAGCCAACAAATTAGCAAAAACCGTTGTGGTGAGACCCGTGGCAACGATAGGTGAAATGAGCTATACGTACGCACGTATTGGTTTAAATTTTTTTGGCAGCGCCATCAAACCAGTGACAAATGCCATAATTGAATCAGTGATTAGCGATCATAAAAAACCTTAAATTTTTAGCTGAATCTGTCGAAAAAATTGTCTAATGATGCAATGAGAAACAATGAGGAATAATTAATGGATATGACGAGGTATTGAAATGCTCATTTTTATTGGGAGAGTGGTTGTGATTTATTACGAATTAGACTCTTCTAATTGTTTTAATAAGTATTCCAGCCCTAGCTCAAAATCCCCTTTACCGAAGTGTGATTAAACCTTAATTTTACATTTTGCTTAATTTTTTAATCCATTCTTCACGCGCTTTCCAAATCAAATCAAATTTTATATTTTGTTGCTTCCCCCATTCCCTAATGAAAACTTGATGTTTGTCTACTTTAAATTGACCGATCTGATGAGGATTGATAATAAATTCTTGCTCTAAATCTACGTTAAACGAAAAATCAGTGCTTTCAGGGAAGGTAATGTCGAGAGAGTGAGTTTCGTATTTCAAAAAACAATGTGCTTCTGGTATTTTGATTATTTTATAATCATCTAAAACAGGAGCAATTTTAGGCATATTTTCTCGAGTTAAGAAAAAAATACCAAGCACTAATTTTAAGGGAATCAATTGTTCTTGAGCCAATGCTGCAATTAATGCATGCTTTACACTGCAAGCCCCTCGTTTTTCCTCCAACACTTGAAAATAATTTTCTCTATCTGATGTTCGTTCATAGGGTAATGCATGTACGTAGTTAACAGCTTCCCACAACGTTGAAATATTGTGTTTTAAAAATAACTGACTGACTTTTCCTTCAGATTCAATTTTTTTGTTAGGTAAGTCCATTTCTTTTAAATAATCTGATAATTGCATTTATAAACCTAAATAGGGTTCTGTTGAGTTATTTAAAAACAGCAATTAACTCGTTTACTGGAAGACGGCGCTCTGATTGGCAGCTAATAAGCCTGGAAACCTGGAAGCTTTTAATTTGTGCATTCTTGTAATGTTCACGGGTAAATTCGGTATCATGGTTAGAGATGATGACAGGGATGCCTCTGTCTGCTGTTGCTCTGGCTAATTCAGCAAGTTCTATTTGATCGTCGTCAGAAAAATTTTTTTGGGTGTAAGGTAGCGGTCTATTCTTAATGGTTATGGGCACGTATGGTGGATCACAATAAATGACATCACCTTTCTCAGCCATCTGGAATGTCTTGCGAAAGTCATTATGAATAAACTCTGCCTGAGCGCTTTTTTGGTGAAAAAGAAGCATTTCCTGATGAGGGAAGTAGGGTTTGGTATAAAGTCCAAAAGGCACGTTGTATATCCCTTTTGAATTATAGCGGCATAGCCCATTATAACCATGCCGATTTAAATACAAAAACATGGCTGATTTCTTTTGAGACTTATTGATTTTGTTGAAGGCATCACGAAGTTCGTAGTATTTTTCCTTGCAGTTCATTTCCGGTTCAAAAAACTGCTTGCAATAATCTACAAAAAAAAGCCCCTTGTTTTTCAGGGTATTAAAGAGATGCACCAGATCCGAATTACTCTCTCCCATAAGGTAAGCTGGGTAATTGGTATTCATAAAAATCACCCCGGAACCAGCGAAAGGTTCAATTAAGCGCTGTCCGGGAGGAAGAGAACTAATCACTTGATGCAGGCAGTTGTATTTGCTTCCAGCCCATTTGAGAAAAGGTCTTATTTTGGTCATACAGTTTATTCGAATTCAATTGTATGGAGTATCTCTTATTTTTCAATTAAAAAACAGAGCAATTAATGATTTTCTCATCAGTACATTATGGCTATTATGAGTAATCCTAAAGAAATCGCACCAATAAGGCTTAAGACAATTGAGCCACCAGGAACCATATGCCCATCTTTTGCTGCTAATACGCAGGTTTTACGTCCCTTCCAGGCCATTATCGCAGGGAGGAGCAGTAATAAAACGACACAACAAATTCCTGCATAGTTTAGTGCATGCAAATAAATACCAGGATTAATTAAAACAACAGCAAGTGGAGGAAGAAAAGTAAGTGCCAGAGTGTATTTGCCTTGATATCCATTCTTCTTGAATTTCAAACCATCAGCAAGAAAATCAAACAATCCCAAAGAGACTCCCAAAAACGCAGTAATCATACAAATGGACGTAAAGAAACCAAAAAAACCGCTGATCCATTGATTGTGTACTGACTGATTCAGAGCCTCAGTCAGACCACTTGTGGCGTGTTCCGAGTTCATCAAAGCAATAAGACCATTATCGCCTTCACGAGATACAACACCCATAATTACTGCATCCCAGACTATATAGCACAGTAGAGGAATTAGTGAACCAAATAATATTACTTTTCTCAGAGTGCGAATATCATCTTCAAAATACTCACGCAAGCTGGGTACAATCGATGCAAAACCGAAAGATGCAACTAATATCATCAACGTTCCAGTAAATGCACTTGCTGATCCGCCACTTAAACCGGTTGTTGAAACATGTGGGCTGATAATGGCCACAAGCAGTACATAGACTCCCAGTTTACCAAACATTAATCCTCTATTAACGTAATCAACGGAGCGTATGCCTTTATAAACTACCAGGCTGAATAGGGCTGTAAATATAACGGATGTTAACCAGTTAGGCAGTTCAATGTGAATTTTATGCAATAGGCTGCTAAATACATCGCTGCCTCCAGAAATATACGCTGCCAAAAGGGTATATAAAAGAAACAGATACGTTATCCAGGCGATGACTTGTCCCGGCAATCCCAAAGTGGTTTTAGCCATGGATATCATATTACTCCCTGCAGGAAGACGTATATTGACTTCAAGAACGAGTAGGGCGCCAGAAGTCATTACCAACCAACAAAAGAAGAGGAAGAAAATGGAGTTACCAAAACCTACCTCAGCCGTTGAGACAGGTAAAGCCAGCATTCCACCACCAATGGACGTCCCTACAATAAGTAGAATACCACCTATCAATTTTGAGTTACGCACTTAATTATTACCCAATATTAGTACAAATATAAAACACTATGATACTTTTGTTTTCATACAAAGTCAATCTGTTTGCACTTCTGGAACCTATATTTTTAAACCAGAAAACCGTAAATTTCATGAATAAGTAAGACTATGGAGACAAGAATTACAGCCCATTGAGATATTTTTCCTCCAGGTACCTTGAATTGGGCATTAAAATGCTTCCTGCCAAAATAACACATGAGCGCAGGTAAAAGCAGCAATAAGATAATGCAAAAGATTCCTGCATAACTCAAGGCATGAATGTAGGCGCCAGGGTAAAAGATGACAATAAGCAAGGGGGGCATAAAGGTTAACAGAAATAAACCCATTCCATGCGTTCCTTTATCACGCAATTTTAACCCATCGGCAAGAAAACTGTACAGGCAAAGAGATACTCCAAGAAAAGCCGTGAGCATACAAATGGAGGTAAACAGATTAAAGAATGCCGTGATGGTTGAGCTGTGTACCTTTGCAGACAATAAAGCAGCAAGTGCACTGGTGGTATGCGGATTTTGCATTAAGCGTTCAAGTCCCTCATTACCATCCGAAGGTAAGGTACCAATAATGACAGCATCCCACGCAATATAACAAAGTAATGGTATTAAAGAGCCTATCAGAATAACCTTCTTTAATGTGTTGATGTCATCATCGAAATATTCTCTCAAATTCGGCACAATAATGGCAAACCCAAAAGAAGTAATCAGAATCATTATGGAACCACTAATGTAGCTGAGGTCACCGTGATGAAAATGACTAATTTCTATGTATGGAGCAATCAAAACGACCAGTAAAGCATAAATTGCCAGTTTCCCAAACATCAGTGCTCTGTTGGCTATATCCACATAACGAATTCCACCGTACACAACTAACCCAAAAAGCAGAGTAAACAGGGTGCTGGCTTGCCATTCATTAAGCTGAAGACCTGTTTTTAATACCAGGCTATTGAGCACATCAGCTCCACCAGATATATAAGCAGAGAGAAGGGTATATAACAAAAACAGATAACTTATCCAGGCTGCAATAAGACCATAATTTCCCAATGTGGCTGCTGCCATGGAAACCATGTGTTTTCCTCTGGGTAAATAAAGATTGGCCTCAAGGATAAAAAAAGCGCCGAGTGTCATAAACGCCCAACATATCAATAGAAAAAGAGTGGATTGCCAAAATCCGGTAGCTGCATTAGCAACCGGCAGGGCAAGCATGCCCCCGCCTATTGAAGTACCCACGATGAGAAGGATACCGCCTATAAATCTTGAACGCATGAATCAGCCTTATTTTGTATACATCTCTTGAGGTTGAGCAATTGAAGCATCAACCCATTGAATTTCTATGCGTCTGTTTTGTGCACTTCCGTGTATCAGATTATTATCTGAGACGGCATTTTTATCTCCATATCCTTCTGCTTTTAGTTGGCTTGCAGGTATGTTATTCGCCCATAGGAAGCTCAGCATGGTTTCAGCTTGCGCCTGTGAAAGCTGTTTCTTGTGATGGCGTGAACCCACATTATCAGTAAATCCTGCTACATAAAATCGGCTGTTGGGGTAGTATTTTAATAGCCTGATGATGTTATTTAAGCCAGGATAGCAAACCTCGTTTAGTCGTGGACTATTGAACATAAAATACTTATCGGTAGGCACAATAAGTAATTTGGTATCCCCGTATTGAATAAATTGTATATCCTGTTTCATCAAGTCTTTGATGATCTTTGGTTTAGAATCTTTATAAAGACCAGAGACTGCCCCAACGGCTCCGCCTATGCCACCACCAAGTAGTGTTCCTGATACCGTTCCGCTGGCTACGGCTCCAATTACTGCACCTCCAGCTGCTCCGCCAGCAGCTGTGCGAGCGGTTCGTGAATCGGGTTTAAAATTATTAAAAGGCGGATGAAAGCAACCGCTTAAAAAGCAAATGATTAATCCAAGGCAAAGAACTCGATTTTTATTTGCGTTGAGTGACATTTCCACTCCTTTAATCAGTGATTTAATCATTATTAAGCATCTAGGTAATTTTCGCAATGCAACTTACAGGTAAACTTGAAACATAATCTGTAAATACGGTTCAATGTGATATTCGTTTTAGTTATTTATTCTTGATTTAATGTACAACTGAGGGATGCACTCTGATCTGTTTGTTCCTGAGCAGGGGTATTGCCGTTTGATCGTGCTTTACACGTATTAAAAAAACACAGCAAGTTTTTTTCTCGCTCCGCTTCATTATTCAATGGATCAAAGGTTTTAAATTTGGCAAAGCAAGCAAGGCCATTATTCATCGAGCTCATAAGCAGTAGTGCAGAACAAAGGCTGCACATGAGTCCACATATGGGGTCAACCAGAATCAGAGGAATTCCTACAGAAATGCAGGAAAAATAGAATAAGGCCGATGTTGCTGCCCAAAATAATAATTCACAGACTATGATCAGATTATGAATAATAATTTCTATCTGATAGCTTGTGGTCCTTTGAGCCATCAAATTAAGAGCATGATCAGACGATATTATCCCGAAACTGGTTTGCTTCAGGATTAAAATAAGGCGATTATAGTCTTGCAAAATACGAATTTTGGCTGATTTATTTTCAGCACGATGAAATGCTTTGTCATAATAGGATTCAACCTGTTTCAATTGCGCATTCAGATTGTTATCTAATGGGTGTTCGGCAAAAATAGTTTCCAGATTCTGATGACAATCGTTCATTTGAACCAACAAATCAGTCGCTTTTTTTGCATATGACATCGTTCATTCCTGGTGTTAAAGCTCTAGTCGGAAAGTTTGGTACCATAAAGCCTGTCTCCTGCATCTCCCAGCCCCGGAACTATATACCCTTTTTCGTTTAACTGTTTGTCTATGGCCGCTGTAAATATTGGAACATCCGGGTGCTCTTCCTGGAAAGACGCTATTCCTTCGGGAGAGGCAAGCAAACATAGGAACTTGATGGATTTTGGATTAATGGCTTTAATCTCTCGAACGGCCGCAATCGCTGAGTTACCCGTTGCGAGCATGGGATCAACAACAATGACATCACGATCTTGAGTGTGTTCAGGGAGTTTAAAATAGTATTCTACTGGTTCAAGAGTTTTGGGATCTCTATAGAGGCCAATGTGTCCAATTCTTGCGGTTGGTACCAGTTGGAGCATTCCGTCCAGGAGCCCATTTCCTGCTCGTAATATGGAAACGAACACCAGTTTTTTTCCTTTTAGAATAGGAGATTGCATGGTGGCCAAAGGTGTTTGTATGTCCTCATATTCAATTTCCAGATCACGAGTGACTTCATAGGCCAAAAGCATACTGATTTCATGCATCAAAGTACGAAATTTAACCGTACTGGTTTCCATTTTTCGCATAATCGTGAGTTTGTGCTGAACCAGTGGATGATTTACTACAACAACATTTTTTTTATTCATTGGAATTCCTTATTAAAAAACGGTGCCATCACTAATAATTTGTATGGGAGGTGTTCCCTGGACTCTTTTTTCTTTAGCTATACGTCGCCCCGCCTCCCACGTCCCGCCTTGAAGAATTTTTGCCAAAGGGAGGGAATAAGCGTTTTTACCTAATTGGATTCTAATCAGTTCTGCCAAGTCGTCCAATAGTGCTACTGTTAAAGCTCTCCATTCCACTATCGCTTCTGATCCGGGATCTTGTGGTTTAAGAAGTAATTCCTTATTTTTCACGCATAGAAGACCTGTATCTATGAGCAATCCCCCGTTTCTATACTCTGGTAAACCGGTTAACGAATCCAGATCAGTGACTTTAATGCCAACTGTTTCAAGTGGTTCAAGCAGCGAGTAGGTTAACCATTGCGATAATTTATGGAAGGGCATGTATTCAGAACCTGGCGCATTTGATTTTAATGCACTATGTATCCAGACATCGCCCAGTGATACTCCTTGAAATGACAGTCTTATTGGCCACACCTCGTTAAATGCATTTAATACCGCCTGAAATAGCGTTTGTGCTGCAAGAGTCTGCGTTGTTTGTAATGAGGTAATATATGAATAAAAATTGCCAAGCCGGCCTTGTTTATCAAAATATTCAGGATGAGTTTTTAGTATCATTCCCAATTTTTTAAGCAATGCTACTCTTCCTGAAACGCCTTCAAGCGGGTTATTGGGGGTAACTTGAAACGCCTTTTGTAAATCCTCTTCTGTGAAAGTAATTAATCGGTCAGCATCGATGCGATAAGGATTATGAGGATCATTACTTAGTACGCCACGTTGATAAAGTGATAAACTTGCCAGAGCCAGCCCTTCCGAACGTGTGTATTCTTCATCACTGATTTTTTCTTTATAACGCCATAATGAACCCGCTCCAGCATCCAGAAAAACACTGATGATTACCAGTTCAAAGAGTATTTTTCCCTGCTCATCAGAAGGCATGTGACCTAGATTATTGCGCAGCGCTTGAATACGGTTTATACCGCCTGCTTCAAAATGTCGCCATCTTGAGTGATAGGGAACCTGAAGATCAGGGTAATTTTGCTTTATTACATCGATGACATAAGACGCTGTTGGCATCATTTGTTTGGGATCAACAGAAAAATAATTCAGTTTATTTTCTTTTGCCAAATCCAATAAACGATGGGCTCGAGTGCGAATAGTTACTGGATCTCTTAATGTGTTGAGGATAGATTTGGTTTCTTCTTCTTTATTCATGAAGACTGCGCCCCTTTGGAAGAGCCAATTCGTTAATATCTATGATGCCATCGGGTGAATAGTACCCAGCGGCTCTTTTGGCATCCATTTCAACATTAGCATCAGGAGGAATCAAATCATCTGGTATTTTAATCCGTTCAACAATTTCTATTCCTGCCTTTTGCAATGCTTCGTATTTCATATTGGACATGGAAACAAAACGGTGAATTTTGGTAATGCCTAACCAATGTATGATATCAGACATTAATTCCTGAAAACGCATATCCTGGGCGCCTGCCACGCATTCGGTCCGTTCGAAATATTTAGCTGCTGTATCGCCGCCTTTTTGTCTTTTGCGTGCGTTGTATACCAGAAATTTGGTAACTTCACCTAATGCCCTTCCTTCTTTCCTGTTGTATACGATTAATCCCGCACCTCCACGTTGAGCCGATTCAATACACAGTTCAATGCCATGAGTCAGGTAGGGTCTACAGGTGCAGATGTCGGATCCAAAGACATCCGAACCATTACATTCGTCATGAATACGACAGGTTAATTCGATTTTGGGATCATGGATCGTTGTGACATCACCAAAAAAATAAGCGGTAAGACCACCAATTGGCGGTAGAAAGACATCCAAATCACTACGGGTGATCAATTCAGGAAACATTCCTGCTGTTTGTTCAAATAAAGTGCGGCGCATTAATGACTCGGAAATCTGAAATCTCTCAGCTATACCTGGTAAATACCAAACAGGCTCTATGGCTGCTTTAGTCACAACGACATCGCCTGATTCACTTAATATTTTACCATCAGGTTTTAAGCGACCTTTTTGAATAGCAGTATGCAACTCAGGAATATTAATATGGGCTTTAGTAACTGCAATAGTTGGCCTGATGTCGTAACCAGCTTTAATTTCATCTGCAAAAACAGTAGCCACCTTATGTCCCCACGGATCAAGAGAGATAATTTTACCTGGCTCACTCCATTGTTTGTGGGGGCCAATTTCTACCGGGGGAGTGGTATCGGTCAAATCAGGGATATGTTCCGGATCCAGTACACCAGCGGCAACGGCCAGCGCTCGATATACGGAATAAGAGCCCGAATGAGTTCCTATGACGTTTCTGTTCTTGATTTGGGTTAACGAGGCAATAACAGGGCCTCTTTCCCTGGGATTGGCTTCACCCCATTTGATTTTTAATGGTGCAGCAGTATGTCCGGATGGATGCGACGTTAAAACAACATGGCTTTTGCTTTTTTTCTTTGTCTCATCAGGTAACATGATACTAATTCCTTTTATTGAGCTGGAGAGGATGGGCTTTTTAAACAGTATTATCAAGCCAATCATAAACTACAGCATTGGCGTAAGATATATTCCCTACCTGACAATGTCCTCCTGCGCCTTCAAAATCACTGAATACATGTTTATCAGCATCAGTTTTGGAACAAAATTGATTAAATTGTTTTTCTGGTTCAATTCCTTCACTCATACCTAACAATGCCAGGCATGGAATATTGAGTTGAGTTAATGAACTACCTACCGTAAATTGCTTTAAATAGTCGAAGGTTGCCTTAAATGATTTTTGTCCAAAGCGTCTGATGAGTTGCTCTGATTGTGCTTTAAGTCTGGGAGGCATTACTTCATCAGGAATGGATTGCAAATCTGATAGTCCGAAATCATCTGAATCGGACATTTTACAGGGATCCATGTTAACAAAAGAACACATATAAGCATGTAAATCCAGGATGGGGGAATTGGCAATAAGCGCCTTAATGCGTGGTTCATGGCAAGCCGCACGGGTAGCAAAATATCCTCCAAAACTAATTCCCATCAATGCAAGGCTGTGTTTGTTCACTTCATGTCTTGATTCGAAATAATCTATGACTCGCTTTAGAATCTGCTCAAAATCAGGTTCAAAAAAAGTAGCCGGATATTTTCTGAATACATCCATTTGTCCGGGACCTGCGAAATGAATGACATTGTATCCTCGCTCAACAGCAGCCAAGCCACGCATCATGCATTCTTCTTCAAGGGTTCCGTCAAATCCGCTGACTATCATTAGGGTATTACGTTTTACACCATCGTTTTCTGGGGAGACAAAATAAGCTGGAAGATTAATCCCTCTATAAGGGATGGAATGATTTTCAAAATGAAGATCCATGTTGGATATGGCAGTGCAAAAACAATCTGCTGAGTTTAATCCTAAACGTCGGTGATGATCTGATGAGCAAGGAGAAAAATATTCAGCTGCACGGTACGAGTTTGATGCGCGAAACAGTTGCTCTCGGCCGCTAATTACGTGGTTCTTTACCAAACGTTCCATGCCATCATCTTTTTGCCATTCTGCAAGGCGCTCAAATTCTCTCACCCAGTCTTCGGGTGTTCCGTCAGGAATTTGATGAGCAATGTTCAGGCATTCGCCTATGGATGATGCTCGGTATGTGCTGGCTCCTAATTGTCGAATTAATTGAAAATCCATCTCAGGATCAGAAAATCCTTTGACCCTTATAGCACCTCGGCTTATGTCATTCATTTTTATTCTCCATCAATCCCTGATCGTATAATTTTTCTAAAAGTCACAACAGTTCAGGTGTTTTAGTTTTTTATCTATTCTAGGCCATAACCCATTGATTGAACAAGAACCTTAAATTCTTTATGATAGTATCCAACATATAAACTGCTTAGTGTTCAGGAAGATTATTATGACTGTTTTAATTATTTGCTTGCTTATTGCTGTGATATTGCCTTATTTAGCTAAAATTCCTGTTGGTTATGCAATGCAAAAGTCGGGCGGTTATGACAATAATCATCCTAGAGAACAACAAGCGAAGTTGGTAGGCTTTGGTGCCAGAGCATTAGCAGCGCACCAGAATTGTTTTGAATCGTTATCGGTATTCTCGACCGCAGCTCTTACCGCTATTGCAACCAATCATGTCAGCTCGGGCATACAGATTTTGGCGGTAGTTTATATTGTTTCCAGAGTGATTTATAACATCCTGTATCTGATGAATTGTGCCACCTTGCGATCTACAGTCTGGTTTATAGGTTTGGCTTCATGTATCTCGATATTGTGGTTGTGCCTGCCTTAGCAGCGACTCAATATTTGTTATGTTAGTTTATTGAATTGTCTAAAGACCTTAGGGTTTCTTAAAAAAATAAATTGGATAAATCGAACAGCATGGCTTAAACTTTGCGTGTTGCCCATTATGGAGAATGATTATGAATTTTTGGAAATCGCTAAGTTGTTTTTTTATTGCAGTATGTTATTTACCATTGACTTTTGCGGCTGGTTCACCTGCAGGTAACTGGACTACAATAGACGATAAAACTGGAGCCAAAAGAGCTTTGGTTAATTTATCCATCTCTGATGGAGTTTTAAGTGGACACATAGTCAAAGTGTATTCACGGGCTGGCGATACTGGTATTTGCTCTAAATGTCCTGGGGCGTTCAAAGATAAAAAAATTCAAGGTCTTGGTTTTATTTGGGGTTTAAAAGATGAAGGAAATGGGGTGTGGAGTGGTGGTTCCATACTTGATCCTCAAACAGGAAAAATCTATAAAGTCAAAGCAACCCTCCAAGGTAATAAAATGTACGTTAGAGGTTATGTCGGAGTATCCATGCTGGGCAGGACTCAAACTTGGGTCAGATGATACTTTTGAAAAAATAATAGAAAAAAAGGCACACTAAAGTGTGCCTTTTTTATTAAAACCGCATTACAATGGTGTCTGTTAAAAGTAAATCTAACGTGAATATAGTGTTGCAATGATGCCAGAGCTTCAAACATCAAAGAAATCTGTTGATCCATTAAAACGTCCTCCTCACTCAGTCGAGGCAGAGCAATCCATCATTGGTGGTTTAATGTTGGATAATCAGGTTTGGGACAAAATCAACACGAAACTCTGTGAAGCAGATTTTTACCGAACCGAACATCGCATACTGTTTAAATCCATAACTGCCTTAGCCAAAAAGGATCAGCCTTTTGACGTAGTGACACTGCTTGATGCATTAAAGTCTCACAATGAATTGGATGATGCTGGTGGCGAGGCCTATCTCTTTGAATTGGCAAACAATACTCCAAGTGTGGCTAACGTCTCTGCTTATGCAGATATAGTCAGAGAAAAATCAGTACAAAGGCAGTTAATTGCTGTAGCAACAGAGATTGCCGATTCAGCATATAATCCTGTTGGAAGACAGGTTCCAGAACTTTTAGACCTTGCAGAATCTAAAGTATTTGCCATTGGTGAGCAGACTGGTGGAGATGGTGGCCCTGAAAATATTAAATCTATTTTGGTACGTGCCGTAGAGAAAATTGATGCGCTTTATCACAGTGGCGATGCCATTACTGGACTTGCTACAGGATTATCCGACTTAGACGAAATGACCTCAGGGTTACAGCCTTCGGATTTGGTGATTGTTGCAGGCCGTCCATCTATGGGTAAAACAACGCTCGTGATGAATATGGCCGAACATGCTGCCATCAAGGCAGGTAAACCGGTTTTAGTGTTCTCTATGGAAATGCCAGCTGATTCACTGGCTATGAGGATGATGTCTTCATTGGGTCGTATTGATCAACATCGCATCAGAACTGGTAAACTTGATGACGATGATTGGCCTCGAGTGACCTCCGCAGTACACATGCTTTCCGAAGCGCCGTTATTTATAGATGACACTCCGGCATTGAGTCCAGGAGAAATGAGGGCTAGAGCCAGACGTTTGGCAAAAGAACATGGCGCCTTGGGTTTAATAGTGGTGGATTATCTGCAATTAATGAAAGTACCTGGATTTGGTGCCGATAACCGAACTGCTGAAATATCTGAAATTTCGCGCAGTTTGAAATCCTTGGCAAAGGAATTGCAGGTTCCTGTTATTGCTCTGTCTCAGTTGAATCGAAGCCTGGAGCAACGAGCTGATAAGCGTCCGGTTATGTCTGACCTCAGGGAGTCGGGCGCCATAGAGCAGGATGCTGACTTAATCTGTTTTATTTATAGGGATGAAGTCTATAATGAAGACAGCCCGGATAAGGGAACCGCTGAAATTATTATAGCCAAGCAAAGAAATGGTCCTATTGGTCGAGTTCGCGTAGCCTTTTTGGGTAAATTTACTCGATTTGAGGATTTGGCTTTTAATGGTTATCAAGGAGTAGATTAACGTGTCCAGACCGACTCGCCTGGTTATAGAACCCAGCGCATTGTTACATAATCTGGCACAAATCCGACGATTTGCTCCCAATAAAAAAATAATTGCCATGGTTAAGGCGAATGCTTACGGTTGTGGAATTAAATCGATTATTCCACCACTGGAAGGTCAAGTTGATGCTTTCGGTGTGGCTTGTCTTGAAGAGGCTTTGGCTATTAAAAGAATGGGCAGCCAAACGCCGTGTATTCTTTTTCAAGGTGTATTCAGCCCTGATGAATTACTTGTTGTAGCACAGAATCGACTGGAATGCGTTCTGCACCAGCCTCATCAGTTAGAATGGCTTATCAATACCCCATTGCCTAACCCTATTAAATTATGGGTAAAAGTTAATACTGGAATGCACCGATTAGGCTTTAAAATCGGGGAGCTGGGTAATGTAATCAGTGCGTTACAGTCTTGTTCCTGGGTTGACCAGGATATTGGTCTGATGACTCATTTAGCTTGTGCAGATGAAATAAACAGACAAGAAAATGAACAGCAGATTTCTTTGTTTGAACAAATAAAGTTGAGTGGGTTCAGTAAACGCAGTATCGCTAATTCAGCAGCAATTATCTCATTTCCCCAAACGCATCATGATTTTATCAGACCTGGTATTATGCTGTATGGCGTTTCGCCATTTGCACATCAAACTGCTCCTGAACTGGGCTTAAAACCAGTAATGTGCTTTATGTCAGCAATAACAGCTATTCATCATCTTCCTCCTAATGCTCAAGTGGGATATGGTGGTACCTGGAAAAGTGATAAACCCTCAGTTATCGGTATTGTTGCAGCAGGTTATGGTGATGGCTATCCAAGACATATCTCCTCTGGTACTCCTGTTTGGGTTAGAGGTAGAGAAGTAACTGTTGTAGGCAGAGTATCCATGGATATGATAACCGTCAATCTAACCGCCCACCCTGATGTGGTTGTAGGTGATTCAGTTGAACTATGGGGAAACCATATCCTGGTTGAACGAATTGCACAGGCGGCGGGGACTATAGGCTATGAATTATTATGCCAGATCTCCGAGCGAGTTCGTCACGATTAGAATCTTTTTTCGATGAAGTAGACTTCCGACAGAGAGAATTCAGACTGGAATACCTGAGGTATGGATAATATCTGAGCGTGATGGTAGAATGGCAACCTATTTGTAACTCATGAAACGGGTGAACTGTAATGAAAAAAATAACTGTTGCATCTTTAACTTTGTCATTTTTTTTAGTTGGTTGTGCGCCAATCAACAATGAAGGCGTTGGAACTATAACAGGCGGCGTTGTTGGTGGATTGCTTGGCAGTCAATTTGGTGGTGGTTCAGGTAAAGTAATGGCAGCAGCCGGTGGTGCTTTGTTGGGTGCTTATCTGGGTGGGCAAATTGGTAAAACCATGGATAGACAGGATAGGCTGGAAATGCAGCGTGCTTTGGAGACTGCACCAACAGGCAGGGCAGTCGTGTGGTCAAATCCCGATAACGGAAATCGTTATACTGTACAGCCTACCAGAACTTATTATCAAGCTCAGCAACCATGTCGTGAATACATTACTAAAGCCCTGATTGGCGGAAAAACACAGCAAATCTACGGTAAAGCGTGTCGTCAGGGTGATGGCTCATGGCGTGTTGTGAGCTAGCCAGTTATCTGATTTTATTCCTCTACGCCGTTAGCGTTTGAAAAGCGCTAACGGCTTTGGGTTCAGCCAGCTATTTTTCTTGATAATACATCTTACGCACAAAGCCTTATTAAATCCTTCCGTTCGAGTTAACAACCCCCTATTTATTGTGCTATATTTATACAGTTGGTGGTTAAAAAATAGTAATTTGTGTTCATGGAGAAAGAAATGGCTCAGTTAATATACAGCATCTTACCCATGCCTCCTCGTAAAATTGTTTACATTCATCCTAATGAATCAGTGAAACACTGTATTAATTTAATGGTAGAACAGGATATAGGTGCCGCTGTAGTTATAGATGAGGACAAACAACTGGTTGGTATTGTAAGCGAACGGGATATTGTTCGCTCTTGTTTGCATCGATGTATTGACATGAATACTGGTCGGGTGTCTGATGTGGTCTATACGAGTCCAAGTATTCTCAGTCCTCACGATACCGTCGAAAAAGCCATGCAAGTTATGAGTCAGACCAAAAGAAGGCACATTTTGATTCGTGAAGACAAAGAGTTTCTGGCGATTTTATCTATTGGTGATATTCTTGTTCATTTACTGGAAGATAAAGCTCGAGTAATAGAACATTTAGAACATTACATTCATAACTAAAAAGGATTAAAGCATGATACTTAATCGTATTGAATGTCAGGGTATAGATAGTGTTGATGTTCTAAAATACGAATCATATGTACAGTCAAAAAATGCCTTTTAAAGCAGTGCATGTAGATAATTGCTTCTTCAGTCTAAGTGCTTCGTTTGTCTGAAGCATCCTGGAGATGCTCAAGATAAAATAAAGCTAAATTAAAATCATTAATCCATTGATTAAAAAGAGCAAACTCATATTTATTTCTAAAAGTATTGCCCAGTGTTATAGTTAATTTTTAACTTTAGCAATCAATCCATGACGAATATATTACGAATTTTACTTTTGTTCTTTGGTTTATGCGCCAGTCTTTGGGCTGATGATGTGGCGAGTCGCTGGTATACCTTAAAAGAAGGGAAACAGGCGATTATTCATATTGAATTATTCGTGACGACTACCTGTAAATATTGTCATAAAGCGGATGCCTTTTTTAAGGAGCTGCAAGCGAATACTCCTTGGTTACGCGTGCAGCGTTATGTGATCAATGATGATAAAAAAGCACTCATTCGATTCAATAAGTTATTAACCGAACAGAATATGTATGACTTTAGCGTACCCTCTGTATTTTTTTGTAATTCGCGCTGGATTGGATTTGCATCGAATGAGACAACAGGTAAAGATCTGCTGCGAGGATTGACTTATTGTAAAGATCAAATAGAACAAAAAGGCTCATTACCACAAGCTACTGTTGACGTACTGCAACGATGGGCAAACGCCAACTTATTTGACTCGTCCATGATAGACCCTCCTTCAGCAGCTAAATACATCAGCACTATGGCGTTAATTGATGCGATTAACCCGTGTGCTTTATTTTGTGTCGCCGGGTTTTTTGCGCTTCTTTTTCTTCAGGATAAAAGAAAGAACCAGTGTTTGACTGGACTCTTGTTTATTTTTACCTTGGGGGGAGTGCATTATTTTCAACAGGTTTATGCCGGTAACTTTTTTGGTTGGCTTCCGTTTCTACGCTTGCCAGCAGCAATAACCGGATTATTTGCTTTTTACCTTGCGGGACAATATTACAGACAGCGTCAACCAGTACCTTTATTTTATTTATTGACCTTTTTATTGGCATTGATGCTTCAGTCCTATCAGCAAACCTGTGTCATGAACTGGTCTTATATTTTTGGTCAATGGTTATCTAATCAACAATTAAGTACTACTCAATCGATACTGTATCAGTTAGCTTATCAGACAGTGTATTTATTGCTTTTATTCGTTAGCCTTGTTTTATACATGTTTCTTACTCAGACTAAATATTGGATTGGATTTAAAACGAAATTAAATACTATTGGATTGTTGTATTTAATGGCAATAGGGTTGTTATTGATAATTTATCCTTTGGCTCTGGCGAATTTACTGTTTTCTTTGTTTATCCTGATTGCTTTATTTGTATGTGGTTGGTTTTTAAGCAAATATCGTGAGCAGATAACGGATTGAATTCTTGAATAAGTAAAAATAAATCCAGCATATGGATCATTTTAAGATTTATGGAATACACTTAATAATATAAAAAAGATTTGTAACTCCCCAGGTAGGTCATCCTGAGCGTAGCGAAGGATTTCAAACTGCCTGGAACTGTGCCAGCTTCAGGAGATCCTTCACTACGTTCAGGATGACGTGAGTGCGGTTTGGTTAAATTAAAACCAATCTTATCCATAATCTGGGGAGTTACAAAGATTTTACAGTAAGTGCATAGAAATAGATAAACAAAGACCATGAATAGAGTGTTGTGGTTGTTATGTTGAAATGATGTGGTTTTGGGGATTTTTTTCTTACCAGAGTGCGTGTTATCTGATTTATTATGGTATGAGTAAATAGCCCCCAAATCCTCTACTGTTTGATGGATCACATGTCCTATTATTTTGTTAACACAAATGAAAAAGGCAGACTAAATAAATCAAGTAAAGGATTTCTTAAATGATCGATCAGGACTTAAAGAAAAAAATAGTCAATACAATCAGCGGCTATGAGACTAAATGCGATAAAATGCAATTGCAAATTAACGCATTGAAAAATGTTATTAATCAACTGATCATCACCCCACTAGGAATTAATTATGACATGGATGAACAACTCTCCAAATTTCGAGAATATTTGGATGAGGAATTCAATCTTGAAGAGTTGGAAAGAAAGGTTAATTCTCTGGTAAAACAATTTGTAAAAATTGAACATAAAAAAACGGAGTCTGCTCGTTTAATTTCAGGGTTAATTAAGCAAAGTGTTGATTCTCTCAGTCGCATAGCGACTAAGTCTTACGATAAACGAGCGGTTGATAAACTGTATAAAATGCTCGAGACGGGGGTAGAAAACCAAGTCGTTTTGGTGCAATTTAATGAAGCACTAACCCGATGCGTGTCTTTGGTGATTCAGGAGCTGGAGCAGTTGTCCCAAGCATCCTCAGCAGATGAACCGGTAAAAAATACAGATGGCGAAATCAGTCAAAAAATTAATGACAGTTTACAACAGTTAATTGACCATTTATCAATACCCCAGGCTTTGGACGTTAAAAAAGAAGAAATTAAAACAATATTAGAGCACCCATTAACATCTCAGGATTTGAACAAAATAATAGATGGGCTAACCGATTTGGTGGTTGATGCGTTTAACGTCGAGCAAAACAGATTTAAAGGATTTCTGCAACAGTTAACGAATCAGTTGCAAGATTTTGATGTTTATTTAAAAGTCAGCTCAAAAAACCATGCTCAGGGCTCGCTCGAGAGTCGTCAATTAGAAACTGGAATTCAAGATAATATCGATCAAATCAAAAATCATTTAGATAATTCAACGACAATTGAAGAACTCTCCATAAAAGTTAGCCAAAACCTTAAACTTATTGGTGATCGAATTCGCACCTTCAGAAAAAATCAGCAACGCCGTGAAAAAGAATTTGAACAACAGGTTGTTTCATTACAAACCAAGTTAACCGAATCTCAGCAAAATGCCGAAGAGATCAGGAATTTGCTCACTTTTCAAAAATACAGAATTAACCACGACAGCTTAACAGGTTTACCAAACCGTGAAGCCTATGATGAATATTTGACCGACTCATTTCAACGCTGGAAAATGCATTCAAGGCCGCTCTCGCTTGCAGTGGGTGATATAGATCATTTCAAGCATATTAATGATAATTTTGGTCATTTGGCTGGCGATAAGGTGTTAAAGAAAGTCGCTATGATTTTTAAATCATCCGTTCGCAGTCTGGATTTTATATCACGCTTTGGCGGAGAGGAGTTTGTATTTATTTTTGAAGAGACCCCACAACAACAAGCCTTAACTGTTTTGGAAAAATTACGCAAACTCGTTGAAGAGTGTCAATTTTATTATCAGGATAAAAAAGTAGATGTAACGGTATCTTTTGGTTTAACTACCGTTACAGATAAAGACGATCTTGAACATTTATTCATGCGTGCCGACAAGGCGATGTATAAAGCCAAGAACAGTGGCCGTAATCGAATTGAAATTCTTTAGTCGAGACTGTAACTCATGGTTTTGTTGGAACAGCCTCATATCTTTCATGTAAATTTGACTTGATCTTGTACGCATGATTTGGGATTATCTGAATTCTTGGTTTTTAGGGCAGTACTATGAGTAAACTCATTGATATTCCAGTTGTTGTTGAAAGCGGGCAAAAATACAAAACCGCAAACGGAGTCACGGCAATTAAAGATGGAGTAAAGTCAACGGGACTGGCTCATGAGCGCTTGCCAAAACCAAAATGGCTGCGTATCGTCAATCACACCACTCCTGCTTATAATCAGGTGAAAGAACAGGTTCAAAAGCATAGGCTTGCCACAGTATGCGAGGAAGCTAAATGTCCCAACATTGCTGAATGTTGGTCTCATGGAACAGCGACTATTATGTTGATGGGAGCCGTTTGTACCCGGGCGTGCAGATTTTGTGCTGTAGACACTGGAAATCCACACGGTTGGCTCGATGCTGATGAACCAGAAAATACTGCCAATACCGTTGCGTTAATGAATCTTGATTATGTGGTACTGACCTCGGTAAACAGAGATGATTTACCGGATGGTGGAGCCAGCCATTATGCTAAAACGATTAGAGCAATCAAAGAACGCTCTCCACGTACCAAGGTTGAAGCTCTGACTCCTGATTTTCAGGGTGTTGAACGAGATATTGCCGTTCTTTTAGATAGTGGTGTTGATGTTTTTGCACAAAATGTAGAGACTGTAGAGCGTTTAACTCATCCTGTACGTGATAACAGAGCAGGTTATCATCAAACGCTGGAAGTATTGGCTTTTGCGAAACGATATAGGCCTGATGTTTTAACTAAAACCAGTTTGATGCTGGGATTGGGCGAGACCAACGAGGAAATTCTGCAAACTATGGATGATTTAAGGGCTCATCAAGTCGATATATTGACCTTAGGCCAATACTTGCAACCGACTAAAAATCATTTACCCATCGCTCGTTACGTGACGCCAGAAACTTTTGCTGAATTAAGACAAGCAGGTTTGCAAAAGGGTTTCTTTGAAGTCGCATCGGGTCCTTTGGTTCGATCCAGTTACAGAGCTGATCGCGTTTTTAAGCGAGATAATCTGGGATTGGATAAACCTGTCTGAATCTCGAGTACATCGAGTTCCGCATTGCGTCATCCATCATCCATTAGTGTCTGTTGACAATTCACCAACACCAACACCAACGTGCCGTGGCTTGTCCACGGCATCCAGTAGATGGTCCAATTAAAATATGAACTTTCTAACAGATTGATTAAGAAGAGCAAACTCATAATATAACGGTTCTGACTAACAGCACTTTTTATGTAGGAGCTACGACAGACCTTATTAAGCGTACTTGTGAGCACAAAAATAAATTCATACCCGGCTTCATAGCCCAATATAACGTACACATGCTGGTTTATTATGAAATGGATGAGTTGTATATTGAAGCAGCTCGCCGTGAAAAACGTTTCAAAAATTGCCCAAGACAGTGAAAATGAAATCTCATTGAAAAACTTAATCCCGAATGGTGCGAGCTATATGAAGAAATTTGCCTATGATTGAGAGCTACTGGATGCCGTGGACAAGCCACGGCACGAAGGCAGCGGTGTATTGTCAACAGACCCCAGTCGATTTTAACAGAATGAATTGATTTAAATCGTTATATCTGGTGTTCATGACGAATTCACTTTTTAGCAAGAACCACGTCTATTATGTGAACATCATGATATGGAAAAGTGAATATTTTACTAAAAAGTCTTTTCAAGCGTTGAATCAGAAAATATTTGGGTAACATACGAATGGACAAGGTGTTAAGAAACCAGGTTCCTTCTATGCCAAAAAGAGCTAATTCATCAATATTATTCAGAGTGATGGGTATTTCCAGTCGCTGGTGGTCGATTATTTCAAACTGATGTTGTTTGAACGCAAACATTAACTCCTCTTTATTTGCAGCTACAGTAGTATTTTTGACTATGGACTTGTAATAATGACCAACAACACCGCTTAACAAAGAGTCTTGGGCTATAAATTCGGCCAATTGCTGTTGTGCGACAGGAAATGAGTCATAAGTCGTGGTAATCATGGAATAATGACCCGTGGCTCGGGTTAATAGCTTGGCTTCGTCAAACAATGTATTGATAGGTATATAAGCATTGATAAAATGAGCGAGAACCAAATCCTGACTGTGTGGCGGCAAGAATTTTCCTGCTTCGGCAGCACTGGCTTCTATGGTTTTTAAATTTAAGTTTTCACTGGCACGTTTCAACATCTCTGCCGAAACATCAATACCAGTAAACTCTGCTGATGGCATAATATCCGATAGTTTGCGCAGAAAAGCGCCATCACCAACGCCCAGATCAAGAACTTTATAGTTGGGTTTCAAACCCAAATGAAATTTCTTCATCTGTTCGATAGCAACGTGATGACTTTCGCTAATCGCCCCAAAGCGATTGGCGGTGTCGTAGTTATCAGCGATTTGGTTATACATGGCCTTCAAGGACATGCAGAATTCCTGTTTAACACTATTATCAAAGTATATCTCTAAAATGGGGCAATTGGCGACAGGTGATTGATGAAAATAGTATAACTTTATAATCTTCGTTTATTTGATGGCAGGACTTGTTTAATAGCTATGTTTTTTATTGTATACTGCCGAAATTATAAAAAAGTGTACACGCCAGAAAGGAATTGTTATGAGTAAAATTTCTGCACCAAAATCTATAGATTTGTCCAGTTTTCAACTTCCAGAAGAGCAACTTCAAACCAAATACGGGCTACCTCAAAATGTAGAATTTTGCAGAAGTTGCGTCATTTCAAATCAAAGACCTAACTCTGCAGTTGAATACGAGCACAAAAAGGAATCCAAGAAAAATACCATTCATTTTGATGAGCATGGAATATGTGATGCTTGTCGTGTGGCTGAGCGAAAAAAAACCGGTATTAACTGGGAAGAAAGGGATGCAGAATTAAGAGAACTGTGTGACCGTTACAGAAGCAAAGACGGATCTTACGATTGTGTTGTTCCTGGTTCTGGTGGCAAAGACAGTTTTTATGCAGCTCACGTACTCAAGTATAAATACGGCATGAATCCATTAACTGTAACCTGGGCTCCTCATATGTATACCCCATGGGGTTGGAGAAATTTTCAGTCCTGGTTGCATGCCGGTTTTGATAATCATCTGTTCACTCCTAATGGACGTGTTCATAGATTAGTTACTCGATTAGCCGTTGAAAATTTATTTCACCCATTTCAGCCATTTATGATTGGTCAAAAAGCTTATGCGCCTAAAATGGCATTACTTCATAATATCAAACTGGTAGTCTACGGTGAAAACGAAGCGGAATACGGAAATCCCATAGGCGATACTGAGTCAGCCAAACGTGATTGGAAATATTTCACTGCTGAAGATAAGAGTAAAATATTTCTCGGTGGTACATCGGTGCAGGAGTTAAAGGAAAATTACGGTCTGGTGAATTGCGATTTGGATGCTTACTTGCCAGCAGATCCTCAGCAAATTGAAGACAAGCAAATTGAAGTTCATTATCTGGGTTATTACCTGAAATGGCATCCGCAAAGCTGTTACTATTATTCGGTAGAACATGGCGGCTTTGAGGCATCTCCTGAGCGAACTCCCGGGACATACAGTAAATACAACAGTATTGATGACAAAATCGACGATTTCCATTATTTCACCACATTAACCAAATTCGGCATAGGTAGAGCGACTTACGATGCCTCTCAGGAAATACGTTCAGGCGATATAACGCGCGAAGAAGGTGTTGCTCTGGTGAAGCGTTTTGATTTGGAATTCCCTGAGCGATTTGCAGAAGAAATATTCAAGTACTTGAGTATTAATTCCAAAGATTTTCCTGTGGCATCACAAATGTTCGAACAGCCTATTATGGATAGAGCTTACTTCATGGCTTTGGCTGATACATTCAGATCCCCTCATCTGTGGAAAAAAGAAGGCGATCAATGGTTATTAAGACATCAGGTTACTAATCTTGAAAAAACCACAGCGGAATATTTGGAGACGGTTTAATGAGTAATGTCCGACTGATTGCTCGATTGGATATAAAAGGCCCCAATCTCATTAAGGGAATTCATCTTGAAGGATTGAGAGTCGTAGGAAATCCTAACGAATTTGCCATGGAGTATTATTCTCAGGGTGCGGATGAACTGATATACATGGATACCGTTGCTTCCTTGTATGGCCGTAATAATCTTTCGGATATTGTGAAAACAACCGCTGAAAATGTATTTATTCCCATCACTGTTGGTGGTGGTATTCGAACTGTTGATGATGTCAAACAGTTGCTGCGTTGCGGTGCTGACAAGGTGGCTATTAATACCGCAGCCACCAAAAACCCTTCTTTGTTAACCGATATTGCGAGACGCTTTGGATCGCAATGTGTCGTCCTTTCAATCGAAGCTAAGCGTACTTTGGACGGTCGTTGGGAAGTGTTGACTGATAATGGACGTGAACACACCAGCATGGATGTTGTTGACTGGGCCAGAAATGGCGAAGAGTTCGGTGCTGGTGAGATATTATTAACTTCTGTTGATCAGGAAGGAACAAGAAAAGGCTTTGATTTGGAACTTGTTAAGCAAGTATCTGAAGCTGTTTCAATTCCGGTGATAGCTAGTGGTGGTATGGGGCGCTTGGAAGATTTAACAGACGTAATTCATGAGGGCAAGGCTGATGCGGTAGCAATGGCTGATGTGTTGCATTACAAAAGATTAAGTTTGGCTGAAATCAGAAAGCATGCCCTTGATAACGACATTCATGTGAGAACTTTATGAGCTCAGTATCCATTATTGATTATGGCGTAGGTAATTTATTAAGTGTTGCACGTGCTTTTCATTACTTTGATGCGCAGGTGAATATAGTCAGTACACCGGAAGAAATAGTAAAAGCAGAACGTTTGGTATTACCCGGTGTAGGTGCTTTTGCGGATGGCATGAAAGGGTTAACTGATTTAAATTTTGTTGAACCTATCAAAGAATTTGCAGCAAGTGGTAAACCTTTCCTTGGAATATGTCTTGGCATGCAAATGATGTTATCCCGAAGCTGTGAGTTTGGTTTGCATGAAGGACTTGGTTTAATCAATGGAGAGGTGGTTTCTATTCCTCTGGAAGGTACAGACGGTATTCGTCACAAAATTCCTCATATAGGCTGGAATGAATTGATCGCATCATCTCAGGGAGAGGAATGGTCACAAACCCTCTTAAAAAATATTCCAGATAAGTCATCCGTCTACTTTGTTCATTCTTTTATGGCCGTTCCAGAAAATCCCCAAAACCGATTAGCCGATGTTTTGTATAATGGCCAGCTAATAAGTGCCGTCATCAAAAATGATAATGTATACGGATGTCAGTTTCATCCAGAGAAAAGCGGTGAAGTAGGGTTAAAAATAATTAACCAGTTCTTACACATTCAGGATTAAATAAGTGAACGTCTTAGCAATAATACCAGCTCGATCAGGATCGAAAAGATTGCCTGGCAAAAATACACGATTGCTTGCTGGTAAACCTCTCATTGCGCATACCATCAAGGCTGCAATTCAATCATCTTGTTGTGATGAAATCATCGTCTCTACTGATAGTCAGGAAATTGCTGACATTTCTAAAGAGCATGGTGCCACTGTACCTTGGCTGAGACCCGAACTATTGGCAAGAGACTCATCAGACGTTATTGGCGCAGTGACCGATGTTCTTGAGCGCTACGCTCAGATTGACCGTTATTTTGATAGTGTACTTCTGCTGCAACCCACTTCTCCATTTAGAAAAGCTGAAACCATAAAAAAAGCAGTAGAGTTACACAAGGATACCGGCCAAAGTGTTGTTTCAATCAACAAAGTATCTTTTAAACCCTCATGGTATAGGGGTATAGATAATGAGGGCAACCTGACCAGGGTTGAGGTGTTGATTGATAAAAAAGCGATTGAAGAAGAGTCGCCAATATACAGACTTAATGGTTCCATTTATATTGCCAGCACAGATCACATCTTGACAAACAAGACCTTTTATAGTGAACCTACCAAGGCATTACTTATTGACAGCCCTAGTGAGTCTATTGATATAGATACTTCTTTGGATTGGGCTTTAGTTGAAAAATTATTAGAATTAAAGGAAGAGGTTCTGGTATGACTTGTTTTATAATCGCTGAGGCAGGCGTAAATCATAATGGTGATATTCAATTAGCTAAAGATTTGGTTTATGCGGCAAAAGAAGCCGGAGCTGATGCGGTAAAGTTTCAAACATTTAAAGCAGATACCCTCGTTAACAAAACGGTAGGAAAAGCCGAGTATCAGAAAACTAACGCACCTGATTCAAACACGCAATATGAAATGCTTAAAGCCTTGGAGCTGACTGAAGAGGATCACTATCTTTTAAGTGATTTGGCGCAGTCACTTGGCATAGAGTTTATGTCAACCGGCTTTGATAATCAGACCATAGATTTTCTGGTTGATTTGGGGGTGAAACGTCTAAAAATTCCCTCAGGAGAGATCACCAATATTCCTTACTTGCATCATTGTGCCAGTAAAAAACTTCCTCTGATTATATCCACCGGTATGTGCGATTTGCATGAAGTGCGCAGTGCAATTGAAACAGTAAAACCTTATTTTGGTGACGGTTATGCACAGAACCTTGTTTTATTGCATTGTACATCCAATTATCCTGCTGCTTATCATGATGTGAACTTAAAAGCCATGTGTACTTTGGCTAAGGAATTCCATTTACCGGTCGGTTATTCGGATCACACCTTGGGAATAATGGTTCCCACTCTGGCAATAGGCATGGGAGCCACGGTAATAGAAAAGCATTTTACTATGGACAAATCATTGCCTGGCCCCGATCATCTTGCGTCTATGGATCCTGAAGAATTAAAAATTCTGGTTCAAACTGTTAGAGATGCTGAATCCGCTTTGGGGGACGGTGAAAAAAAACCGACTGAAAACGAAATTCCGATTAGAGCGCTAGTCAGACGAAGTGTTAGTTTAAAACATGATTTACCTAAAGGCGCACACCTAAGCCAAGATGATTTAATTTTATTAAGACCAGGTACAGGGATAAGTCCTGCGGAATTGCCTCAGATTATAGGCGCTCGTTTAAGCGTTAATCTTCCTGCTGGCAGTACTTTATTATGGGAACATATAGACGCGTGATGGGAAAAAAAATAATTTATGTCACAGGCACTCGAGCAGATTACGGCCTGATGCGTGAGGTTTTAAAAAAACTGGATTGTGCAGAAGAGATGGATTTGTTTCTTTGTGTCACAGGAATGCATCTATCTGGTCTTTATGGAAATACCATAACTGAAATCCAGGATGATGGCTTTAAAATCTGCGGGACTATACCCGTTGATGTAGAAAACACAAATCACAGTACTATGGCTAAAGCGGTGGGGTTTGAGCTTATAGGATTTACTGAAGTGTTCGAACGAGAAAAGCCAGATATTGTATTATTGCTTGGAGACAGGGGTGAAATGCTTGCTGGAGCATTAGCTGCGGTTCATTTAAATATCCCCATAGTGCACTTGCATGGAGGCGAACGTTCTGGAACGGTTGATGAGATGATTCGTCATGCCATTTCCAAATTAGCCCATATTCATTTTGTTGCTACAGAATCATCACGAGACCGTTTGATTAAAATGGGCGAAAAAGAAAGTTCTATTTTTGTAGTCGGAGCACCGGGTCTTGACGAATTAAAACGCTTTAAAACATCCAGCAGATCGCATTTTTACCAGCATTACGCTTTTAACCCCGAACAGAAGATTGCATTGTTAATTTATCATCCTGTAGTTCAGGAATATCAAGAAATTAAAAAACAATGTCAGAATGTTATTGAAGCGACTTTAAGCGCAGGGTTGCAAATAATTTGCCTGGAACCCAATTCCGATGCCGGTGGTCAGTTGATAAGAGAAGTTCTCAATGACTACAGACATTATCCTTCTCTTCGCATCATCAAACATTTGCATCGTTCAGAATTCATTGACTGTCTTGCTAATGTTGATGTAATGGTTGGAAACTCAAGCAGTGGCATTATTGAAGCTGCTTCGTTTAAGCTTGCTGTTGTTAATGTAGGTACCCGGCAAAATTTACGAGAGCGAAGTAATAATGTAATTGATGTAGGTATTGATCATGAAGCAATACTGTCAGGGATAAACAGAGCGTTAAATCAACCAAGAGAAGACATTATTAACTGCTACGGTGATGGTCATTCCAGTGAACGTTGTTATCAATTATTAAAGACTATAACTTTTGATTCTCAATTATTAAATAAAAGCAATGCATACTAAATTAAAAATAATAGGTTGTGGCGGACACAGTAAAGTAGTTTTAGATGCCTTATCATTAGATTCCAGAATTTTTGAAATTTCTCTTTGCGACAGTAATAAAGAGTTATTGGGCAGGGAGCTTGCTGGCTATTTGATCGATTCAACTATGGATGACCTATCAGACTATGATGGATTAGCTCATGTTGCTATTGGTAATAATCAGGTTCGCTTTCAGATTATACAATCAATTGTTCAACGAGCATCTCTGTTTACTGTAATTCATCCTGACTCAACGGTAGCCAAATCGTCGCACGTTGAATCGGGAACGTTTATCGCCGCACGAGCGATACTGGGCCCTGACAGCGTAATAGGTCGGGGTTCAATTATTAATCATGGCGCTATTGTGGATCATGAGGTAGTGGTTGGCTCGTGCTCACATATTGCACCTAACAGTACTTTAGGCGGTAGAGTAACAATAGGAAGTCGAGTATTAATAGGCGCTGGATCTGTGATTTTGCCTGGCGTTTGTGTTGGAGATGATGCGATTATAGGCGCAGGTGCGGTTGTAGTTAAAGACGTACAACCAAATACTACGGTAAAGGGTGTCCCAGCGGTATAAAAGGAATAAAATGATTACGATTAAAGAGTTATATGTAAACAAACAGTTTAGCTTGAAAATGGCTCTGACCAAATTGGATGAAACAGGACAGGGCGTATTATTTTTGGTTGATAGTGACGACAAATTCATCAGAACAATTACTGATGGTGATATTCGGAGGCTTTTGTTAAAAGAGTGCACTCTTGAATCTACTTTAGAACAGCTTTCGGCTCATTCATCCAAATCACTGCCTGCATCTGCAACCATTCAGGATGCCTATCACCTAATGACTGAATTTGCGCTGGATCATATCCCTGTATTGGATGAAAACAATAAACCTGTTCGATTAATCCATCGTAGAGAGCTGTCTTCAAATATTTTATTGTCTTCCCCGCATATCGGTGAACATGAACAACAGTATGTTCAGGAAGCTTTTGCAACAAACTGGGTTGCGCCTTTGGGCCCTAATGTAGACTCATTTGAGAAAGAAGTAGCTGATTACATAAACGTTAAGTCAGCTGTTGCGCTAAGTTCAGGTACTGCTGCTATTCATTTGGCATTGGTTTTATTGGGTGTTGGTCCGGGCGATGAGGTTTTTGCGTCCAGTTTTACTTTCGTTGCTACAGTTAATCCTATTTTATATCAGGGTGCAACACCAGTATTTATTGACTCCGATCTGGACAGCTGGAATATGTCCCCAATAGCGCTGGCCAGGGCGTTAAAAGAAAGTAAAGAAAAAAACAAGTTACCTAAAGCGGTTGTTATTGTGAATTTATATGGTCAGAGTGCTAATTACGAGGCTTTATGTCAAATTTGCAATGAATACGGTGTGCCTATTGTCGAGGACGCCGCCGAGTCTTTAGGGGCAACGTATAATGGCAAGCACAGTGGTACTTTTGGCAAGTTAGGCGTGTTCTCATTCAATGGAAACAAGATCATCACCACATCGGGCGGCGGTATGTTGGTTTCAGATGATGAGTCGCTTATCGAACGAGCTCGCTTTTTAGCAACTCAGGCACGAGATCCTGCCCCACATTATGAACACAGTGTCGTGGGCTACAACTACAGGATGAGCAATGTTCTGGCAGGAATTGGTCGAGGACAGTTAAAAGTCCTCGAAAAAAGAGTGCATTCCAGAAGAGCTGTGTTTAATCAATACAAAAAGGCTTTTGAATCCCTCCCTTTTATTGAAATGATGCCAGAAATTAAAAATGGATTTACTACACGCTGGTTATCCACCATGATTATTAAATCGGACTTGTGCGGTATCAGGCCGGAAATGGTCATTGAACAGTTGAAAAACTATAATATCGAAGCAAGGCGAACCTGGAAACCCATGCACAGGCAGCCCTTGTTTGCTGGAACCGCTTATTATCCTCACGATGAACAGTTTAGTGTTTCTGATTATTTATTTGACCAAGGTATTTGCCTTCCATCAGGATCTAATTTAAGCTCCCGTGACATTGATAGAGTTATTCATTGTTTAAATGATATTTTCAAATGCAATCAAAATAACGCTGAGGTAGTTTAAGTATTATGAACGAAAACAAACCATTGAAGGAAACGGTGATCAAAGCCGGTGATATTCAGCCGTTAAAGACTTATTTATTGGATATATGGCGTTATAGAATGTTACTTTGGGTCTTTACTGCGAGAGATATTAAGGTTCGCTATTCGCAAACAGTGCTGGGTTTTGGCTGGATAGTTTTATCACCACTGATTACGGTAGGCGTTTTTACCTTTGTTTTTGGATTTATGATTAAAATCCCTACAGATGGATTACCTTATCTTTTATTTTACTTAGTGGCGATTATTCCCTGGTATGCCTTTATGGCGATGATCAATTTGACCATGGGATCAGTTGAAGGGAATGCCGGTTTGGTTAATAAAATATATTTTCCAAGGCTTCTCTTGGGCGGAACCTATACTCTGTCAGCTGGAGTAGATTATGTTGTCGGCTTTGGGCTTATTGTAATTTGTGCAGCGATTTATCATAGGCTGGATTACCATCTTTTTGTCTTGTTCCCCTTGTTATTTATAATTCAGGCCATGTTTGCAATGGGTTTAGGTTTGCTGCTGGCGCCATTTAGTACACGCTACAGAGATTTAAAATTATTTGTACCTTTAGCACTCCAGTTTTATTATTTTGCTAATCCTATTTTATACCCAATATCGGCTTCTCCACGTTGGTTGCGTCTATGGTATGAGTTTAACCCAATGAGTATGGTGATTTGCGGGTTTCGCGATGCTCTGAAGGGAAGTTGGCCAAATCCCGAACAATTCGTTTTTGGATTTTCAGCAGCAATTTTAATTTTCGTGGTTGGTTTTACAACCTTCAGGAAACATGAACAATCTTTAGTAGATGCATTATGAACTGGATATTAAGAGTAGATAACTTAAGTAAAGTATATAGGCTGGGTGCTGGAGCTACTGAACATGGCACTCTTTACGAACAATTATCAAGAAAAATCAAGAAAAAACTGCTGGGAAAAAGTACGTCTATCCAGGACAGTATTGAGGATTTACAAAAAACATCAAGCAGGGTTGTTGTTTCCAATGAACAAACCGAAGGTTTGCCGCCAGGATATTTTTGGGCATTAAAAGACATTAATTTCCAAATAAGCCCAGGAGAGCGGGTTGGTTTAATTGGTCAGAATGGTTCAGGTAAAAGTACTTTATTGAAAATCCTGTCAAGAATCACTGCGCCTACTCATGGGGAATTCCGCTACAGAGGACACTTAATCAGTTTGTTGGAAGTAGGCACAGGTTTTCATCCTGAGTTATCCGGGCGAGAAAATATTTATTTAAATGCGGCAATCAATGGCTTAACTCGACAACAAATTAATTCTATTTTTAAGAATATCGTTGAGTTTTCCGAGTTAGGTGGTCAAATTGATACTCCTGTAAAGCGTTATTCTTCAGGTATGTATATGAGGCTTGCTTTCTCTGTTGCTGCGTTTCTTGAGTCAGAAATATTATTAATTGACGAAGTATTGGCGGTTGGAGATAAAGATTTCCAAAAGAAATGTAAGGAAAAAATGCTGGAAGTAGCCAATGACGGTCGTTCAGTTATTTTTGTTAGTCACGACATGACTGCGATTGAGTCAATATGTAAAAAAGTAATTGAAGTGGCTCATGGTCGAATTATTGAAACACGAAGCATTACACCCAATAGTCAATCTCCAGAAGCTGAGCGTATTATTGAGATACCTGCTTCGCCTGAGTTGATCGTTACGCCCGCCCCAGAGTTAGTCCTACCTCCAGAGTCAGTGAGTAACTCATCTGCCGCTGATAAGAAATTTGTGCTTTGTGCAGAACAAAACTGGGTGAATGATTTGGCTCATGCGCCTCGGATAGAAAATACTGTAATATTACATTCATTAAAATTACTTAATGATGACGGTGAAACCCAGGAAAAGTTTACCGTTAATGAAAACATTCATTTAGAAATTACGTTTAAAGTATTAACGAATAATGCCAGGTTTAATCTGCGAGTGGATTTATCTGCATTTGAAGGCATAAAACTCTTTACCATTATGGATCATGCTACTTTGGCACAACATTCAATCCGTGAAGAGGGTTTGTACACAGAAACCGTCATTATTCCTAAAGAATTTTTAAATGAGGGGCAATTCACGATTTCCGTTGTTCTTAACGAGCTGGATAATGAACAAAATGAAATTCATTGTGTGGAGTGTTTGTCCATGAAAATCATTGATGATCAATTACCTGTCGGTGTTCGTTCCAATTGGACTGGCGCTTGGCCAGAAGGATTGCTAAGACCTAAGTTGGTTTGGCGTGTTGAGCACGTAAAAAGTAGTGAATTTCTAATAGAAGCTGACATTAATTCAGTCGTTGAAAACAGTTAACTTAATGGCGTATGCCATTTGAGTTCTTGGGTTGCGCTTGGGAATGTTCTGATATAAATGAATACGAAGAATACACAAAGAAATACTTTGTTATACGTCCATATCTCAACCCATTTTAAAGAAATAATTCGTGTTGCTCGAGTTATGAAAAATAATGGGTTATATCAACCGTTTATTTTTTTTGATGCGCAATATGAGGGGGTTGAACAACATATTGCTCTTTGTGAAGCGGAAGAGATTCAATACATTTGTTATTTTGATACCAATAAAATCGTAAAAATAAAATTATGGTTTCGTATTGTAAGACGATTATTCATTATTTTATTGAGGTTTTTAGAAATAATTAAATATCTGTTATTCCCATTGGGTTATGCTCTAAAAACTCTTCATGATGTTTACAGAAAAATCTTTAAAAAGAAATCAGATGGTACACGCCTGAATACTAATACCCATCTCCCCAAGTTATTGCTATCGGGATATGCCTTGTTTTGGAATCATTTTCCTTTTCTGCTCCCGGCTATTTCACGATTAGCCCATCGTTATTGTCGCTACCTTCCTGGAATATTAAAAGAATATGATATAAAACTTATGGTTTTCCCTGAACATAACTTATTTTACTTTACCCAATTATTTGTTTATTTGGGAAAAAAACAGGGCGTATCCTCTATTATAGTTCCATTTACTATAGCGAATACTATGGAGTGGGCCGAAGCCTTTCATAAGGAAAAATCACGATCGTTGTCTAACTTGTACAATAAAATATGCGCTGCTGCTTTTCCTCATTGGATTCACACCTACAAACAAAAACAATTGTTATTGCCCGTAGAATTGGTTTTACTTCATGAAATGTTACACATCAGCCCTAAAAATCCCTGGTTACTTAACAGTGGTGACATAGACTTTCTGGCTTTGGAAAGCGATGCAATGAAAGAATATTATGTTTCAGCTGGTATAGATGAAAAGTATTTACGAGCTACGGGTGCGTTGTACAATGATGAACTGTATTTTAAATTGCAGAACTCAGAAGAAAACAGAACGCAACTTTATAAAAAATTGAATTTGCAGCAAGGCAAGCCCCTGCTTTTATGTGCCTTACCACCAAACCAATGTGATGGGCGTCAGGATGAAATTGAGTTTTCAGACTATGAAGAGCTGGTACGGTTTGTAATGTCTGAATTATCCAAATATGCAGACGATTACAATGTTATCATTAATCTGCATCCCCGTATCAGGCCCGAAGATGTTGAATATATTAGTGACTATCCAGTTACTGTTTTTAAAGGGGATATTGCTGAGGTAATTCCTTTATGCGCCGTTTATGTTGCTACCTGTTCTGCAACCATCAGGATGGCAGTCAGTTGTGGAATACCTGTAATCAATTATGATCTTTATCGTTATCGTTATGACGATTACAAAGAAATAGAAGGCGTACTCACCTTGTTTGATCGTGAAGAGTTTTCAACTCGTTTACGTCAATTGATAATTGAAAAAGAGTTTTATCAACACCTTCAATCAGCTCAGATTAAAGATAGCAATAAATGGGGTACTCTGGATGGCAAATCTGGAACAAACCTGCTTAATGAAATAAATATGTTATTCGTTTAGCGACCTTAACATTTGGCACAGATTGTGGACCTGCAAATGAAAATAATCGATACGAAAATTCCTGAAATTAAAATTATTGAACCAAAGATTTTTGGTGATGAACGCGGTTTCTTTTATGAAACCTTTCAAGCCAGGCGATATGCCGAGTTGCTCAATATTCAGGATACTTTTGTTCAGGATAATTTTTCACGTTCGCAAAAAGGAGTTTTGCGAGGACTGCATTATCAAAGCCAACAGCCCCAAGGAAAGTTAGTTTCTGTTTTGAGTGGAGCAGTGTTTGATGTGGCAGTGGATATTCGCTTGGGATCACCTACATTTGGTATGTGGGCCGGGGTCGTTCTTTCGGCTGAGAACAGGCGACAATTCTGGATCCCTCAAGGTTTTGCGCACGGATTTTATGTGTTAAGTTCATTTGCTGATTTTGCCTACAAATGTACTGATTACTATCATCCTGAGAGTGAATTTTCTATTAGTTATTGCGATCCTGACTTGGCAATAGATTGGCCTTTAGAGGGAGAGCTGCAGTTGTCATCTAAAGATAAAGCTGCGAAGCCTTTAGGGATGATAGACGCACAATTTTTGCCTACATACAGAGAATAAATGAAACTATTAATTATCGGTGCTCAAGGGCAAGTAGGATCTGAGCTTGTAAAAGCATTTGCTCACACAGGGCATGAGATTATTCCCTTAACTCGACGGGATATGGATTGTTCTGCAGTTGCCAAAGTATATTCCACTCTTGTGATTTATCAACCTGAGCTGATTATTAATGCCGCTGCTTATACTGCTGTTGATAAAGCAGAAGAAGAGCCACATTTGGCTGAGGCTGTAAATGCAGATTTTGTCAGGGAATTGGCGATTTTTTGTCGGCGATGGAATGTACCCTTAATTCATCTGTCTACTGACTACGTGTTTGATGGCTTAAAAAACGATTCTTATGATGAATTGGATCATACTAATCCGAAGGGTGCTTATGCGCTGTCTAAATTGCATGGCGAACAGGCTATAACGTCTGTTTTAACCCAATATATTATTTTGCGTGTCAGTTGGGTATTTGGCGTAACGGGTACTAATTTTGTTAAAACCATAGTGAATCTTGCTGCATCACGGGACGAGTTAAACATCGTTGCAGATCAAAAGGGAAGGCCAACAGCAGCACGAGATATTGCCAGAGTAATTGTTGAAATCGTTATGAAAATTGATGGCTCTTCTTTTGACCGTTGGGGTATTTATCATTATGCTGGTAAGGGTGAAACTAATTGGTATGAATTTGCCCAGGTATTTATGGATTTGGTAAAAGCCAGCAATAAATCGTTAAAATGGGCACGTTTGAATCCTATTAGCACCGATCAATATCCCACTAAAGCCAAAAGACCTAAAAACTCAGTTCTGAATACTTCTCGTATTGAAGACCTATTAGGAATCGAATGTCAGGCATGGAACAATTATTTACCTGAAATAATAGACAGTATTTTTACAAAAGAAGGAACACATGAATTATCACGCTAAACATTTACTGGTCACTGGAGCTGCGGGTTTTATAGGGTCTAATTTTGTACGCTTTATGTTAGCCAAACATCCTGGAATTCAAATTGTTAGTCTGGATAAACTAACCTATGCGGGAAATCTGGAAAATTTATCGCCTGTTGCGCAGGAAAAAAACCATAAGTTTGTTCATGGTGATATTACCGATAAAGCCCTTGTTGCAGATCTTTTAAGAGAGCATCATATAGATACTGTAGTTCATTTTGCTGCAGAGTCGCATGTCGATAATTCAATTCATAACCCTTTGGTGTTTCTTGAGACCAATATTATTGGAACATTTACCTTGCTGGAAGCAGCAAGGAATTATTGGTTGGATGAAAACAAATGGGATAAAACCCAATGCAGATTTCATCATGTTTCTACAGATGAAGTGTATGGTTCATTAGATGAGCATGATCCTGCATTTACAGAACAACACATGTATCAACCCAATTCGCCTTATTCCGCATCCAAGGCGGGTTCTGATCACATAGTCAGAGCTTATTTTCATACCTATGGCTTACCCGTCACTACGTCCAACTGCTCCAATAATTATGGGCCTAATCAACACAAAGAAAAATTGATCCCCAAGGTCATTCATTCCTGTTTGAACCAACAGCCTATTACAGTATATGGAACTGGCCAGAATATTCGAGATTGGTTGTATGTTGAAGATCATTGTGAGGCCATAGATGTTATCCTTCAGAAAGGAATGATAGGTGAGGTTTATAACATAGGCGGAAAAAATGAGTTGGATAATTTGACATTAATACGAACTATTTGTCATTTGATGGATGATATGAAACCCATGTCTGATTCTTATGAATCGTTGATTGTTTATGTGGAAGATCGAAAAGGACATGACAAACGATACGCCATAGACAACACTAAAATTCAAACCCATCTGGGTTGGACACCGCAGGGTGATTTTATGCAAAAATTGATAAGCACCATTCAGTTTTATATGCACTGAGCAATTCATGCGGGAATAAGCGCAATGGAGTAGAAGATCATGTACAAAAAAACTGCGGTACTGTTTTTAGTTTGTGCTTTGACCATGTGTTCTAATGCGACCCTTTATGCAGGTCATTCATGTATTCCCATTGTGAATCTTCCTATGGAAATTAATCATGCCGGTCATTATTGTCTGATGCATAATTTTTATTATTCAGGGACAACTCATGCCATTACTATCAAATCATCGCATGTCGTTCTGGATCTTAATCGTCATAAAATACAGTTAACTCCATGGAGTTCAAAGAACAGTATTTACGGGATTTATTCTAAAAATGCCCATGATCTCATAATAAAAAATGGAAAAGTAAGTGGATTCATGTATGGCATCTATCTTGCCGATAAAAAAGGATCCAATACAAAAGGGGATAGTACCTCAGGAAATTATCTAATTGAAAATATGCAATTAACGAACAACACGTTTCGAGCCATCCGGCTTGAAGGGGTGAAACACGTTGTCAGAAATAATCTGATCACTCATACTGGCGGTAGTGAGGTTTTTGCAAACGCATTTGCAATAGGTATTGAAATTATTGGTCCCCAGGCACAAATTGAACGCAATAGCATCAGGAATACAAAGGCTAAGGGTACTGGTGAGAGCATAGCTATTTCATTTTCCAATAATTGTCAAAAATCTGTGGCCAGGGATAATGAGATTTTTAATCCGTACGCTTTGTTTGCCAAAAGGGCGCATCATCGAGGTAGTTCAGGACATAGTTTTGGAATTTGGGTCGGTGGTAATCTTGTATATCCCAGCGACGTATTGCTGCAAAACAACCGTATCAAGAATTATTATTACGGCATCGCCTACTCATCACCAACCCGTGGAGTGGTGAGTGGTAATGCATTTTATGATGTAGATAGAGATTTGTTTTTTAATGGGGCAGTGGTGATACATTAGGTGATGTTGATCGCTTTTTGAATTTCCTCTATAGCCTGATACAATCCATTAAAGAAATAGGAAAAAAGCAACAAAAATGGTACCTTATTCTGAATCTTATAAACAGTACAGCTATGAAGCAACTGACTGAAACCATATTCTGGAATGAACTTAAACGGCAGGCGTCTAATATTCGTTTGTTAACTGGCACCGAGTTGCAGGAGTTAACTCGCCTGCATGGTAGCCAATACCTCAAGCAGATAGCCGGCATTACTTTTGATTATTCCAGGCAACGGGTGACAGAAGCCATTGTTGATTTGCTGATTCAATTGGCTGATGAAGCACGACTAGCGGAACGAATTGATTGTTTGATGAGCGGTTCCAAAGTCAATGTTAGTGAAAATAAAGCAGCGCTGCACACCGCACTTCGAGATTTAACGAATAGTCCAGTCTATGTTGATGGATTAAACATTATGAATGAAGTGATGGATACTAAAGAACAAATAAAGTTAATCGCTGATTCGGTACGAAACAAACATTGGCTTGGGCATACGGGTAAGCCTATAACTGACGTTGTTAACATAGGTATGGGTGGATCGGATTTAGGTCCTCGTTTGTGTATTAATGCGCTGGCGTCCTTAAGTATTGCTTCCATAAATTTTCATTTTATTTCGGATGTTGATCCAGACAGTTTTCATCATGTCGTTGCACGAATAAACCCTGAGACAACCTTGTTTATTGTGTCTTCCAAATCATTTACTACAAAAGAAACCTTATTAAATGCTGCCAAAGCAATGAAACTTTACCCCATTGAGCAAGCAATTGAGCATCACTTTATTGCGGTTACAGCTCATCCCGCCAAAGCGTTGAAGATGGGGATTAAGACTGTTTTACCTATTTGGGAGTGGGTTGGCGGTCGCTATTCATTTTGTTCCGCTGTGAATCTGATTACAGCCATTGCTATTGGTTATGAGTATTTTTCAGAGTTACTTGCTGGTGCACATGATGTTGATAAACATGTGCGAAATACCGATTTTAAAGAAAACGTTCCCGTTTTAATGGGTTTGCTTGGCGTTTGGAATAATAATTTTCTGAATATTCATAATCTACTGATTTTGGCTTACTCGAAACGATTGGAATATTTTATACCCTATGTTCAGCAGCTGGATATGGAAAGCAATGGCAAGTCTATAGATGTTAGTGGTCGGGTGGTTAATTATGCTACCGGTCCTATAGTCTGGGGTGGGCTGGGCAATCAGGCACAACACAGTTATTTACAGTTGTTGTGTCAGGGGACTCATCATTGCGCAGCTGATTTTATTACCTTGCAGACCCATGATAACCATATTCTTAATGCGATGTCTGACTACAAAATGAAAGTGTTGAGCGAGGGAATTGATTCAATTGAAAATCCAAATGGTTATATTTCAGGTAAAATGCCTTTGAGTCATATTCGTTTATCCAATTGCTCGCCTTATTCTCTGGGTGCTTTGGTCGCTTTATATGAACATAAAGTATTCGTTCAAAGCGTTATCTGGAATATTAATCCCTTTGATCAGCCTGGTGTAGAAAGTGCCAAATCAGTCAGTGATATTTTTTCTTTATTAAATTAACCAGACAAATTGATAAATTACTCATCGAACATGCACGAATTTAATGTAATGGATGAATAAACTTGGTAATATCACCATCGTTTTTATGCCAAAGTAACTACTGAGAGAACATTATCCAATGAAAGGAATTATCCTGGCGGGTGGCTCTGGAACGAGACTTCATCCCCTTACAAAAGCCATTAGCAAACACATCATTCCAGTTTACGATAAACCAATGATTTATTATGCCATTTCTACCTTGATGCTGGCTGATATTCGGGAAATACTGATCATTTCCACCCAAGAGCATCTTCCCCTGTATCAATTATTATTGGGGGATGGTTCGCAATGGGGTATCTCTTTTTCGTACGTTATTCAAAATGAACCTAAAGGGATTGCAGAAGCATTTCTTTTAGGCGAGAGTTTTATTGGAACTGATTCTGTTTGTCTGGTTTTAGGTGACAATATTCACCAGGGTAGAGGGCTATCTGAATTATTAAAAAACGCCAAAAATAATTTAAATGGAGCCACAGTATTTGCCTATTATGTAGACAAACCGCAGGCTTATGGCGTTGTTGAGTTTAACGACAAAAAACAAGCCATTTCAATAGTAGAAAAACCTGTGGAACCTAAGTCGAATTATGCGGTTACGGGTCTGTATTTTTATGATAATCAGGTTATAGAAGTTGCCAGGAATTTAAAACCTTCTGGACGAGGTGAGCTGGAAATCACCGATGTTAATCAGTTTTATTTGTATGAAAATAAATTGGATGTTCAGGTATTGGGTCGAGGATTTGTATGGCTGGATATGGGAACACCAGAAACGCTATTGTCAGCGAGTAATTACATTCAGACTATAGAGCAGCGTCAGGGATTAAAAATTGGCTGTCCTGAAGAAATTGCCTGGCGTATGAACTTTATCAGTGATGAGGAACTGTTACTGCGGGCAAAGGAACTCAACAAAAGCAGTTATGGACAATATCTCTCAGGCTTATTAAATCATCAACGTTTTTAATTCATTTAGGTACGATAGTGTCCAAAATTTTAATCACAGGTGCAACAGGATTTATAGGTCGGAGTCTGGTTCCGGCTCTGGTTGCTGCAGGGCATGATATTCGTTGTGCCGTTTGGCAAAAAGTAGATGGTCTGAATGCGGAACAAATTGTAATAAATAAACTGGAAGAGAAAATTGATTGGTCAGCGGCACTTGATGGTGTAGACATTGTGATTCATCTTGCTGCCAGAGTGCACATTATGAAGGAAAATGCTCAATCTTCCCTGCAAGAGTATTGTAAGGTAAACAGTATTGCTACCAAAAATTTTGCAGAACAGGCAGCTCGACACCATGTGAAACGTTTTATATTTTTGAGTTCCATCAAGGTTAATGGTGAATTTACGCCGCCTTTATTGCCTTTTAGTGAGCAAAGTGATGTTCAACCTGAAGATCCTTATGCAAAAAGTAAATTATATGCAGAGCAGTATTTACAGGAGATCAGCCAGCGAACTGGTATGGAGACAGTCATTCTAAGGCCTCCTTTGGTTTATGGGCCGGGTGTCAAAGCTAATTTTTTAAAAATGCTACATATGATTAAAAAAGGATGGCCTCTACCTTTTGGTAAAGTTGCCAATAAACGAAGTTTCATTTACATAGATAATCTGATCTCTGCAATAGTTGCTGTAATGGATCATCCCAATGCGGCTAATCAGTTGTTCCTCGTTGCTGATAATGATGCCTGGTCATTGACTGAGTTGTTGACAATTCTCTCGCAAGGGATGAATGTTCAGTTAAAATTGCTTAATATACCTGTAGCGTTTCTTATTTTTTTCTTTAAATTAATTGGATTTAACAATCTAAATTTACGTTTGTTTCGTTCTTTGGAAGTTAGTAATAATAAAATTAAGTCTCAATTGGGATGGATGCCTCCGGTTACATCACAAGAAGGGTTGAAGATAACTGCAGCATGGTATCAATATGATCATAATTCTAAGTAGCATTTTTTTGCTTTCTTATGCCTGTACCCGATTATTTTGCACATTGGCGCAAAATTCAAAACTCATAGACAGACCCAACGACCGAACCCTGCATCTCGAACCTACTGTTCGTGGAGGGGGTGTGGTTTTTATTGCTTTGGCTCTACTGAGCATTCCCTTTTTGTGTTACATCAATGCCACTTCTTTCGGAGATTGGGCGGGGTTGCTCATTGGTGTGATCCTTATAGCGGTAATCAGTTTTTTAGATGATTTGTATCATTTATCAGTAACCGTTCGTTTCGCTGTACAATGCGTTGTTGCACTAATTGTTTCGCTATTTTTACGGCCTGAACACCTCGATTTTATTTTTTTCTCAATAAGTAATGGATATGTAATATCTGTTTTTATTTTCTTTGTGGTGATCTGGGCCATCAATCATTTTAATTTTATGGATGGGTTGGATGGCTTTTGCGCTTTGCAGGCCATTTTTTTGCTGGCATGCTATGCGACTTTTTTTTATTGTTATCAAGCTGCGGTTTATCAGGATTTCTGTTTTATTTTAATGATGGGTTTATTCGCTTTTCTGGTATTTAATTTCCCTCCTGCCAAATTATTTATGGGTGATGTAGGTAGTGCATCATTAGGGCTCATTATTTTTTCTTTGGCATTGCTGGGACAGCAAAAATATCAGATTCCCATAGGGTATTGGTTTGTGTTAAACGGTTTGTTTCTTTTTGATTCGACAATTACTTTGCTCCGCAGGATAGCTAACAAAGAACAATGGTTTGCTCCTCACAGAAAGCATGCTTATCAAAGACTAAAGCAATACGGCATGGATACCCGTTTCATTCTACTAGGGCAGTTGATAATCAATAGTATTGCAGGATTTCTGGTTTTTTATACTTTAAATCACCTAATAAACAGCGTTGTCGTGGTAGGTGCGGTATTGTTTTTACTGATTGCGGTTTATTGTGCTGTTGAAAAAATATACCCAATGAATCAACGCAGTTGAGCAAATAACCAGTATTTTAAATTACATCCTTGCCGTCTCTTGTGAATTATCAACTGGTTTTTGCTGTTACATTTAAGTTCTCTGCTAACTCACTGACATCGCTAATATGTTCTTTTTCCCAGCGAGATAAATCTGCTCTGTTGCGCTGTAATTCTGTTTGAATATTATTCGGTGTCAGGCGAACAAAGAAATTGGTGATTTTAGATTTCTTTGTTGTGTTGCATATGGCTTCCAGAATCAGATTGCCCAGATCATTTTTGAAATGGTAGGGGTCCCAAAACCAACGCATGGTCGTTTCTACATCGTTTTTTTCGGGTAGTTTTTCGGTAGTGATGGCATTAATTTTATTAAACCCCCATAATTCAACGGGAGCATTGGAATACTTTTTGTTGTGGACGTCAATAATATTCACCAGCTCTTCCTGCCATTGCTCATACTGAGTCCATAAACCCAGTTGTTTATAAGTTTCCAAAAGTCGAATATGCTCAGGTGCAATAACCACAATAAGCTGAGTATTGTTTTGTTCACAAACAGTAATGATGTTTTTCATGTACTGTAATGTATCAATTTGTTTTTCTTTGTTAACGAAATCAAATAATTCTTGGGGTAGGGGTAATAGTGAGGATTTGTTAAAGCGTTCTGTATATAAGAAATTATTTTTATAACCTTTTAATTGATTGACCTGATCTTCTCGGTAATCAAGAACTAATTGACCGTTGCTTTGGAATGCATTTTTTTTGTTTTGGTTGTTTACGGTTTCCCAGCTTGCCTTTATGGCATCATAGGAAAGCAGGGTAGTAAAGACCTTATTAAGAGCAAGAGGATTCGTATTTCCTTGCGCATCTACTTTTAAAAGCGATTCATCAAAATCATCTCTATTGTCTATGTAGGCATTAAACATGAAAAAATTAACAGTAAGAATCACTTTTTTTACAGGTTTAACTGATTGAGCGTGTTGCAGATAACGCATTACCTCATAAATATTTGCTCCACTCAAACCGAGATTATAGACTTTTGAATTATTCCAGGCTGGAAATTGTGGACTTAATCCAGTTTCTGCGGTTGATGAACCAAGGATTAGAATATCGGGTTTAATCCATTCAACTGCTATTGCTTTTGCCAAACGAAGATGGCTGGTTACCAAAGGTTTTTGGCTGAATTGTTTGATGGGGAGCGATTGGTAAATATTATAAGGATTAACCAACCAGTTTAATAAAATAATAATGAAGCAGAGTAAGGCAAAAAATACGAAGTAGTGTATTGCGAATTTTTTAAAGTAATTCAATTGAGTTAATCCTAGAATTTATAGTACAAAAATTCACTTATATGGCCAAAAGCCAACAAAGAAAGCACGGTCATTAGAGCACAAAGAGCTGCAGTAAATGCATTAGGTTTCCATTGCACTGGTTTAAAGCGATAAGGCTCGATTTCACCCGGGTACGTTTCTAAAGCCGGCTTGTATTGGTACAGTAATTGTTGTGAATTAGGAGCAAAAAACACAATAAAACCGGTAGTACCTAAAAGAATGATTAAGTGATGCAAGGTTGAGGCGTTATACAGAGTACTCGCCAATGAAAAATGAAGCGACATCATGGCTTTTAATATGTGGTGGCTGGTTGTGAAGGATTCTGCCCTGAAAAATATCCAGGCAAAAGTTACAGCCAGGAATGTTAGCGTTCGTGCCAGTAGTTTTGAAATCAAGAGATTATGGGTAAGGAAAGATCCTGAAACACTTTTTTTAACGGACAACCATAAATGATTTATCATTAAGAACATGCCATGCAACATGCCCCAGATAATAAAAGTCCAAGCTGCACCGTGCCAGATACCGCCGATGATCATGGTAATTAGCAAGTTAGTATAGCGTTTTATGGAGCCCTTGCGATTACCTCCCAGCGGAATATAAATGTAATCTCTTAAAAACCGTGACAGTGTCATATGCCAACGTCGCCAGAATTCACTAATATTTGCAGCTTTGTAGGGTGAATTAAAATTCAGGGGAAACATGATGCCAAAGACACGTGCCAGTCCTATCGCCATGTCGGAATAACCGGAAAAATCAAAATAAAGCTGGAAGGTATAAGCAAGAGTCCCACACCATGCCTCCAAACAGGTTACAGGACCCTTTGACGCCGCATCAAACAAGGTGTTGGCATAAGGGGCTAAAGAATCAGCAATCATGGTTTTTTTGAATAAGCCTATGGAAAACAAAGTCAGACCCACAGCAATATTTTCCCAGTTGAGCAAATTTTTTTGCTTAAATTGCGGCATTATTTCTTTATGATGGAGTATTGGTCCCGCCATTAAATGAGGAAAAAAGGTAACAAAAAGTCCATAATTTTCTATTTTGGGCACAGGGATTTCTTTGCGATAACAATCAGTGAGATAAGCTATCTGCGTAAATGTGAAGAAGGATATACCTAAAGGTAAATCTCCATCCAGTAATTCTATGGGTTGATTAAACAGTAAAGAGATATTGGATAGCAAAAATGAACTGTACTTAAAGTAAGTAAGTAGTGCGAGATTACCAGTTACACCCACACAGTAGAACCATCGATTGTTCCAGTTCATTAATAGGCTGATACAGTAGTTAAATGCAATCGAAGCCAAGAGTAATGGCAGATATACCGGGTTCCAATAACCATAAAACACTACGGAAACAATAAAAAGATAGAGTATGGAGTACGTTCCTTTGAATACGGTTTGTAAAATAAAAAACAGAATGAAGGTAACAGGTAAAAAAATAAATAAAAAAGAGTAGGAGTTAAAAAGCATTAATTTAAATAATTCCGATTAGTGGCACTTGAAACTGATGATTATACAGGGTTGTACTACCAATACAAAGTATGCATCGCTGAAAGAAAAAGAACACTATTGTGCTTGGCAATGTTCGATTTTAGCCGTCTTTACAATGAGTTAAATTCGTGAAATCATGCCATCAGTTTAGGGAGTTAATCACGACACAGGACTTAAGAATAATTCAAAAATGGACTCTAAAACAAAAATACTATTTGTCTCGCAGCGTTTATCTGATTTTGTTGAAATGCGCAGGGCTGCGGTTAGTTTAAAAAAATACGGCTACCACTGTATTATGCTTTTTTGTGGGGTTGGTTCTCAGGTTCATGATGATATCGTTATTCAGGAAATAAAAAAAAGCATGGATGCTGGTGAGATCGATGACAAAATAATTTTCAACGAGATTTCAATTAATTCCAATACTATTGTTCAGAAAATAGTGCGTTTTTTTAATTTTAACCGATTGGAATCAGAACCTTTAAGGCTCTGTGATACCAAATTGCAATCCCTTAAAGAATCAAATACTGCAAACCAGACACAACAAACCGAAAGTAAGCCATTGCTATGGTATAAAAAACTTCGAGTTGTGCGATATGCGCATAAAAAATACATCTCTGATTTTAAGGATAGTCATGATAAATACAAAGAGGTGCATTTTTTTCGCAGAGTGGTGCATTATATTAAAGCAAAAATAATACTAAGAATTAAGATGAGGATGGTTAGTGCTGTAACTTATCTTAATCAATTATTTTTTTCTTCCTATTATGTTATTCCGCTAAGCTATAAAGTCAACTATAAACGTTTTTGTGAAATTCTAACCAGGTATCAGATTAACTTAATCATATTACCCGAAGATGTGGTTGGAAAAATAAGCCCGGTACTCATAAAAGCGGGTCATAATCAGCATATTCCTAGTATGGTGCTGCCTTATACTATCTGTAATCAAACAGAAGCCTTTCAGGCGCTTAAGAAACGAGATGAGTTGAGCGTACACAGTAAATTGATTAATAAGGTTCTGGGAATTCTTTTTAAATCCTGGGTTATGAAAGACAGTGATCACGCTGTACTGCGTCTTCCTGCCGAGCATGTTCTTGGTCATTTGTTAATTCGCAGTTCTCCCCCTGATCCATGGATGATGAATAGTGGTTTTGCCAATATTATTGCGATCGAGAATGAACAAATGTTTGAATACTATCGCAAGAGTGGTATCCCAGCTTCAAAAATGAAAATTACAGGGGCATGTTATGACGATAATTTGGCGAGCTTTTATTTGGACAAAGAAAATCAGCGTGCCAAATTATATAAGCAGTTAAACATAGTTAGCCAAAAGCCATTATTTTTAATTGGCGGTTTTCCCAATCAACTTCTGGGCAATCCTCCTGGGTTTGATTTTAAAGACAACGAAGAAGCAGTCGATTTTATCACTGAATGTATTGATGAATTTAGAACAGATTATGAATTGCTTTTTCGACCACATCCTAATTATCAGGAACTGGCGGAATTATTTGCGCAAAAAAAAATTACTATTACACATATCGATACGGCACAATTAGTCGCTTTATCAGACGTTTATCTGGCCTTTGCTTCATCAACAATACGCTGGGCTATTTCTTGTGGCGTGCCAACCATTAATTACGATATGTTTTATTATGATTTTTCCGATTATAAACATGTTAATGGTGTGCTTAATGTATGTACCAAAGAGGAATTTAAAACAGCGGTTCAACGCATAAGTAATCCTCAAGAATATTTAATTTTAAAAAATTATTTAAATGAGGAAAAAATACAATGGGGTCATCTGGATGGTCAATCCGTTCATCGAATCAATGGATTGGTCAAAGAGTTGGTGCAACTAAAAAAAGTTCGTCGTAAGGCGTCTTGAGTTTATCAGAAAGGTAGATTATGAACGAGTTAAACATAGCGGTTATTGGTGCGGGAAAAATGGGACGAGAGCACATCAAGGCATTTCAGGCAATTGAAGGTGTTAACGTTACTGGTTTATTAAGCAGAACCCTTGAGAAAGCACACGCTTTAGCAAAAGAATTTAATATCCCCTGTGTTGCACAATCTGTAGATGAATTGCATCAAAAGTCACAGGCTGATTTGGTCGTTGTTGCTGTTCCAGAACTTGAGGCAAATCAGGTTGCTAAACACTGTTTTCAATATCAATGGGCTGTTTTACTCGAAAAGCCGGCTGGTTATGATTTGAAAGATGCTTATGATATTGCAGAGGCTGCATTAACTACAAACAAGCCAGTATATGTAGGTTTGAATCGACGTTTTTATGCCAGCGCAATGACTATTCTGGATGATTTAAATTCTCGACAGGATGACTGCAGATACATTCATATTCAGGATCAACAAAGTTACACAGAAGCACGTGCTTGTAATCACCCGGAAGAAGTTGTCCAAAAATTTATGTATGCCAATTCAATTCATACCATAGACCTGATTCGTTATTTTGCCCGTGGCGGCGTCACTAAAGTGGTGCCCATACTTCCCTGGAAAAAGGAAGAAACTCAAATTTTCATGAGTTATGTTGAGTTTGATAGTGGAGATAAAGCACTGTATGAGTGCATATGGAAAGGGCCAGGTCCATGGGCTTGTGCTGTTAGTACTCCACATAAACGTTGGACCATGCAGCCACTGGAACAAGCCAGGTATCAGAATATAAACGAGCGTGTGGTGCATGATGCTGCTTTAGACGATGCAGACAGGCAATATAAAGCCGGTTTTTACAAACAGGCAGTTGAAGTATGCAACGGTATTCGTGGATTACCCAGCAAGGCGATCACCATAAATGACAGTCTTAAAACCATGGAGTTAATTCATCAGATGTATGGCGTTTAATTTCATTAAGATCAGGTTATCCTGATGATTTTGATAAAAATATGAAATATACTTCAGCACAATGAGACAGGATTGATTTTGCTGATTATGGCATAAGATGGCGTGAGTGAATCGTCGAAGTTGATTCTGTATGCCATCTTATAAAAAAGTATTCCTATACAATATACTGTTGTGTTGGCGCTCATAAATACCTGCAAAAGATATAGCGGATATAGAATTTTTGGAGAATTGAAGTAATGATTACTTACCCAGGACAAATTGATTTTGATAAGTACAAACCGGACACCCAACCTGAAGAAGCATTTTATGGTTTGCCAACGGAAGTATCATTTTGCAGCAAATGCACCTACAGCAATCAAAAACCCAATTCAGAAAAAGAATACAAACACACCATCAATGCCAAAAAACCCACTATTAACTTTGATGAGCAGGGTGTTTGTTCTGCGTGCAGAATCGCAGAAAAGAAAAAAGCAATTGATTGGGATGAACGAAAAAAGCAACTTAAAGAATTGTGCGATAAATACCGCAGTAAAAACGGTCATTACGATTGCCTGATTCCCGGTTCTGGTGGTAAAGACAGTTTTTACACAGCTTATATCTTGAAATATGAATACGGTATGAATCCTTTAACCGTAACCTGGGCTCCACATATTTATACGCCGTGGGGTTGGAAAAACTTTCAATCCTGGATTAATGCCGGATTTGACAACTACCTGTTCACACCCAATGGCCAGATTCACCGATTGTTAACTCGCTTGGCGCTGGAAAAACTGTATCATCCTTTTCAACCCTTCATTCTGGGACAAATGTACTTTCCACCAAAAATTGCCATGGATCTCAATATTCCTTTGGTATTTTATGGAGAAAATCCAGCTGAATACGGTAATAATGCGAAAGAAGATGATAAGGCAACCAAGGATTTATCTTATTTTACTGCCACTGACAGTTCGCAAATTTATCTGTCAGGTATTTCTGCTTTAGAGTTGAAAGAAGATTTTGGGTTAACCGAGGTAGAATTACAGCCCTATATTCCACCTAATCCCAACAGATTGGCTGAAAAAAATGTAGAGGTTCAGTATTTAGGCTATTACTTACCCTGGCATCCACAGGATTGTTATTATTTTGCTGTGAACAATGGTGGTTTCATACCCTCGCCTGAGCGCACTGCTGGAACCTACAGTAAGTACAGTGGTATAGATGATAAGATTGATGACTTGCATTATTACACTACATTCATCAAATTTGGTATTGGCCGTGCGACCTATGACAGCTCTCAGGAAATACGAAATGGCGAACTGGTTAGGGAAGAAGGCGTTGCTTTGGTAAGACGTTTTGATGGTGAGTACCCTGAGCGCTTTGAAAAGGAAAATTTTGAATATTTGAGTATTGATGAAGTGAAGTTGCCTCTGGCTGCCAAGCAATTTGAATGTACTAAAATGGACAGAGAGTACTTTGAGCGACTGACAAATCGTTTCAGATCCCCGCATCTTTGGGCTTATGATCAAGGGCAATGGGTATTAAGACATCAAGTCGTTTAAACGCTAAAAGGATGTGAGATGAATCATACATCTCGAGAACTAAAAAAAGACAGCATACTTGCTGTTATTCCAGCGCGTGGCGGTTCTAAAAGGCTGCCACGAAAAAATATCTTGAGATTAGGTCATAAGCCATTACTGGAATATTCGATAGAAGCAGCGCTTGGCTGTGATTATATTTGTGATGTTGTCGTCACCAGCGAAGATCCTGAAATTTGCAGCGTTGCTTCCAATGCAGGAGCTATGGTTATCAAGCGTCCTCAGGCTTTAGCGGGTGATACTGTTTCTAATGAACACGTGATCCGGCATGCGATTGAGGTATTTACCGCTGATCACTACTTCCCGGAGTATGTGGTGTTATTGCAGCCTACTTCTCCACTAAGAACCTCCTTGCATTTGGAACAATGCCTGCGCCAATTTTTAAATTCAGGAATGAAAAGCGTGATGAGCGTGTGTAAAGTAGAGCATCATCCCGGAAAATGTATTCGTATTAATCATCAACAAGCCGAACCTTACACCAGTCTGGAAGACGTTGAGAAAAGAACACAGGATTTAGAGGAAGTGTATAGGCAAAACGGTGCAATCTATGCTCTTAAAACTGCTGATTTTCTATCTGAGTTAAAATTTTATCAATCACCTTGTTTTCCGTTCATTATGAACGCTGATGACAGTATTGATGTGGATTCTATATTGGATTTACAGTTTTGTGAGCTCTTATTGTCTGTTAATAAAACGACCAAGGTTAATCAACATGTCAGCTAACTATGAAAATTTTCAACATTATATAACAGAGGGTTGGTCAAAAAATCCTAAAGAAATTTTTAAGTTTCTGGAGTTCCATCTTGCCCAGGAACAGAGACATTCAAACACTGCTCTTTTAGATGTAGGATGTGCAACAGGAGAGTTTCTATATTATTTATCAAGTCGTTATCCAGAATATAACTTTACTGGCATAGATGTTTTTGATGATTTAATTAATCAATGTAAAAATTTGCAACCCGAAAAAGAATTTATAAAAGCATCAATACTCCATTTACCAGAGCAATTAAAAGGTAAATTTGATGTTGTTACGGTAGTTGGTGTTATGTCTATATTCGATGAGTCAGAGTTATCCTTGTTTTTTGATAATCTATTTGCAGCATGTCGACCAGGTGCTTCTATTTACATACTCTCACCTTTTAATGAATTCGGTGTGGATTGTGAGATTAAACATAGAAAACGTATTCAAGAGGTTAAAGGCAATTGGGAAAAAGGATGGAATGTATTTAGCAAAGAGACAATTGCAGAACTGATACAAGACCGATGTAATCATTGGAGCTTCCATCCATTTAGAATCGGTTTTGACATTAAACCCAAAGAAGACCCTGTAAGAACCTGGACTTTGAAAACAGAACACAATAACAGACAATTAACTAATGGTCTTAAATTATTAGTAGATCATTATTTACTAAAAATATCATTATAATTTTAAGGATAGTATCGTGGAGAGACAATTTAAACTCGGTCCTTTTGATGTCAGTACCGAAACGCCCCCTATTTTTTTGGCAGAGGTGGGCAGTTATTTCAACGGAGATTATCAACTCGCTAAAAATATGGTTGAAACCATCATCAAAGCCAGTTCTTTGGTTCCTAATCAGCCGGTTGTTCTAAAAACAGAAATTCTCAACGATCCTGAGATTTGCCTTCCTGGTGCGCTACAGGAGACTTACACCTGCAAAAATGGTCAAATTAAAAAAGAAAACTACAGGGAATTGATCGAGCGTAAATGCATGTCTCTGGATAAGTATGCACAGTTGTTTGCGATAATCAGAAACGCTTCAATGCCATTTATTGTATCTGTTTATGATTTTACTGCAGTTGATTTTGCCACTGAACATGGTGCTTGTGCCTTAAAAATCGCATCGGCGAATATCGTGCATATACCGTTAATACGTTATGCTGCAGCTAAAGGGCTGCCTATGATTATTGATACTGGAAGATCTACAATCGCAGAGGTATTTAATGCCGTTAATACAGCACGTTTGGCAGGTTGTGAGGATATTATTATTCAACACAGCCCAGACGGTCATCCTGCATTACCTGAAGCACATAATCTGCGTTTACTCCAAACCTATTCCAAAGCATTTAATCTGCCTGTAGGTTTGTCAGATCATCACAACGGTTTAGAAATGCTCTATATTTCAGTTGCGCTGGGGGCTTCTATCTTGGAAAAAGGAGTTCATGTATACCCGGACGAGCTGGATCAGGACATATCTCACTCAATGAATCTGGAGGATTTACCAGAGGTCTTACAGAAAGTTTATGATGCCTGGGTGTCTTTAGGGAGTACAGAACGAAATCCACGTAATCTCATTAAAGGTGTTATTGGAAGCTCACAAAGACAATGCGTTGTTGCCAAAAGAGACATTCAACCAGGAGAGATACTTTCTCTCGATAATGTTCGCTTTGCTTTTCCTTGTCTTGGCATTCCCGTGCAGCACTGGGATTTGGCTATAGGCAGTTCATTTACAACGCCTGTAAAAGCAAATACTCCCGTTCAGTGGTGCGATATTAAAAAAAATGATTCTTAAAAATCCTAGTTGGCAGACTTTGAGTCCGGGTCTGCCTGCTTTTATTCCTGTTGATGCGGTAAAGGCAATGGATTTGCAATCCAAAGCTAATATTAGGGGGAGCGTCTATCAAGCCAGTTTTGATGGTCAACCGTCGAGCTTTTATTTAATCAAAGCAGAACAAAATCAAACTCCTTATTTTATAAAGTGTTTTACTGCAGAACATGCAGATCATTACCAAAAAGCAGAGCAGGTCGCTTTATGGTTACAAAACCAAAATATAAAGGCAAACGCAACGCTTAACTGGCAATCGGCGGGCTGTTTGATCTATCCCTTTCTTGATGGGCGACGTTTGGCCTCATCCAGTGCTACTTTAAAAAATTTGGGCAGAGCCCTTGCCAAAATGCATGAAGCGCTTAGACGCTATCCTAATCAAATTGAAATACAAAACCAAACGGATTATCGCATCAATTTACTTAATGAAATTCGCTCAGAAATCGCAAAAGGACGGCTTAAAATTGGCCCTTTTCCTGATTATGTCAGAGCACTTGCTCAGGATGAATGTCTTAATTTTACCCAAGGAACACACACACAAGTTTTGCATGGTGATTTACATCCAGGAAACATGATGCAAGTTGACGACACCATTTATTTTTTTGATTTTGAAGACACACTTCACAGTCATTTACCTCTTGTGTATGAACTTGCTTTAGTTATGGAGCGTTTGATATTTGTTCGTCATGATTCAGCAGAAGACATTGTGCACTTGGGGAGGGATTTTTTAAATTCTTATCGTTCACATGGCGGCCTTTATCAATTCCATGAAACGGATGTCTATGCCCAATCAACTTTGGCGTTAAGATCTCTCTGTGTATTGACTTTATGTGAACTCGAAGGAAATAAAATTGATGCGCAAGAGTGGAACAAATTTCGAAATTTATCGGAACTTGCAGCCAATACTCACCCTATTTTAAAGGCGATATTACAGGTTTAATTTATATGTCAAGAAAAAAAATACTGGTATCATGCAGAGATGTAGGTGCGGCAATAAATATTATAGAGATTGTTAAACTGGCTCAAAATGATGCACATTTCGACCTATTTTTGTATATACAATCTCCGGCCTCAACTTATTTCAAAGCCAATAACCTTAGCTTTGAGTCAGTTCCACATATCATAGCCACAGAACCAGAATCTGAAGCAGGACAAATATTATTAGATTATGCCCAAAAAATTTTGAATCAAATCAAACCCGATATTCTCTTGTGTGGCTTATCTACCCCAGGTGATGCAGGTATTGATGAAGCGTTAATTGCTGTTGCGAAAAACAAAGTCCCTAGTGTAGTCATGCAGGATTTTTGGGGGGAGGTAAACGATTTTTTTGGTGTCTGCGCAGATTATTATTTTTGCCTTGATCACGAAGCAAAACGATTAACAGAGGAGCGAAATAATTGCGAGGGTCTTGTGATTGGATCACCTCGTCATTCCTGGTATAAATCCCTCAATCTAAATATGCTAAGAAATGAATTAAGAGAGGAGGCCGGGTTATTACATAATCAGTTGGTTATAGGACTTTTTGGTCAGTCTTTACACCATATTTCTGGTTATAAAGATACTCTTGTAGAATTACTTAACCTCATTTACCAAGTTCAACCAGAGGCACAGATAGTTTATCGACAACATCCTCGTGAGAGTGAAGAGCATGCGCTTATGACCATAGAATTACTGGAACGTTCCTCTGTATCGTTTAAATTAGTCAATCATAGGAAAGTAGAACATTCTTTAATAATGTGTGATGCAGTTTGCAGCATTTTATCTAATTGTTTGTATGATGCCAGTTATCTGAATTTCTTTTCGGCAACTCCATTTATTACGCCAATAGCTTTCTGTTACAAAGAAGATATATTAAAACACTTAAATAATTATAATATGATCAAAGCTTCTCCCTATAAAAAGATGAATATTGCAACTATTTTTGATGCTGAAAAACCCGAGCGGGAACGATTGCGCTATTTATTTTCTGATCAGGGAAAGCAAGAGCACTGGATTGCCAGTAAAAAACTTGAAAATCCTGACTATGCGGCTGCGAATGCTTTGAATTATTTGAGTGAGTTAACGTGTAAAATTAATTAATGAGTCCCAACTATCACTCCCCATCGAGTAATAATTAATTATATTTTAATCAAGTGATGTAAGGAAATCTATGAAGATTCTTTCTAAAATAGCTCATAGGCTAGTTCATATGAAGTATCATAAAAAAAATATTAGACCTATTTTGCTTTATGTAGCTTCATTTACAGAGGCACCGTTAATTGGAATTCTTGCAAATCAATTAATACAGAAACAAGAATCTATTATTATTCTATTATCCGAAGAGAATAAGTCTTTAAAAGCAAGAATCAAATCGTTTATTACAAGTGAAAAAGTCCAATTTATTTATTCTAATAATGGTTATTCTTGTGAATCATTTACTAAAAAGGATGAGATTTTTTTTGAAAAAATCAAGCAAAAATACATCACATATAATTTGGATTTTAATACTCTAAAAGCCCTCTATTGTAGCCAGCGCATGGAGTTAATTCGATCAAAAAGCATAATTAAACAATATAGTCCCAAATTATTAATTGTTGCAGAGGATGGTGTATCTGCAAATGCCCCTCTAATAAATGCAGCTCTTGAGTTTAAGATACCAGTTCTGGACGTCCCCTATGGTTATGGCAGTAAACTTGATCTTGAAAATGCCCTGGAGCAGAAACAACGAAATGAAGAATTATATAATTCAGAGAGTGGTGCAGGGTTGGTAGTGAAAGAATTTTATCCGCAGTGGGTAAAAAAGGGTGCTTTTGAGGGGAGTATTTTATTAAACCCATATTTTATATTAGCTCGTGAAGAATTAGGGATTTCAGTGAGTAATCCATGGACAGTTCATGGTGGATACGCTACAAGGCTTGCTGCAGAGAGCAAATCTATGTATGCACATTATTTAAATGAAGGTATCAATGCTAATAAGATTATTTTAACTGGCACGCCATATTGTGATTATTTAAAGGCTTTTATTGACTGCTCCAAGAGTATTCATAATTCTGCCAAGAAAAAAAATAATCGACGTTCTATGTTGGTTTGTTGGCCTCCAAGTTATCATGCGGAGCGTGCTCATTTATGTGATTTTGATAGTTATCAGGAGTTAACTGCCAGTGTTTTCAATTTTTTGAGTAAATTGGAAGATATAACGATAACGTTAAGCCTTCACCCAGCAGTACAAACTGAATTTAAATCATTTGTTGCCGGTTTAAACCTGAATATCAGCGAAGAATATATTCTTAACGAATTACCTCGACATGATATTTATATTAGTTGTTTTTCCAGTACTATACGTTGGGCAATTGCTTTAGGTAAGCCTGTAGTGAATTACGATTTTTATAAATTCAATATCAACGAATACAAAGAGGTATCCTCTGTATTACATGTTAATGAGCAAAATTCATTTGAGCAAATAGTTGGCAGACTAATTAATGATGACGACTATTACGAAGAGGTCTGTTCAAATCAGAAGAAGATTGCCGCTGATTGGGGCGTTCTTGATGGTTCTAATATAAATCGTATACATGCATTAATTAATCAATTAACAATAAACGAGGATGTTGCTGCGCTGAGTTGATTCAAAATTTTTGATTTGTGATTGGATTTATTTTTAACTATTCAACTCGTCACCTTTCAACCTCATGCACTTATACTGAATCGAGCTTAAATATGTTCATCATTTTTTAAGAACGAGAAAAAGAACTGGAATTGGGCTGACTCGTTGCTTGAGCCTATGGGGGATTTGGAGAGTAATTCCTTGATTTCGCTTACGCTGCATCAAGGCTGGCTGGTTTTCTGCCTATCACTGAAGTATTGTCAGCTGGTAGCCTTGATGCAGCGTAAGCGAAATCAAGGTTTTTTATATACTGCGCATTAAATTATTCTCTAATCCAATCCGTGATTTAAGAACAGGAAAAAAACAATCAGGAATTGGGCTAACTTGGTGTTTTAGCCTATGGGTGGATTGGGTGAGTAATTCCTTGATTTCGCTTGCGCTGCATCAAGGCCCTGGCTGGCATTTCGACAAATGTCAGCTCAGGACATATTTCCGTGGATCGTAGTATTGTTCGACAATAACTCAGTGACTCCGAACCAGGTTTTAATTAATAGGATTCAAGAAAAAACTGACCATTTTGACTTAAATAATAGATCTTTCTTTGCTTTAGATAGACACTTACGTACACAACTCCCGCACGAGCAACCTCTTTATGAAACGCCACAACCGATAATTTGTTGTGGTCGAACTTATCTATAGCGTTTTTGAGTATGTCCAGGTCTAAAGACTCACCAAAGATAAACGAATTTTTATCTATGGATTTATCGAGTTGTGCTGCAGGAAAATGGGATAACATAGAATCTTTAGAATAAAACGCAAGTTCATCATTGGTGACGTCATAAGTTTGCCTTATAATGCCTAATTTCATTAATTTATTTGTAAATTGAACAAAGTCACCAGGCGCTCGATATCTATCCATACAAAGGGCTTTTATTTGTTGTTGTACTTCATTCCCTTGCGCAAAAAGTGTGGTTGAAATGAATAATAAAATTAAAAAAAATCGGTTTAGAAATTTAGTGGGCATCATGTGTTTTTTATATGGGTATATATATGTTGTGTAATAGTATCACAATCCTAATATAGGATTATGAATTTTTTAAATTTTAATAATAATAAGTTTTTTTTAAGTAATGAGGTTGCTTCGCAACACTATTTAATCCCCCTCACCCTTGATCCCTCTCCCCCACGCTATGCGCAGTGGAGAGGGGAACATTTGGTAAGTTCAATTAAGTACTTTGGGCGTTACAAAAATTAGTATTATGGTGTGAAACGTCCATTCTAAAACTTATGAAACACTTTTATGAATCGACTTATGTCCTCATCACGTCATCTTTCACCAGCTTTATGTTTAGGGTTAGGATGACAGTGAGAGTTTTGGTTAAATTAAAAGGTGATAGAGGAGCTGATAATAGGGCTTTTCAAGGTACTTTAAAGTGTTACCAACAAGTAAATCCTCCATCTACTATAATGTTCTGCCCCGTAACGTAGGTTGAAGCATCAGAGGCTAAAAACAGCAGTGCGCCCAGCAGCTCATCAAATTTACCCATACGTCCTAAGGGAACTTTGCGAGAATAATTAGTTACAAAGGTGTTGTTTTGCCCACTTTCTATTCCGCCAGGGGTTAGCGTATTGACTCTGATATTATGTTTTGCCCAATAAGTCGCAAGATATTTTGATAAACTAAGTACTGCGCCCTTGGATGCGGAGTACACTGCGGGGGTATTAATTTCTACTCCCATAAATTCTGACCCGGCATAAATGCTTTGATCGGGAGCGACAACTCCATAGATGGAGCTGGTTTGGATGATGCTGCCACCTGTGTTTTGCTGAATCATTTCTTTACCAACAGCTTGCGCTACTAAAAACATTCCATCCAGATTAACAGACATGACCTGACGCCAGGTGTCCAGATCATACTCTTCGAAGGAGGTAAAAAACTTTTTTAAATCATTAGTTTTGGTGGCTGCGTTATTCAACAGAATATCCACAGAGCCAAATTTGTTTTTTACTGTTTGTACCATATGCTCGATGTTTACTTTGTCTGTTACATCGCAGCGCAGCGGAAGTAAATCTGCCGCAGGGTTATCTTCCTGTATGGCAAAGCACGCTTGTTCTGCTTTATCGTAAGATACATCAACTACAGCTACGCGAGCTCCATTCGAGGATAATGCTCTGCAGAAACCTTGTCCAAGAATTCCCGCACCACCAGTTACAATTGCGGTTTTATTATTGAGATTAAACACAGAGCTCTCCTTAGATTAATTAAAAGTTATTTTCTCCATTGGATTAAGAAATTTTGCTCTTCTAATTAAATTCATGTTGTTAATGGTTTCTTCAGGCAAGATAACTGGCGATTTGGTTTTTACCATGTGGATCATTTCGCCTATAGTTCTTTTGAATGCAGAAAAATTGTCATACAAATCAAAATGAAAATGATTTTTAGTGCCGTATAAAGACAGATGAAGCGTTTTAGTAACAGAACCCAGGCACGACAGATTAAATTGAATCCCGTTGTCTAATTCGATGCTGTAGGCTTCAAATGAAGAAGGAAGGCGTATTATCGATTTAATGCCTTTAATGCCCAGGCCGTTGATTGCATCAAGAAGATGAATGCCGTATTTTTCCAGGTTATTTAAAATAACACCTTCAATTAATTTTAGCTCGCCAAGTTCTGAGTTATTGTTTCTGATGGTATCCAGCTCTTTAGCATAACGCATACCGGAAGTGCTCATCAGCATGCCATTATGCAGATAGGGCTCAAAATAGTTTAACTCCTCTTCATTCAGTGTTAATGGTTTATCAACAAAAACCGGAGTTCCGTGTTCGAGGAAGGGTTTTGCCATAGGAAAATGGGTATGGTAATCATCTCGTGCAATAAAGACGAAATCCACTTTACCTAGCATATCAGTATAGTGTTCTACTGCGTGAGGGATTTTACTTGCTGCACATAAACGGTTTGTTAGATTGATATCCTGAGTCCAGGCGTGGCTCACTTCAACCTCATGAAAATCAAAGGCGTCACGGGGTTGTTTTTCAAGATAGTCAAGAATGACGCTCCACCCAGCATTAACAAATTCTTCAGGCTCGTAGCCGTTTATTATTGCAGAAAATGAAAATGGATGACCGTTTCCCTCGCTGTAACCCAGTATTCCTGCTTTCATTACCAGACACCCCATCCACCATCAACACAGATGTTTTGACCAGTAATATAGGCTCCAGCATCAGAGCAAAGCAATGCGGCTGCTCCTTTTAATTCATAAGGCGTGCCTATTCGATTTAATGGATTTTTACCACACAAGCGTTGAATAAAATCAGGATTTTCTTTTTGAGTGCTTTCAAATGGGAAGGGTCCTGGGCTAATTGCGTTCACCCGAATACCATCCTGAGATAAAAAACTTGCCAGATATTTTGTTAACTGGATCAATCCGGCTTTGGCTGCTCCATAACTTGGTGGGTTAGCAAATCGCTCACTATCGTACAGACGATAATCTGGCGCAACATGTCCGTACATGGATGCAATATTAAGAATGGTTCCTTTCCGTTTTTTTAATAAGAGATGAAAGCGTTTAATTGTTCTGAAAACGCCATTTAAACAGACTTCAATGTCCTGATTCCAGTCTTCATCTGAAATCGATTCAAAGGTGTTTTTACGCCCAGACCATCCACAGTTGACCAGGATATCAAGACCTTGAGGGGATAATTCAGTCACCGAGTGCAAACACAAATCAATAGATTCGGGATCGGCAATATCTATGGCTAAGGCGGTAAAGGTGTTGTCCGGGAACTGATTTTTAATGGTATCAACGAAGTTTTGACATTTATTGATGTCACGACTTGCAATGATAAGATTGGCCCCAAGTTCTGCCAAAGCATAAGACAATTCACTGCCCAATAAGCCTGCGCCTCCTATAACCAGGGCAGTTTTATTTTTTAAAGAGAAAAGCTCAGACAACCTCGGCGCTGTTTCTGGTTTCGAATAAGACATTTGCAACCACCAAATCTTTTTTAGTATCAATATCAATAACAGAACTTCCATCAAGAATTTCTGCGCCCATTGTTCCATATAACACGTTTGGTCCTTCCTCGGGGAAGGTTTTTAGATTAAACGCATAAACCACTCCATTGAGCTGATAGGCCTTAGGTAATTTTTGTCTCGGTAACCAGGGGATTGCCCCTTCTATAAAGGGTTGGGGTTGGCCTTCTTCTATAGACCAAGTTCTATGGGGGTTAATTTCAGCTTCATTAAAAGTGGCGATTGAATCGAGTTCTTCATTAACCAGTCTGTGCAGGCATTTTTGAATAATTTCTGCGGTTCTAAAAGGAGATGTAGCCTCTAATAAAACCAGATAATCAGGGAGATTATTTTCAGCAGCCAGTACCGTTCGGCAGTAGCGAATTGCATCCGCAACAATAGCCGTATCAGTGGCTAGATAATCAGGTCTTTTTTGGATGGTGGCTCCATAAGACAGCGCTGATTTGGCAATATCCTCATTATCGGTTGAAACAATGACTTGATCGATTTCGGGGACTTGTGATGCGATTTCAATTGGCCATGCAAGCAGGGGTTTATCCCCCAAGAGCGCAAGATTTTTATTAATTATTGATTTACTTCCGCCTCGGAGCGGTATAAACGCAAAAATCCTTTTATTTTTTATCATAGTTAATTCATTAACTAAAAGCAGTTTCGCCGGATTATAATGCCGAAGGGTACATAAAGCAATAATTCAAATTTTAAATAAAAAATCGTTGAGAGCTAGTGCTTGTTATGATGAATTGTGCACGAGTGATTAAAATTAACTCTTTATTTGTTTTAATGTTTTTTGGACAAGCACCATTCCACTCAAGATCAGGAAGCGAGATATTATTCCAATCTTAACCAATCCATTTGTGAGCCAGGATGAATTCTTTTTAAAAAATTTGTTATGGTAGCGCCACATGCCACGGGCTTTATAACCAAGAACTTTGAGAGGAATTTGACGGGTGCTGAAACTTTTAATGTGCATTACTTTGATTTTAGGGTTAAAAATAATGTTCCATTGTCCAGCTATGAATCTGTAGAACCAATCATAATCTTCACAGTAAAGAAAATACTGATCATCGAGTAAGCCTACCTCTTCAATGGCTTCTTTACGAACGAACATGCAGGAACCAGAAATCAGCTCTACTGCAACAGGTTCATCGGGAAGTGGTTTATTGGATAAAATGTAGCCTGAAAATTTAGGATTATCAGGAAAGAGTTTAGCTAAATGGAATAGTTGATTGAACACTCGTGATGGGGTGGGGGTTAATCCTCTGCATCCCGCTTGCTCTGTGCCATCGGGGTTAGTTACCAGACAGCCAACCATGCCGGCCTTTGGAAATTGTTTCATAGTATGGATTAATTGTTCCAAAGTGTCTTTTTCAATAAAACAATCTGGATTGAGGTAAAGAATATATGGGGTAGTAATGAACTCATAAACGGCATTATTTCCCGCAGAAAAACCACGATTGGCATTGTTTCTATGAATCATTACCTCGGGGCGATCTTTAAATGCCGTTTCTACCAGACTGAGGCTGTTATCCGATGATGCGTTATCCGATACGATAATTTGTGTTGGAACAGTGCTGGTGAGTACCTGATTGATGCAGTTGACCAGCATCTCACCTGAGTTATAGTTTACGATGACTACAGTAACGGAATAATTTACCATGGCAAGCCTTTATTAAGGATTTTAAAAAGTTGGAATGTGCTGAGAACTCGTGTTTTTTGCACTATCCTGCGTTGCTGCCAAATGCGCTGCAAGCCTTTTAATGCATCCAGCTTGGATTTGAGTATGGTTTTGGTTTGTCCTCTTTTAACAAAGAGTGCAATAGTTGCCATATTCAGCAAAAGGTGTAAGGGTAAAAAAATAAGAAGCAATAGGGTCGGCATGTTTTTAAAATAAGTCCATACCAAATTTCTATGACCATGGTAGGTATAAAAATCACTGTGTCTTGTTGTTGTTGCAGAACCAGTGTGCTCGGCAATTGATTTGGGAACATATGCTCCTTTGTAACCCGCCAGCCATAGTCTAAAAGCTAAATCGATGTCCTCATAGTAACAAAAAAAATGTTCATCAAAACCTTGAACTTCATCAAATGCTTCTCGTTTGTATAAGGCGGCTGCAGCACAGGGAGAAAAGATCTCCTCTATTTTTGTGGAGGAACGATGCAATGGCTTTCGGTGATGATTTCTCCATGCTTTACCGCTAATGTGGTACACATCGCCTGTTCCATCGAGTAAGTGCGGCTCTTTCTCGCAGATGAGTTTGGAACCCAGAAAGGCATATTGTGGATGGGTATGAATGACCGTTACCATTTCTGCCAACCATTCTTTGTAAGGGTAGGCATCAGGGTTTAAAAGGGCTATCCAGTTTATTTCGGGATCGAGATATTCAATTGCTTTATTGTTTCCAGCTGCAAAACCAAGGTTAGTTGGATTTTTGATGAGGGTTAACGGCAAGTTCAATTGATGAATTTCTGCGGGAATTTCTTCTGAACTGGCATTATCGAATACAATCACTTGATGGGGTTTATATAACTGAATCGCCAGAGCATGAAGCGCTTTTAATAAATAAGAGGCAGAATTGTAGTTAACGATGATGACCGCTATGTTAACTGGCGCATCTTTTTTTGTATCAGATAGGTAATTCATGGTCCTGAGTCCAATTTTTTAGGGCATCAATCATCAGCAGGTATAAATTATTACTCTCAATAAACCAGCTCATTTTTTCAATTGAGAAATATTGATTAATCAGTTCCTGCGTTAAAACGTGCGTTACCTTTTTTTCATAAAGATAGGGTAGGGAGATGGATGAGTAAGAAACAGACAGTACCTCACACCCCTGAACCAGGCATTCAGCGAGTTCTATGGGTAAATGGTAAAAGTCTTTATTAATTATTTGAATACAGTAGTGTTCACTCAGGGCGCCAATGATCTGTTGAAATACCTCTGGATTATGTGCAGGATGAGGTTTAATTATGATAGTGCTGTCAGGTTGAGCGTGGGTTTTAAGTATTTCTTGATAGAGTGCAATTTCATTTTCTAAAGTAGTTAGTTTGGATTCAGTAAAATTGCTAAACATCAATAAATAACAGGGTGTTGGGCTGCTGTTAATGTGTTCTTGCATGTGGTTTTTAAATTCAGGCAAGGTTGTGGCAAGTTCCTGCACACAGAGTTTTAAATCCTTTTGGTTAATGATCGAAAGGGTGCACTTGCTCAGGAAATCCCTTCCTGGGTCACAGGGTATGGCTAAAATAGCATCTTGTGGCATTAACTGGTGTTTATTTCCGGGATATAAAAATTTTCTTTTAATTCGGGCAAGTAGATTATGAACAATAATTTTGTTGCGGCTTTTGATTCGGTACATCAATTGGGTAAAATAATTTGGGGTGTAGACCAAACCAAGCGCATCACCATAACAAATACGCCGTGCGGCAGGAAAAGCGTGCATTAATGTCTGGTTCCAGAAATCGCTGCTGATGTCGTGGGCGAAAAACAGTTCCTCTACTGAATAATGCTTTAATTTTTGGTATAAAAACCAGGATCTGAGCCGTGCCGGGAAATAGGTCATGAGCTTGGGATATTTAAATAAAGAAAAGCCGTTTATCACGACAGCGGCCTTTTCATTACTCATCAGAGTTTTAATGTGCTTAATTTTTAACGAGCTAAATGGAATGTGAGGTTTGGTTAAAATAACCAAGGTCTTTTCTTCCAGTTTATTGTGAATGCGTGCGTGTTTTAAAGCAGCATAGGCAGGAATCAACTGATTGATGTGGTCTATGCTGATTAAAGAGATTTTATTCACAGGCTGCTCGGGGTATTAATTTGTTCATACCATTTGAGCATGCTGACCTGTTCTTCAATATCCGGTAATTGAGCCGGGTCGTTAATGAATGCGTGAGTTTGTTGATACAGACCAGGTTTAAAATCATAGTCCAGGGCATCATCCAGCACCACATCCTCAAGAGCAACACTACCCAATTTCTGAATTTGCAGTTTTTCCATAGGTCTAAAATAGAGTCTGTGCTGTCGAGTTAAAAACTCCAAACCCCAACGACCAGGAGCCTGCCAATTTGCCTGATAAGTAAATAAAACACCCTGTTCAGTAATCCCGGAACCGGCATAAACGGCAGCTTTTGGATGCCAGGATAGAGAACCAGCGGTTAACGCATTCAGCACTCGAGGAGTTCCACCAAGGTGAAAAGCCAAGTCAATGACGTGAGATGAGTTAGCCAAAAACCAGTGCTCTTTAACGCCTTCTTCTTTTTCAATGTTGGCAATCACATGTCCCCACTCGGTGAATTCAAAATTGAAAGACAGTAAACCGCCATCCTCGGCAATAATGGATTTGGCTTTTTCAACTGAGGCGTAAAATCGGCGATTATAACCTACCAGAACTCGGGCATTTTTGTTTTTAGCTGTTTGAGCAACAGCTCGAATATCTTCAGCATCTATACCTCCAGGTTTTTCAACCAGAATGGTTGCTATACCGGCATTAATTGCAGCCCGAGCAGCATCCCCCAATCGTTTTTCACCAACGGCGATGATGGCATGTGAAAAAGAATGTTGATTGGTGGCTAAATACTGTTCGTATCCTCCGGGGATAGCTTTAATTCCGGTGGTAGTGTGAAAGGCGTTAGTTGATTGCTCACTTCTGCCAAGTACCGTAAAGGGCACTTGCAAGGCTTGCAGAACCTTGCTGTATTCGCATGCCATAGGGCCTGAGCCAAAAATTACAACATTGATCATTATTGATTCCTATACTGTGTTCAGGTGAATGGATAGTCCATATGGCTGGTTAATCTGTTTTCAGCTACAAATGATTTAAGTGGTTTCAGTAGTTGCAGATGAATTTGCATGGATGTGGTGTAGTCGGTCAGTGAGCAACGATTTGTAGTCAAGAGCGAATGAACCAATTCAGCTGTCAGAGTGCTTTGGAAGGGAATTGGCGCATTGACTTCCTCCCATTTCCAATCCTTATCAACCCCGGTTTGCCAAGCTTTTTGTTCCCATTCTTTAGAAATAATGCGGTTTTTGTGATTATAAATCTCGATTTGAATAGGTGCCGAACCGTGTTTATCGCAGTTGATGAACGCCTGGCTGCCATTAGCGAAACGTGCGACCAGAGTTCCGGTTAATTCGTAATATCCTGCTCTCTTGCTTTCAATGATGTGTTTATCCAGGAGATGAGTATCGAGTTCAAATTCATTGTCGCCAGTGATGTAGGCTGCATGATCCAGATAATGGATGGCGTTAGTAATCAGGCCGTATTGACTGCCTGTAACGTGATACTGAACGGCTTCATTGTGAAATAATGTGTTGAGATTTTGGTAGTAGGGCATCATGCGCATAGTGCAATTAACCCATGTTTTTGTTTGATGTCTGGATAACAATTCTGCTATATCGTAATAGTCCTGCTCTTGGGTAAACAGGATTTTTTCCAGAACCAGGTGCTTCACTTCGACTTGCTTGAGTAGATCTTCTACTATGGTGCGGCGGCTTTGAGCAGTGCTTGCAATGATCGCAACGTCTACAGTATGAGTGTCAGTTAATTTTTGGGTGTAATTGATTTGATGTGTTACTTGCGCAATGGTCGCTTCAAACCGTGAGCGTGCTGTTTCAAGAGAAGCCACGCTGGGATCTACAACGGTAATATCCAGTTGCTCATTGAGCAAATTTAGCGATTGCAGATGGCGGCTGCCTAATTGTCCTGCGCCTATGATGAGTATTTTTTTCATGATGTTATAGGAGGTAGTTAATTTGCCAAACATTTTAGCTGACCGGCTCATTTAAATCTACTCGAGCCAGCAGATGTTTTTATTTTTGTTGATTGGTGCTAGCTATTTTGTTTATCCGCTTCCTTCTGAGCCAGCTGATTTTTTTCGTCCCCGTTGATTTGTCTCGCCAGCCATTTTGCCAGATGTCTATGCCCCTCTTCGTTAAAATGAGAAAGATTCATAAAATGGCTTTCAGGATAATCAAGTCCGGGATTTAAACAATGAACTTTGGGAAATTGTTGGCAGATTTTGTAGATGTCGTTTAATTCGCACTCTATATCGCTTACTTTAAATTGAGATTGCGCTACACCATTTTTGTAAATCGGTGATATAAAAAAATACACATTATGAGCTACAGAAGATGAGGACGAAAATAATGAATTAAGAAACAATGTATAGTTAGGCAGCTTGTCTTTAAATCTATCATAAGGTTCGGAATAGGCATCAGGAAGTGCTACATATTGATATTTATTTTCTCCGGTTTGTTCCAGTGTGTACAGGCGGTTTAGATCCAGATTGAGTATGGAATTTATGCCGTGAGGATGAAGAAAGTAAAAATCGAAGTATGAATCGTAGGCTAGATCTTTGGGCGCAAATTTTTCGTCATCTATAAAATATGAATTCGTGGAAATAAAATTAAACAGATTTATTTCGATTATTAGTGTATCCAGCGATATTTTTTTCGCTTTGAGGTAACTCAGGTTATCCAGATAAGATTGCCCACTTTCCCCAATTACTGATGCGTTCATGATTAAAAAATTGGGGAATTGTTCCATCAAATGATGAGCATAGGTATTTAGAGCGGATAGTGAGTTTCCATAAGAAAATGAAGAACCCATAATCAGCATAACCGGTTTCTGGGATTTTTTTAAAAAGTTTGTCAGATAGGATCGTGATAATGGTTTTGTTTCTGATCCGTCATAATTGCGGACATTAATCAGTGTATTTTTATAAAAACCAGTGGTCACTAACCCCATAATATAACTGAAAAGAACATGTGTGAGCAGAACCCCGGAAAAAACTGCTATGAAATATTGGTATAACTTTTTTTCTTTCATGTTGTGATGTTCTCTTTTCAAAAATTGAAATATAAAAAGGTACTTGGAGTTTGGGATATAGTCGTTAAAGAAAAATACAGAGCTGCACCAATAACTAATCCATATGCCAGGCTTGGTTTCCAAATCAAACTAAGTGTATTGGATTTATTTGCATTTATTGAATTTACCTGTTGTGAATCAAGTATGGCATGTGCTGATTTCATCAGCTCAATAGTATTGGGCATAAAAGCGCAGATAATCAGCCCTGCTAAAAGAAACAATCCAAAGAAAATGTAGTTTAACAGAGTAAGTAATCCACTAGAGCCGTAGTAATAGTTGTGGTAATGGAACATTCCCTGATAAAAATTATGCGCAGTGGCGAAGTCATTGGCACGAAAAAGTACCCATCCAATAACAACGCAAAAGAAGGTTAGAGCAATGGACAGCAACTGGATTGTTTTCTTCATGAATCCAGAGGTTATCTTGAAATCAAACTGACTGATCAGCTGATTTTTCACGGTATGCCAGCTGTGATTCAAAATGAGTAAAGTACCATGATAGGTACCCCATAAAATAAAAGTCCACCCGGCACCATGCCAGAATCCGACAATGACCATCACAATAAACAAATTAAGGTATTTACGAAAAGGTCCTTTTTTACTGCCTCCAAGTGGAATGTATAAATAATCTCTAAAGAAACGGGACAGGCTCATGTGCCATCGTCGCCAGAAATCAATAATATTTACCGCCTTATAAGGTGAGAAAAAATTGATGGGTAGTTTGATTCCTATCATAAAACTTAAGCCAATGGCCATTTCAGAATATCCTGAAAAATCAAAATACAGTTGCAAGGTATAGCCAATAGCCCCCATCCATGAGTCAACGAAAGACAACTCGTATCCTTTGCCCGGTATATCAAAAATATAATTGACTTTGGGAGCCAGCGTATCGGCCAGACACACTTTTTTAAACAAGCCTATGATAAAAATTGTCAGTCCAATCATGAAGTAGCGCATCAGAGGGAATTCTTTGGTGTCGAGTATTTTATTGAATTGGGGCATGACGTCTTTATGATGAATGATGGGCCCTGCAATTAAATGAGGAAAATACGTTACAAAAAGCGAGTAATTAAAAATTCCGAATTGTTTTACTTTTTCATAATAGGCATCAACTAAAAAAGCAATTTGGGTAAAGGTAAAAAAGGAAATTCCCAGTGGCAGAATGATGTTGTAAAAATTAAAATTGGTATGAGCAAGAGAATTGATATTCTGGATGAAAAAGTTCATGTATTTGAAATAAAACAGAGCAGCCAGGTTTGCTGCTATTCCCAGAATTAAATAACATTTTTTATGCGATTGAATCGTACTCTGTACAATCAATTTACCGACAATAAAATTAAATCCAATGGAGGTCAGTAACAAAGTCAGATAGACGGGATTCCACCAGCCGTAAAACAGCAGAGAAAAGGTCAATAACCAGGGAACTACCCCAGGTTTAAAGAAGTAAATAAGCAGATAAGTACCAAATAAAACTATAGGAAGATACAGAAATAGAAATTGATATGAATTAAAAAGCATATGATTTTTTTCTAAAAATAGAATGCAGTATATGGATAAATAGATTGAACAACAATAGTTTTTTAGTATAAGGAACAACTTCTTAATAGCCGCCGGAGAAATCAACCTGAAGATGGCACTGTGCCAACTTTTGGAGATCTCTCACCCTCGCTGAGTTCGGGTTCGGGATAACGTAGGGAATCCTGTTGTTCAATATGGCGAAATACTCGTTGTTATTTAGAATTTATTATAATACGATCGCATCTATTCAATAAAAATACGATGTTAAAAATCTGATTTTTGATTTTCTCTATTGTATTTTGACCTTAAAAAAGACCATGGAGTGAGGAATGATATTTCATCAGTTTTTTGATCAGGATTCATCAACCTATACTTACCTCATTGGTTCACCTGCCAGCAAGCACGGTATTATCATCGATCCGGTAAAATCTCATATTGAAGAGTATCTTCACTTTATCAATCAATCTGGATTAAATCTGGTTGCTTCCCTGGATACTCATACTCATGCCGATCACATTACCGGTTCCGGTGATTTGGGTTATTTGACTCATTGCCAATCCATGATGGGGATTGAAACGGAAGTCCAATTTCTCAGCTATAAATTTCATGATCAAGAGTTTTTAGACTTTGGCGATTTAAGGATTCAGGCCTTACATACCCCAGGACATACCCCAGATTCTTATTCTTTTGTTTGGGACGATAGCGTTTTTACCGGGGATACATTACTCATTAATGCTACAGGACGAACTGACTTTCAAGGAGGAAGTGCCAGTATGCAGTATGACAGTTTGTTTCATAAATTGCTCAAATTACCTGATACCATGAAGGTATATCCTGCTCATGATTATAATGAAAAAAAATTCAGTACCATAGCACATGAAAAAGCGCATAATCCCAGATTACAGGTTAGTTCCAGAGAGGAGTATGTTGCCATGATGAATAGTCTAAATCTTGCCCCACCTAAAAACATGCATTTTGCCGTCCCGGCAAATTTAATCAACGGGTTAAGTAAACTGCCGGAGTGATTCGGTTTATAATGACCAAATGAATCAATGATTTTTTTTGTTAGGTCTGGAATTAGAATTGATTTGCAGGTAGATTATTGTTCCTTCTTAATCACGTATTTTGGCCTATGCGTAACTCCCCAGGTACGTCATCCTGAGCGTAGCGAAGGATCTCCAAATGCCTGGAACTGAGCCAGATTCAGAAGATCCTTCACTACGTTCAGGATGACGTGAGTGCGGTTTGGTTAAATTCAAACCAATCTTATCCTCAACCTGCGGAGTTACGGCTCTACTTAAATAACAATGAGTGGAGGCTTAAGTCATTTGTTTTGAGTTTTGTTCTGTTTAGGTACGATGTAAAGGAGAATGCTGTAGCGTGTCTTTAAGCTTTTTAGGGATACCGTTACAGTTCATTAAAAGTGAAAATTAATTACACATTTTATCTTAGCCTTAATACTCCGTTAATAATCAGAGTGTACAATGTTATCCGAGTAAGAAAAGTTGTTTAATTTTTAGTCAGCATGTGGCTGCCAAGAACACCATGGAAGCGTTCTGTGGGAAAGTAGGTAGCTGCCTTATTAGGGAGATTTAGTCATGTTAATTTTGACTCGGCGTATAGGTGAGACATTAATCATTGGTGATGATGTTAATATTACCGTGTTGGGTGTTAAAGGTAACCAGGTTCGTTTGGGTATCAATGCACCAAAAGATGTTTCAGTTCATCGTGAAGAAATTTATTTACGCATACAACAAGAAAAAGGATCTGACGATTCTGAACAAGAAGTATAAATCGATTTCCTCGCAGTTCATCCAGTTCCGAGCCATTAAAACGGCTCGGGACGAACTCTCACTATCCCCTCTAAATCCGGTCTACTCAATAGCTACTCTTCCAATTCGCACAGTTACAACAGAGTTTTTATTACAAGCTAAAAAAATCAATTTTGTGTGCCGTTAATCAGGCAAGCCTAAACTGCATGCATCAACCAATTCATCTTCGTTTGTGCTCCTCTGAGAATGAATCTTGAAAAAATATTGGGTATAGGGTCTTGCCCTTGCAGGTGCTTCTGCTTCTTTTAAGAAGCCAGGAATATGCTCGTCCAGTTTTGTAATCGCTTGATGTATGGATAATGCGATACTCGGATTTTGGCATTTATTTATGGCCAAAAGAAGAGGGTTGCCTGTTTTGTCATTGTCTGTTTTTTGGGGGCAGAATACTTTGGCCTGAGCATCCAGGGGTAATAATTCAATAATGGGCAAGAGAAGGGAAACTGATTCGGGATAGTGCAGTATTGCCAGATCCAGCACGTTTCGCCCCTCTTTATTGGTTCTTGTCATTAAAGAGCAAAACAGTTCGCATTGTTCCGTTTCCGGTAGTGCAGTTAATTCATTAAGCAGTAGGGGTAGAGCATGGTGGTTGTGTATCATGGCCAACATGAGACAGTTTTCTTCCTGGCTATTGTGCTGTTCACACAATGATACAATACAGGAAGGAGATATTTTTTTTGCTAAAGACAGTAAAGAGTGTATTGCATCCTGACGGTTGTTTTGCACCGCCAGCAGCAAGCAATTCATCTGGTTTGGGGTATTTTGCAGTATTAAAAAACCTAATTCTGTATGCAATGAAACAGGGATGAGTTGGAGAAGCTTGTATACTTCATGAAAAGCAAAGTCAGGTACATCATTCTGTGATAACGAGGCGGTTAGTGCATTCAAACCGTATAAATTGGTTTGTCGCAACAGTTTTAAAAGGGCGACTGTATCAGGGTGATTCTTTTGTTCATCCCAATAAATGGCCTTGCTGATAAAATCAAAAAATACCATCAATTGTTCGGACTTAACTTGTTGCAATGCCAGCAGTAATGCACTATTGCCTCGATCATCTGAAATGCTGCGCTGATAGGAACACCCATGCCATCCAACATCGGTATGAAGCAAGGCGGAAATCTGGTGTTCATGTGGCTTTTTTTCCAGGTAGGCAAGATACCATTTAAATGATTCTATATCCCAATCCATGGCTCGCATGAGCATGTTGCCTTTTCTCCAATCAATCTGATCCAGGACAGCTGCTTTATTTTCTGGTGGCAACTTATCGATTTCGTTGCGAATGGTGGCCATAGCGGAACTGTCGACTTCATAGGCTTCCAGCAATAAATTCGTACTTGTGTCTTTTGTGCTATGAGAAAAGATACTTATTTTTATCTCTACAGGCAGATCTGCGATCGCATCCAGAATAGTTTGGATCAAATTAGCGTTGACCCTATACGAAATTGCCAGTTCTAATATGTTCTTCTGTGAATAAAAAAACTCTCGTGTCAAAAAGGGTATTTTTTCTTCTGGAGGAAGGTCTTTGATCAGATTGACTATTTCTGAGAACGATTCAGTATTTGAACGTACCGCAAATTCCAGTAAACTTTGTCTATAGGGTTCGAATTCTCGTAACAAAACCTGAGTCCATACAGTGGTTGGCAAAAGAGGTCTCAGGGTGAAAAAACGTTGCAGAGCTTTATTTTGGTCAATATCGTGGGGTAATTTTATAGCTGAACGCTCAGGATTCTTGCGATTTACGGTTTTAAAGAAAGAGCCAAATACGGCACAGCAAATCTGGTGAATTTGTTCGTTTGAATCCAGACAGCTTATGGTCTTTAATAAGACACCTATTGAATTGGGAGCATGATCCATTGCATAGCCTAGGGCGCTGAAAACATGATAGTCGACATGATCCGAGACCTCCATAAACCATCTATTGCATATCATCTCATTATTCCATAACAGCTGCTGTAAATGAGGCCCTAGATATTCACATAGACGTAATAGGCTTTGAGGAATCCGTTTTAGTTTGATTATTGTTTGTATTAACAGATTATCTTTAACTGGAATACCATTCAGTAACATTTGGTCGCTGGTGGAGTTTGTTAATAATTTCTTGACCACATTTTGATGATTCGTCTGAACGGCAGGATGGTCTATAGATTTTGTTATCTCCAGTAAATTACAAATAAATTCAGCGAATAGTTCAAAGTTAGAAGGCTCGCTATCTGAAACGCCAGATCTGGCATTAACATCAATAAGCAGGGCTTTTAATAAAGATCCTTTGTAGTAATGATTATTCTGTATGTGAAACAGGGTAATCTGGTCATGTGGATCTAGCGTACTGATTGCATCTAACAGTTGAAGCAGATAATCCTGTTTTTGGCAAAATTTAATCATTACAGGAAAGAGTCTCATGTTATAAAGTAGTTTTTGTTTGTGCATGTCCTTAATGCGCTCAATAAGCTCGGGCAAGATGTCATCAAAATGAAAAATGAGTGGAACCTCATTGCTTATTAATTGATCCAAATCCCTGACCAGATCTGAAAATTTTAAATACCTCTTATGGTGAATAAGCTCAATAATCTTGCTTACTTCTTCATAACGAGGATTACGTAATAAAGCAGAATGTAGCGGACTGCGGTATTTATCCAGCATATTCGCAGTCTCTGTGTAGAGTCCTGTCATAAAATCGGAGATTAGATCGGGCACGTCGGGATTTCCTTATACAATGAAATGCTGATTTTGAACAAAAAAATACACTTGTCAAGAATAAAACCGGTTTGGCAGGGTAAACGCATCTAAATTATGAACATAAATCTCCACCCTTTTGCCTACGTCCTGCGTTTTATGCGCAGGATCCATGCGATCTTAGTGTAGGCAAAGATCTGGACTCTGCGCATAAAGCGCAGAACGTAGGCATCTTGGTCTTAGATAATACGTTTAGATGCGTTTGCCCTGACCGGTTTGGGGTAGTCTATTGCCTGTCATTATGTAATGAAGTATCTCCAGATGAGAGCAGATGGATGATGCCCTTATCGTCCCTAAGGATCAGTTGCCCTGCGGCATCAATTCCGCAAGCAGTTCCTGTAAATGAATTAAGCGCTTGGGTAACACTGATGTGTTTTCCGGCAAGATAATCGTATTGCTTCCATTCATCCATAAAACTGGTGAGATCATGGTTTAAAAATTGATTGATGTTACAGTTTAAATGATACATCAGGTTGGCAATGAGAATATTGCGGTCGAATTGCTGATGAGCCAGATCAAACAAAGAACCCCAGGGCTTATCGGGCAGAGGATGGTTTTGCGTGTCGCTGTTTACGTTAAGCCCAATGCCAATAATTACTTGGGCGTGTCCATTGGATTCGGCAATAATTTCAATCAATACCCCGCATATTTTTTTATTGCCCCAAAGCAGATCATTGGGCCACTTGATTTTAATTGCATCAGTTGCAACGGACTCCTTTAATGATTTGAGTATTGCCAAGCTGGTAATCAGGCTTAATCCAGACAGACGGCTAAGATCACAATAGACATTCCAACGGCTGGAGCAGTAAATATTCTCGCCAAATGGGGAATGCCATGCTCTGCCGAAGCGACCTCTTCCCTGGGTTTGTACTTCAGCGCAGCAAATATCCAATGTTGAGCTGGGTGGGATTTCTTTTAAAAAGCGATTAGTGGAGTCAATTGAAGAAAAAAGATGCAGTTTGAAGGACTGGGGAAATGCTTTTTGGTGCAGGTGATTGGTTATGAGCGTTTCGTCCAATAACTGCAGCGGATTCGCTAAACGATAGCCTTGTTGTGGCATACGGATAATTCCTATCCCTACATCCATGAGCTGGTTGATGTGCTTCCAGACAGCCGAACGACTCATGCCCAGAACATTGCCTAATTCACTGCCACTATGGCACAAGCCATCACCAAGGATCTGGAGTAGGGTTCGCTGTGTCTGATTAAACTGGATCATGGTTTAAAACTGTAAAGCGGCGTTTTGATGCAGCTCGATTAACCCATGCCGGATTTCCCTGATGGTTGGGTGATGGCACAAAGCACCGCTACACGCCACTTCGGGCATGAATGTACGTAAATGCCAGGTCATATTATGTAAGGGATCATCAACCAGTTGTTTGGTTGGCATGGTGGTTGGCACGTGAAACTCTTTAGTCGGGTAAGAAAGCCCCAAGCCGCTGGCTTTGATAAAGGCTTCTTTTTGTGCCCAGACATGAAAAAATAAGGCAGGTTTCATGGATGAAGGGGCTTTTATCAATTCCATATATTCCTGTTCGGAAAATAAATTTTTAGCTATGCCCTCATAAGGTCGAGCGGAATAATGTTCAATGTCCACGCCCATTGGAAAACCCTTGCCAACCGCAAGCAGTGCCAAATCACCGGTGTGGCTGATGTTAAATTGCAGTTTTTGCGAATTAAGAACTGTTGGTTTGCCATGCGGGCCATAAACAAACTCAAGTCGTTCTGGGGCTGTATTGAGATAACGGGAAAGAATAATTCTCATAGTGGCTCGGGCGGTTGAAAACCGTCTTTTGTGCCGACTAAAGTAAAAACGATCGGTTCTTGCCCTTTCTTCGGCATTTAATAACTGATCAGCGATATGGAGTTCATGCTCTAAAGAGAACTGCCAAAGGTCTATACGCAAGTCATTTAGAATGCAATTTTGTGTATTTAATGGAGTAAATCCTGTAATTATCATATCAAGTGTTTTGAATCTGGCGTCAATTAACGGTTAAGAGTATCATATACCATGACATTTAATTCAACAAAGAGTAATCAATGAGCCGACAATTTTTGGATTTTGAGCAACCTATAGAAGAGTTGAATCAAAAAATTGAAGCACTCCGCATGGTTGGTAGTGATAATGAAGTCAATTTAAGTGAAGAAATTGCCCGTCTTGAAGCAAAATGCTCTGAGTTAACGGCGAATATTTGTTCCAATCTGGAGCCCTGGCAGATTGCGCAAATGGCCAGACATCCTCTTAGACCCCAGACGACTGATTACATTGAACACATATTTACAGATTTTCAGGAGTTGCACGGTGACCGCAGTCATTCTTCTGCGCCAGCTATTATTGGTGGAGTAGCCCGTTTAAACGATGAACCGGTTATGGTTCTTGGGCATCAAAAAGGCAAACGAACCAAAGAAAAAGTCTACCGAAATTTTGGTATGGCTCGTCCTGAGGAATACCGCAAGGCATTGCGTTTGATGAATATGGCTGAAAAATTTAAGATGCCTATTTTTACCTTCATTGATACGGCTGGAGCTTATCCTGGTATAGGGGCAGAAGAACGAAATCAATCAGAGGCTATTGCTCGCAACCTGTTTGCGATGGCTCGGTTGAAAACGCCTATTATCTGTACCGTAACTGGTGAAGCCGGTTCGGGAGGCGCCTTGGCTATTGGCGTTGGTGATAAGGTGCTCATGCTCCAATTTGGCATTTATTCGGTTATTTCGCCTGAGGGTTGTGCGTCCATTTTATGGAAAGATGCGGCTAAAGCCAGTGAAGCAGCTCGTGCGATGGGGATAACCGCAGACCGAATTTATGCAAACAAACTGGTTGATATGGTCATTCCTGAACCCTTGGGCGGCGCTCATCGCAATGTTGAAGAGATGACAAGTCGATTAAAGCGGATTCTTATCAACGAGCTTCAGGCTTTGAAAGGGGTGCCTTTGGAACAATTAATCGAAATGAGATATCAAAAATTTATGGCTATGGGGGCATGTGACTAAACCTTTACTTAACTTGAGGTGGGTATCCTTTCTCGAGCAGTTTAGACGTTTATTTGTGGGGTTCAGCGGTGGTCTGGACTCTACAGTGTTATTGCATGCGCTGGTTTCGCAACCGACTCTGCGCAATAAATTAATTGCAGTTCATGTAAATCACGGTTTAAGTCCTAATGCTTCACTCTGGCAAGCTCATTGTGAGGCTTTTTGTCTTGATGCCGGTGTTGCTTTTATTGCTCAGCAGGTTGAATTTGATCGCCAAGCCAATATAGAAGAAGGGGCGAGAAATGCCCGCTATGAAGTATTCATTTCGTTGATGGATGAGCATGATTGCCTGGTTTTGGGTCATCATCAGGATGATCAGGCGGAGACTGTTTTGTTGCAGTTGTTTCGAGGGGCGGGGGTGGATGGATTGGCTGCCATGATGGAATCAGGCAACTGTGGATCAGGTCGTTTGGCCAGACCTCTTTTGGCCAGTTCTCGCAAACAATTAGAGCACTATGCTGATTGTCATCAACTGTCCTGGATAGAAGATGAAAGCAATCAGGATGAGTATTATTCGCGTAATTTTATCAGGCAACAGATTATTCCTTCGCTGACGGCAAAGTGGCCTGGCGTTGTGGGTAATATAGCCAGAGCAGCTCTCCATTGTCAGCAGGCGCGTACTAATCTCGATGCGCTTGCTTTTATGGATTGTTGCGCATTATCAACACCGGCCAATCTATTGGCTCTTGCGCCTTTAAAATCTTTAAGTGTTGAGCGTATTAATAATGTGTTGCGTGTTTGGTTGAAAAACAACCAGGTGCGATTGCCTTCCGCAGCAACGTTTCAACGGTTAATTAATGAAGCAGTTTTGGCGAGTGAAGATGCTAATCCGTTGATTAGTTGGGATAAAGTACAGATTCGTCGTTATCACGATACGCTCTATCTCTTACCCGCTAACTCATGCAACTTTCCTGTTGTACTCAAGTGGGATGAATTTCCAAAACCTTTATACTTAGGGGATACAGGATTTTGTTTGTCAGCCAAAAAGACAAAAGAAGGCATTAGAATTCCTCAAGATGCGGTACTCCATATTCAATTCAGGCAGGGCGGAGAGACGTTTTTTTGGCATGGTCAGACAAAACAGCTAAAAAAATTATTTCAGGATTGGCAAGTACCGCCCTGGTTAAGGCAGAATATTCCCTTACTTTATATTAACGATCAACTTGCAGCAATTATTGGTTATGCGGTGAGTGATCGTTATTATACTCAAGAAGCCTCAGAGGCATGGACTTTGTTAATGAATCAGTCCTCGCAAAAGAGTGATTAGTATTGGTTTTTTTATAAACTGATTTTCATTCCTTGAATGGGCTTAATTAACTGGATGCCCAGATCATTTTGTTGTGATAATTCGCTCATAATTTGGTTGGCTGTCTGTTCTTGAAAAAGCCCGGAATGATTTAATTGCGGTTTGATGTGAGTGACAACTACAGGTAATCCTTTCAAGGAATTTTTTATGTCCAGTGGATTAACCCTAGAGGCCAGTTGGTGCAATTCCAGCATGAACAAATCAGGTTTTAAATGGCCAAATAACTGGTGGTTAGGTTGTGAATTCAAAAAAGAACATTCCAGCATGATGGCATGCAGTTGTTTTGTTTGGATAAGAGGAGCGATTTCTTGCCAAATTTGTGCCAGGTTGGTTGATTGTTCTATGCCATCAGAACCAGTATCACCAAAATACAGGATGTATTCGTTTTTATACCGAATTAAAAACGCACTGGATGCCATTCCACCATGGCTTAATGGGAATGTTTTTACACGCAGATCCGTTTTGGGAATTGCTACCCATTCAAGTAAGGGTATTGACTGGTATTGTTGATAATTTAACTGCGGAATCGCTCCTTTATTGCCAAAATTCCCCCAAACAGACCAGTTAAAAATATGATGTTGCAATGCCTGCAGGGTCTCATTTTGCGCTAATATGGTTTGTTGTTCTCTCAATTCAGGTTGCGCAATCACCAGACCCATCAGATGATCAAGATGGGCGTGAGAAATAAGGTATGCTGGAATGTATTTATTTAGCAAATCCTCAATATTTTTGTTGGGTATGGACTGTTTGTTTATCGCAGCTTTAAGCCCATTGATCAGTGTACCCCCATCAAGAGCGATATAATATTCGCTCTTGATGCTCTTTAATAAGTAGGCGGATAAATTTCCATCGTCTAATCCACCATACACACCCAAAGGGATAATTTCAAAGACGGGCGCAGAATAGGCATTAACAGACATAATAAAAATAACAAGACTCAGAACAATCTGACGCATGTCTTTATCCCAGGTTTAACACTCAGGCAGATTAACGGCTAATCCACCCATAGATGTTTCTTTATAAATGCTTTGCATATCCATACCTGTCTGCTTCATGGTTTTAATTACTTTATCCAGCGAAATTTGATGTTGGCCATCACCAATAAGCGCCATACGGCTTGCATTTACCGCTTTAACAGAACCCATAGCATTACGTTCAATACATGGTATTTGTACCAGTCCAAGTACCGGATCGCACGTCATGCCCAGATGATGTTCCATTGCAATTTCTGCTGCATTTTCAACCTGGGCAACAGTACCACCTAAAACGGCAGTAAGGCCAGCGGCTGCCATGGAAGATGCAACACCAACTTCTCCCTGACAACCAACCTCAGCCCCGGATATTGATGCGCCTTTTTTATAAAGGATGCCTATAGCCGCTGCGGTTAGAAAATAAGTGTAGACATCCTCATCGCTCATCTTGTCATGAGCTTTTTGACAGTATTTTAAAACAGCAGGAATGATTCCTGCCGCACCATTTGTTGGTGCTGTAACTATTCGACCGCCAGCTGCATTTTCTTCATTAACCGCCATAGCATAAAGATTTAAGTGATTCATAATATCCGATTGCTCAAATACACTTTTCACCCCTTGTTGATCCATCAGTCTTTTGTACAGATCGGGAGCTCGTCTTTTTAAATTAAGCCCTCCGGGTAATAAGCCATCATGTTTGCATCCATTACTAATGCAATCATCCATCACTTTGGCTATAGCGAGTATTCCTTGATGAATTTCTGCAGTACTGCGCCAAGTTTTTTCATTAGCCATCATTAATTCAGCTATGGTCAGCTTGTTAGACTGACACAAATTTAACAGTTGTTCTGCAGTCGAGAAGGGATAGGGCGGAGGATTAGAGTCCTCACCAGATTTATCAAAATCTTCTTCAGTAGTTATAAAACCACCGCCTATGGAGTAATAAACCTGACTGATTAATAGATTCCCTTCACTATCAAAAGCAGAAAAACGCATGCCATTGGTGTGTTTGGGGAGTAATTCTTTTTGTAAAAATAAAAAATCAGTTGCCTCATTGAAGGATATATTTTTCTTGCCCCCCAGATTCAGTGTATGCGTGTTGAGAATCTCATGCATGCGAGGAACCATGGTTTCGGGGAGTACGGTTTCGGGGGCTTTATTTTCCAGTCCGTTCAAAATGGCTTTGTCGGTTCCGTGCCCTTTTCCGGTCAAAGCTAATGATCCGTATAATTCAACTTTGACTCTATGAGTCTTGTTGAAAAAAGCACCTTCCTCCAGCAACGACAAAAAAGCATTCGCTGCACACATGGGGCCGACAGTATGCGAACTTGAAGGTCCAATTCCAATCGAAAACAAATCAAAAACACTGATGTTCATAATTTTTAAAATCTCTTGCGCCATTTAGTGCCAAGTTTAGAAGGATATTAACTATTTGTCTATTTGTAATTAAATCATTGATTATGACTGGTAATTTTGTATGAATTTAGGCAGAATGGATGAGCTATTTAACAATGTTCTATATCTTTCTAACTTAATTAAGGAAGATATGTACTTAAGAAAGACTAAAAGGGGATTGTTTATGAAGATGAAATTGGTCGCTGCAGCCGTCTTGGGGCTGGCAATGTCTGGTGCAATGGCAGCTGATGCTACATCCTTAACTACAGACAAAGATAAATTGTCTTACAGTATCGGTGCTGATTTGGGAAAGAATTTTAAAAATCAGGGTATAGATGTGAATCCAGAGGCATTGGCTAAAGGAATGCAAGACGGGATGAGTGGCACGCAATTAATCCTTACAGAACAGCAAATGAAAGACGTTCTTAATAAATTCCAAAAAGATTTAATGGCAAAACGCACCTCGGAATTCAATAAGAAAGCCGATGAAAACAAATTAAAAGGCGAAGCCTTTTTAACTGCAAATAAAACTAAAGCCGGTGTTGTAGTTCTGCCCAGCGGCTTGCAATATAAAATTTTAGATGCCGGTACAGGCACCAAGCCCGGTAAATCAGATACAGTGACTGTAGAGTATACTGGTCGTTTAATTGACGGCACTATATTTGACAGTTCAGACAAAACTGGTAAACCAGCAACATTCCAGGTGTCACAAGTTATTCCTGGATGGACTGAGGCTCTGCAATTAATGCCAGCTGGATCTACCTGGGAGATTTATGTTCCAGCGGCTCTGGCTTATGGTTCACGCAGTATTGGCGGACCTATTGGACCCAATGAAACTTTGATTTTCAAAATTCATTTGATTTCTGTTAAAAAATCTGATGCCTAATCAATAGTAATCTCACCTTGAATATTTTTCTTCAAGGTGAGATTTGTATTGCAGTGACTTCGTTTAATGATTTATCACATAATAAATAAACGTCTTTTTGTTGTTTTTATTTTAGGTTTTTCCTCTGGTCTCCCCTTATCCTTAATCAGCAGCACCTTACAAGCCTGGTATGCCTCCAGTGGCGTGTCTATTCTGGTTACTGGTAGTTTAAGTCTCGTTAGTCTTCCTTATGCTTATCGAATTTTCTGGGGGCCTGTTTTAGATCGTTATTCTTTGTTTCAATTAGGTAAAAGGCGAAGCTGGATTATAACCATGCAATTTTTGTTGTTGGTTGGATTTAATCTTATGGCTTGGCTGACTCCAGAACAGTACCCTAAATTATTGGCATTTCTTGCTTTGGTGCTGGCTTGTTTTTCTGCAACTCAGGATGTGGCCATTGATGCACACCGAGCGGAGTATCTTCCTGTTACCGAACATGCTTTAGGTGCATCCCTTGCTGTTTTTGGGTATCGATTAGCCTTGTTATTATCTGGTGGTTTGGCTTTAATCATGGCAGAGCATTGGGGCTGGGCATTTACCTACCGATTTATGGGCTTTGTAATGCTTGCTGGTATGGCTGTGATTTTATTGAGCCAGGAGCCTTCAGTTGCAATTCAGGAAAAATCCAGTTTTATGCTTTCCTACATTGCCCCTGTTAAAGAATTATTTGGGCGTCCCCGAATCATTTGTCTTTTGCTGTTTGTTTTTTGTTACAAACTTGGAGAGGCATTTACTACTACAACCAGCGGAATCGTTATGCCCTTTTTAATTCAGGGTTTGGGTTTTTCTCTCGATACTATAGGTTATATTAACAAAATGCTGGGAATAGGCGCTGTATTAATTGGCGGATTAACGGCAGGTTTTATATTATTACACTGTTCTCTTTATAGCTCTTTGTTATTGTTTGGAATATTACAGGCGGTTACAAATGTGCTTTTTGTGGCATTGGCTGTGATAGGAAAAAATACTGTTTTATTGGCTGTTGCCGTGTTCTTCGATAATTTTGTTGCAGGTATGGGCTCCACTGCTTTGGTTGCCTTTTTCATGCGTTTAGTAAACAAACAATTTACCGGTACTCAATTTTCTATTCTCGTTGCTCTGTCCACTGTCCCTAGAATTATTTCTGGACCATTAGCGGCCAATATTCAATTAACTATTGGTTGGATAGGTTTGTATCAGTTATCCGTTTTGTTTGCGTTGGTGTTTATTCCATTTCTTATGTTAATCAAAGATCAGACTAATGATAATGAGTTGCTTATGGCTAAAGAAGAAGAATTGAACGCTGTAAGCGAACAAAGAACCAGATATTAAAAAAACGCATCTTAGCACTAAGCCTATAACTACCCACGTACTTATTAAACTTACCGAGTATTCACCTCTCCCTTAAGCTGCGCACGGTGGCATGTGAAAACTTAGTTAGCTCAATTAAGTATGTGGCGGGTTACTCTCGGTGTCTTATCTGTCCATTCTTTATTCATTAACACGGTGGTTTTGATGTCTTCCAGTGCCTTGATGGCGTTCGTTTGCGTATCAAAAAAAGTGGTTTTGTAAATGGATTCTTTACTCAGAGCGGCAAGAGCTCCTGAGGTTTGCAGAGCGTCGAGAATGTGATAGTACTGTTCTTCGCTTTCGGCTTCTATTAGTTGTTCGGTAACGATGAGCAGGATTTCTCTTTTTAATGACACATCTGTCAGACCCTGACAGCGTTCTTTATAGGGCGGATCCAGAGCATCGCCAGTTTGTTCCTGTTTGTTGCTGTGATTCAATCCCCAGGTAGGGTAGTGTCGTTGAACCAGCATTTGGGCTTCTGTCATTAATGACCGCTCTTCGTTGCCTTTTAAGGAGTGTGCGGCAGTTGATGAAGATGATGCGGCATAGGAGTTGATGCGGGTAGCTTTTACTTTGTGTTTGGCAAGGTTAAGCAGGTCACGCAGGCAGGGGGCGGGTTTGAGGTGATGTTGTTTGGCGTAAGCTGTTTGTTTTTGCCATGCGTGAATCATCTGCAAGGCATCCTGGCGTTGAATACCTATGGTGGCATGCAAAATTTCTTGCAGTTCCTCATCTGGATAGTCATACATAACCAGGGTGATCATTCGGCGTGCGAGAGCAGTGCTTTGTGCCCGGCGGCCGGCCATGGTGATAGGATTTTGCGTACCTATAACCATGAACCCTGGTTTTTGCGGCCGTTCACCGTTAGGGCCTATACCCATAAGCAAGCCATTGAGTAATTGTTCCATCATCGGTGAGCTGTTGATTTCTTCAATAATGACTACCGCTCCTGAATGAAAGGCTTGCAGCAAAGCAGCCTTTTTTTGCTCAAGTCCCATGCTGACGGGAATTTCATAATATATTTTGTCTTGGGAATCGGTACTATCCGCTCCTTTTCTAGTATAGCCGTGAGCGATGAGGTATTTTTGGACAAATTTACTTTTACCTACTCCGGGTTCGCCTTCAAAAAGGATACCGCCCAGGCCTCCGTAACATAACGCTTCATTTTGAGTGTTTGCGGCAAGGCAGCGAGCCTGGCGAAGTGCAAGTATGTTGCTCATCAGCTCTGCGGCAGGTTGGCGGGAGGGCGTAATGATAAACTTACGTCCAAGATATTCATAACGTTCAGCTTTGAGAGACGGTTTGGGAAATCGCTGATTAAAGGCGCTTTGGTAGGTGGTCGGCAAAGCATGACTTGCGATAGTGCATGCAAGCGCATAAGCACGTTCCATTGAAGGTGGTTGCGAGGCATGCATCAGAAGTAGGGCCATCATTTGCAGTTCGCGCGGGGTGATCAGTACTTCATCCGCAGAGTGCTCACATAAAAATTGATAAACCTCGAGTATGGGCTGACAAAGTGCAAGAATCTGCATTTCGGGAATCCCTTCAGGAAAAACGGGTTTCAGAATGTCTTGATAAATACACGCCAGAGATAAAGGTTCAAAGACGAGTGCATTGCCATGACGAGCAAAAAGGGATGCAAGACTGCGGTCGTCACCGTAGCTGACTGGGTTTCCGGCAAAAACCACACGATGCTGATCAGACAGAGAAATTAATTGGCCTTTAAAGAGCAGGGTTCTTGGCTGATGAAAAAGACCTTCAAATTGACTCCATTGCTTCAATTCAAGATTGGCTTCGTCAATGAAGATGATTTTAAGGGTATCAGAGGTGTCTTTAATCCAGCTGGCTATCCCTTCTTCACCATAGTGAATCGAGTATAGTTTGGCCAGTTGTTTGCGCATAAAGGTTGTTTTGCCAACCCCGGTCAGGCCAGTTAAAAAAACAAAAGGCGCATAGGATAAACGGTGTGCAACCGCTGCAAGGCGCTGTTGATGAAATGCTTGGGCATCTTGTTCGCTGTGCAGGGCGTTAAATGGTGTTAAAGTAATCTTAGCGGGAAGGTATTTCATGCCCTCCTAGGCTTTTGAAAAGTGTTGGCCTGGATGATTGTGTACAAAGCTTTTTCGTGCTTTGAGGATTGCAAATGGTGTTGTAGCCAAAGCAACCTCACCGCCAATTGCATAGAGGTGCTCCAGATTCAGAAGCGCTCGCTTTTCAGCAGCCGATACTTGATGAGTGAATTGGGGAAGGCAAGCGAAGGGTTCTGAGGCGTTGGTAACAATCATCAGACGACCGGAAGCAGGATGGTGTTGGCGTTTTATGATGAGTTCGACTAGCTCATCAACCAGTTCCGGGGCGAATTGGCCAGTAAGTACTATGGCTTTGCCTTCTTCCAGTGCTTTGATGAGGGGGCTGTTTCGTTGGGTGAATACAAAGCGCATGGATTCTTGATTAAATTCACCGTTTAGCGAGTCAAGCAAGTCGCTGGCTAAGTATTCGGAACAATCTATCACCGTCCATTGGCCAGGTTCTTTTTGCGTGACGCAGGCGATGGTGGCATCAGGATCAGTGCTGATGATTACGCTCGTTGTTACAGTGGTGTCGAGCTGCCACTGAGGAAGCGGCAGGCTGGTCATGTTGCTGGTGGCCGATGATGAAGACGATGAAGCAGCAGCGTGCCCGTATTGAGTCAAAAACTCAGGAATCAGCGAAGAGTGGGGAAAATGCAGATGCAATCTGATTTGATATTTTTGAGCGGCAGACAAGCACTCGGCCCAAGCGTCTTCGGAGAGGTTGCGAGTTATGTTCAAGTGAACATCGTTGTTTTGATGCTCCTGGAGCAGGCCGGGTAAGGTATGCAGTTTCGTTTTATGGCATTTAAAACGACGAAACAACTCGGATACTTTGGTCGGGTTGCAAACGATACCGCTCTCCTCGAAGCGGGTGTCGCAGCGAACCCCCTCAATGAGAGCGGACCAGTTATAGCCTTTTTGCAGATGAATACGGGTAGATGGGGAAATTTCCAGCATTCCCGGAGGGTAATGGATATAGCCCTGAACCAGAGCCTGTCGCCAAAAAACCTGAAAATCTGGAACGTTAACTGGTGCGTTTTCAAGAATGATGGGTTTACCGGATGCTAAAGCAGCACCTAAAACTCCTTCTTCAAAAAACAGCTTATTCCCTTGCAACCGCCATACACCCAGCAGGCGCTCTTTCCAATCTGCAGCGTGAAAGAGATTAATGCGTGTTGTTTCTGTCTCTGCGGACAAGGATGTTGCATCAGCAAAAGGGATTATACAGGCCTGCTCAAGCTCTTGGCTGTGTACAGGGCAGGATTCAACGGCACCGCCAAAACGAGAATAAAAATCTGAACCCGTATAGCGGTCAGGTTTTTGAGTATTGATAAGTCCTATAATTTTGGCAGCTTTGGGAACCGCTATACCGTCAGCGAAGCGCTCAGGATCCAGGAGTGCATTAAACTGCACCATGTCATCGGCTGCAAAGGTGCTGTAATTGACGATTAGTATTGGCGGATTAGCCACATCGCAAGGCCTTTGCAGGAACTCATACAATGCACCGCTCGGACCTTTGCACGGCTCGCCCGTTTTACCATCTGCCTTGAGGCATACTGTGGAAGCCTGGCATACCAAATCTTGTGGTGAGTGGATGTAAAATACTGGGCGACTGATGTTTTGGCAGTGGATTTGCAGTTGATTACTTAATCCTGTTAGCGCTTTGTCTGATGGCAACTCAATCAGGGATTGTTTAGGGGCATGGGGATATACTTTTTGCTGACAATATTCCAACAAACTGCATTGTTTAGGCGTATTTCCTATCCAGGTGGCCAGCAGAGTTTCGTAGTGGGAAGGATGGAATTGTGACGGTTTTTCGTGACTTATTTGCCCGTGTTCATCAAGACGCACTTCATTTACCGTTGTTTGCAGTGTTGGCGTTGACTCGGGATGTTGCTGGATTGCAGCGCCTTGTTCTTGGGAATCTGTAGTTTGAGGCTGTGCGGCAGATTGTGGATGTTGCAGTGCTTCAATACACAGATTCATTGGATAACCGCCAAAGTCCAATTTTAGCCAATAGTCTTCAATGCATACTTCTGCAAAGGCATGCACTTGATTGCGGATAATTCGTACGGGAAGATCTGGAGCGAGTTCGGCCATGGTCGCTTTAAAGGCAATCGCACGGTGACGGCAGGCTCCTTTTCTTTGTGTGCAAATGGCATTGAGATAATCTTTGCCGTTTAAATGCGTTCCCGTGAGTTCGAGCTTACCTCGTCCGTAGCTCTTTATTTTTTGGTGCAGATGATCAATTGCCTCTGGCAAGGCGGGCACAGTATGCGGCTTTGCATGCTCCAGGACAAAATGTATGTTTATGTTTTGTGATGCTTCTGGGGTGCGGATGAAATAAAGATTTTCATCACTGGAATATTTGATTTCAATGCATGCATCAACAGGTTCTGTATAAACAGCCGTAAGTTTTTCAGCAGGATTAAGGGAGGCAAGCGGCTGCCAGTCTGAGTCAAGTGTCAATTTTTGAATGCCAAGAATGGCTGTTGGCGTTTTTATAGATGGAGTGTTTGCAGGGGATACGGGCAGGCGAGAATAGTCAATTGTTTCAAGCACTCCCTTATTATTCACCCAGAAAAATGCTTCTTTCAAACTACAGGGGGTATCATTTACCCGCAATTCGTCAAATACAGCAAGACGGTAACTGCTTACCTCAGGTTCTTTTGTACCCTCGGTTAGCGCATAAAAAATTTTTTGCGCATGAAGCGTTATTTCTGTTTCTGACGTATCTGCGTCAATAGTTTCGATTGCAGACGTAATAGGCTGAGAAGGTTGAGAGGAATGGGCAGTATGTGACAGTGGATGCAGATCAGTTAAATCATCAGGATCATCAGACCAGTCGTCTGAATAATCATTGAAAACGAATTCATTTGCAGTTCCTGGATAGGTCACCTGAATTTTGTCTAATAGCGCTTTGAGCGTTGGAGGGAGGGTCTCTTTGGTAAATTGACTGGCGTAACCCAGATCCAGGGATCTGATATTAGGCGCTTTGTTTAGAATATTTTCCAAGCTCTTCGGTGTTATCTTGCTGTTATGCAGAATAAGTGTTTCAAGCATGGGCAGGTTACCGCAAGTGAACTCGCTATTAATGTGATTACAGCCCCCCAGTCTGAGTGTTTGTAATTTAGGTGTATTACTTAATAGTAAAGCCAGGCTCTCACTGGTTATTGTGCTACTGCTAAGATCCAGTGTGATGAGTTCACTTAAGTCTTTGCAGGTAATCTTTTCAATAATATTATAACACCCGGTGAGGTCGAGAATTTGTAAATTTGGGGTTTTATTAAGCACATTTGACAGGCTTGAGCTATTGATTCCACTGCGGGAAAGCACCAGTTTTTCGAGATAGATAAGATTGTCACAGGTAATATCTCCAGCGATTTTTTGGCAGTGGGAGAGGTCCATTGTTTTTACACGGGGGATACAACTGATAAGGTTAACAAGAGTTTTAGTGGTAATATTACTGCCATGCAAATTAATTTCTTCAAGCTCATAAATTGTGTTGAAGGTTTGTTCTGCATAAATCTGTTTACAATGGGACAGATCTAGCGTTCTTAATCGTGGTGCATTATCCAGCATAATGGCGACATTATTAATAGATATGTTGCTGCCTCTCAGGTTGATTTTTTCAAGTTCGGGAAGAGTGCCGCAGGTTATTTTTCCATTAATCCTTTTGCAGTTAGCGAGATTCAGTGCTCTTAAGCTTGGTGCTTCATGAAGTAGGGCAGAGAGGCAATAGCATGTAATGTCTTTTTGGGAAAGATCAAGCTCTTGCAGTGCGCTAAGAAAAACCGGACTATATAAATCATTTTTAATACCAACAAACGTAAGTGATTCAAGGCTTGTTGCTTTTCGTATCAAGATAAACAAGTCCTCTGCGTTTATTGGTTGCCCATAAATATTAAGGTGTTTCAGGGTATTCAGTCTTGTTGGGTTGTTTATTTTGGATTCAATAAGTAGATTGAGGGTGTTTAATTTGGGGGTTGATTTGGACAAGGCAGCAAGGTTTACTTTAGAGTCTATGGAAAGAAGCTCTAATTGGGCGAAAATGGAGTAATCCAGCTGGTTCCAGTCTATATTTTTGCATTGCTCAAGTGCAAGATGCTTGAGTTTGGGTGATTTACTGATTATGGCGGATAAAGTATGGTCATCGATGTCTGAGCCTGCAAGATTGAGTGTTTCCAGTTGAGCCAGCTCGGGTATTGATTGCAGGCATGTTGTGTTTTGCGCTTTTTCAAGGCTGAGGCACTTAAGGGAAGTAAAGTGCTGCAATAAACCGATGAAGTCATCAGGAATGCTTAACTCTTCATTACAATGATGAACGATTAGTGACTCAACAGCAGCAAAATGACTGCTGTCCAGTACAGCTCCACGACGTTGGAGTGATTGGAGGCGCACCAGATCTAAAAGATCGCCAGGTGATAGATTGACTTCTTGATAATGCCATCTAATGGGGATTCCATGTAACGCATCACTCAGTTCCCTGGCCATGCGAACATCATCAGGGAATATCCTGCACCGAATAAAGGCAAAAGATTTCTGGTGATAGTTCAAATAAGCCAAAAGACTCTCGCAGTCATCACGGTTCAGGTTATGCCACCAATATCCGGTTTCAAGTGATTTTTTATCCGGCTCTGCCCCATCAAGAAGTACGTTAAGTTCATGGTAGTCAATGATATGAAGAGTATCCTGAGCTATTCTTTGCCTTGCGGCGGCGAGGATAACTTCATCCTCGGTGTAGGGTATACCATTATTTTTAAGTAAAAGAACAAGTGCCTCGCCGCTGTCTACCTGAATAAGTTTATCCCCTTGCGGGGTATAAACCGGATAACCTTCTTGTAATAGGGTATTGGCAAACTGCGTGACTTGAACTGTTCTTTTGCTATCCCAAACTCTGGCCGAAAAGTCATGGATGACTATGTTTTGTTTTTTTTCCTCTGCTTGAGTATGGGGGCTTGTAAAGCAGGGCAGGTTGGCAATGAGCCGGTTTACGTTGAGAGAACCACGTGGAAGTCTTGACCAACTGGTCTCGCTGCTTTTTTGCTGGTATAAGTATGAGGGGTTGAATTTTTTACTGGAACTTATAGTCAGGAAGTCTTGGGCTGGTTTTGGGTAGGAACTATCGAACGTCACCATCGTAGTCAGCTCGTCATAATCTGTGTTAGCAAAATCTACAGGTAACCGGGATTTTAAAACAGCCCCTAGATAATTGACTTGCAGTCCATGAGGATTTTTATCAAATTGATGACCAAGAATTCTGTGTAACTGCCAAAGCTCATCAAATTCAGATCCTTCCAAAAAATATTCTTGCCCATCGGAAAAACAAAAGTAGATCCCCATTCTTTTTGCCTTAATTTGATTCTTATTAGCTAATTATACAGCATTTTGATTCATAAAAGTAATTCGCTACGTCATCCAGATCCCGAGCGCAGCGAGGGTGAGGATGACGAGGGGGGCGTATACAGAGCAAACGCATCTAAACGTATTATCTAAGACCAAGACGCCTACGTTCTGCGCTTTATGCGCAGAATCCAGATCTTTGCCTGCACTAAGATCGCATGGATCCTGCGCATAAAGCGCAGGACGTAGACAAAAGGGTGGAGATTTATGTTCATAATTTAGATGCGTTTACCCTGGGGGCGTATAAAGAAGGTTGATTTGTTTGATGATTCAATTACTCTTTGGGGCTGTTCATAACCAGGAGTTTTTAAAAAGAATGTCTTCCCGATTGGGGTTTTCTACTTGAGTCTAATGCTGCATCTATTGCGTCTTGTTGTTGGTGATAGCTTTTTAATTGCTCTTGTGTCTCTTGAATCATCACTGCGATGCGTTCCAGGGATTGATTATTTTGGTGCACCCGCTCAGGAATTCGCTCACTTTCAGGGTATTTTTTTTTCAGTTCAGTCAAAGAGTTTAGTTCTTCTCTTATTTGCAGCCTGAGATCGTGCAGGTCTTTAAGAACTGAATTGGTCTGCCTGATTAATGATTCCCATTGATGTTTTTTAATGAGTAAATCGTCGTTTTTTGCTTGTGGCATAATCTATTCCTTGTTTTAATTTGATTAAAATAAAGTCATTTTATCAATAAACCGCTAAAATTGCATGTGGCTTAAGGTTTTTGGCCTTTAGCTTGATAATCTTGGGTCTTCTCAGTTTTTGGTTCCCTGGATTGTTTTAACTCTTTGAGTTGTTGTTTAATGTCATTTGTTTGTTCTGTTAACCGTGCTTTATCTGTTTCTTTAGCTAGTTTTTCAGCCTCAGTTTCAAGCTGTGCTAATCTGTCTTCTAATTGCTTTATTCTTTCATCGATGCGGGATGGGTCTAAAACAGGTTCTTTAAGGAGCGGTTTATCAAGGTGTTGCAGAGTGTTATCATCAGCATACATTGCTCCGGTGATGCTGTTGATGTCAAAATCCACTTGCGCAGGAACACCATTAACCCGCATGCTGACCGACAAGCTAAACCCCTTATCTGCAAAACGGCTCGTACTATTGCTATCCAGATTTATGGATATAAACTGCACTTGAGTATTATCGGGGGATCGTTCAATTATTGAGCGTTCCAAAGAGTACAATAACTCGGTGTAACTGTTATCCTGGTTGAGGTTACGAAATAATGGCGTCTTCGTTATTTTTTTGTTATCTAACAGCTCGGAGCTGCGTGTAATAGCAATTTCTCTATTGCGATAATTGATGTGTTCTGAAACCGCAGGATTAAGTTGGTGGCTATCAGTCTGGTTCATCACCTTTTTAAAATGTGTTGCAGCCGCTTGTGACGCAGCCTGATACACATGTATGGACTGTTTTGCACACAAGGCACTGTTTGTTTCGCACTGATTAAAATAGCGCACCATTTGCGTATGTGTTTGGGCGCAATGAGTCTTGAATACGCTCCAGTCAGAGTCTTTTACTCCATCAGGTGTGTGCATCCGTGCAATATTATCAAAAAATACGGATAGTTTTCTAAATTGCTCTTCCGTTGAGAAGGAGTCAAATGATTTAATTAGTTCCGCTATTCCCGCATGCTGAATGCCCAGAGTAGCCGTCTGGTCTAAAACATTTTTGATATGAACCAAATTATTTTTAGAATAATCGTCAAGCTCTTTCGGTGTCATTGCTGCCTGAACTTTAATTTCGAGTTCGTTCAGGAAGTTATAAAGACGCCCCTCTATACCGCTCTTTAGAGAACGAGATAATTCAGAGTCTTTTCTCAGCAAAGTTCTTTTTGCAGTTGCAATGGCATCAAGTACCTCTTGTGGTGATTTGCACTGATTAAGTTGATTAAGGAAGTATGTTGCTACCTCTTTACGATCAGCACTCACAAAGCTGCGTGCCCACCAATGGTCTTTGTACGCAGACAACCACTGTTCAGCACCAGCTTTTATCCCGGGTTGTCCTTCTGTTCCTTGCCACCATGTAGTAAATCCCTCTTGTTTCCATTGGGTTGTCTGGGTGGGCAGGAGCTGGCGGTTTTCTGCCATAAGCACACTCAAATACTGGGCTTTTTGTGGCTCATGATTGCCTCGGTGATGAGTTAAATGGTTAAAATGGTTCTTTTGCGCACGGGCAATAGCCTGTATTTTGTCGTCATCTTGTCCCCAGATGATGTGTCGCTGGAAGTGTCTGCATTCATTACTTAATCGTGCATAGGCTACAGGATTGCCATCACGATAGGCTTTGTATCTTAAAAAGAGCATTGCTTCCATCATGTGTTGCACATTTTCCTGAGTAGACGTGCCTGGAATGATATTAAATTTAGCACCAACTCCATCTCGGTGTGTTGGAGAGGTTAACCATTGCGATTTTTGCAGGATGTATGCATTGGTTGCTTCCTGTCTTGCCCTTTGTGTCTGGCTTTGAATTTCCGGGAATTTGGACTTGGCCATAAAATTGCTGTAAACGGTGTCTTCAGAGACATTAGGGTTAACACGAGTATGCTGTTGTTTTTGTTTCACGTAATAATGGTGAAGATGGGGTGTTCTGGCTTTTATTTTTTCGACCATCCCTGCAGAGGCAAGCGGTTGTGTTGAGGGCGGGTTGATTGATGCCAGTTTATTGTAGTCAGCCCAAGCCTTGATGTTCTGATGCAGGGGACCGTCTTCTGCAGACAGGTGGTTCCATTGTTCGCAGGCGTAGTGTGCAATGGCATCTAACTGTTTTTCCAAATCATTGGCGTATTCAGGATCGTGTTGTATTTCTTCCCAACGGTCGTCAATGCGGCTTAATACCAGATTCCACTCTCTGGTCAGGTTGTCGCGAATTGATTTTTTGGGTACGTCATCAGGAGTTGAGTTCACTGTTTGGATGAATTTAAAAAATTCCTGGTAGACTATTTCTTTCACATCATCAAAGGTTTCACGAATCAGCCGTTCTTGCTCTCGTTTTTCATTACGTATTTTGTTCAGATCGGCAATAGCCTCGTCAAGACCTTCATTTGTTTCAGGCATAGCCCGCATTTTTTGCTCGCTGTATACGTCTGAAAACTCACCACGGCGGACTATTAAGCGAGTAAAACCTGTTTGACCTGCTCGTCCTGAGCGACCAATTTTCTGGCGCTTTGAACGCTCCAGGTCTTCTGCAGAATAAGGTGCGGTGTCTACGAAGGTATCTATGGTGTATAAGCCATTGGCATGAGTAGGTTTTATGTCCGTTCCTCGGCCAAAAACTGTAGACAGGGTTATCATGCCGTTTTCGGCTGCTTTGGTTTTTACGTCATTTTCTTCCTGATTACGTGCCTCAGAAGTTGATTTTTCGCTGCTGTAAAAACTTTGTATTCCCTCTTCTCCATTAAATTTATTGGCGTATTTTCTAGGATTTTTACGTAGTTCTTGAATTAAGGCAGCACGAATGAGTTCGCCCTGATCTTTATCAACACAGTGAATCAAGACTGGGCCTGCTTTTCCTTCTTGACTGCTGATGTAATGAAGTGTTTCTTTGACAATACGGTTGATGTGATCACGACGTTCTGCATCTGGATTGGTTATCAATTTGGGGTTGGTCAGAATCGGTTTCAAATCACGTCGATTGGATGCTGCGAAGGGTGGGATGTCTATAAATCGAAAACCGTATTTTGCATATTGCTCTTCAATTTCAGTCCTTGAGCCTGCGGTACCAGTCATGCCCTGACGCTGTTGGTAACTGTTTGCCAAAATTTTGCTGTTAAGCGTGGTAATGTAAGTTTTTTCAGGCTCTACCAGAAAATCAGGCATTTCTCCTTTATCTATCTGACTGCGGTATTTTTGACGCAGACGGACGTGCAGAAATTGTTGAATGGCGTCACTAAATTCCGCCTGAATGTTAGGGCGACCGCCAGTTAAAATACAGGCTTTGGAAACAGTGCCGTATTTTTTATGATCTAAAGTGACTACTCTGAAACGGACTTGTTCCATTTCAGCCAGTTGACTGGTTTTTCCGGCAGCAACCAACCAGGTTCCCAATCGTTTGGCGTAGACTTCTGGTGATTCTTCTAACTGGCGCAGCTGATTTTTTTCTTCTTTGGTTTTGGCTGCAATTCTCAACCACATTTTGGCCTGGTTTAAAAAATCTTCATCGGACATGGGTTTGTTTTGGGTATCGACAAATTGAACCAGTGATTCGTAAATCCAGGTGTAGGGGCTTTGGTTGGGATCAGTGACAGGATCCAGGGATGTGGCATAACGGTATCGGGTGCTGTCATCCAAAGTCGAAAAATCGACTTCATCGGCAATCAAGGTGCAGTTTTCGGGAAATTGTTTGCCCAGTAATTGCATCTTGGAGCGATGCAGTGCCAATTCAGACATACTGGAATAATGAATCGCTTGCTCTTCATAGTCGTCTTTGCCGGACTGTGCGGTAATCAGCTTGCTTTTCATTCCCAGATATTCAAAAAATCCTTTGTTTTCATTTAATCCTTCCTGTGCCAGAAAAAGACTACTGGTGCACATGTCTACGGTTTTGCCTTCCATGTTTGCCATGGCCGCAGCCAGACCTGCAATTATGGATTTACCCTGTCCGGTTTGAATCTGAGCAATAAAATCCTGACCGGTTTGCATGGCGGTTAACAGGTAAAGAACCTGTGTGGGTCTTGGGAATATTCCTGTACCTCGGTACATTGCCTCACGCAAAAGAGCAATAGTTTCCAACCGTGCTTTTAGGCCGTCTTCTGGAGATAGTTGAGTATCGTGTAAGAGGTTGCGGTAGTGTTGCAGCAACCCCTGGATTTCTTCATGAGACATGTCTTTAACGGGCTTACAGGCACCGCCATCTGCAGTCCATGGTGCTGTTGGCAGATTTCTGCTGTTTCCTATGGCATTGATGTATAAAAACCAGCCTTGCAGCTCCTGACGTTGGGAGAGTAACAAGGGGCGCTCGTAGTTTAGATCCTGAAGATTATCGAGATATTGTCCCAGTTTGCCGGTAGTAAAATCTCTATCCCTGTTTTTAGTTTTTAACCAATAATTTCTGTCATAGTCTGCTTCTAAAGTCTCAAGGGTTTGAGCGTTAAATGGGTGTTCCTGATTCGTAAGGAGCCCATGTAATTCCGTTAAATCAGGGTGTTTGGGGGAGCGGTATAAAGAACAAAGGCGCTGCAGGAGTGTTGCATCAAGATGGCTTAGTGCATCTATGGTTTCACACATTAAATCGCAACGATACGCTGTGTCATTTTGCTCTGCTGCGTTTAATACGACGGTTAAGACCTGCGCCCGTTTGGCTGTTTCGACTTGCCCGGCTGCTTCTGTAACCAGGAGAAAATCTTTTTCCTTACTTTGATCTTTAAAAAAGGCGATTATCTGAGCGTTCAATGTGACGTCACCCATTTCACTCAGCATGTTAAAGGCTTCCGTTACTCTGTTTAGTGATTTTGTGTCTATGCGGTCACTGGCCGACAGCATTTTCAAGCGACCAAAAAATAAATCGCTATCCATTGTTTTGAACTCAAGCACGTTATTAATAAATGCTGCCACAGTGCGGGGATCATCGGCAGTTTCACAATAACGCAGGGCTAATTCACACAGCAGTTTTTTTTCAGAGCTGGTTAAATGGGCTGTTTGCTCTGGATCCAATACCTCTGTTGCTATGAGTTTTAATGCCGCAAATGTGTGTTCTTTAACTTCTTTGGGCGTGAGGAATTGGTGCAGTAAATCAGATGGAAATGGTTCGGTTTTGTTAAAATTAGTTGCTAGTGCCCCCACAATATCGGCAACTAAAGGCAAGGGCATGGCGCTAAGTTGTGAGTTTTTATCAGCAGTATCAAGAGCATCAAGAACAGCAGAACACTGTGCTGGCCAGTTTTTATTAATGTCTCGTAAGGTATTCAGTAATTCGTTCATGGCTTGTAGCTCCTTGCCAAAGGAGTTACAAAAAACGGTGAAACTCATATCATTTTTTATGGCATGATTCATTTTTTCATTAAGAATCTTGGCGAAGCGTTTTTTACTTGCTTCATCTTTAAGACCAACACGAGCAGGGCCGTCAAATAGGACACTGTCATACACCTTTAACATGACGTCTTTAATTTTACCCTGAACCATGCTCCCCAAAAATCCGCTTACATCGCCTAGGGTATTGAGTTTTTTTAATAAAATATGTGCGCCTTCGGGCGTTGCAAGACTGTCATAAAAGCCCTTGCCAAGATGGCTTTTGTATTGAGCTAACTCCGTTCTTATTGTACCCATATTCTTGGTAATGATGGTGTGTAAGTTGTCAGAAGATTCGGCTGGCGCAGCGGTTACCTTTGCCATTTGAATGACGCACTGTTCCGGTAATTTACCTTTTACCAGTTCCTCTAAGGAACTGTAATTAGGGGAAGGGGCCTGTTCAGCAATGTCTTTGATTATGGCTGTCAGTTCTTTTAGAGAAGGCAAATTTGCTGAGTTTTTTAAATCAATATTACCCAGCAACTCAAGTAAATTCAGGGTCGTTTGTGTTCCGTGTGCTTTCAGGCAGCGTTCAATTTCAGAATGTAATGTCTCTACAACTTGTTGAGCATTTTCTTCATTCAATTCTTCTGAACTGCAAACCGCAAGTAATTTTATTGTTGCGGCACTTAGATTACAGGATAAAGCGAATTCTCTTTGGATACTGCCCGAGGTATTCAGCTCTTGAACCTGTTCAGCACAAGCCAGAAAAATATTAGGGTTCGAGGCATTTTTGTTTTGGCTCAGGGTCATTAACGCTTCGATGAAGTGATGAGTGGCTTTAATGCCTTCCTGGTTATTCACTCCACAATAGACGTTTATTATAAACTGTACTGATTTCATGAATTGACCGGGATCATTTGTTTGCAGCGCTAATTCTGAAATACCGATAATCTCGGTTAATGTAGGATGGATAGAGTAGAATTGTAATCCAATCCAGGCGTGAAGTATTTTTGAAATATTGTTGTATTCTTCTGAGTCGGGTTCGTAAGCGTTTTTCCAATTTAAAAGATGATCGATGTTCTCGTCTGTAAAGTGTTTGCCTCGTTTTCCTGTCCCATAAACTGCTAGTAAGGTAATTAATGCATCGCTTTGAACTGTATCTGAATCGTTATTTCCTACATTGGACAGTTTGCTTTGTGCGTCAATATATCTTTTTAAGGGCGCTCTGTGATTAAAGGTTGCTATGTATCGTAAAAAGAGAGAGGTAACTTTTTCGTCCGCATCTATGACTGGATCAGTAAAATTAGGTGCAATGCTGTTTTTGTCACTTTGAAAACACAAATCTCCGGCAGCAAATCGTTTGTTTACCTGTGCTCTGTTTGCAGGATTTTTGTCTTCACTGTAACTGTCATCAAGGTTTAGCTGCATGGCAGGAGTAACGATTTTAAATCCTTCATAGCGGGAGGCATAAAAAGGTCCTAGTCCGTCAAGAGACAATCCTTGTAAGCCTTGATAAAATTGTTCTTCTACGTCCAATGCATTGGGCAGTATGGTCGATATCAGGCGATCCAAACCCACACGCATGTCAGCCACACCAGACAAGGGGCAGTATTCGGTAAGCCCTATGCTGCTATTGATTTCATTGAGTTGACCGCAAAAATAGATAAATCCTTCGGTCAGTTCTGCCAAATTTGTCCAGCGTTTTCCTGGCGTTTGCAACACAGTAAATCCATCTTCGTCAGTTGCCGGATGGTATTGTAAACTGGTGGTATGCTGTTCGGTTAGTGACTGCCACCATGCGCTTTGGGCTGAAGAAAAAGTTAATAATTTCTTCATGGCGTTGCGTGAGTTTTCGGTTGTTAATTCGTTAAGATTGCGGGATGGGTCTATAAAGCATTTTTTAAAACTTGCAAAAAAGGCGTCACCTTTCTGGGTTTTTATGTGATTTAAATCCTCTAACAGATTGGTTAGCCCTGAAACGCCCTGTTCATAAAGCACTTCACTTAATGCCTGATAAGTCGCTGGTGGACACTCTGCGCCAAAAAGAGAATCAAGTTGTTTTTTAATGGTAAGTGCTTCTTCTTTTGTGGCCATCGCAGCAATAAAGCCGTTAAAAACAGCACTACGTTGGGCATCATCGAGTATTTTTTCCTTACCGGCTGCAGTTAAACGACCTGTTTTTAAAAAGAAAAATTCATTAATGCATTCATCTAAAGTAGGTATTGGTTTTTTCATTGGTTCTATAACACTGCGGTATATACTTTGCGCCTGTTCTCGTGTCATGAACTGCAATGCATTACCTGACCATTCTTTGGGTGCCATAGGCGTACTAAAACGAACAGTAAGGGGTGATTCATTAAGATTAATTGCGGGGTTTAACGAAGTATAAGCAAGAACCAGATCGCCTTTGGGGTCTTGTTGCAGGGAAAATCCTTTAGGTAAATTGTCGGGATGCAGTCCGTACTGCACGTCTTCTAAATTATCTATCAGCATTTTAGCGGCAGATACTGTCATTTTTTTTATGCCGTATTTGAATTGATTGGCATGCAGGCCGGTAATTAAATCCCAACACTTTTCGGGTTGTAAATGGGGGTGACGCTGAGCAATAAAGAATGCCAGTTTTATTATGGTGTCTCGAGTAAGCAATTCCTCTTCCCCGGTGTAAGGAGTAAATGCTTCTTCATTCAACTCATCTTCATCGGGAAGCTCTTCGTTATCCAGCGCTGTTTGTATTTGTTGCTGAACCTGTTGCTGTTGCTGCTCTTGAATTTGCACTTCGGTGCTTAATCCTTGCAGTCCTTCTGTTTTGAAAATGGCTTTACCAATTTTACCCAACACCACAGGTTCTTGCTTTTGAGATATCGCAGCAGTGGCATCAGGGTTTTTCGGGGTAGTGAGTCCTTTACGTTTGTTAGATAAAGCCGCATGTTCCAGTTCATACAGTTTTTCTTGTAATGAAGGACTGATGCTTGCTTTGGGGCCGGTAAACGAAATAACGGTGGAATAGTTATTGTCTTTCACCAAAGCAATTAAGGCATCTACGGTTTGTTCGGGAAAATGTTCCAATGAGTCAGTGTTCAGTTCCAGTTTTTCCAGTCCTGGCGCTTGCATGGATTTGAGGACAGCAGTCAGCTCCTGGATTAACTGAGTCTGATCGACTTTGGCTAAATCAGCAATACTCAAATTAAACCGCTTAAAAGGGATAAAAGGCTCGTCAGATTGCAGGTGTTCTTTTAATGCTGTAAGAAACCCTAGGCCAGAAGTTTTCTGGAGCTCATGAGCAGGATTAGTATGGGCGGTATCAAATTCTGTAAAGGGATGATTGGCTTCTGCAAAACGATTTTGGTTTGCTGCTGCGTACTGTAACAGCTTGGTAAATCCGGTCGCACCCAGTGCAACTGTGGCATCAGCACTTTGCTTGAGGTAATGGTTATTCCACTCCAAACGTGCACCTGATGGGAAATCAGAGGGAGTAAACAGCAGGTGCTCGAATAAAGTATCCCACGGATCGCTGTCATCTGAACCAGGAATGTTAAGACTGTCCATCAGCTTGTTACGGGCGTTGATGATGTTTAAGTAGTCACCAAGAGTATCTTCATCAGAACTCAGTTGAACCTTCAATGGTACTGTATCAATTTTTTGATGCAAAAGTTCAGAATTTAGCGGTTTTGTTCCAGAAAGCTTAAGATTTATTAATTCTTCATTAGCCCGTATTTGATCAAACACGACCCGCAATATCAGCTGAGTGTCTTTTTCGTGTTCTCCGGCTTTTTCAATGAGTTCCTTTAAGTTAATTTCAAGAGGATCATCTTTCGCAGTTGCTATTTGGCTTATCACATCAAGCTTAAGTAATGAGTCAATTTTTTTATTGTCGTCGACAATTTTTTGTAATTGCTCCAATCTTTCGCTACTGAGCGTTCCTTTTTTTCGGTTCTTTTTACGTTCCGGTTCTGAATAGGAGAGAATTTGTCCTGCAACCAGTGCGGGATTAATCACAAATTCTCCGTTTTGAGTTTCCTGAAAAACGCTTTGAGGAACGTTGTGGTGAAGTGCTTTTTTCGTTTCTTCCGAGATGTGTTGATTACCCAGTAAGGAGCGTTGGATAACGTCACGCAGGCTCTTGGCATCGTGGCAATTCAAGAGCGCCTGGTATTCTTCATTGTCTTCTGTTGCGATCTCTCCTTGTGCGATAAGATCATGGACTATTCCTTTTAATGCTCTGTAGCCGCAGGTAAACCCATCCCTTTGTTCACCAGAGCCATTAACAGTAATAGTAGGATTGTCGCACTCAGGAAATGCCTGATACACTTTAAACTCGTCACCTCCAGAATATCCGCCCAGTTGCTCTCGGTAATTGAGTGCACTTTTGAGGACGCTGGTAATCTGCTTTTTGCTGCTTTCGTGTAAAAATAATTCGTCTTGATAATCTGCTGAAATCGTTACAGGATCTTGACGTGGATCGACGTTTACCATGACTCGAGTCCAGTGCATGCCCCGTGAGTCTATGCGGCTGTGACCGTCTTCTCCAAGATTAACGATTAGTGGGATAGAGTAGGGTTGTTTGGGATCATCAAGCTCATGCTTTTGTCTTGCAAAATGCAATGCAAGCCCAATATCATCCGCTTTGAAAGGAACTACATGCACATGTTGCTCTAATCCGAGTTGGCTCAACTCCCGGCGAATATCGAGGTCGGTAAGCCATTCATCTTTTTTTATTTGATCGGCAAGAAATTTTTCAAAAATACCGGGTTGCTCGCTTTTTGACGGATCAAAACGGATGTGAGCAGGGCGAGTGCTTTGCCAGTTGAGCCAATTAGTTCGGGCAGCGAGCTCATCAAATTGAATACGGTACTGGTCACCCATTTCTCCCTGTTCCCGGGTAAAACTCATGTGTTGAATAATCAACGGGTATAAAGCGGCCATGTCATTAAGACTTAATGCCAGAGTTTGATCGTTTTGCACCGCAAGTGGTTTTAAAGAAAGGTACTCACCGTGTTCCGTGTCAAAGCGTTTGAGGGCATTAACCAAGGGGGTTGCTTCTTGAATGGATAATTCAGGTGCTGTTTTGAGTAAATCGTATAATTTTTTTAATTCCAGATCAGGTGAGTTGCTGGCATCAAAAGTACCGATTGCGATTAATTCACCTTTACTTGCTAAGGATGCTGTGGATAGGGCACTGATTGTTTGCAATTCCTCAGGGGTTATTATTCCCTCTTTAATTGCTTTGGAAAGGGCCACGAAGCGGTTAATTAAAACCTGAGTGTATGTTTCTGACTGACTGTCGTCAAAGAAAGGCATAGGCATCGTGATACTCTCATTTTTAGGTTCTCTCTATGTTTAAAAATAGCATAAATATCTTATTGAATTATTAAGAAAAGAAACAAATTGTCATTATTGAAGAACATTTTAGACATTCTTTAAGCTGAAAATCAGATTTTAGCGCAACGCAAAAGAACTTTTACTTAATTCATTGGCCTTTCTTGTTTTTTTCAGTGACGTTTTTGTTTTACATGGTCAGGGGATTTGTTATCCAATAAAAACTCACATTGAGTTATTTTTGTGATTGATGTATTCTAGGTAACTATTAAAACCAGAAGTTAGAGGGGAGTTATGAGTAGATTGTTCACAACAGGTTTTTTAACCGGTTCACACAAAGCCACAGAAAATCGTTTAATGGGTGATCTGCTTTTGCCTCGTCAGCGCCGAACAGTAGGTCAAATGTTTTTTGAACCTTATGAATCAAGAGAAGAATTTGTTTATTGCGCACGCCATACGTTTATTCCCATGGCCATGATAGGTTTGTGTGTATTGGTGCCTGCTACGCTAATTGTTTACCCTGCTATGGTCATAGGCTTTTCTGCTTTATCTGCTACGGTTGGTGCTATTAGTGATCTGTGCGGAGATGATGTTAGCGGTTCATTTTTTCTAAATCTTTCCAAGACTATCATAGTCAGTCTGGGGCAGCTGATAATTGACCTGTTTTTATTACCCTTAACCGCTGTGGCTATGTTAACTCGAAGCATCTCAACAGGATTGCATATGGCAGGTATAAGCAGCGAGAGTAGTGAAGCGCTATCTCCTGGCATGTAATCCTGCATCAGGGTTGACTATTTTTTTGTAGAGAGGTAGTTGAAAAACTGGCAGATGAATGTGATTGAAGTTTACACAAAAATTATCCTGAACTTTAAAGACAGTCACAAAATTTCCCAGAATTAAGATTAGGTAGGCTGACTCACCCTACCTAATCTTATAATCCCTCTATCAAACAATATGTCGTAAAATATTCGATTAGAATTTTAGTAACTCCCCACGTCATCCCGAGCATAGCGAGGGATCTCCTTGCATTGGCACATACTAAAATAGTGTAAAAAACACTTGGAAAATTATCTGGTTATGATCAAATAGCGGCATGAAGGATTACGAACAAATCATATCAACGCTTTTGGCAAAGAGTGCTGAACTGGAAAAAGTCGCACAGCAGCAAGCTGCATGTGGCATCAACTAAAACGGCAACTTATTATCACGTATCTCCAAAACGAAAATCATTACTGGATGGACTTTCAGGCACGGTCATCCATGATCACTGGAAAAGCTATTACAATCTGGAAGGTGTTGAGTATTCCTTATGCAATCAGCATCAACTGCCTGAATTAAAAGCAATAATCGAGCATGACAAAGAACCATGGGCACAAGCTATGACTCGATTATTACGTGTTGCTCTTCGCTGTCGTCACTTTCATGAACATCATGTAATACCTGTTGCCCGCATCAAGTGGTTGACCAATATTTACAACAATATTATTCGAGATGGGCTGGTGTATCATGAAGCACTGCCGCCATTGCCATGTAAAGGCAAGCAAGATCGACAACCTCAACGCACAGGACACAATCTTTTATTGCGGTTATTTCATTACAAACAGGACGTTTTACGGGTTTTCCATGATCCGTCAGTTCCATTTACCAATAATGATACTGAGCGTGATTTGCGAATGATGAAATGCAAACAAAAAATATCTGGTGGTTTTCGAACCGATCAAGGCGCTGAACAATTTGCTCGTATATGCGGATTCATCAGCGCAATCCGCAAACAAGGACTGAGCATTATCAGTTCCATTCAGACTATTTTCTCTGGTAGTATCCCTGTGTTATCAGGAATCTGAAATAACAATACAGTCCAACTTAATAAGGAATAGTATATGCGTACGGAATCATACGTTTACCTTCTGGCCAATAAACATAATAATGTTTTGTATACGGGCGTCACCAGTGATTTGATACGCCGTGTTTATGAGCATAAGAACAAACTGGTGGCTGGATTTACCCAAAAATACAATGTGGATCGATTGGTTTATTTTGAAGTGTGTTCAGGTATCGTCATGGCTATAGAGCGAGAAAAGCAAATCAAAGGCTGGTCTCGAAAAAAGAAGCAGAATCTGATTAATTCATTAAATCCTGAGTGGGACGATTTATATAGCTCGCTATGTTAGAGAGTGTGCCAATGCAAGGAGATCCCTCGCAGCGCTCGGGATGACGTGGGGGAGTTACAAAAAGTATATATTGTTCGAAATATTATAAAAATTGCAGGTTATTGTGTTTGGTAGTAGATGAAAAATTTTGATAAAGACGAGCAGGATATGTGCCGTTGTAAACCATCAAGCATTGTAACTAAATTGCTCAATGGTACGAGGGTCGGACTCGAACCTCGTTGTAACCCTTTGATTTTATTGGCTTAGAATAATAAGAACTCGGAACTTACCCAATATCTTACCCAACGTTGGGTATGATAGCTGATTTGAATGATTACGAAAAGATACGAATTATAAATAGTTATTAATAGGGATCTTGCTAATTAATAATCAAGATCCCTGGCTTACATTACTTTGCGAATATTTAGATATCATTCTATTGATAAATTAACTCTTATATTTGAAAACCAGAGTCGTTGGGATCATCTGGATCATAACGATCGGAGTTATTTATGTCTAATACAGATGCATATATTCTTGAGTATTTCGAATTACTCGGGTTATATGTACTTTGAGGCACAAATAAATTGAGTTGATTAATACAAATATCCTGCATGGAAGATACAATAAAATTTTTCCAGCCGGGTGTCGTAAACTCAGAGTTAACTTGATATGCATGTATTTGATCATGAATACCAAAAACTCCTAAGTGGTGAGGTTGTACAACTCTTTTCTTACCATGATAAGAAAAAGAAATTGTTTTTTTGTTTTGAATTGCATCAATTAAAATATTATTCATTTATTTATCCTATATAAATTGGACGTGCTTAATTACAACGAAGTGATTGAATTTTCCTCATCAATTCTTCGCGTGTTTTATTTGACTAATATAGGAAAGATAGTTATAATCATTTTGCGTTATAATTATACAATCTAACCTTATTAAAGGAAGATTAAGTTTTCATAAGTTCTCTCCTTATCAAAAATGGTTTATTGAAGTTGTTTAAAGAAGAACTTAAGAAAACTGTCAAAATGAATAGAACAGAAGTACCGGGTATCATTTGAAAAAATGACCCGTAGTAAGTTGGATTTTTTTTATTTCCATTTGAATTATTTATAGTACAGTCCTACAGCATATAATTCTTCCTTCAACCTTCTTTAGTATACACCATGGTCAATATTTTGTCAATTATGGCCTAATTAGCTTGAAAATTGATGAAAAATCAATCTGATACGTGAAGGTTATCTACAAAGCGCTTATATAAAATTCAGCCTTACTGCTATCATCAGTGTCTTGATATGCTCATTTTTTAATAGGACAATATGTTTTTTGCATCGCTCAGGTAACATTCCTTATGGTGGATAAGTCATTAAATAGAGATGATCACTATGTTTCACGTACATATTTAAAGGAATTTATCAGCATTCCAAAACATGTTTTTGTCTATAGAAAAAAAGAAAAACTTGAAAAGAACATGCCGATAAACTCTATATGTACTGCAAAAGGTGGTGATATTTGTCATGGTCTGGAAAATATATTTGCTGTGCGTCAGGTGCTTTCCAATCTAGAACCAGCGTGGAACCTTTTTATAGAATCCGTTAAGTCCAAAAAAATTATTGCAACTAACAATTCTACCCCCAAAGAAGATGGCTTAACATTGTTGTCTCGGATTAGTTTATATATAGCATATCTGCGATGCTTGTCTCCTACTATGGTAGGTTTAGGACAAGAACAGCAGGAGCGTATTTTAAATGACTATTTATTAAAGATGTTAGCTGAATCTAATCATGTCGATTTAGATCTAACGGCAAAAAAAGCTATTTTAGATGGTAAAATTAAAGCTCGGGTTGATGATGAAGATTATTTTAAAGCAAGAAGTGCTGGATTTTTGGGGGAGTTTGGAAATTTAATATATCACCGAAATTGGGAGATATTAGTGAATAAATCCAGTACTAAATTTATCACGTCTGATACGCCTTGTATTTTGCCGGCTTTTCTTTCAGAGACTCATGTAGCACTTGAGACATTAGCGTATCGAAAACCCGATCCAATATATCTGCCATTGACGCCTGAGTACGCTTTGATAATTCGAGCAAGTTTGGGAAGAGGCTTGTCTTACATAGAGTTAACACCATCTCAAGTAAGACAATTTAATAAGGAAATTGTTAAATCAGCTTATGACATGGTCATATCTTATAAATATGACTCTGGAATATCAGTGTTGGTTAATAAATACAGGAATTACCATTCCATAGTGGATTTCAAAACGTTACAGTCCCCTCAAGGCACTGCGATTATTACGAAACAAAAAAATGTTTCAAGGGAAACAGAAGCATTTATATAATTGTAGTGGGCAAGGCTGAACACCCCAGCTATCTATTAATTTCTTTATTTGATCGTGTCCAAGCAATAATTTTATAAATCTTTGATTGTTGCTCCTCATCAAGTTGGCCAAACATTCTTATTATTTCGGCTAAACGATCATCTTCAGTATAAAAATATCCAGTGGGTACAAGAAGCACATCAGCAATACGCTTCAATGTAAGGAAATCAGGAGTATGTTTCCCTGTCTCATATTGATTCATGCGAGGACCAGCTGAAAATTCATCCATCCCTGAAGCCACTCCTAATTTTCTTTGAGATATCTTTGCGATTTTTCTGGCTTCTTTTAATCTTTTGGGTAGAGGTGAATCAACCATCTCTCTTAGCTCGATTATTTTAATAGAAATATAGATAAGAGATTCTTAGTTTTTGCCTTGACAATATAGTAAGGATTCCTTACCATTCATCACAAATGATCAAAGAAAAACCATTTTATATAAATAGTTCTATTCCACGACCTCACAAAAGAGTTCGACAAAAACAATAATAATTGGAGGCCACTATTTAATTTCTTATCCTGTTATTGAGGTAATCAATGAAATTAAAAGTATTATTATTGGGTGCGTTATTTTGTCTTATTCATCTCACACCATCACATGCCAAGCGATATAACTATCATTTGCCTCGGACACCCAAATATGGATCTAGCTATGGTAGGACTCATAGTGTCAGGCCGTATTTCAAAAAAAACGGCACTTTTGTTCAACGACATAGATCAAGTAATCCACGCTCAGGCATTCATTGTCATAACAACGTTTGCTATTAATTAGAGAATCAATGTGGCTAAAATCATTACATTTATTATTTTCAATTTTATTACAATAAACTTATATGCTTATCTGAATATACCTATGCCAGAGTCAGGGATGGATGCCTTTTCAAAAGGATTAGATTCAGGAAGTAGGTTTGGCAATAACATTACAGCGGCGCAGCAAGCACAACAATCAATAAACATGCAAAGACAAGAAGAGGCTATGCGCCAATTACAAATGGAAATTATGAGAGAACAACTTCGCCAACTTAAAAAAATAGGCACTAAAGCCAAGCAATGAAAACGATTAAAAACGACAGGCATACGACCTACGAGGAGAGTAAAAAAATGAAAATATTAAAAAAAGTGCTCATTGGAGTACTTATATCAAGTGGTCTATTTTTTTGTTTTTATCAATACATAAATACCATATCTACTTTAAAAGTGGACGTTGCTTTGTTAGAGCTTAGAAATGCCTCCTTATCCCATAAATTGGATCGGATGAACGATTCATTACAAAAGATAGGTTCTTCTTTTGCCAAGGAATTTATAGAACAAATAGTTCAGATTGAAAATATAAAAAAACAATATTCATTTATTAAAACAAATGCCGGATTTATGACTATTTTTTGTAAAGAAGAGCCAAAGAAAAGTAATTCATATGTTGGTAAGTTTTTAATCGGAAACCCAAATAATTATGTGGCAAAGGAAATCACAATATCCTTTTCTTTCCTGACAGATAAAAACTCCGAAATTGAAACAAAAAAATACTATATTACCAAAGATCTATATCCTGGTTCATGGACCGAAATAAGTGTGAGAGCTGATGAATTGAGTAGCATGAAACAAAATAAAAAGCATGAATCACCAATAATAGAACTAGCAGTCAATCAAATAGAATTTAAAGGCGAATTAGAAAAAATGGCCAAAGTTGTAGAGTTTATGAAGCTAAGAAAATCAATGTAATTGATTAAAACCTGCAACACCAATATTCACAATTATAGGAGACTACGAATGAAGAATTTAATACTAATTATATGTTGAATAACAAGCAATTTAGCTATGGCTGATGGAACTATATTTAATTCTGATGGGAATGGGGGCGCCACGATATTTAACTCGGATGGCAGCTCTTCCACAATCTATGCTGATGATTAAGATAATTCTTTAAACATCAACTTCACAGTTTTTTTAAGTTGTTTAGTTTCTTTAGTATTAAAACCTTGTTTCAATGCATTCCGAGAACCAATAGGAGCACCGCTACCTTTTGCTCCGCCATGCATTCTGCAGACCTTCTTATGAGTCACTGCTGGTGCTTGACATGCTGTTCCCCGCCTAGTTTTAGCTTGGCAACGGGGTGACTGTAAAAACGGATAGGCAGTTCCATCAGCCGCTTGTATGGGGTTAATTTTATTTTTCATTAGCTACCCCCGTATTATTTGCATTTACTTGGCCAACGATAGCCTGTGCCCCTTGATGGACATGTAAGTGCTCTACAGTAACCTTTTGCTGGCTCTGGCCTTGCAGTTTTTGTAGCAGCGTTATTTGAGAAACGAAAGCATTTGAGAGCTTGGTAACTGCATTAATATAATATTGATTCTCCTCTGGGTAGTGCATAGAACGATTTGCATACACTATTAATCTTTGCTGTAACTCATGGATATCAAGTAATTGGGTCGATAGAAGATGCTCAACCAACCCTTTTGCGCCTAGAGCATCTGTCAGGATCTTTGTTGCTTGATATAATTTATCCTCTCGTTGCTTTTTTTCATCAGCACCCATACCTGTAAAGTCCGTGCCTTTTGTCGCATAATTACCTAAAACAGCAGTGATGGCCTTTTCGTCCCGTAAAACTATAGACTCCTGAGCCCCTATTTGGAGTGACTTTCCTGTTTTAACCAGATTGCCTCGATGTTTTTTAATCGTCATAGCCCCACCTCATGATATGTGATTTGTCAGAGTTTCCCTTAACCAAATATTTGCTGCTCGCCTTCCTACGTTTTGTTTTTTATATGTTACCAGCTCTCGCTCAATTGCCTTACGCCAGCGATCAATATATTCACTTAATAAACTGGTAAGTGTTGGATTATTGATCCCGTAACAAACCGCTTTAAGCCAACGTTTGTCATCAGGTAATAAATCTATATTCAATCCAGCAGCATTAGAAAAAAAACCATTCAGCATCCCTACTGTACCATTCTTTATCAGGAAACTTTTATCATTGATTTTTACTACAAAAGTTTCCTGATTACTTGATTCTGGTTTCCTGTTAGTTTCTTTTAATGTTTCCTCGTTAAAACCAGATGTACACAGCTCTTCTTCATGATATGTGTATTTAAAGTTTCCAGCGTTGTTTCCTGATTTCCTCTGAAAGTTTCCAGTTTCCTTTCCTAAGGGTGTGAAACAGGAAACTTTAGTGTCATGGCTAACTTTAGTGTCATGACTATATTTAGATAACACTTTTTGAGCCAAGTATTGAAAGTTACCCATCTTTTTTTACTGCCCCAAGTTCTCTGGCTTTTTTGAGTAATTTACTTACTTGGCTTTTTGAAAGGTCTAGCTCTATTACAATATCTTTTTGTGAAAGCCCTTCATTTGCAAGCGCAATCACCCGTTGATAATTATTTTGATCAAGTGACTCATATTTCCAACCTTCATTCGTAAGCCAGCATCTGATAGGGTTGACACAATCACCGACCATACCTCGTGCTTTTTCAAAATGAAGTTCAAAACAAGCCCCATCAGATGGTTCGTAATCTGATGGATGCCTTAGGGCTATAACGGTATCCAAAACGTCCTCACGCTTGCTGGTTCCCCTTTGATTACCATTTTTGCCAGCATGGTGGATAAACAATACACTTTTACCTTGTTTTCTTAGAGATAATGCCCATTGTTGCAAAGGAATCCAGCTTTCAGCCTCATTCTCTTTGGCAGACCCGCCTAAGGTTGAAATATTATCCACAATAATTAAATCAGCCTCATCAGTCTTTGTACGGATTGATTCTTGCCCATCCAAGGTACTTAAATCCGGCATGAAATCACCCTGCAAATCCGGTGTAATAAAAAATGGTTCAATCATTTGCTCATTAGCAGACATTCGCTTTTCTATTTCAGCTAAGCGTTTTTGCATCGTATTTGCGGGCATCTCTCCATCAATATAGAGGACTTTAACTGACTTAGTGGCAGTGAACGACAGGAAACTTGTTCCGTATGCTAGAGCCATTGCTATTTCAAGGGCAAAAAAAGTTTTACCGACACCGCGCTTGGCGTATACCATGCATAATCCTGATCTCGGTAACCAAGGATTTAATAAATTTTCACGTGGGGGTAACTCCATGCTTAAAAGTTCACTCAGACTAACAGCCCTTACTTGAAGATCCTCTATTTCAATAGAATTTTTGAATGTATCTAAATCGGGGGTGTTCATACTTGTGGCTCCCCTGAACCAACCAAGCAAAACAAGTCATTGAAGTCGTTTAATTTTTTGCTAACACCTGATGGAAATTTTGGTTTTATGATTGTTGCATTAACTGCTCTTGCTGCTTCTCTCGCTTTAAGCAAGCCAATTGGATCAATATCGGCACCTATTACTAACTCTGATTCTGGTAAATGTTGACGAATGCTAACTGCAACTGATTTTAAATTACCAGCATTACAGGCAGCAATTACGCATGCGTCTGGGTATTTTTGGGCAAGTGCACCTGCTGTTGAGAAGCCCTCGCAAATCAATATTTTTCTGCTAGCGACTAACTGATGCTGGATAGGTATAAAATGCCCTGAAATAACGCCATTAGACAAAAACCACTTACCCCCATTTGGTGCAATATACTGTAAACTTGAGAATTCGCCGTTAAAGTTTATTACAGGGAGGACAAGATTATTTCCTCGTTGGCGTGCATAAAATGGCTTAATACATTTTCGTACCAAATAAAGGTGTTTAGGATCAGCAAAAGAACAACTATAAAAAATATGTTCTGCTAGCCTTGCTGCTTCGGCTTGTTCTCTGGCTCGGACTGCTGCATGTTGTAGTTTTGCCTCTTCGATTTGTCGCTTGTATTCTTTGTATTCCCAATTACTCATGTATTCGCGCTTTTTAGAACACCATTTATGAGTAATACCTATTTTCCAAGTGCCAAATATGCCACAGGATATATGGTTCATGAAAAGCAGATAATAGCCATTTTTAGATCCTCTCTTATCGCCTTGGACATGAAAACGGTACAACTTGCCATCGCCAATAATATGCTGAGGGGGTGTAACTCCATGTAATGGCATTGCTGCTTGGAAGTTTTGAATAATTTGATTAAAATCCATGTTTGTTACTCCTATGTAACTTTTGTCCTAAGATTTCAACTTGGTGGTGAGCTTCTTTCAATTGGCGTTGAATATATTCTTGGCTCGCCCCGTATTGTTTGCTAGTACTAACAATTCTGCGTTGCAATAGGTTGAGTATCATCTTTAGGTGTTCTTCCATAACGCCCTCCATTTCCTTGTTTTACCTCTGTTTTTGCAAGATTAGTTGCCCATTCTTCAATTTCATTTCGCAAATACACAGAACGCTTGCCGCCAAAGAGATTTCTTGGTTTAGGAAAATCAGGAAGTTTTACAAGTTCATAAAATTTTGTAGTACCTATTCCTAATAGTTTTTGAGCCTGATTAGGGTAAAGTAATATTGGTAGTTCATTCATATATTGCTCCTTTATCTTGTTCTTCTTTAAAAACGCCGTTTCTTCTAAACCTTTATTAGGAGTTAAGAAGAGTTTTAAATCTTGTTGTTAAAAAATGACTTATTCTTCTGAACCTTTCTCACGAGTTCAGAAGAATTTTAAAGGAAATATATTTTTATCGCTGACCCGAAAGACACTGCGTCTTTTATGATGTTGTGTCTTTGGGCTGTGCTTCATGAGATAGGATTAAAGGAGAAATTTCATTTCTGTAAATATTTAATAACAATTCCCATTTAATTAAATTTGATCGATATAAACTACTCATTTCTATTAATGCAGTGATTTTATCTTGAATGTGTGTTTGCTTCTTTGCGTTATCATATTGTTGACAGTAAAATTCAAGCATATCATCGGTTGACTTATATTTTTCAGGTAACGGTTCTGCAATAATTTTTAAAAAAGCTTTCAAAGGGCTCGATTTATAAAAGTTTAGGGGAGGGGTTAATCCGAAAGATTCTCCTATGAATAGCAATTCATAATAAAATAGTTTTGTTAGGGTGTATTTGTTATAAGGTGATCCATGTTTTCGATGTAAGTACTTCTGAAATTCATCAATTTTTTCTCGTTTGCCAAATATAGCTAAAATATCCTCTTTTTTATGGTTAAAAGCTTTAAGATCGCTGTTATGAATGTCCATCAAAATTTCATCACGAAGAGGGATGAGCTTCTGAATGTTTCTTTTTAGCCTCCTCAATTTAGCACTTCGACCTGTATTAATTAATTTTTGATAATGGCGCCAAGAAGAAATTATTATTATAACGTGTTGTGGTGAAATTTCGCTTTTTATTAATTCATTCAATTTTTCTTGTATAAATAAAATGGTTTGTGGAGTGTAGGGATCATCTGGAATATAACTATTCATTAATCTCGGGAGTAATTCTGCAGTACGAGCAGGATCTTCATAAACTTCCATTATTGGGCTCCTTTAAATTTAATTGATTGAGTCAAAGGGGTACACAGCCAATTGCTATACCAATCCATGAGCTTTCTACGTTCTTTTTTAAAATCTGCCCTCATATAGATTCCACGTACTCCTTGTATTTTATGTGCTAACTGAGCTTCAATTGCATCTATTCTAAAGTCTCCTTGCTCATGTAAAACTGTAGAGGCTAGAGCGCGAAAACCATGCAATGTGTGTCTATTTTTATACCCCGAATTATGGAGCAACTTGCGTGCGCTGGTTTCGCTGATTGGTTGATGTGTTTTGGTTGTTGGTGAATTAAATAAATAGGGAGTGAAACCGGTAATAAGGCGCAGCTCTTTAAGTAACTCTAATGCTTTTTTTGATAAGGGAACCCAATGCGCTGCCGCCATCTTCATGCGGTCAGCAGGTATATTCCATTCAGCTTGCTGCAGATTAAACTCACTCCATTGAGCTAGTCTTAGCTCTGATGGTCTCGTAAACAGATGAGCCAAGAGTTCAATGTAAATTTTGTTTATTTTTGTTGCTGGACTTTGTTTGATCACTGACAACATTTCATGGGCTTCATTAAAATTTATTGCTGGCTGATTAATTACACGTGGTTTTGGAGCTAATACTTTTTTCAGTCCAATGAAAGGATAATTTTCTGTAAGAGAAGAACCAACCGCAAATTCGAAGATAGCTTCTAATCTAGCATGTAGTCGATGCGCTATTTCATGGTGACCTAGTGCTTCATGAGGGCGGATTATTTGTAGTAGCTCTGCTTTAGTTATTGTGTCGATAGGGCTATTAGCAATGTATGGATAAATATCTCTAACAAGGCTTTTATGGTGACGGTTTTTTGTAACTGTCCTCCATAGATGAGAGTTTTTTGCGTGCCATTGTTCCGCTACTTCTTTAAAGATGAGCTTTGGGATTTCGGGAACATCTCTTTTTCGTGGGTCAATCCCTTTGCTCAGTAAATCACGGTGTGCAATAGCAATGGTACGAGCGTCAGCCAAACTTAAACTAGGGTAATTGCCCAGCGTCATTGTTTGTGGTTTCTTTTCCCATTGAAAACGAAAGATAAATACCTTTTTACCACTAGGTCTTATTTCAAGTACTAAACCATCTCGATCAGCATGGCGTTTTCCATCTTCTATTTTTAAGGATTTAATCTTTGCATCTGAAAGCATTTGTAATTACCTCAACTAAGCGGCAACTTTGAATGGAAGGATAAAAAGTCTTACCCAAGATCTTACCCAAAGTGCTCGCGGTTATATGCGAAAAATAACGAATAGTTGAGAAAGGTTTGAGAAGAGAAAGTCATTGTTATTTCAATAAGAATCAAGAGGTTATGTGCCGTTGTGAACCATTGAGAACTGTTACAAAATGTCTCAATGGTACCGAGGGTCGGACTCGAACCGACACGATGTCACCATCACCGGATTTTGAATCCGGCGCGTCTACCAATTCCGCCACCCCGGCACAAGCGGCCATTATAACAAAGATAATTATGCGAACAAGAGATTTTAGAAAAAATATCTTTATTCAAAATAAAAAACAGCGTTCTTTAGGGATTATCTTGATTAATGGTTCTTGATAAATCATCTATTTTTTTGTTATTTGACAATTTTAGTCACTTAACTGAATAATGACCTGAATTTGAATTATATTTAGACTAAATCAGTGTTGAGTGAGGTAGGTATGAAGAAATGTGGCTTTTGGGTTTTAGGTACTGTTTTATTGGCTCAAAGTTTTTCTGGCTTTTGTACTCAATGCCCTGATCCTGACACCACTTCTTTGAGATGGGGGGTGCCGCCATCTCCGTGGGTAGAAAATCCTTTTTCTGTGAATAAACCGCAAGGGGAAGAAAATACCCGTTTTGTTAAAGCCAATATTCTTGTTGCCAGTTATGGTCAAGGTGTGACCTGTACGTACCGAAACTCTGTCGGTGACTATTCCATCTGGTGGCAGATTCTGACAAAAATTCCTGCCCGGACGGATAATAACTGGATAGATACGTTAGGTGGTTATGTGTGTACCCAGGGTTTAACTCAATGCGAGTTTTATGTGGCAGATACTTCTGAACGCTAAAAGTCGATTAAGCGCCATTGTCCTGTGACCATGCGTCTGAGGTGAGCTGTTAAGTAAAGACAATCTCGTCATCACAGCCGTGGGCGGCATCGCTGAAATGATTCAAGGCACAATTTAACCTGTGCCTTTACTTTAATTTGAAAATGCTACCCAGTTATAACGTTAAATACGATCTTCTGTTATGTTAATCATCATTTCGAGAGATTTCTTGGCGTTGTCTATTACCCATTGTTGATCATTTACCGGGAGTCTGTTTCTGATTCCGGTAAATTCGTTTACCACATCACCGGCCTTAACTTCGTTGTAGGCCATGTTTTTACCCTGGCGCAATAAATCAACCAAAGCAACGAGATGAGGTGGATCATTACGTGACATGGTAGCGCAGCCACAGCCTATGCCTTTTTCCTCATTATTTTTGGGTGCCTCTGCCAGATTAACCACCTCTATTCCCAGCCCCTTACAGTATTGTTTCAGGTTGGCAACCATATGGTTTTCTGTTCCTATTGCATAGCGTTTGGTTCCTGCTTTGTCATGAACCACGTGATCCCATATAAATGCAGTAGAGCCGGAAAACTGGGCTGCTCGAATCACGGAATTACGGCATTCCGGATGTACTATGGTGGCATAACCTTGCTCTTGCCAGTATTCACACATTTCAGGTTGATAATGGGTGTGAACCGCACATTCACTCGCAAATAAAATTAATTGCGCTTTATCAAATTGATCCAGAGTTTTTTTATCTTGTTCCGCCAGAGAGTAGCGAGCACCTGCTGTTCCACCTGGCCAATAGGCAAGATTTTTAATACCCAGCCAGTACGCTACATTTTCTCCCATGTGCTGATCGGGAATAAAAAGTATTTTTTTATTTTGCTTTTGTGCCCATTGAACTATTTTTTTGACGTTAGAACTGGTACAAACTGCACCACCTTGTGCCCCCGTCATTGCTTTAACTCGGCCTGAAGTATTCATGTAACAAACCGGTAGAATGTTTTCGGCACCATAGCGCTCGTTTAAATCCATAAAAGCAGGTTCAACCATAAAATCTTTGGCAAGCATTTCCATGGTGCATCCTGACTTGGGATTAGTGATGTAAACATGCTGGGATGGGTTGGCCAGAATACTGATGGATTCCGCCATAAAATGTACGGCAGACTCTATAATGACAGACTTTTCAGGATGATTGGCAGCCATAAGCGCCAGTTGATATGAATCGCCTATTTGACCGCCAAACTGTTCGATCAATCGGACTATATCCCCTCCCATGTAATAGTGCGCAAGCAGGAGCATTTTATCTCCGAAGTGATCTTGAGCTTTCTTGATATAGGGCTTCATCCATGCCAATACAGTGGTCAATTTGCGATCAGGAAGTGCCTGATATTCTTCGGCATAAGGTATAAAGTCTTCCTGATACCAATCTATTGGGTAATCACTTTGGCAAATGCTCATATCATTTCGTATGTGCATTAAGGTCGTTTCTGGTTGGTAAATAGTCGAATCTTTAAACATTAAATCTGCCTCTAATGTAATTAGGGATAAAATCATTAAGTTAGAATTTATCCTTTACCTGATGATGAATCAGGCGATGTTGACAATGGGTTAAACCAATATCTTGCTCGTTAAAAAAAATATTCAGACATCATAAAAAGCAAAGACCTTCTAACCTAAAGAATTATCTACAGGCCCCAGTTTGGCAATGCTCTCTTGAGCTTTGATATTTTTTCCTGGAAAATCTTCTCTGTAATGGCCTCCCCGTGATTCTCGTCGAGCTAAAGCTGCCCTAACGATGAGCTCTGCGTTGAGAATGATATTTCTTAGTTCGATAAAATCTCGGGTAATGCTGTGCTTCCAGTAATATTCTTCAATAATTTTTTTTCGTTTCATAATTAATTGTAGTAGATCCTGAAGACCTGCTTCAGTTCGAACTATTCCTGCATAGGAGGTCATTTCGCCTCTTAAGCCTCGCCATTGGGCATTAATTTGACTGGCACGTCTGGCGTTTACTTCACCTGGAGAGCTCCAGTTGGGCACGGCATCTATGGATTTAATAGGTGAGGTAATGTCTTTAAGGGTGCATCGTGCTGCATTTGCTCCCATGACCAGCGCCTCCAGCAGCGAATTGCTGGCCAGACGGTTGGCACCATGCAGGCCGGTGAAAGCGACTTCACCTATAGCGTACAAACGCTTCAGATCGGTACGGCCATCAACGTCGGTTAAAACTCCGCCGCATTGGTAATGAGCTGCAGGAACTACAGGAATCATGTCCTGACTCATTTCTATGCCCACAGATAATAAAGTGGCATAAATTTGTGGAAATCGTTTTTGCAGGAAGGATTTACTTTGATGGGTTATGTCCAAATACACATATCCTGCCTGGCTTTGTTCTATTTCGTTAAAGATGGCTCGAGCAACAACATCACGGGTTGCCAGTTCCATCTGTTCAGGGGCGTAATGCTTCATGAAACGCTCGCCTGTTTCGGGATTTTTGAGTAATGCGCCTTCGCCGCGAACGGCTTCCGAGATTAAAAAGTTATTTAGTGAGTGATGGTGCAGCAGAGTAGGGTGAAATTGATAGAATTCCATATTACCCACTCGTGCCCCAGCTCTGTAAGCCATAGCGACGCCATCACCAGTGGCAACCATAGGATTGGTTGTATAACGGTATGTTTTACCTGCGCCTCCAGTTGCCAAAATGACGCAATTGGCCAAAAAGGTATGGATGCGATTGTGTTGACAATCCAGGATATAAGCGCCTAAAACCTCACCTTGATTGTCGGTTCGGTGGGGCAGATATTGAGTGATTAAATTAACCGCAACGTGGTGTTCAAAAAAATCTATTTGGGGGTGTTGTCTGGCCAGATGATTTAATGTTTCAGTTATTGTCAAACCGGTTTGATCACCGCAATTGAATATGCGTCTGTGCGAATGTCCGCCTTCTTTGGCCAGGTTAAATTCGCCATTTTTGTTTTGTTTGAATTGAACCGTATAGTTCACCAACTGTTTGATGATATCTGGACCCTGACGAATAATAAATTCAACAGCAGGTTGATAACATAATCCGTCACCAGCAACCAGGGTGTCGGAAATGTGAGATTCTAAAGAATCCTCTGGTAAAAAAGCAGCAGCAATACCGCCTTGTGCATAGCGGCTATTGCATTCAGCTGCTTCTACTTTGCTGATTAATGCAATTTTTAAATGAGGCTGGATTGCCAGTACTTGCAGGCAGTAATGCAATCCGGCCAATCCTGTACCTATAACAAGAACATCGTATTTAAAGCCTTGTCCTTGTTGGGATAAGGTATTGTTCATGAAAATGCCTTAACAAGTTGTGTTGCCAGACCTGTGTAGGTTTCGGGGGTCAGGCAAGAAAGCTGTTTTTTAGCCTCATCTGGAATGGATAGATTCTGAATAAAATGGTTCAGACTTTCAGCATCAACACCTTGACCTCTGGTCAGTGCTTTGAGTTGTTCGTATGCATCTGGAACGTTATATCGCCGCATCACCGTTTGCACTGCTTCCGCCAGAACTTCCCAATTGGAGTTTAAATCTTCAAGCAGGGCTGTTTTGTTAATTTGCAGCTTGTCATTGCCTTTGGTAATGGAGTAATAGGCGATCAGGCTGTATGAAAAAGCCACTCCCAAATTTCGAAGTACAGTGGAGTCAGATAAATCCCTTTGCAAGCGAGATTGAGTCAGTTTATTAGCGAAATGGATGAACAGGGCATTCGCCACTCCCAGGTTTCCTTCTGCATTTTCAAAATCAATTGGATTGACTTTGTGGGGCATGGTTGATGAGCCAACCTCGGCGGCAACAGTTTTCTGTTTAAAGTAGCCCAAAGAAATATAACTCCAAATGTCTTGGGTGTAATCGAGCAAGATATTGTTGATTCGTACCATAATTTGTGACACTTCAGCAATGCCATCGTGTGGCTCAATCTGAGTGGTGTAGGGATTAAAGGATAAACCGAAGGAGGTGACGAAATTAGCGCAGTGTTTTCGCCAGTCTACCTCTGGATAGGCAATAATGTGCGCATTGTAGTTACCAACAGCACCGTTAAATTTTCCGGGAATAAGTACTTCAGCCAGTTGCTGCTGGGGTCTTTTCAGTCGGGCTACGAAGTTGACCAGTTCTTTACCCATAGTAGTTGGTGTTGCTGGTTGGCCATGAGTTCTGGATAACATTGCTACATCGCCATGTTGTTTACCAAGCAGGGTGATGCTGCCCATAATTTCAGCCAGAGTAGGCTGAATAACCTGAGCAATCGCTTGTTTTACCATGAGCGCATAGGCCAGGTTATTAATGTCTTCCGAGGTGCAGGCAAAGTGAATGAAGCCAACAGTAGATTTCAGTTGTTCGTGATTTTGGAATTTGTCTTTCAGGTAATACTCAATGGCTTTAACATCGTGATTGGTCTGCTTTTCAAATTCTTTGATTTTTGCGGCTTCGGATTCATCGAAATTATCAATCAAAGCAGATAAAAATGCTTTTGAGTCGGCGCTTAAGGCAGGGACCTCAGGAATGGTTTCATTGGCTGCCAAAGATTCAAGCCAGCGAATCTCTACCATCAAACGATAGTAATTTAGAGCAAATTCACTGAAATAAGGACTTAACGCCCTGGTTTTATTGATATAACGACCATCTATGGGAGAGATTGCGTTTAAAGCTGAAAGTGTCATCGGTAGCCTTCCCAGATAATAAAGCACATATGATATTAGATGCGAGGCAAGATGTGAATTAAAGTGAGAAATTTTATATCATAATTTACGTATTTTTGATCCCAGTGCGTATAATAGCCCCAAAATAATATCTATTGGTCCTCTTTTAATGAATACTATAATCGAATCCTACCGGGCAGGGCTGTTTCAAAAAAAATATTGGTTACCCAATATTATCTCAGGGGTAATTGTTGGCGTAGTAGCGTTACCCTTGGCAATGGCTTTTGCTATTGCATCTGGAGCTAAGCCCGAACAGGGTTTGTATACAGCGATCGTTGCGGGTCTGGTGGTTTCGATAATGGGAGGAAGCAGGCTGCAAATTGCGGGCCCTACGGGTGCTTTCATCGTTGTGCTTGCCGGAATTACTGCCAAATACGGCATATCAGGTTTGCAAATTGCTACCATGATGGCTGGATTCATCCTGTTGTTTTTTGGCCTTGCCCGCCTGGGGGGAATTATCAAATTCATCCCAAGTCCTGTGATTATTGGCTTTACTTCCGGTATTGCAGTAGTCATTTGGGTGGGGCAGTGGCAGTATTTTCTGGGATTACCCCCTGTAACTGACGCCCATTTTCATGAAAAACTATGGCATTTGATCCAGATTATTCCTCAGCTGAATTTATCCACCACCTTGTTGGGAGTCAGTTCTCTGTTCATCGTGATTTACTCCAACAAAATTCCAGGATTAAAGCGTGTTCCTGGTCCTTTAACTGCCTTGGTGGTAATAACGATGCTGCAATCAATGATGCATTTTGAGGGAGTAGCTACCATAGGCAGTATGTTTGGCGGGATTCCTCAGGGTTTACCTGATTTTTCCTGGCCTTCTGTGGGGCTGGATCGAATAATAGAACTGGTTGGTCCTGCCTTTACTATTGCCATGCTCGGTGCGATAGAATCCTTGTTGTCCGCTGTTGTTGCAGATGGTATGTCCGGTACACAACATCATTCAAACAGAGAGTTGATTGGACAAGGATTGGCAAATATCCTGACGCCTCTGTTTGGCGGATTTGCTGCCACTGGTGCGATAGCACGGACTGCTACCAACATTCGTAATGGCGGAAACAGCCCACTATCAGGGATTGTTCATTCTGTTACTTTGATTTTGATCATACTGTTTTTAGCTCCCCTGGCAGTAAATGTTCCGCTTGCGGCTCTTGCCGCTGTATTGTTTGTTGTTGCCTGGAATATGAGTGAGGCGCATCATTTTGTAAAAATAATTCGCTTGGCGCCAAGAGCAGATGCCTTCGTATTGTTGGTGACTTTCTTTTTGACCGTATTTGTCGATTTGGTTGTGGCGGTGAATATTGGTGTAATCATTGCTATTTTGTTGTTTATGCGGCAAATGGCTTTGGGCGTTGAAGTGCAACAAATGTCTCAGGAGGATTTATCTCAGGAATTGCTACAGCACAATATCGCTGAATTACCTTCAGATGTTTTGGTTTATGCCATTGAAGGTCCTTTTTTCTTTGGTGCAGTAGAACTGTTCCAGCGTGCCCTGGCTTATACCCATACCGATCCACAAATTGTGATCATCAGAATGCGATGGGTGCCGTTCATAGATGCTACTGGTTTGCAGACTCTTGATGAAGTGATTGCCGGAATGCAACAACGTGGGGTTCGGGTTATCCTCAGTGGTGCTAATGAGTTGGTTGAAAAAAAACTACGCAAAATGGGTATTATTGGTCGAATTGGCGAACATAACTTTTTCAGGGATTTTTCCAAGGCTTTGCTTGCTTGTCATCTGAACGCTCGTGCTCAAAAAAATCAGGATAAATTCACGGACGAGGCTGATAATCCTGCTGCAGGATAGGCTATTTGCACCAAGGACAATGGGTGATTATGCCTTAGGCTCTGGGGAATAACCTGGTGTTTTTTCAATACAAATCACCGCTACAGAGCCAAGTTTCAAAGACATTGAAGGTTCTCATTCCAATAGACTGACAATTTAAGTAGAATGGCTATCATTTTATGACTTTGGGGTTGATATGGCGGATAAAATACATACTATCGATTTGGCGCAACTTGGAATGCGGGATCTGGAGCAGGTGGGTGGTAAAAACTCCTCTCTGGGTGAGATGATCAGTCATTTATCCTCAGCTGGAGTTGCTGTTCCTGGCGGTTTTGCGACTACGGCAGATTCATTCCGGGAGTTTTTATCACGTGATGGACTTGATAAGAAAATTTACGAGCAATTATCTGCTTTGGATACGGATGATGTGTGTCAGTTGGCACTAGTGGGCAGGCAGATCCGCGAGATGATAGTTAATACCCCCTTCGCCCCTGAATTTGAACATGCAGTTCGAGCATCTTATGAGGATTTAGCCCGTCGTATTGGTCATGATGATTTTAGTGTTGCGGTAAGATCCTCTGCTACAGCAGAAGATTTGCCGGATGCTTCTTTTGCTGGTCAACAAGAAACTTTTTTGAATGTCAAAGGAATTGATGCGGTTTTGGATTGCATAAAACATGTTTTTGCATCCTTGTTTAACGATAGGGCTATAGCGTACAGGGTTCACCATAATTTTGCTCATCATGATGTGGCCTTATCTGCGGGTATTCAACAAATGATCCGCAGTGATTTGGCAGTAAGTGGTGTGATGTTTACCATGGACACGGAATCAGGATTTGACCAGGTGGTGTTTATCACGTCTTCTTATGGATTGGGTGAAATGGTTGTGCAAGGTGCGGTGAATCCCGATGAGTTTTATGTTCACAAGCCCGGACTTGTTGCAGGTAAACCTGCGGTAATTCGCAGAAATCTTGGCAGTAAAGCACTAAAGATGGTTTACTGTGATGACCGAACCCTGGATAGACGGGTTAAAACTGTTGATGTTGATCCGGCAGAGCAACTCCTTTTTTCTTTGAATGCGCTGGAAGTGGAAGAATTAGCCCGGCAGGCTTTAATCATAGAACAACACTACGGTCGCCCCATGGATATTGAGTGGGCAAAAGATGGAAAAGACGGTAAGTTATATATTTTACAGGCCAGACCTGAAACGGTTAAAAGCAGAGACAATAAACAGGTACTAGAGCGATATACCTTGTTGAAAAAAGGCGAAGTTTTAAGTGAAGGACGTAGCATAGGCCAACGTATTGGTCAGGGCAAAGCCAAAATTATCAAAGACATAAGTGAAATGCATAAGGTACAGCCTGGTGATGTCCTGGTATCTGACATGACAGATCCTGATTGGGAGCCGGTCATGAAGCGTGCTTCTGCTATTGTAACCAACAGGGGAGGAAGAACCTGCCATGCTGCAATTATTGCTCGTGAATTAGGTATTCCTGCCGTTGTGGGGTGTGGTGATGCAACCAAAACCATTACCGATGGTGATGACGTTACCGTAAGTTGTGCTGAAGGCGATACAGGTATTGTTTATGCGGGTTTATTGCCCTTTGAGCAAGTAAAACTTGATGTGGATACCATGCCTGAATTACCCATCAAAGTGATGTTAAATGTGGGAAATCCAGAAAGAGCATTTGCTTTTCAGTCAATTCCGAATTCAGGGGTGGGACTAGCCCGGTTGGAATTTTTAATTTCCAACACTATTGGTATACACCCCAAAGCTTTGCTGGATTTTGATACTTTGGAAGACACTGAACTTAAGCAGTTTATTGCTGACAAAACTGTTGCTTATGCATCACCAGTTGAATTTTATATAGAGCGGCTCAAAGAGGGGATAGCAACTATTGCTGCTGCTTTTTATCCCAAGCCAGTCATTGTTCGTCTTTCCGATTTTAAATCAAATGAATACGCTAATCTTGTTGGTGGCAGATTATATGAACCCCATGAAGAAAATCCAATGCTGGGTTTTAGGGGGGCATCTCGTTATGTTTCTGCTCAATTTGCTGAATGCTTTGCTATGGAGTGTAAAGCAGTCAGACGAGTAAGAGAGGACATGGGGTTAACCAACGTTGAGATCATGATTCCATTTGTGAGAACCGTTTCTGAGGCCAGTGGTGTGATTCAGGTATTGAAGCAGCATGGGTTGGAGCGGGGTAAAGACGGTTTACGGGTGATCATGATGTGTGAACTCCCCTCTAATGCCTTGCTGGCGAGTGAATTTTTAGAGTATTTCGATGGATTTTCTATAGGTTCTAATGACCTGACCCAATTAACACTGGGTTTGGATAGAGATTCCGGTTTGGTTGCTGCGCAATTTGATGAGCGAAATGATGCTGTGAAAGCGTTATTACACTTGGCGATTGTTGCGTGTAAAAATGCAGGCAAGTATATAGGCATTTGTGGTCAGGGGCCTTCAGATCATCAGGATTTTGCACAATGGTTAATGAAAGAAGGCATAGACAGCGTGTCATTAAACCCTGATTCTGTTTTGGAAACCTGTTTGTTTTTGGCAAAACAGTAAAAGACTGACAGGAAGACGTTACGTGTAATCTTCCTGTCAAAGTAACCACAGTAAAGGGAGAGGCAGTAATGATACGAGGTTCTAAATGGTTGTTTCTTTTAGCAGGCATTTTTCCTGTAATTGCTTGCGCCTCAGGAGCTGATGATCATGCTGATCCCGTTGCTTCGGTTCTGCTTGGTGTGACCTGTATTTTACTCTTCGCCATAATAGGCAGATATACCGCCAGACGTTTTAACCAGCCAGGTGTTCTGGGTGAATTATTGATGGGGGTTTTTGTTGGAAATGTCAGTTATTTTTTTGGTAATCAGCTCATCGTTATCCTAAGAGAAGGCTCCTCAATTTTCACTGTGATGAAAGAAGTTTTAGAGGGGGTTTCGGTTAGTCAGGCAGTGAATTCCGTAATTCCCAATCCCTTTTATGCTCAGCAAATTACCCAGGCCTTAAGTGGCCCAGAGGGAACTGAGTATCTTAAAATCGCTTATATAGTGGATATATTTTCTCGACTGGGCGTTATCTTTTTGTTGTTTATGGTTGGCTTGGAAAGCTCTTTGGAGGAACTTAAACATACTGGAAGAGAATCCATTTTGGTTGCTTTGATTGGTATTTTGGCGCCAATGATTCTCGGATTTTTTGCTGCATATTTTTTGTTGCCTGAGGCACATGTACAAGCGGATTTATTCATTGCAGCAACCTTAAGTGCTACCAGTATAGGCATCACTGCCAGAGTACTGAAAGAGATGAATAAACTGCGTACTCGGGAAGCCAGAACCATTCTTGGTGCAGCCATGCTGGATGACATCCTCGGGTTGATTTTATTAGCTGTAGTCAGTAGTGTCGTTACAAGCAACTCGGTTGATTTGGGTGTGGTACTCCGAATTATCATATCGTCTATCCTGTTTTTCATGGGCGCTTTGGTATTAGGGCCTATATTTTTACGTAAATCAGTTCAATTTTTACGTCCTCTTGAGCCATGGGAATCGACGCTGTTTATCACGTTTATTTTTGTTATGGCTCTTTCATGGTTTGCATCCTTTGTGCATTTGGCTGCAATTATCGGTGCTTTTGCTGCTGGCGTTATCATTCATGATGATTATTTTAAAGCAAAGGGTGGGCCGCCAAAGGAAAGCCGCAGTATCCATCATTTAATTTCTCCTTTGGAGTCCATACTTGCGCCTATGTTTTTTATGGTAATTGGTCTGCAGGTCAAGTTGGAAACATTTTACAGTTGGAACGTGATAGTATTATCCAGTGGTTTAATTTGTGCTGCGATAATAGGTAAATTACTCAGTGGATTGGGTGCAAATCGTAAAGACGATAGGTTGTTGATTGGCATTGGAATGTTACCCCGTGGTGAAGTTGGACTGGTATTTGCCTCCATAGGCCGAACCTTGGGCGTCATTTCTGATGAGTTGTTTTCATCCATAGTTTTAATGGTTTTAGTTACTACGTTTATTGCGCCTCCCTTATTAAAAGTGCGTTATGCTAACAAGAAAAAGGAACTCAAGGTTTGAAAATAGACACACTACAAGTAGCCTCCGATGTAAGGCGTGCGTTGCAAGAGGATATAGGTACCGGTGATGTGACCGCTGCTTTGTTGCCATCTCGTCTTGTTGTTGAAGCAGAGATAATTTCCAGAGAAGCGATGTTGGTCTGTGGGCAGCCTTGGGTCAATGAAGTTTTTGCCCAGGTCGACCCTAAAATTGAAATAGAATGGCTGGTAGCCGAGGGCGATTGGCTGGACAAGCCAGCAACTTTGTGTGTCCTGCATGGGACTGCCAGTAGTATTCTAACCGCTGAGCGTACGGCATTAAATTTTTTACAGACCCTTTCGGCTACTGCCACGCAAACTCATCATTACGTTAAGAAATTAGCCGGAACCAAAACCCGCTTGTTAGATACCCGTAAAACCATACCTGGCCTGCGAAAAGCGCAAAAATATGCGGTAAGTTGCGGGGGTGGGGTTAATCACCGTATGGGATTGTACGATGCTTTTCTAATCAAAGAAAATCATATTAAAGCGTGTGGCAGCATAGCTAAAGCGATTAGTCTGGCCAGAGCAACCAACCAACATGTGTTGGTTGAGATAGAAGTAGAAACTCTTGATGAGTTGCGTGAAGCTTTGGCAGCGCATCCTGACAGGATATTGCTCGATAATTTCAGTCTTGATCTTTTGGCGCAGGCTGTACAGCTCAATCAGCCTAAATATTGTGAACTTGAGGCTTCGGGTGGAATTAATAGTGACACTATAGAAGATATCGCCCGCTGTGGGGTTGATTTTATTTCGGTAGGGGCGATTACAAAATCACTCAAGGCAATCGATTTGAGTTTATTGGTTAGGGAAGTCTTATGAACTTGAGTATTGTATTTACAGGCGGTGGAACCGCTGGCCATGTTACACCCAATATGGCATTAATAAAACAATTAAAAACAGAAGGGTGGACTATCCATTATATTGGTTCGGAACAAGGGATAGAACATGAGATGATTGAGAATATAGGAATCCCCTTTCATGCAGTGAGTAGTGGTAAGTTACGCCGTTACTTCAGTCTGAAAAATGTGTTGGATCCTTTTAAAATTCTTTTTGGAATCATGCAATCTTTTTGCTTGTTTCATCGTTTAAAACCTGATGTGGTTTTTTCCAAGGGGGGATTTGTCGCATTCCCTGTGGTTGTAGGGGCCTGGTTGAATCGAATCCCTGTAGTCGCCCATGAATCGGATATGTCCCCAGGATTAGCCAACCGCCTTTCTTTTCCTTTTGTGAACAAAATTTGTCTTACTTTTGCGGCAGGAAAAAAGCACTTCAAGCGACAGGATAAAATTGAGGTGACCGGTACGCCAATACGTGAACAATTGTTTACTGGCTCTAAAGTCCGAGGCCTGGCGAGGTGTGGCTTTACTCCTGAAAAACCCTGTTTGTTGGTGATTGGAGGAAGCTTGGGAGCGGGCTCAATTAATCAGAGCGTGAGAGCTGCAATTGGGCAATTAACCGAACAGTTTCAAGTGATACATTTATGCGGTAAGGGAAAAATTGATCCCCTTTTGCTTCAATACCCTGGCTACTGCCAGTTTGAATACGCCCACGAAGAGCTTGCTGATTTGTTTGCAGCTTCAGATGTGGTCGTTTCTCGAGCTGGGGCAAATTCCCTATATGAGATATTGGCGTTAGGAAAACCGCATGTGTTAATTCCACTATCGGCGCAAGTAAGTCGAGGAGATCAAATACAAAACGCACGTTATTTTCAAGGATTGGGAATTAGCGTGGTGATTCAGGATCAGGGTTTAAATGCAGAGACTTTATTAAGCGCTTTAGAAGAAGTCATGCAAAATCAAGGTGATATAAAAAGTAAAATCAAGGCATTAAATATTGAGTCTGCCACGGATAAAATCATAGCACTAATCAAGGAGCAAGCGCATGTTGAAATCCCGAGAACTGTCTGATTACGTTAATCAGCAATGGCAGGAGGAAATACTGCCCAGTTTATGCGACTACATTAAAATTCCTAACAAATCCCCCCACTTTGATTCCATGTGGAAAGAACATGGTTACATGGATAAAGCCGTAGCACATATTGCTCAATGGTGTGCTGATCATGCACCCAAGGGTATGATGCTGGAAATCATGCAGTTAGAGGGCAGAACACCACTCATTTTTATGGAAATTCCCGGGCAGATAAATGAGACCGTTTTGCTTTACGGGCATTTGGACAAACAACCCGAAATGGAAGGTTGGGATGACGATTTGGAACCCTGGAAGCCAGTGCTGAAAAATGGCCTTTTGTATGGTAGGGGCGGCGCTGATGATGGTTATTCCGCCTACGCATCACTGACAGCCATTCGTGCTCTGGAAGCACAAAATATTCCTTATCCTCGCTGCGTATTGATTATTGAAGCGTGTGAAGAAAGCGGCAGTTACGATTTACCTCGTTATATAGACCTGTTAAAAGAACGTATAGGCACACCATCCCTGGTTATTTGTCTTGATTCAGGTGCCGGAAACTACGATCAATTATGGATGACGACATCATTACGGGGTAATGTAGTGGGCGAGTTAACGGTTGAGCTGATTCAAGAAGGAGTTCACTCCGGTAATGCCAGTGGTATTGTTGCTGACAGCTTCAGAGTTGCAAGACAATTGATCAGCCGAATAGAAGACGAAACCACGGGAACAATCAAGTTGTCACAGCTTTATTGTGATATTCCCCAAGAGCGCATCCAGCAGGCTAAAAAATGTGCGGAGGTGCTTGGTAACCAGGTTTATAGTGAATTTCCCTGGCACAATGGCGTTCACCCGGTTCAACAGGAAGAGCCGGAGTTGATTTTGAACAGAACCTGGCGGCCTGCATTGACGGTGACTGGAGCTGATGGATTACCACCTATTGCCGATGCCGGAAACGTCATGCGTCCTAAAACAGCATTAAAACTTTCCATGCGTCTACCTCCTTTGGTCAACCCGCAAGAAGCATCACGCCTGTTGCACCACACTCTGACGACTAATCCACCTTACCATGCAAAAGTCAGTTTCAGGGTTGATGATGGATCTAAAGGTTGGAATGCTCCAGAGCTTTCACCATGGTTAGCGCAATCGGCAAATGAAGCATCACTGACTTTTTATGGTAAACCTGCAGCATACATGGGTGAGGGGGGTACCATTCCATTTATGGGAATGCTCGGGGAGCAATTTCCAAAAGCTCAATTTATGATTACCGGTGTTTTAGGCCCACACTCAAACGCTCATGGCCCCAATGAGTTTCTGCATCTGGATATGGTTAAGAAATTAACATCGTGCGTTTCATATGTTCTTTACAGTTTTTCTCAACAAAAATAAATCGAAAATGCCCTCGACAGTTGGGTAAAATATTGGGATACTGCACAACGGCTCTGGAACGAGCCGTTTTAGTCCAACAATTAGGAGAATATCATGAACGCAAGATTTATTGCTGTATTATTATCATTACTCGTTGTAACCATTCCTGCTCAGGCAAATACTGTCCCTAAAAAAACTCAAGATCATCACCTGGCTGCGCCAGTCAAAATAGATCTCAACAGGGCAGGATTAGCCACACTTACCGGTTCCTTTAAAGGCATTGGTAAAAAGCGAGCACAAGCCATTATTGCTTACAGAGAGAGTCACAAAGGGTTTAAATCGATTGAAGAACTCGCTGAAGTGAAAGGATTTGGGCAGCGGTTTATGGATACCAACCGACAAAAATTGAAAGAGGTGTTTGTTATCAATTAAGGCAGGATGAGGTTCAAGGATAATTGCAGTAAGATTATCATCAGTCCATTGCGCCTTTTGCTACTCTTGTCCTTGAATGTTAATTTTGTCCTTTAATTTTATGGCCAGCCCATGTTGTTGCTTGAGTTTAGTCGTGTAGATGTACCGTTTTGTTTGTGTCTGACTCACAATGGTTTGGGGTGGCGTTTGATTTCTGTCTGATAAGAATAATTTTTTTTATACATGTATGAATGAGAAAATAAATACAACTTCAAGATCCCTGCGGGTATTGATTTTTTCAGGATTGATGTAACCTCAAAATTTACGCAATTATTTAAATTTCTTACAATTGAACAGTCGATTTTTACTCGAATATAGGATAAAGTAGCAACCAAAGAGAAGAACGGGATCTTACTGCATATGTTCAGAAAATTAAGGGGCGTGTTTTCTAACGATTTATCAATCGACTTGGGAACAGCAAATACATTGATTTATGTTCGGGATAAGGGCATTGTCCTTAACGAGCCTTCCGTGGTTGCTTTGCGAAATGAATCAGGCCAAAAGCGGGTTGCCGCTGTGGGTATTGAAGCAAAACGCATGTTAGGTCGGACTCCCGGTAATATTAACGCAATCAGACCTATGAAAGATGGCGTCATTGCCGATTTTTTCGTAACTGAGAAAATGCTGCAGCACTTTATTCATAAAGTGCATGAAAATAAATTTCTAAGACCCAGTCCGAGAGTTCTGGTTTGTGTTCCCTGTGGTTCAACTCAGGTTGAGCGTCGCGCTATCCGTGAGTCTGCTATGGGTGCTGGGGCAAGAGAAGTGTTTCTTATTGAAGAGCCTATGGCGGCTGCGTTGGGTTCTGGAATGCCAGTAGAAGAGGCGAGTGGCTCTATGGTAGTGGATATTGGTGGTGGTACCACTGAAGTTGCTATCATTTCTTTAAGCGGTATTGTTTATCATCAGTCCGTACGTATAGGTGGCGACAAGTTCGATGATGCCATTGTGTCTTATGTTCGTCGCAACTACGGCACCCTGATTGGTGAAACAACAGCAGAGCGTATTAAGCACGAGATTGGTTCTGCATTTCCAAGCCGCGATTTGTTTGAGATTGAAGTTCGTGGACGAAATCTTGCCGAAGGTGTGCCACGCAGCTTTACTCTGACCAGCGCAGAAATTCTTGAAGCATTACAAGAACCATTATCCGGTATAGTAGGTGCAGTGCGAGCCGCATTGGAATTAGCTCCACCAGAATTGGCAGCAGATATTGCTGAACGTGGTATGGTTTTGACCGGAGGCGGGGCATTGTTGAAAAACATAGACACCTTACTAATGGAAGAGACAGGCTTACCTGTATTAATTGCCGAAGATCCATTAACCTGTGTTGCTCGAGGTGGTGGTAAAGCTTTGGAAACCATGGATTTGCGTGGCGGTGATTTCCTCTCAACAGAATAGTAGACATAACAGATTATTTATCAAGAGCGGACACAGTTCTATCGGATTTGTGTTTGCTCTGTTTTTTTCTGTTGCCATGATGATTTCTGATTACCATTATCACCATCTTGATAATGTTCGGAGTGGTTTTTCTTTAGTTGTATCTCCTTTGCAGTATGTCGTTGATTATCCTGTCAGGGTAGTTGGCTGGGTTCAATCGCTGGTTAGCGCCAAAAAAGCACTCATAGATGAAAACATGCGGTTGCGTTATCAGCAAATCATGCTGGAAGCGGAATTGCAAAAATTGTTAATCATTCAAAAAGAAAATTTACAACTTAAAGAACTGTTATTGACCTCATCTCAAGCTGATATGCGTGCCATGGCCGCTCAAATCCTTGCTGTTGACACCAATCATTCTCGGCAAATTGTCGTGCTAAATAAAGGAACCCGTGATGGCGTTTACTCGGGTCAGCCAGTTCTTGATGCAAAAGGGGTTATGGGTCAGGTTATTGACGTAGGCCCAATGACCAGTACAGTATTGCTTATCTCTGATTCTAAAAGTGCGGTGCCTGTAAGAAATAATCGCACCGGAGAGAGAGCGATCCTCGTTGGCAATAACAGTATTGATCAACTCTCACTGATTAATTTACCTAAAACTTCATCCATACATCCTGGTGATGTTTTGGTGACTTCCGGGTTAGGGCGACGTTATCCAGAAGGATATCCGGTGGGACGTGTTGAGCGTGTTAACAGCATTCCGGGTGACGATTTTGTCAGAGTCATGGTAAGTCCAGTTGCTTTATTGAACCATAATAGGCTGGTTCTTCTAATTTGGCCAGATCCTGAGCAAGAGGAATTAACACAGCAAATTAACGAACGATTGAATGTCCAGGAGCCAGCTTAATGAAGAATCTTGGTCTGAGGTTGTTGGTCGGATTTGTTGGCGCCTTGGTTTTATCCATCTTGCCTTTGCCGGAGTGGTTGTCGGCGTTTCGTCCACCTTGGGTTTTGTTGTTGATTTTATATATTGAATATTATTTACCTGGTAATTTCAGATTAACAGCACTTTTATTTACCGGACTTTTGTTGGATGTTCTTATGTCTTCTGTGATTGGTGAACATTCATTTGCTTTGTTGCTGGTAACCTGGATTGCGTCCACCAAATCAAGACGATTTCAGTTTTTTTCTATGATGCAGCAAATATGCCTTATTGGATTTTTTTGTTTATTATATCAATCCGTTATTTCTTTTATCGATGGATTGCTAGGTTTTCATTACAGCTTATTCACGCCTTTAGCAAGTGCTCTTTTAGGAATGTTTTTCTGGCCCTGGATACGTTTATTAGGTGATGGCTCCTTGCTGACCCGTTTGGTATATCGATAATGTAGTGCTGATAACACCAGTATGTTTTCATACTTGTGTTCAAGACAACAAAATCAGACTTTATCTGGACTTTTAACTGTAGAGTTAGTTGTGGGTTGTATTATGCCTTCATAATAAATTCGCCTGGTTGTAATGTACCTAACTGCCAATCGCCAATTCGGTGCCTTACCAGTCTTAAGGTAGGAAACCCAATGGCTGCTGTCATTTTGCGTATTTGATGATTTTTACCTTCCTTTAAGATGATTTCTAACCAGCTGGTGGGGATGGCTTTGCGTACACGGATTGGCGGCGTTCGAGGCCAGAGGGCGGGTTCAGGGATTAGCTGAACCTCCGCAGGCAAAAAATCATGTGCTCCTACGGTTAATCCTTTTCGTAGAGGATTTAAATCACTATCTTTTGGTGCCCCTTCCACCTGGACCCAATAATATTTCTTTTTTTCAAACTTAGGATGCGTTAAACGGTGTTGTAAAGCGCCATCGTTCGTTAATAACAGTAAACCCTCGCTATTTTTATCCAAACGCCCCGCTGCGTAAAAATTGGGTATATCGATGTATGCTGCAAGGGTTTCCTCGTGTGCTGCACCGGTAAATTGTGTGACAACCCCATAGGGTTTATTAAAAAGAATTATTTGGGGCATGGGATTAATACAGTCAACGAAAACAGATGCTAATGGTAGATTTTTTTCGTATTTTAGACAACTGTTTCACGATTATGATATGCTTTTTTGCTGCAAAGCAGATTAGTTCCAAGGCTGGCTGAGCATGGTGTTAATGGCAACAACTTTTTGTATCTTGTTACAGAGGGTTGGTATTTAAATGCACTGCATCAATTATTAAAGGGCTTGGCGTGGGTTCTTCTCGTTTGAAGACTTACCATTTTGGGGAGAGCTTCATTAGCTTCGGGATTAAGGTTATTTAGAGTCCAATAGACCGTATTGATTGTATTTCGCATTTTATCACTATACAATGATGCAAATTTACTCTTTATGGTGAAATTTGTTCATGAAATGGATGTTGCTTGTTTTGTTGGTTTTGGTTCAGTCTGGCTGTGCGATTAATCATAAGGTAATGGTTGGTGATGAGCGGGTTGTTGTGCAACAAACCGTTGGTAAGGGTGAAAAAACCTATGTCCATGTTCACCGCAATGAACAGACTGCTTTAAAGGCTGCAAAGGCGGTAATTCGTAAGGATGGGGGAAGTCTGATTACGTTAATCCACTCTGGCGGACGAACTATTGTTTTTCATTTAAACAACAAACGCTATGAATTTGATCCCAACCGAATATATACCGATAATGGGATTAAAAAAACACTAATTCACTACAGTTCTTATTCTCCTGAGGCGCATAGAGAAGTAAAAAAATTAGCAAATAAAATTAAAGAATTATTGCCTGATGGAAAAATAATTGCGGTACATAATAACTCTTCCTACTCTTTAAAAGATTATTTGCCTGGCCATGAATTGGCAAAGGACGCTAAAGCCGTACATATCAGTCCGCAAAATTATTTTCGAAATTTTTATCTGGTAACAAAATTAAGCGACTATATTCGTTTAAAATTACAAGGTTTTAACGGAATATTACAAAAACCCTCTGCCACCGATGACGGTTCTCTTTCCATATTTTTGGCTAAGAGTGAATACATCAACGTAGAGGCTGGTTATGATCAGTTGTACGAACAAATAAAAATGCTGGAACATGCCTGATTTGTAATCAGTCATGACAGCAGCGTGTACGCTTGCAAACGGAGTATTATTGGAAAATCGAAACGACAATGGACAATAAAGTTTATCGAGTAAAAAAATTGTAATTATCTACTTACTTAGTTGAGCTTACCAAATAAAATAATGAGGTTGCTTCGCAACACTATTTAATCCCCCTCACCCTTGATCCCTCTCCCCCATGCTGTGCACGGTGGAGAGGGGAAAATGCGTTAAGCTCAATTAAGTACGTGTAGAGTTACGGGCTTCTCGTCTGTATGAATGTTAACTGTTACCCATGTGTCTGGTCACTTTTGTTACTGATGTGTCCGGGTCGGACCCCCCTAATCCCTCTCCCCCATGCTGTGCACGGTGGAGAGGGGAAAATGCGTTAAGTTCAATTAAGTACGTGGAGAGTTACGGGGCTCTAAATCACTGTTCACAATCGACTTATCCTGCTCATAAAGCTGTATTGGTTGGTCATACTAATCCTTATTGCGATCAGCCGGATTTTCTTGCGTTTAAAAATGCGGGCAACTATATCTGGTTTGGCACGGAAGTAAATTGAGATAACGTGCTGACCTACAAGAAACATCAGATAATCTCGGTCGCAATTATAAGGAGGTACTATTGAGTTTATTGTAAAATTCATTCGGATCCTTATGTAGCAATAACCCGTGAAAAACGCATCAAAAAATGCAAACGACAGTGGAAAATAGACTATATCAAGTAAAACAATCGTAATTCTCGACATACTTAATTGAGCTTAACGAATTTTCCCCTCTCCACCGTGCGCAGCATGGGGGAGAGGGATTAAGGGTGAGGGGGATTAAATAGTGTTGCGAAGCAACCACATTAAACAGCAGATAATCTCGGTCATTCGGATCACTATATAGCAATAAACAGAGAAAAACGCATCTAAAAATGGGAACGATAGAGGAAAATAAACCACATCGAGCAAAATAATCTTCACTGGTTTGATTTGGGTTTGGGATTCTTCTAAGGAATGGTTGCCTGCTTTTGTGGGCATGACAGTTTATTTGTTTATTGAGTTTTTGAAGAATGGTTACCTGCAACTGCGGTTAATTTTTAGCTGAAAAAATGCCCCGTTAATCGCGTTTCATCCATCAGACGAGTAACTAAAAGATATTTTCTTATTTGTTTGTGAGTCAGGGCCTATGTACAGCTCAAATTCGCCTGGTTCGGAAACATAATCCAAACGGGCATTATAAAACCGGAGCATGGATTCGTTGATAGTAAATTGAATCAATTGGGATTCCCCGGGTCTTAAAAAGATTTTTCTAAACCCTTTGAGTTGCTTTTCTGGCTGAGTTGTTGATGCAATTTTGTCATGGAGATACAGTTGGATAATTTCGTGACCGGGATATGAACCTTTGTTGGTTACTGTAACCGAGGCCGTTATTGGGGTATTTTTGTGTAATACAGATGAGCTTAATTTTAAGTCCTGGTATTCGAACTGGGTATAACTTAAGCCATAACCAAAAGGATATCGTGGTAAGTTGGATTCATCGATGTATTTGCTTTTATATTTTTCGCCAAATCGCAGGTTGGGTTGGCGGTAAGGCCGTCCTGTTGGCTTGGCATTATAATAAATTGGGATTTGACCAACATGGCGAGGGAAAGTCATGGTTAATTTACCTGAAGGATTGTACCGACCGAATAGAATATCAGCCAAAGCAGGGCCAGCTTCGCTACCGCCATACCAGGCTTCAATGATGGCATCCACATGGTGATGTGGCCATTCCAGAGTTAACGGTCGTCCGTTCATTAATACCAAAACTAAAGGTTTATCAAGTTTTTTTAGTTCTTTCAATAAATCCGATTGATTGGGTAATAAACCAATTCGGGTACGGCTGGCCGCTTCGCCACTCATGCCAAAAGGCTCACCCAATACAGCAATAACCACATCACTTTTCTTGGCAATAGACAAGGCTTCGTTCAGCAGTTTTTGGGGATCGTCATTTTTAATCGAACCACCATGTTGGTTCAAATAGGTGATTAGCTCTTTATCATCTGAAAAATTACAGCCCTTTGCGTAGAGGATTTTTTTTGCATCCTGGTCTTTTTGTAATGCTTGCCACAGGCTTGTTGCTTCTTCAGGACGTCCTATAGCTCGCCATTCCCCAAGTTGTTGATTCGCATCCTTTACAAAGGGGCCTATGAAGGCTATTTTTTGTTTGGGATTGAGTGGCAGAATATGGTTGTTATTTTTTAATAAAACCATGCTCTCTAAAGCCGCTTCGTGAGCGAGCGCTTGATGCTTTTTTTTGTCATAAGCCAGGCTGTCCATTTGATGATAGGGTGATTCAAAAAGCCCTAAATCCCATTTGGCACGAAGAACTCGTTTTACGGCGGCATCAATTTGTTCCTCTTTGATACTTTTGTTATTAACAAGCTTGGGTAACTGATTGACATACATCTCGCCAACCATATCCATATCAACGCTGGCATTCATGGCTAAACGAGTGACTTCCTGGTCATCGCCAACACCATGAGCCATCATTTCGTTTATTGCTGTATAATCAGTAACCAATAAACCGTCAAAATGATAGGTATCACGCAATAGTTTGTTCATCAGCCAGTAATTGCCGGTAGCCGGGATGCCATTGACATCGTTAAAAGAGGTCATCACACTTTTTGCATTAGCTTTGATTGCTGCAACATAGGGAGGCAAATACTCGTTGTACATTCGAGGCAGGCTCATGTCTACAGTATTGTAATCTCGTCCGGCTTCAGCGCCACCATATAAAGCAAAATGCTTGACACAGGCCATTATGGATGAAGGTTGAGATAGATCAGTGCCTTGATAACCTTTAACCATGGCCTCGCCTATTTGAGCTGCCAGGTAGGGATCTTCTCCAGCGGATTCCATCACTCTGCCCCAACGTGGATCCCTGACTATATCAACCATAGGGCTAAAGGTCCAATGCAGTCCGTCTTGCGCTGCCTCAGCTGCCGAGGCATGAGCCAGTTTTTTAATTAATTCAGGATTCCAGCTTGACGCTTGAGCCAGTGGAATAGGGAACACCGTTCTGTATCCATGAATCACATCAAAACCAAACAATAAGGGGATTTTTAATCGGGAATTATTAATTGCCAGGTCTTGTAACTGTTTCACAACCTTTGGTGAATAAGCATTCATCAGCGCACCGACCTGGCCATTTTTAATTTTATTATCAATGTCCTGATTGCTGACAGGCCCTGTTGCAGTTAAACCAACGGTTAGCAAATTCAATTGACCCAGTTTTTCTGCTAAGGTCATACGTGCTAGCAGGTTATTAATGTATGCTTCTTTTTGTTCTGCGATTTGCGAGTGAACTGATGAAATAATGCCGTAAAGAAGGACGGCACACCAGGTTTTATAGTCAGTCATCTTAATGTATCCTGGGGGAATGAAATCCAATTTTTTTCAGCCCGTGCTGGATATCAGGATGCGACATGAACAGACGCCAGAGCAATTGAGTGCGGTAGTTTTCAATCATGACTATAATAGGTCCTTGATCAATTGCTAAAGAACCTTCGGCAACCCAGCCGGTAGTTGGATTATAGGCATCTTTGAACCCAAGATTACTCCATAATCGGGGTTGCTTGATAAAGCATTTCAAAGCCTTCATAGACTCTTTGGGCGTGTAGGGAAAAGAGGCCAGGGCTGCTGTGGGCGTGAGTACTCCGACATCCTGAGTCGGTGATTGGGCGCCATATCCACTATCAATATCGGATGCGCTCAGTCCCCAACAGTCTTTACTGTATCCTTGATATCCTTTGGGATTATCAGCGCAGTAGGCATGATTTATTTTGGCGTGAGCAACGGTTTGTTCCGCATAATCTGTCGTTCCATCAGTCAGACCGTTAGGGTCAAGACCAAGGAAAGAATAGTGCGACCAAAACAAAGGACCACCAAAAGGAACTCCAAGGGGTAACTTCAAGCCATAATATTCATTGCCGTTGTAATAGGTAGGCGAATTTTTATAACAGTTATCATACACCTCTTTCGTAATGGAGTGGGTGGGTGAACTTGCCGCTAATACATAGGTTATCAAGGTTTCATCCCATCCCCGGATTTTATGATTCATGCGCCATTCATAATTGGGTGACCAATGCCAGAAGAGGGTGTCGTTTGTGTTGTTGGTATGCCAATTCCAATTGGCGTTACGCCATAATTTATCAATGGTTTGGCGTAATTCGTTTTCTTTGGAATTATTTTGAGCAAAATACTGATGAGCAGTTAAGAGGCCTTGAAATAAAAAGGCGGTTTCAACCAAATCACTGCCGTCATCATATGGCCACAAAGCAAAAGTTTTGCCGCTATCTCCATTCATCCAATGCGGAAAGATGCCATGAAATTTATCTGCTCGCTCATCCAAAAAACGAACCGCTTTAAGCAGGTGATCTACGCCTTGTTCTCTGGTAATAAACTGCCGCTCAACTGCAACAACAGTTGCCATAAAACCAAATCCTGAACCTCCAGTAGTAACAATTAATTCAGGATCGTAATCGGGATAAGTCTTATTGCTTCTTTCTCGAGCCATACCACTTTCAGGGTGTGCGAATTCATAAAAGTAATGATAAGTTTCTTTTTGAACCTTGGTGAGTAGTTGCTCTTCATGTTTGGTTAATGCAAAACTCGACTGCATCAGGCAGAGTAAAAGGGTAACGGTAGCTAATATTTTCATTTAAATGAGTAATTCCTTTTATCGTATTGGCGTGACAGACCATAAGCGTTCTCTGAATACGGCACTGATACTCTCTAACCAAAGTAAAATCGCAGTTTATTGCCGCAGGATATTATACCTGGTTGACTGGTTAATCCAATAAAAAAAGCAGAGAAGTCTGTCTATCAATTCTGGAATACGCAATATTACAATTTCCTATTTGGGATTCGGTGTTATCACATGCTATGATTTACCTCTCTCAAATTTACGGAGTGGTCAATGACATACGATAAAATAAAAGTGCCTGCACAAGGTGAAGCCATTACAGTAGCTGCTGATCTTTCTCTTCGTGTCCCTAATAATCCCATTATTCCTTTTATCGAAGGTGATGGTATTGGGGTCGATGTGACACCTCCGATGATTCGTGTTGTCGATGCAGCGGTTGAGAAAGCGTACGGTAATAAAAGAAAAATCGCCTGGATGGAAGTTTATGCTGGCGAAAAAGCGACTCAGGTTTATGGCAGTGATCACTGGTTACCCAAAGAAACTTTGGACGCATTGAAAAAGTACGTGGTGTCTATTAAAGGTCCCTTAACTACGCCTGTTGGTGGCGGTATTCGTTCTTTGAATGTTGCAATTCGTCAGGATATGGATCTTTATACTTGTTTACGTCCTGTGCGTTATTTCAAAGGTGTTCCCAGCCCAGTCAGAGAGCCTTGGAAAACAGACATGGTCATATTTCGTGAAAATGCTGAAGACATTTATGCAGGAATTGAGTGGCCGGCTGATTCTGCCGAGGCAAAAAAGGTCATTGCCTTTTTGCAAAATGAGATGGGCGTTAAGAAAATTCGCTTTCCTGAACATTGTGGGATTGGAGTGAAACCAGTCTCCAAAGAAGGGACTACTCGTTTGGTAAAAGCTGCTATTCAGTATGCAATCGATAACGACAGACAAACTGTTACCCTGGTTCATAAAGGGAACATCATGAAATTTACTGAAGGTGCATTTAAAGATTGGGGTTATCAGGTAGCTCGAGAGTTTTTTGGCGCCAAAGAGTATCAGGGCGGCCCCTGGATGGAGTTTAAAAATCCAAAAACGGGCAAGCAAATCATCATCAATGATGTAATTGCCGACGCATTTTTACAGCAAATTCTGCTTAGACCAGAAGAGTACAGTGTTATTGCTACCTTAAATCTAAACGGTGATTACATTTCTGATGCTTTAGCGGCTCAAGTAGGTGGTATTGGTATAGCGCCAGGAGCTAATATGAGCGATGATGTTGCCGTGTTTGAAGCAACTCATGGTACAGCACCCAAATACGCCGGTCAGAATAAAGTTAATCCTGGTTCTATTATTCTTTCTGCTGAAATGATGTTAAGGCACATGGGCTGGACCGAGGCCGCTGATTTAATTATCAAAGGAATGGAAGGCGCTATCGAAGCAAAAACAGTGACTTATGATTTCGAACGCGGAATGACTGGCGCTACCTTGGTGAGCAGCTCAGGTTTTGCTGATGAAATGATCAAACACATGCAGGCATAATCAAGTCTTTTTCTGTACTTGATTCTAAAGGTATTGTTTCATTATCATGCGTTAAGGGCTGGAATCCTAGACCAATTCTTAACGTGTGATTCATGCACAATCGTCTTATAAATTGTGCTTGATACAGAGTATTCAATACGGTGATTCCGCTGGTAAAGGGGGTGTTTTTTTTAAGGAATATTCAACCCCAATAAAATTAAGCGGTAATGATTTCCTCCACGCTACGAACTGATAATCGGTACAATAAACTGACATTATACTGTTCAATATGTTATTGATTATTTCAACGCCTAATTTTTTCGTTAAAATTAATGAAATTTACTGGCCAAATGTGTGAGGGGAGTCTATAAAAATAGTATGAGGTAGTAAGTTATGAGCGGGCAGAATTTAGATGAATTTGTCAGGCATGAGATAGCTGATACTCAGTTTAGTACAGAGATCAAGTTGCCAAGAAAGTATAAAGTAGTATTGCTCAATGATGACTATACACCAATGGATTTTGTGGTAGAAGTACTGAAGCATTTTTTTCATTTAAGTGAAGAAAGTGCGGTTCAGGTGATGTTACAGGTTCATATGCAAGGGAAGGGCGTATGTGGCGTATTTACAAGAGACATAGCTGAAACTAAAGTCGCCCTGGTAAATGAATATGCTCGAATGAATCAACATCCATTGCTATCTAGCATGGAACCCGAATGACTGGTGGTGGGCTGGAAAGGAGCAACGACAATGTTAAATAAAGAACTAGAATTCACCTTGAATCTGGCCTTCAAGGAAGCAAAAGAAAAGCGTCATGAATTTATGACCGTTGAACATTTGCTGTTGTCCTTGCTTGATAACCCAGCAGCTGGTAACGTGCTGCAGGCTTGTGACGCCAATATTGAGGCTCTACGCCGTGATTTGATTGAATTTATTGACGAAACAACCCCTCGTATCCCTGATGATGAGCTGGACAGGGAAACTCAGCCCACTTTAGGATTTCAGCGAGTACTGCAAAGGGCTGTATTTCACGTACAGTCTGCCGGAAAAACTGAAGTAACTGGTGCTAACGTGTTGGCTGCCATATTCAGTGAACAGGAAAGCCAGGCAGTCTATTTTCTCAGAAGAGAAAATATAACCCGTCTTGATGTTATTAATTATATTTCTCATGGTGTATCCAAGTATCAGAATAATGATATGCAGGAGAATATGAATTCTTCTATGGATGACGACATGATATCTCACGAAGGTAATGAGTCTCCTCTGGACAGTTATTGTACCAATCTTAACCGACGTGCCAAACAGGGTAAAATAGATCCGCTGATTGGTCGTCATGAAGAAATTCAACGAACCATTCAAGTCTTGTGTAGACGAAGAAAAAATAATCCATTACTCGTTGGTGAAGCAGGCGTTGGTAAAACCGCTATTGCTGAAGGATTAGCTCGCCGAATTGTTGATGGCGAAATTCCTGACGCCATTCGAGGTTGCGTGGTTTATTCGCTCGATTTGGGTGCTTTGTTGGCCGGAACAAAATATCGTGGTGATTTTGAGAAGCGTTTGAAAGCTGTATTGAAACAATTAGGTCAGCAAGAGGGTGCTGTGTTGTTTATAGACGAAATACATACCATCATTGGTGCAGGCGCTGCATCTGGTGGTGTTATGGATGCCTCAAATCTGATCAAGCCTCTATTGGCTAATGGCGAATTAAAATGTATCGGTTCTACAACCTATCAGGAGTATCGCGGTATTTTTGAAAAAGACAGAGCTCTGGCCAGACGTTTTCAAAAAATAGATATTTCTGAGCCTTCAATTGATGAAACCTTTGAAATACTTAAAGGATTAAAAGGTCGTTTGGAAGAGCATCACGGGGTAAAATTCACCATCCCTTCCTTAAAAGCAGCGGCTGAATTGTCTGCCAAATACATTAATGACCGATTTTTACCCGATAAGGCAATAGACGTTGTTGACGAAGCAGGTGCTTATCAAAATTTACTCACGGCAAGCAAACGTAAAAAAATCATCAGTGTTACTGAAATTGAAAGTGTGGTTGCTAAAATTGCTCGGATCCCTATTAAGAAGGTTTCAGCTCGAGACAAAGACACTCTGCGTAATTTGGAACGTGATTTGAAGTTGTTGGTTTACGGACAAGATCAGGCGATTACTGCATTGGCATCAGCCATTAAATTAGGTCGTTCAGGTCTTAGAGAACCGCAAAAACCTGTGGGATGTTTCTTGTTTGCAGGCCCCACTGGAGTGGGTAAAACAGAAGTTACTCGCCAGTTAGCTAATGTGTTGGGTATTGAGCTGTTACGGTTTGACATGTCAGAGTATATGGAAAAGCATACGGTATCCCGTTTAATTGGAGCTCCTCCAGGATACGTTGGCTATGACCAAGGTGGCCTTTTGACTGAAGCGGTAACTAAAAATCCTCATGCGGTATTATTACTCGATGAGATAGAAAAAGCGCATCCTGACGTCTTTAATCTCTTGCTCCAAATAATGGATCATGGCACTTTGACCGATACTAATGGCAGGCAGGCTGATTTTAGACACATCATCCTGGTCATGACCAGCAATGCCGGTGCTAGTGAAATTGTGCGCAATTCCATAGGATTTTCGCAGCAGGATAATACCCACGATGGGTTGGAAGTGATTAAGAAGCAGTTCAGTCCGGAATTCAGAAACAGGCTGGATGCGATAATTAATTTTGCGCCACTGGATTCACAGACTATAGGATTAGTTGTTGATAAATTTATCATGGAGCTTGATGAGCAATTAAGTCATAAGGGAGTTACCTTCACTGTGGATAAATCTGCTCGTGAATGGCTGATTGAGCATGGATATGATAAGGCAATGGGTGCAAGACCTATGGCTCGCTTAATCCAGGAAAATGTGAAAAAGCCTTTGGCTGATGAGCTGCTGTTTGGAAAATTGATTCATGGTGGTCACGTGACACTCAGAGTTAAAGACGGCAAGTTGCATTTTGATAGCCAGGATCACCGTGAGGGAGTGTTTTGATTCCTGGTGTTCTAATTTTGAATTCCCGAGGCTTGGCCTCGGGAAACCAGTTTCTGTTAAAGTCAGCGATATGATAGACGGCAAATTCTGATAGCGATAACTCCCAAACTTTTCTCTCTCTCAGCCTTTTGTTTCGGGATGGCGTAGGAGGTTGTGTAAAGAGAAAAAATGCAAACTAAAATATCACGCAACGAAACCAAAAGCTTATTTTAATTTTTGCATCATAATCCAGTGGCTAATCTTCATATCATGATCCAGGTTTTGCTGTCGGTTGTTGGTGTATTTTGCAAGTCATCCAGTTACAATATTGTTTAATTGTCGATATAATGATTTTTTTTCTACCGTTTTGATTGTTCATGCTCACAGTAATTATTATCACTAAAAATGAAGAGACCAATATTCGAAGATGCCTGGAATCCGTTCGTTTTGCTGATGAAGTTATCGTTGTCGATTCAGGAAGTACTGACAAAACAGTAGCTATTGCGCAAGAATACACTGATAAGGTGTTTCAAACTGATTGGCAGGGATATGGTGTGCAAAAGCAAAGAGCTCTGGCCAAAGCAAACGGAGATTGGGTATTAAACCTTGATGCAGATGAATCAGTAAGTGTTGAGTTACAAAAAGAAATAATAAATGTGATTGCCTCAGATTCAGCTGACGCATTTCGGGTTCCCATTCAAATGTTTTTCTATAATCAGCTGTTAAAATACTCAGCCTCTCCAAAAAGGCATATCCGGCTGTTTAAGCGAGAGAATGCCAATTACAGTACTGATATTGTTCATGAAAAAATTCTGGTAGCGCCAAATTCACGGATTAGCAGATTAAAAAACGCCATACAGCATCATTCGTTCAGAGATTTAAGTCATGCATTGTACAAGCTCAATAAATACTCATCGTATAGTGCTAAAATTCGTATTGCATCAAATAAAAAACCGGGTTTTTTGGGCGTTTTACTGAACACCGGATGGATGTTTAGCCGTTGTTTTATTTTACAGCGCGGATTTTTGGATGGAAAACTGGGCTTTTTATTTGCTGTGTATAGTGCTCAGGGTACTTTTTATCGTGGATTAAAACAGATTTATAAAGACAATGATTTGCATCAACTACCCCAAATAATTAACGAAACTAAGGATGGATTGTGAAAGTAACATTATCAGAAGAACAAGGGATATTGTTTACATCGATTTTGTTTGCTTTATTTATGTTTTTTATTCCTATAAGCCCGAGTTTGAAATCCATTTTTTTTGCTTGCTCGGTTGGTGTCATTTTACTTACCCCGCATTTCAATCAATTCATCCCTTATGCCTTTAATTCATTGTGGGGGCGGGCGTCTTTATTTTTGTTGTTGTACTCTATGGTCGCTTGTTTGTGGAGTCCTGCACCTTTTTTGATGCAATTAACCGTGGTTGGTAAATATTCAAAGTTAATCTATCTTCCGGTACTGGCAGTAGCTTTTGCTCATGCAAAAATAAGAAATTTGGCCCTTAACAGTTATCTTGCCGCCATGTTTGTAACCTGCATCATCTCAGTGCTCAAATCAGAGCATATTTTAACTCCCGGAGATCCTGGGGAAGTATTTTATAATCATATTATTACCGGTTTTATGATGGGATTCGCTGCTTATCTAGCGAGTTTGTACGCATTTAAATATCAGGGCTGGATTAGGGCAGGGTATGTGTTTTTATTTGCAATAATGAGTTATCAGGTGCTTTTTATCAATACAGGAAGAACCGGTTACGTCATGTACTTTATTTTAATGGCTTTTTTAATGATGCAGAAGTTAAGTATTAAAAAAGCGGTGTTAGGTGTCGTTTTTTTGTGCGCTCTTTTGGGTTTGGTGTATCATGAAAGTCCAATTATGTATGGCCGTGTGCATGATTTACTTTCGGATATCAAGGCGTTAAAACACAACAATGCCAATACTTCTCTTGGATACAGAATCCAGTTTCATGATTATGCTCAATCGTTGTGGGAAAAAAATCCCGTTGTCGGAATTGGTACCGGAGGTTTTAAATACAGTTTTTCACAAGATAACCCGGTACCCAGTTGGGGAAAAGAATTGACTGATCCCCACAGTCAATATTGGATGACTTTAGCAGAACAGGGAGTGATTGGCTTTGTCTTGCTGATGTTTTTTTTAAGCAGCTTGTTGATTACCTCCTTTCAATTAACTGAAACAAAACCGATTATTTGGGGAATATTAATCTCGTTTTGTATCGGTTCATTTTCCGATACTATCCTGTGTTATTCGACAGCTGGGTATTTGTTAGTCGTGATGAGCGCTTTGTGTTTTGGGGAACTGATAGAGCAACGCAGAATTCAGACAGCGAAGTTAGATAATATTTGCATGCCTCTTGATCTATCCCGGATGAGTCAGGAAACTCAGGCGGGAGGCGCTTAACTGTTGTAGTGATCGGGCCATAATTGATGGAAGTGATGAACGGGTCCATTACCACAACCCACTGACCTCTCTTTTGCGGCCTCGATGGCACCGGTAAGATAGTTCTTGGCTACGCTGCAAGCATTTGTCAAGCTCATGCCCTGGGCAAGGCAGGCAGCGATTGCTGCTGATAAAGTGCATCCGGTTCCGTGCGTGTTTTTAGATTTAATCCTGTTATTTTTATACCATATTGCTGTTCCGTCTGCGCCATAAAGCAAATCATTGGATTGGGTGGATTGAAGATGGCCGCCTTTGAGTAATACATGTTTAGGGCCAAGTTCTAATAATTTCTGTGCTACTGTTATCATCTCTTCTTCTGATGCTGCATTGATATCCGTGAAAGAAAAAGCTTCAGGGATGTTTGGCGTGATGAGTGTTGCAAGAGGCATGAGTACCGAGCTGAGAGTATCTATTGCCTCAGGCAGCAATAAGGCATCTCCGCTTTTAGCAACAGTTACCGGATCAAGCACTATAGGAATATGTTTCGCTCTTTTTTCCAGAAAAGAAGCAACAAGCTTGATAATATCGCTTTTAAATAACATCCCGATTTTAATACTGTCGGGTCTGATGTCATCAAAAATCGCATGGAGTTGATCTTCAATTGCTTGTAGGGGAATTTCATAACAGGTTCTTACTCCGCAGGTATTTTGTACTGGTAATGCGGTCAGAACCGTCATGCCATAACATCCCAGGGCTGAAAAAGTTTTGAGATCAGCCTGGATTCCTGCTCCGCCAGAACCATCGAAACCGGCAATAGATAGCGCTTTATAACGCATTAGATGTGTATCCTTGAATGATTGATCGCATCAGCAAAAAAATTCCAGTCCGGCATGTATAAATTATCAATAAATCGTTGTTTGAACGTACCGGGAAGTTGGGTCTGCTGGTGAGTTAATTGGCCACAAAGGCTAAAATAGGCAGCTGCCTGTGAACAGGCTTTGATGTAATGAGAATTCACTGCAACAAATGCGCTGATAACGGCAGTCATAGTGCATCCCATTCCAGTAATCAGAGGCATAAGATTAGAGCCAAAAGGAATGATCTGCTGCTGATCCCCATCAGTTATTACATCATCAGACCCGCTAATGACCACAATAGTATTATGTTGCTGAGCTAAAGAGAGCGCACTACCTAGAGCATTATGTACTGAGTGACTGGTATCAACACCTCTGGTTAGTCCAGACATTCCGGATAAAGACATGATTTCACTGGCATTACCTCGAACAATAGTGGCGTAGGGAAGGATGCTTAATGCAGCAGAGGTTCTTACTGAGCTGGCTCCAGCTCCTACAGGATCAAGTAGAACAGGTTTTTTTAATTTTTGTGAGATGGAAGCGGCATAAAGAGCGTTTTCTGTAAATTGGTGATGTAAAGTGCCTGTATTGATGTAGACTGCCTGACTTAAAGTGATTAATTCTTCTAATTCGGATGGGTCTTCAGTCATTAGGGGAGCTGCGCCAAGAGCAAGCAGGCTGTTGGCCATAAAATCCATAGTAACGTAGTTCGTTAAACACAACACTAAAGGTTTTTTTTCTCTAATACGCAAAAAAGAAGTTTTTATTGCATCCAACATATTTAAAAAATCCTCTGGTCGATTATCTTGCGTAGTGTTAACGCCATTTCCGCAGGATTAGCTGCCTGATGCAGAGCGCCAATTACCGCGACTCCCTGTGCTCCAGCCGCAAGAACATTCGGTAAATTATTCTGGTTAATCCCCCCAATACCGATTACGGGATGTTTTGAATGAGCGCACAGATGAGTAAGTCCATGAATATTCCAAATTTTTTTCAGGTTATTTTTGTGTTGACTTGGAAAAACAGCGCTTGCGGCAACATAGGCTAAATCAACATTATTCGCCTGTATTAAATTATCCTCAGCCTCAATTGAAAGGCCAATAAATCGATTATTCCCCAAGAGTTCTCGAGCATTTAAGGGACTCTTATCGGTTTGTCCAAGATGAACGCCATCAGCATTAATTTTTATGGCCAGATTGACATCATCATTGATTATAAGAGGAATTTGATAAGCATCAAGAAGTTCTTTTAGTCCCAGAGCAAATTCCAGCTTCGCTGTTTCGTGGGAATTTTTTTCTCTTAACTGAACACAAGTAACTCCGGAGGAAATACATTGTTTGATAAAATTCAGGTAGTTGGAGATGGGGGTTTGCTGCCTATGAGTAACCAGCATTAATTTATAAAATTCGGAACGCATAAGGTGTTCATTCATTCAAGCTTCATCAACAAAGATGAAGTATTTTTTTTAGAGCAATACTAACCGAAGCGTCGTACTTTGTCTAACTGATGTTCATGACGAATGACACCATAAAGGAATTACCAGGTAGCCACACTTTGCTGGGGATTTTCTCTGCTGCATTCCTCTGATATGGAACCGTCATTGCAGACAACAAGTCCAGAATAGGCATAGTCAGGAGAAACTCCGCCTTGCCATAAGCAACATCCTTTTAAAAGTTGCAAATCCATCACGGCATGGCGGTCGCAGTAACAGGTAGAGTAAAAACCATTATTACACACCAAACGACCCGCTGAGGAATCGCAATAGTTTACTCCACCCATGGAACTGCAACATCCACCTGCAAATGATGGGGAGAAAACGATGCTTAATATTCCTGATATCAAAAGAGTTTTAAATGATGACATGTGATTTTTCTCAAGATTTATTAATTTTAGGATAGCACAGAGTAATAAAAAATATTAGATATTTACCCATTAATTCCCAGGCGAGTTGGTAGCTTATACTTGCCTGGTTTTATTTCCTTTAGTCATCATCTAATTACTGTGAGATAAGAGTCAAGAGATAGCTTGTTGTCAATCCGGCAAGCAATCCAAACAAATGCCCCTCCCAGGATACGCCTTTTCGACTGGGAATAATTCCAAAAAAAATACCGGCAAAATAATACAGGCTTATCAAACCAAGGATTAAGGTAGTTAAAGTTCCTTGCTGATAAATATTGGAAACCAGTAATCCCCAATAACCCGTAATTAGTGCGCTGGCACCAATGTGCAGTCCCGGTTTTGCAAAACACCAGATGGCCAGGCCGCTTTGCAGAGTTATAAGCAGGGTTACAGTCAGATAATAATCAAGCCCGTTGATAAGAACGAAATTACTTAACACCACTAAAGGAATTGAATTAAAAAACAGGTGATTGAAATTTGCATGCAGCAGGGGAGCGCAAATAATTCCAGGAAGTCCACGCAAGTGACGGGGGATTATTCCCAGTAATAAAATATTTGGGGTAACAAAATGACTGATAAAAAAAATAGTCCAGGGTATAAGCAGAATGATACCAAGCGTATTGAGATTATTTTGTGTTTGACTGACTATTAAATCAACACTGATCCAGAGTTCATTCACCATGATTTTTCCTGAGAATGATTATTTGTTTTAGGCAACTTTTGTGGTTTTACTGTTGGTTTAAGCGCAATATGACGCAGGGGGACAAAGAGCAAAGGGTCAACAAGAGTCTGGTTGACTATCATGGACCAATGCAGGTGCGGCCCTGTGACTCTCCCGGTCATCCCAACAAGACCAAGTTCTTTGCCCTGTTTAATGCGTTCGCCTGATGTTACGGTAATTTTGCTCAGATGGGCATACAGCGAAAAAACGCCCATACCATGGTCAATAATTACCGTTTTACCAGTAAAAAAATAATCGCCGATATTCGCTACCACACCGTCATTCACGGCATGGATGGGTTGGCCTTCAGGTGATGCGATGTCCAGTCCTGAGTGTGGGTCTTTGGGTTGCTTGTTGTATACTCTTTTCAGACCAAACAGACTGCTTATTTCTCCGTTTAACGGGGCAGTATATTTTTTCTGGAATGGGTTTTGATTGGAATAATGAGCATAAATCTGAGCTAATTTTTTGGTTTCGTTTTTGATCCGAACAAGATCCTGAGGCTGGGGATCAACCTTGTTGATGTCTTTTATTCTTAAATACTGAGTAGTATAAAATTTATCGCTGACTTGAAATGGAATGGTCGATTGTATTGGCTTGGTTAGGTCAAGATAGTGAATCGGTTCTCGACTCGTCAAGGGTATGGCTACCACAAGCAACCATTGATTGGGTTTGACGCTTGGAATAATGGGTATTCTTTTTCCTTGATAATAAGCTTCGGGTTGGTGATTGCTGTCTACAGGAATAATGGTTAATCCGCCATTGACTGAATGGTTTTCAGGTAACGCCCACCCAAGCAGTTGAGAAGATAAGCTCCATAGCAATAAAGCGCTGCAAATGCTTTTGATCATGATTCCCTTTTGTCCTTAATTTCAGTTACCTTACATGCAATTTGTCCTTGTGCCAGCCTCACCTCTATTGTGTCACCCAGGTGTAATTGTTGCGCACAAGAGAGTATTTTATCGTTTAAAGTAGCTATTGCATATCCTCTTTCCAAAGTAGCCAAGGGGCTTACAGCGTGAAAAGTAGACAAATTATTTTTTAATTGATGCCTTAATCCCATCACTTTGTTTTTTATGTGCTGAATCAATTGAGCAAGGTTTTGATTGATGCGCAGTTGCGTTTGTTCGATTTGCGTTCTTGGATTATGCGCATGTAATAATGCTTCATAACGATGAATATCTTGTTTCATTCGTGCCATAAATTGCGTTTGGCTGGAAAGTAATTGGCGCTCAAGATAGTCGATTTTTTGCCAGTAAGTAATAATGGCTTGACGTGGAGAAGAGATTTTGTCCAGTAAATGACTTACTTTTAGTTGCTGATGTTGCAGATGCCTGGTTATTGCTGTTTGTAAACGAGCTAGTGAATCATCTATGCGTTTACAAAGTTCCAGACAGTTGGGAGTAACGGCAACCGCAGCAGCTGTTGGCGTTTCAGCCCTTAAATCAGCAACGAAATCTGCAATGGTGAAGTCGGTCTCATGTCCAACTCCAGAAACTACAGGAATCACACTTATTGCAATTTCACGAGCCAGCTGTTCGTTGTTAAAAGCCCATAAATCCTCAATACTCCCACCACCTCTTGCCAGGATGAGCACGTCACATTGCGGGAATTTGTTGGCATGGCGCAATGCTTGAATCAGTTGTTGTGGTGCTGTCGCTCCTTGTACTTCACTTGGATAAATAAGAATGTTTGCCAGAGGAAAACGGCGAGCCAGAGTGGATAGAATATCACGCAGCGCAGCACCATTTGAGGACGTAATAATGCCTATAGTTCGAGGTATTTCCGGTATCTTTTTTTTTCTGGCCGGATTGAAGAGCCCCTCGGCGGCCAGTTTGTTTTTAAGCTCTTCAAAACGATGGTATAGTTCCCCCAAACCGGCATCCGTTATTTGTTCGACTATAAGCTGATAGTCTCCTCTAGCCTCGTATAAACTGAGAACGCCAGTGGCCACTATTTTTTTGCCATCACTTAGTTGCCCTGCAAAAGGACCAAAATGTCTGTTTTTAAAAAATACACAGCGTATCTGTGCCGAACTGTCTTTGAGGGTGAAATAAAAATGCCCCGATGCTGGTTTGCTTAAATTTGAAATTTCTCCTTCAACATGAACCTGGCCCAATTCATTTTCGAGAAAGGATTTTACCTGTTTATTGAGTTGACTCACGGAAACAACTGGAGAAATAAGAGACATAATGAAAAAGTGGCAATCAAATCAAGCGTTTGTATATACTAACAGATAAAAAAAGAATGCAAAATCTATTGATGGTTAATGCTACATGAACTAACTTAGTAGAATAAGAGAAAAACCAATAATTGATAGATGGAAAAGGGACATGGCATGAAGCATGCGATACTGTGGTTTGCAATTTTAACTACATCTTCTTCGGTTTGCGCCGATAGTTTATACGATGCAGTGCAACATGGAATGATCTCTAATCCAGATGTTTTATCCAATACTGCGAAAGGCTTGTCCGCAAAACAAGGTATTGATAAGGCCAAGGGGGCTTATTACCCATCAATCGATGTTACAGGCGGTTTTGGTCGGGAGCGAAGCCTAAACCCCACTACTGCAGCTATTGACGATACAAATGTTGCAATCCTTGACAGGACTGAATCTGCTGTTGAATTAAAACAAAATTTGTTTTCTGGCGGTGGAATAGTTAACGAAGTCAAGCGAAACCAGTATTTGACTCAGAGCCAAAGATGGAAAACACAAGGAGTTGCCGAGGATCTGGCGTTGGATATTACCAAGGCTTATCTGGCAGTACTCATGCATGAGCGCTTGTATGCTTATTCCATTAATAACCTAAAAGCCCATAAATCGGTATTTAAAATGATAAAAGAACGGGCTGATGCCGGAATTTCACGCGTGGCAGAAGTGGATCAGGCTATTGCCCGTCTGGCTCTGGCTGAATCGAACAAAATCAGTGCTGAAGCCAACCTCCAAGAGGTGCGTATTAATTACGCAAAGCTAGTGGGAAAATGGCCTGAGCGTTTGGCATGGCCTCACATCCCCACAGACAAGGAATTACCCAGTACATTGGCCAAAGCTTTGGAAAAAGGTCTGGATAATCATCCAACACTTAAATCCAGTTATGCTGACATCAAGCAGGCTAAAGCCCAGTATGAAGTAGCCAGAGCAGCCTATTATCCTAAGGTTGATTTGGTGCTGAGCGCCTCGAAAAACAGAAATCTTAGTGGTTTAATAGGGCCAAATAATTCTGATCTTGCTGCTATTCGCATGAATTATAACGCATTTAGAGGGGGCACAGATGAAGCCAATGTGCGTCAGACAGCTTATCAGGTTCAAGAAGCCTATGAAATTAAAAACCGTAGCGTGTTGCAATTAAAAGAAGCGATCAGGTTGTCCTGGAATGCTTATACTTCTACCGCTCTTAGAATAAAACCTTTAAAAACCCATGTTGTCGCCTCACGAAAAACACGTGCAGCTTACCAAGATGAGTTTAAGGTTGGGAAGCGAACTTTGCTTGATTTATTGGATTCTCAAAATGAGTATTATCAGGCCGAGATTGAGCTGGCTCGGGGTGAAAATGACGAAATGTTGTCTCGATTTAGAATTCTCAACGGCATGGGTAATTTGCTGTCTTATTTGAAATTACGATTACCTGTTAATGTGGTCAATAATGACGTATTTAGCTCCGCTCAGACACATATACTGTTAAATAAAAAAATGGATGAAATACCTTATCCTAATGATACAGATCATCCTATGCTCTTGGCTCAACCCGTAAAAAATATGGAAACAACCCCCATTAATAAGGCAATAATTGATAAAAATACCACTTATCCTCAGCAGGTTACGCCTAAATTATGGTATGTTTCTGTGGGTGTGTTTCAACTGAAAAGCAATGCTGTTGCTCTGGTTAATCGATTGCAAGGACTTGGTTTTTCAGCATTTATGACTCAGTGCGATAATCGTTTGTCTGTATTAGTTGGACCTTATGAGTACCGTGGGCATGCGGGCAATGGAATGGAACGATTAAAGGAACTGGCTCATGTACAAGGATTACTTGTTACATTCAAAAACAGGCCACCCAAAGTATAACGGATTGCTGGGCGTTATCACGGTGATGTGCCTGGCTTTTTTGAATACAATAAACTGGGATCTCCATGCTTCAGCGTTTATAAGCATAAAAAACATTCATCAGATGGAGCAAAAGTCACAAGGCGATATTAAAAAAAGATTCAAGGCCTGGGGTAATTTGCTTAAGACCCTTGAAACTCAATCCATAGACGTCAAACTGGATAAGGTAAATTCATTTTTTAATCAATTTAACTACGAATCTGATATGCAATCCCGGGAAGAAGAAGATTATTGGAAGTCTCCTGTGGAATTTATTATTGATGGTGGTGGGGATTGTGAAGATTTTGCGATCATCAAATACTTCACGCTAATTGCCCTGGGTGTACCTACGGAACGATTAAGAATTACTTATGTTACCTCATCTCGATTAAATCAGGCGCATATGGTTTTGTCTTACTATCCCACTCCTGAAGCGGAGCCGCTTATTCTGGATAGTTTGGAATCCAAGATACTGCCTGCCTCCAAACGTAACGATCTAAAACCCATTTACAGTTTTAATGGTGATGGTTTATGGCTTGCCAAACAACGAGGTCAAAGCTCTTTTCTGGGGCACTCCAATGGTTTGGGCAAATGGGATGAATTAATGAAGCGCATGCAATAAAAGGTGAAAGACCATGACACTAATTAAGAAAGTAGCTTTAGTTGTTTTAATGATGTTGCTGCTTGTCTTTATGGGCACTTATTTCATTACAATGAATAATGCTCGTAATTTTTTTATTCAGCAAATTGAAAGTAATGCTCAGGATACTGCAACGTCCTTGGGATTATCTCTGTCTCAATCTTTATTAAATCATGATGAGCCTGCTGTGAATTCCATGGTTCAGGCAGTATTTGATCGGGGATATTTTTCATTCATCCAGGTCAAAGACATAAAAGGCAAGATTCTGGTCACTAAAAAATTAATGCCCCAAAACGACACCATTCCCGAGTGGTTTGTTCGCTTGATTCAATGGCCTATGACTAAAAAATCGTCATTAGTCATGGATGGATGGATGCAAGCAGGCGAAGTAGCGGTTATAAGTGATCCAGGCAATGCCTACCGGGCTTTATGGCGAAACGCCGTGGTGATGATTAAGGCGTATTTTCTTTTCGCTTTAATAGCGTTGCTTTTAACCTATGGATTTATTCAACTTTTAATGCGGCCTTTGAAACGAGTTACTGCTCAGGCCTTGGCGATTTCAGAACATGAATTCCCAATTGAAACGCAGATACCTCATACTCCAGAACTAAAACAGGTAACCCTTGCGATGAACCAGATGGTGTTGCGGATCAAATCATTATTTGAAGATCAACTGCAGCAGGCTGAATTGTTAAGAGTCCAGGTTTATCAGGATCCTTTAACTGGATTAAATAACAGGCGCTATTTTTTACAGCAATTAGCTGCAATTTTAGATAATGAGGATGAGTTTATCCCTGGTTACGTTTTAATGATAGTAATTGATGGGTTGGATGATCTCAATCATAAACAAAGCTATCAACAAGGCGATAATCTGGTTTTGAGCATTGCACGTTTGTGTAATCAATTTTGGAGACAGCATTCCGTTAGTTCTATCGCACGAATCAGTGGAAGTACTTTTGCTTTAATAAATCATGAGCTGGATCCTGAGTTATTTGATCAACAATGCAAAGAGTTTGAAAATCTCTTGAGGCAAGCTATCAGTGAGGTTAAATACATTGAGGTTCATATGGGTGCTACGGGGTATTTTGCGCATCAAAGTGTATCCAATTTATTATCTATGGTTGATCTATCAGTTAAAAAAGCGCGGGAACAAACGGTGTTCTTTTGTCAGAAAGAGCATGACACGTTTAAATATCCACGGTTAATTACCCGTGAGGACTTGCTTGATTGCCTAAACAAAAAAAACATGCAGTTATATTCCCAGGAAATAACGAACGGCAAAGACAGTTTACATAAAGAAATCTTTGTACGAATTCTTGATCGAAATAGCAGTGAGTTGGGAGCCGGTTACTTTATGCCGGCGGCTGAAAAAATGGAATTAGCTCATAGGATTGATCAGTATGTTCTAAATGAGCTAACTCAAAAAGAATATTCTGCCATTGAATGTTTTGCTCTAAACATTTCTGAAGATACATTAGTACATACAGAGCATAGAAACGCATATCTGCAACAGTTAAAAAATACACCTGCTTCCATTCTTAAAAATCTGTCTTTGGAGCTTAGCGAAAGCAAGGTGTTAAGCTCTTTTGAAGAGACAAAATCATTTGTGAAACAGGTGCAAAAACTGGGCGTCAAAATCGGTGTGGATGGTGTTGGTATTCATTTCTCTCCCTTGCATTATCTCAGAGAATTGCATGTTGATTATTTAAAACTACATGGGAGTCTCGTTCAGGATATTGATGAAAATGAAAGCAAACAATTTTTTATTTACTATTTTAACGAGATGGCTAAAACTTTGGATATCAAGGTTGTTGCAACACAAGTAGAACAAGAAGCACAATGGCATGCCCTTGAATTGATTCATGTTAGCTGGGGGCAAGGACGGTATCTGGAGCCTGTTGTTCCTTTGATTTGAGGAAGTGGTCTGCAACGCTCGAAATAAGGGGCTATTTTTAATTGAACAGTCCTGCTAACTACGCCTGACCCTCTGTAAAATATATCGAGAATACGATATGATGAAGCCTTTATAAATCACAATAAAAATAATATGTATTCTTGTCGTAACCGTAAATTTTATCTTGTTTGGTTGTTCTTGTTATCAGGAAGTATGATTTTAACTGGATGTGTCGATTTATCCGGTTCGCAGAGCACCTACAGAAAGAAAATGCCACATGATGCTGGCGTAACACGACCCCATTCTTTAAAAAATAATACCAAGCCCGTAAATGACGGTGAAATTCACACCATGCGTGGAGGCCTGGGTATTTTTAGTAAAGGAATGAATCAACTAAGAGATAAGGCCGCTGATACTTATCACATCTCTTCTCAAAGTACTATGTGGTACAACGCTGGTGATGTCAGTCGTACTATAATCAACAGTTATTATCATCAAAAGAAACGCCATCCCATAATACTGGTTGGTCATTCTTTGGGAGCTAATGAGCAGATAAAAGTGGCTCGTAACCTCGATAAAGCCGGAATTCCGGTGGCGTTATTGGTTACTGTTGATGCGGTATCTCAAACTATAGTCCCTCCAAATGTCAAAGAGGTGCTTAACGTCTATAAACCGGGTTACGTTCCCATGTTTAGTGGTTTGAAGTTAAGAGCCGTAAATCCCCAATCAACTCATATTGAAAACGTCAATGTAGAGTCATTAAAAGACGTCAATGTAAATCATTTTACCATTGATAAAGATGCAGTCGTGCAAGCGATGATAATGAAAAAAGTTGAAAAGGTGTTAATTGATGGAAATAGAAAGGACGCATAAAAAAAGCTCATCACCTCGTATCTGCGTCATTGGCGCAGGCCCGAGTGGAATTGCCGCAATTAAAAATTTGCAGGAACATGGTTTAACCAATATTACAGCATTTGAAAAAAACAATCAGATAGGCGGTAATTGGGTATATGATGAGCAGAATAATCATTCAAGCGTTTATGAAACCACCCATATAATCAGCTCAAAGAGATGGTCAGAATTTGATGATTTTCCTATGCCTGCAGATTATTCTGATTATCCTTCTCATACGCAATTACTCGATTACTTTCATAGTTACGCCCAAAAATTTAATTTGCATCAATACATTCGGTTTAATACCACAGTAATAAAAGCTACTCGTACTGAAGATGATTTGTGGCATATTCTTTATGAGGATGCCCAAGGGCAACATGAAGAGCATTATGATTATTTGCTGGTAGCCAATGGTCATCATTGGGATCCTTACATGCCCGAGTATCAAGGCGAGTTTTCCGGGGAAGTGCTTCATTCCCATCAGTATAAAAAAGCATCTGTTTTTAAAAACAAACGAGTGCTGGTTATCGGTGGTGGAAATTCGGCTTGTGATGTAGCGGTAGAAATTTCTCGAGTGTCCCCTAAAACATGCATCAGCATGCGCAGGGGCTATCATATTTTTCCCAAATTTATTTTTGGTAAACCTACTGATGATGCAGTGGCTAAAATTCAATGGATGCCAGGATGGTTGAGACAGAAATTTATCAGTTTGGTTGTTAGAGGATTGCAGGGACGCTACGGTAAATACAAACTGATGAAACCCGATTGTGGCCCTTTAGAAATACATCCTACCATAAATTCGGAACTGTTGTATTTTATTCGGCATGGAAAAATTACGCCTCGTCCAGGACTATCTCATTTTTCCGACAGAGTTGTGCATTTTACTGATGGCTCTCAGGATGAATTTGATACAGTTATTTTTGCGACGGGTTATAAAATCAGTTTTCCATTTTTCGATAAAGAATGTCTGGATTTTAGTAACGTAACTCAAGTGCCTCTCTATCGTAAAATGATGCATCCTGATTATGATAATTTATATTTTATTGGTCTTTGCCAACCACAAGGGTGTATTTGGCCTTTGGCTGATTATCAGGCAAAAATTGTCGCCCGCATTATTGCTGGAACATTAGAACGTCCAAAACAGTTGCATCAAAAAATAGAAAAAGAAATGAAAAGACCCCATTATCGTTTCAAATCTAATAGGCGTCATGCTTTAGAGGTCGATTATCACGTGTTCAGGCGTGAATTATTAGATATGTTAGAAAAAAACAAGGTCGTGGGAACATAGCAAGCGAGCCAATCCAGTGCATTTTAAACTGATGAGCGTTTACGCTTGATTAGAGAGCTCATTAGTTTTTCAACATTATTCAGGTAGGGATTTTCTTGTTGAATTATGGACTTGGTGCGCTCCTCACAATACCCCTTAACTTCTTTGTCTGGCAAGATATAAAATCGTTTTTTCTCTACTTCCTGGATGATATGTAACGCAACCTCTGATGCAGGCCTTGAGTGAGCTAAAAGAGAATTCAAGGATTGATGAAATGGTGCATTTGTTTCTGGTGAATTATGTGCTAACAAAGCAGTATCGGTAAATGAAGGAAAAACAATAGAAACATCGATGGGATATTCTAGTCGGCGCAAATCATAAAATAATGACTCGGACAATGCCAGTACAGCATGTTTTGACATAGAGTAGGCTCCAACATGAGAGCCGGAGCATAACCCGTACAAGCTTGCCATATTGATAATATGGGAACGTATTTTTTGCTGTTGTAAATAAGGCATAAAAATTCGGATGATATGAGTCATGCCATACAAATTCACATCCATTACCTGATTGAGTTGTTTTGGCGTCAACTCCCAAACAGGTGCCAAAGTTCCAATAATTCCGGCATTATTAAAAAGCCAGTCTATTTGTCCGCATTGGATTTTTACATAGTGAAGCAGATGGTCTATTTCATCGGGTATCGTGATATCACAGTTTTTAGGGAATACTGAATCGGGGTATAAAGTTGCCAGTTCCTGTGCGGCTTGTATTAGTTTGTCATGATCCTTGTCGACCATGACGACTTTGACGCCACGTTGCAGGCATGCTTGACTGAGAGCCAGGCCTATACCACTTGCAGCTCCCGTGATTACAGCAACCTTCATTTCAGTTCTCCAGTATCCTGATTATTAAGTGGATTGGTGTACTTAAACTACATGCAACCTTTATTATGGAGTTGATGATTTAATTTAAGTATCCTGATTGCGCAAGGGTATCATAATTTATTCTGATTCCAAACTGTAACGATCAAAAGCTCTGAATCAAACGATGAGGTTTTAAAAGAGTCTTAATGATTTCAAAGTACCTTTCCACGAACTTCAATTAAGTACGTAAATTACATTTCAAGATAATATTGGCTATTAAAGATTAATACTGAATAAATAATTAACCAATTAGCTGCAAAATTGACTTACTTTGCTATAATTTAAAGATGGTCCTCCATTAAGGTGTTACTTTGAAAAATGGCGAACTACCCGAAGAGCCCTATGAATATCCTGAAGAGCCTTGGGAATATCCTGTAGATCCAGACATACCAGAGCCTGGTTATCCCGAATTACCGGAACCTGAACCGGTTGTGACTCCAGAGCCTGGATTTGAAAAGTAATTCAGTTTGGGTTGCTCATCAATTCCTTGAGTGCTGAGCCTATGTTTGGCGAGCGCATCAGACTTTCCCCAATAAGAAAGGTATTGATACCATGCGATTGCATGAGTTCAATGTCTTTTCGGGTATTAATGCCACTTTCTGTGATAATGATTTTATCTTCGGGTATATACTGTTTTAGTTGAATAGATAATTGCATGTCGGTTTTAAATGTATGCAAACTGCGGTTGTTGATCCCAATTAACGGGGTAGGTAATTTTAGAGCCCTTTCCAGCTCTTCTTGGGTATGACTTTCAACCAGTACTGCAAGGTCAAGTTCCTGAGCTATCTGACAAAAATCGGTGAGCTGCATGTCATCTAACATAGCGACAATAAGCAGGATGCAGTCAGCCCCCAGCGCCAAACTCTCATGGATTTGGTATGAATCTATGATGAAATCTTTTCTTAAAACCGGAAGAGAGCAATGAGACTTGGCACATGCCAAATAATCAGGATGCCCCTGAAAAAAGTGTTTATCGGTGAGAACGGACAGACATTTTGCGCCGTTTTGAGCATAAGCTGTAGCTATTTCGCCTACGTTGAAGTCTTCTCTGATTAATCCTTTGCTTGGTGATGCTTTTTTAATTTCTGCGATGATGGCAGGAGAGGGGGATGATCGCAGTGCGGTTACAAAATCTCTTTTTTCCAGAGCGTGTTCTTTGGCCATAGAACCCAGGGGGATATTTTTTTTAGAATAGGCAACTTCTTCCTGCTTATGTGCTGCTATACGCTGTAAAATACTAGTCATGATGAGCTTCTTTTTTTAAATTTTGAGTCAAAATACGCAGGCTGTTAAAACAGGTTGCTGCTTTACCGCTATCTATGGACATTTTGGCCAACTCCAAGGCTTGGTCAAAGGATATATCATCTGTGGCGCAATAAATTGCAGCTGCGGAGTTCAGCACAACCATATCTCGTGCTGCTCCTGGTTGTCCCGAAAATACAGATGTAATTAATTCCATGCTGTGTTGGGGTGAGTCAACTATTATGGCATCAAGTGAGGCGTGTTTTATTCCAAAGTGTTCGGGATTGATGACCCATTCTTTGTATACGCCCTTGTGGTATTCTACTACATCAGTAGGAGCTGCAATGCTGATTTCATCTAATCCATCCTGTGAGCTGATTACCAGTGACCGTTCGCTACCCAAATTGGCCAATACTCTGGATATAGGCTTTAACCATGTACCCGGATACACCCCGACAACCTGTTTTTTTACCTGCGCTGGATTGACCAGTGGGCCTAGCAGATTAAACAAGGTTCTAATGCCTAATTGTTGACGTGCTAACCGTGCGTGTTGCATGGCGGGATGATAATGTGGTGCAAATAAAAAAGCCAAGCCACATTGTTCTATGCAGGTAAGGATTTGTTGGTCATCAAGATGCAACATAAATCCTGCTTGTTCCAATAAGTCTGCGCTTCCACTGCGGCTGGAGACAGACCGATTTCCATGTTTTGCCACCTTAATTCCAGCGCCCGCTGTAACAAAACTACAGGCTGTGGATACGTTAAAGGTGTTTTTTCCGTCGCCACCTGTGCCAACAATATCAATTAATTGTTCGCCCAAATCTATGGAATGCGCCATGTTCTGCATGACTTTTGCTGCGGCAGTCAGCTCACTGACCGTTTCTCCTTTCATGCGCATAAGCACTAAAAATGTAGCGATGTGCAAATCGTTTAATTGACCTGTCATACAGTCTTGTATGACTTCAAACATTTGCGTCGAGTCAAGATCGTTTTTTGCGATGAGATGTTCAAAGAGTTGGCTGGGTTTCATAACTTAAAAAATTCTCTAATAATTGCAGCCCATATTGGCTTAAAATAGCTTCAGGGTGGAATTGTAGACCAAAAAGAGGGTATTGACGATGCGATATTGCCATAATTGTGTTATCGACCCAGGCATCAATCGAAAAACACTCCGGTAAACTGGCTTGCTCTACGGCCAACGAGTGGTATCTTGTGGCTTTAAATCTGTCAGGAATATTTTTAAAAAGCCCTTTGCTGTTATGTTCAATTTCCGAGGTTTTGCCGTGCATGATTTCAGGTGCTGGAATAATGGTTCCCCCAAAAGCTTGCGCCAGGCATTGATGACCAAGACAAACTCCCAAAATGGGAAGTTCCTTATGCAATGTTTTGATTGCTTCAAGTGAAATGCCCGCTTCGTTAGGCGAGTTTGGTCCAGGAGAGATAACCAAAAATTGGGGGGCAAGTTTTCTTATATCATCAATACTAATGTGATCATTAGGATGCACGATAACCGTTTGGTGCAAACATTGGAAATATTGAACCAGGTTGTAAGTGAAGGAATCGTAATTATCGATGAGTAAAAGCATCACATACCTATAAAGCAAAATCCTCGCCGAGGTATACCGCTCTGACTTGCTGGTTTGCCAGGATGACCTCAGGAGCGCCTTCACATAATATCTTACCCTGACTGACAATATAGGCTCTTTCGCAAATATCCAGGGTTTCGCGAACATTGTGATCGGTAATGAGCACACCAATTCCCTGATTACACAAATGTTGGATGATCTTTTTGATGTCTATTACTGAGATAGGGTCAACTCCCGCAAAAGGTTCATCAAGTAAAATAAAGGAAGGTTCAATCGCCAGGGCTCTGGCAATTTCAACTCGTCTTCGCTCTCCACCGGATAAAGACATCCCCAGACTTTTTTCAATATGGGTAATGTGGAATTCCTGAAGCAGCAGATCCAGTTTTTCCTCTCGAGCCTGTTCGTCCAAATCAGTTCTCAGTTGTAAAATGGCCATGATGTTTTCCGCAACGGTCAATTTGCGAAATACGGATGCCTCTTGAGGAAGATAACTTATACCCAATCGCGCTCTTTGGTGCATGGCACTTTGCGTGATGTCCTGGTTATTGAGAATAATCTGCCCTTCATCACAGGATTGCAGCCCCACTATCATATAAAAACAGGTGGTTTTACCCGCTCCATTAGGCCCAAGTAACCCTACACATTCACCTTTTTTGATGTGAATACTGATGCCGTTAACTACAGTTCTGGATTTGAATGCTTTTTTTAACTCTCTGGCTTCTAATAAACTCATGTCGGTTTCTTTTCTGGATAGATGATAATAGTTGTTCTTGTTTTGCCGTCGCTCTCAGACACTACATGTTGCTCTTGAGTATCGTAGCTGATTTTAGCCGCTGTTAAGGAATTATCGCCCTGTTCTATTCGTGCGTTTCCTATCAGCTCAATCAAATGCTTTAGTGGATAATATTTTATGGTATCAGCATAGGCATGAAAGGGTGGTTTGTTTGGTCCTGTTTCTGTCCAGTAGTGCGCTTGTTTTCCATTTTCTCCATTGGCAACAGCAAGAATTAACTGATTTTTAGCATCACCCTGGGTTATGGCTTTTGCGGCATTAAGTTTGGTTGTTCCCTGGATGAATTCGACGTTACCGATATAAACGCCTTTATGGTTTTTTTGACTTAAATCTGCTGAATCTGATACCACATGCATGGTCTGCTCTTTATCTGAGGGAAGGGCATAACCGGCCGTAACAATCAGCATTAGCGTAACCAACAGATAAAAATTACCCTTTAGCTGGCTCATAGCTACCTCTGGCCTGATGGAGCAGCTCTACACGCTTCTCATCAAGATAAGCATTCATCCCAGTTGATTGGATGGTATTGCCCGGTTGCTCAAACGTAACCAGTAAGTTTGATGTCGCTTTTTTTTCTTTGGGGTAATAAGTTACTTCCTCTGTTTTTAAAGTGCTCTCCTGCGTTTTATCACCGGGATTTTGATGAACGACTACCTGTTCTATAAACTTGATACGTTTGCCTCCTTCGTATGATTTGGCTCGCTGTGAATTAATTTCCCAGGCGGGTTGATCGTCTTGTTTGATTATAATGTGCGGCGTTTTAAGAAGATGAATGTTGTTTTTAGGAATATGTTGCATTAACGGGGTGGTTAGTACATTAATCATTATTCCTTCGGGGTTAAATTGTCTGACTGTTAATTGAGTAACAGTAGAGTCTATGCTGGTTGCCAAGGCATCAGCATCGAGAGTAATGTGTTTTTTTGCGCCATTAAAATACCAGATGGAACACGTGAGTAGTGCTAACGCTAGAAAAAGCCAGAGGACTTGTTTGATGGCATTCATTGTCGTAGATAACCTTCAAGTGCTAAATCCATTTTATCTTGTGCATTGAGAATAAAGTCGCAGAGTTCTCTGACTGCTCCCCGGCCACCGGTTTGTTGTGTTTGCCAATCGGCAAATTCTTTAACCTGAGTTACGGCATTTCCAACCGCAACACCTAAACCTACTTGCTGAATCAGTGGCAAATCGGGTAAATCATCGCCTATATAAGCAAATTGCTCGTCTTGCAGACCTAACGTTTCTTTCAATTGCTGGTAGGCATTGCGTTTATCTACTTGCCCTTTGAAGTAATGAACTACTCCTAATTGTTTCATGCGATGATCCACCACTGCATTGCGAGCAGTAGTTATCACAGCAACATCTATACCTGCTGCCATGAGCAGTTTTAAACCCATACCGTCCTGAACATGAAACGATTTCAGTTCATTGCCATGATTGTCTATGTGCAGTAATCCATCGCTGAGTACTCCATCTACATCACAGATAAGACATTTTACTTTTTTTGCTTTTTCAAATAATTCGTTCATATAGGGTTCTCTGTATTAAAATACGCCTGCTTTAAGAAGATCGTGCAAGTGAAGCACAGCATGCGGTATGTTTTTATCATCTACAACTACCAAAGAAGAAATACTGTGCTTTTGCATTATTGCCAAAGCTTCAGCAGCTAGCATTCCTTTGCGGATTGTTCTGCAGTTTTGCGTCATTACTTCTGCAAGTTGAGTTGTATTAATGTCGTATTGACGGGTCAACGTTCTGCGAATGTCGCCATCGGTGTATACCCCGACCAGATGGCCATGATTGTTGACAACGCAGGTCATGCCCAGTTTTTTTTCGGTTACTTCTATTAGCGCTTCGCTTATAGTTGCTTTTTCGTTGACCAGTGGGAGGTTATCTCCATGGTGCCATAAATCGTCAATTTTGAGTAACAATTTTTTGCCTAACGAGCCTCCAGGATGAGACAAAGCAAAGTCTTCAGCGCTAAATCCCCTGGCTTGTAAAAGAGCTATTGCCAGTGCGTCTCCCATGACCAAAGACACAGTGGTACTCGTTGTGGGCGCTAGACCGAGAGGACATGCCTCTTGCTTGATGCTGACATCCAGATTGACGTCGGCGGATTTTGCCAGAGTAGAATCAGGATTTCCTGTTAAGGTAATCAGCGGAACTTCAAGACGTTTTAGCAAAGGGAGTATGGTTACTATTTCATGGGTATTCCCTGAGTTGGAAATAGCAACAACGGTATCCAAAGCGGTGATCATGCCTAAATCACCGTGGCTTGCTTCACCGGGATGCATAAAAAATGCAGGGCTGCCGGTGCTGGAAAAGGTGGCTGCCAGTTTGTTGGCAATATGCCCTGATTTGCCCATTCCGGTGACTACGATTCGTCCCTTGCAGGCAAGCAACAACTCGCAGGCTTTTTCAAATCGCTCATCAATTCGCTGAGACAATTCGAAGACAGCCTGGGCTTCAGTTTCAATAACCGCAAGTCCGAGTGTGCAAAAATTCATAGGCAGTAAATACTGTTTTTTGTTTATTTTTCATTCTAACACAATGCTCTTGAATCATGTATCTCTATTTTTTTTTAAAAATGAATTTTTTTTTATTGCAAACGCAATTAAAAACCACATTTTTTTTTTGAACCAGTATATACTTCTAAACTAAGACTAAAATTGGAAACTCGAGCATGCCTGAAAATTGGGTTGTAGTTAAAAATCTCACGTTTACCCGGGATAATCGCTGCATTTTTGATGGCATAGACATGGTTGTGAAGCAGGGAAAAATTACTGCCATAATGGGCCCTAGCGGATCAGGAAAAACTACCTTGTTACGCTTGATAGGTGCGCAGCTGTTCCCTGATAGCGGCCAGGTTTTCGTTAACAACCAGAATATTCATGAGCTTTCCCGTAAAGCGTTGTACGATGCAAGGCGTAATATGGGATTATTGTTTCAAAGCAGTGCATTGTTTACTCATCTTTCTGTTTTTGAAAATGTCGCTTTTCCTTTGCAGGAGCACACTCGGTTAAACGATTCCATGTTGCGTGATATAGTGTTAATGAAACTTGAAGCAGTGGGTTTGCGTGGTGCGGCTCACTTGATGCCGGCTCAATTATCTGGGGGAATGGCACGACGCGTGGCATTGGCAAGAACTATTGCCCTTGATCCTCAACTGATGATGTATGATGAGCCTTTTACTGGCCAGGATCCCATTTCTATGGGTGTTTTAGTGCGTTTGATTAAAAGACTCAATCAACTGTTGCACACGACAACCATTATCGTGTCTCATGATGTTGAAGAAACGTGCTCAATAGCCGATTACATCTACCTCATTTCAGGTGGAAAAATTATAGGTCAGGGAACTCCTGATGAGTTAATAAAATCCGAGGAGCCTCAAATCAAGCAGTTTATGCACGGAGAAGCGGATGGGGTTGTGCCTTTTCATTACCCGGCCAGACCTTATACAGAGGAGTTATTGGATGCTTGATACAATCGCACGTCTTGGTAATCGTGGCGCACAGGTACTTTCGGGCATTGGCAATTCCGGCTTGTTTTTGTTTACCATGTTGTTCAGGAAGCCTAATATACCCAAATTATGGCCATTACTGCGCCAGCAACTCCACTTTGTTGGGGTGTTATCCTGCTTAATCATTGTTGTCTCGGCTTTGTTTATAGGCATGGTCGTAGGCCTTCAGGGCTACAATACACTGCAAAAGTTTGGTGCAGCAAGCCAATTAGGACAATTACTGGCTCTAAGCATTGCCCGTGAACTGGGACCGGTCATCAGTGCGTTACTGTTTGCAGGGCGAGCCGGCTCAGCTCTTACCGCTGAAATTGGCCTGATGAAGGCAACCGAGCAATTGTCCAGTATGGATATGATGGGTGTGGATCCTTTGGGTCGAGTGATTTATCCCCGTTTTATGGCTGGATTTATCGCTTTACCAGTGCTTGCGTTAATTTTTTCAGCCGTGGCTATATATGGCGGATATTTTATCGGGGTACACTGGTTGGGTGTGGATGACGGCAGTTTCTGGTCTAATATGCAGGCGGCAGTTAATTTTCGCATTGATATTTTAAGCGGAATAATCAAAAGTATCGTTTTTGCTTTTGTAGTAACCTGGATAGCGGTATTTCAGGGTTTTGAGTGTGTGCCAACAGCGGAAGGTATCAGTCAGGCGACGACTAAGACAGTAGTTTATTCATCGCTTGCTGTTTTAGGGCTCGATTTTTTGTTGACTGCAATGATGATTGGAGATTGGTAAATGAGAAAGCAACGATATGTAGACATCAGTGTGGGAATATTTATGTTGCTTGGCCTGATTGCCTTACTGGTTATGGTCATGAAAGTGAGCAGTTTTAATGATTTCATGTCACAAAAAGGCTATAGTGTTACTGCAGACTTTACTGACATTGGCGGTTTAAAGGTAAGAGCCCCGGTTACGGTTGCTGGTGTTCGCATTGGTGAGGTTAGTCGTATTGAATTACAACCTGGCGATCTTAATGCACGGGTTACCATGACTTTAAGAAGTGATAAAAAAATACCCTTCGAAGATTCCTCTGCACGAATTTTAACCGAAGGCTTGCTTGGTTCCAATTATATTAGTATCGTTCCCGGTTTTGAAGATGAGGAAAGCGGTGATCATCCTTATTTACGGGATGGGGATGTGATTGCAAAAACTCAGGAAGCAATAATTCTTGAGAATTTAATAGGTCAATTATTATTTAATATCAAGAAATAGGTGAATCATGAGAGCATTGAAGACCATTTTAGTAGTTGCCTGTATGTCCTTATCCCAGATGATGTTGGCACAGACATCACCTGTACCCATGCTGGAACGAGCTGCTAACGAGATCATTGCAAAGCTCAAAGAAAATAAATCCAGCCTGAAGAGTAATCCTTCCATTATTCATAAGGCAGTAGAGACCTATTTATTGCCTAATGTTGACGTAATCGGTATGTCCCGATCCGTTTTGGGTCGTCAGGCATGGAACAAGGCATCGCCATCAGAGCGTAGTGAGTTTTCCAGAGCGTTTACCCGCTTGGTGATACGCACCTATTCCAGCCCACTGGCTGAATATTCTGATGAAACCATTCAGTTTTTACCTATTCGTGGTTCTTTGAACAGCAGGTTTATTCGAGTAAACAGTGTAATCGTTCGCTCCAAGGGACAAAACATTCCACTAAGTTACAGCCTGATTGCCAAAAACGGCCAGTGGAAAATTTATGATATTAGCGTTGAGGGAGTGAGTTTGCTGCAAAGTTTCAGATCTCAGTTCGCTCAGGCACTGCAACATTCCAGTATTAACGAAGTGGTTAAGGAAATGCAGAAAAAACAAGTTAAGAAGGCTTCGTAATTGTGGATAAAATTAATTTTAAACCCGGTGCAGAGCTAACGTTTAAATCAGTTGTATCCGTGCGCGCTAATCTTTTTAAAGCGTTAACGGATAACACTGCAGGAACTTTTTGCCTCGATTTAAGTGATGTAACCCATTGCGATAGTGCGGGCTTAGCGTTACTGATCGAGGCAAGAAAATTGTGCAAGCATCGTAACAAGGTGCTTGAAGTGATAGGGATATCTCCAGAAACTCAATCTTTAGCAGAATTTTGTGGAGTAAAGAGCATTTTAGAAACATCCTGAATAAAACAGCTTGAGTTAGGTACATACTCATCATCCCTGAGAATCTGGCCCGCATTTCGTGCAGGCTCGTTTTTTTGCTATAAAACTTCCTTTGGAATGACTGTATAATCCTCTTTTTATATTTTTTTTTACAATCAGGGTAAAAAAATTTTATTTATTTCAATTAGTGAGCTAACTTTATGTTAAGTAATGAAGAAATTGAACAGAGACTTAAAAGCATTGATGAAGTGCTTCATGTCGAAGTAACAGGCGACGGTTACCAGTACCAGTTGGTTATAGTAACCGATATTTTTTTAGATAAAACCAGGGTCGCTCGACAGCAATGGGTCTACGCTCAGCTTAATGACTTAATTACCACTGGCAGGCTTCATGCAATTAGCATGAAGACATGGACAAAAGAAGAATGGGGAAAGCAACATGGATAAATTATTAATAAATGGTGGTAAAGCACTGCATGGGGAAGTCGTGATTTCGGGTGCTAAAAATGCGGCTTTGCCTATTATGGCGGCCAGCTTGCTTGCCAGTGACCACGTAACCATTTCCAATGTCCCTCATTTAAAAGATATTACGACCATGATGGAGCTTTTGGGGCAATTAGGCGCACATTTAATCGTTGATGAAAAAATGAATGTGCAGGTAGATGCAGGACAAGTCAACGAATTTGTTGCCCCTTATGATTTGGTTAAAACCATGCGAGCATCTATTCTGGTTTTAGGCCCTATGTTGGCACGATTTGGTAAAGCTGATGTTTCTCTTCCCGGTGGTTGTGCTATTGGAACTCGTCCCGTTGATTTGCATCTAAAAGCATTAAAAGCTATGGGTGCCGACATAACTGTTAAAAACGGTTACATCAATGCACGCTGCAAGCGAGGACGCTTACAGGGACGTCAACTGCTGTTTGATACAGTAACAGTAACTGGAACTGAAAATATTTTAATGGCAGCAGTCCTTGCCGAAGGAACTACGGTAATTAAAAATGCCGCACGCGAACCTGAAGTAGTTGATTTGGCGAACTTCCTGATTCAGATGGGCGCTAAAATTTCCGGTGCAGGAACATCAACCATAGAAGTAGAAGGTGTTGAAGCACTTGCCGGTGGTACTTATGCGGTGATGTCTGACCGAATAGAAGCTGGTACCTACCTCGCAGCGGGTGCATTGACCAGAGGTCACGTTACCGTTAAACGAGTCAGACCAGATACTTTGCTGTCTCAATTATGCAAATTTGAAGAAGCTGGGGCTGAATTGACTATAGGCGAGGATTGGGTCAGCTTGAATATGCACGGCAAAAGACCTCAGGCCGTTAATATCGCAACAGCTCCTTACCCTGCCTTTGCAACAGATATGCAAGCACAGTTTATGGCAATGAATTCGGTTGCTGAGGGTACTTCAACGATTGTTGAAACCATTTTTGAAAACCGCTTTATGCACGTGCAGGAACTGCAACGCATGGGGGCGCAGATTCAGCTAAACGGTAATACCGCAGTAATTAATGGAGTTGAAAAACTAACCGGTGCTCCCGTGATGGCAACAGATCTCCGTGCATCAGCCAGTTTGATTTTAGCAGGTTTAGTTGCTGATGGAGAGACTGCTGTTGAGCGCATCTATCATGTGGATAGAGGCTATGAACGAATAGAAGAAAAATTGTCTCTTCTAGGCGCTGACATCAAGAGAGTTTCGGAGCGGTGATTTGCCGTACTGAATTAAGCCTTTACCTGAATGATTTGTTGTGTTGCAACAGATACAACGACTACGCTCCAAATGGTATTCAGGTAGAGGGAAAGACAGAAATCAAGCGGATCTGCACCGCAGTAACAGCCTCTGAAGACATTATTAATCAGGCTGTAGAATGCCATGCAGATGCGCTTTTGGTGCACCATGGATATTTTTGGCGAGGCGAAGATCCGGTGATCACTGGAATGAAACGCCAGCGAATCAATGCATTATTGCGTCATGATATGAATCTTTTTGCTTATCACTTGCCTCTTGATTGTCATCCTGATTTGGGTAATAACGCTTGTTTAACGAAGTTATTATCTTTAGAAGCGGTGCAGATGCACCAGGTAGGTACTTCAGCGAATCTGTTATGGACTGGAATTTTGCCTAATCCCATGACCGAACATCAGTTAAGCCATGCGTTGGAACACATCTTAGGACGCAAGCCTTTGTTTATATCGGGTCACCCAAGATTAATACAATCTATAGCCTTGTGTTCAGGAGGGGCGCAAGATTATATTGAAAATGCTCATCAACTTGGTGTTGATGCGTACCTAAGCGGCGAGGTTTCGGAGCGAACCTATTATCAAGCCAAAGAATTAGGAATTGACTATTTTGCCTGTGGACATCATGCAACAGAGCGTTATGGTATTCAGGCATTAGGTGCTCATTTGGCTCAACATTTTAATTTGACTCATTTGTTTCTGGATAGTGATAATCCTGTCTAATTTTTACTTTAAAAACCATCTACCATTAATCTCTTCTCAGAGCAGTACCAGATAGTCTATGTTACTGCTCTAAAGGTGATTCATCTTACAACGGGCGTAGCCTGTATTAGACAAAGTCGTAATACAGGAGGTCAGATTCCCTACCTAATCAAGTCGCCCTAAAAAACAAACGCACCAGATGAATCACCTCGATGACATCCCGCCATGAAAAAACATTCCCAGATTGGCTACCCTGTAATACGACTTCGTCTATTACAGGCTACATATATGAATTTGTGACTCATTTAGGCGTAGCCTGTATTAGACGAAGTCGTAATACAGGTAGTCACATTCCCTATCTCATCAAGTCGCTCTAAAAAATAGACACATCAGATGAATCACCTCGATAACATCCTGCCATGAAAAAACATTCCCAGATTGGCTACCCTGTAATACGACTTCGTCTATTACTGGCTACGTATACGGATTTGTGACTCATTTAGTAGGCGTAGCCTGTATTAGACAAAGTCGTAATACAGGTGGTCAGATTGCCTGTCTCATCAAGTTACGGTGAAAAAACAGGCGGCACCGGATGAATAATTTTTGCGTTATTATACTATGAAATAGCTTCCTTAAGTTGGACGATGATGTGGATAGCAAATTGAAATGAAAAGGGGGGAGCCTGTATTGATGTGGTCTAATGGATCTACACAGCCCAGTTAAAAGATAATAATCCTAAGGATATCTCAGGATAAGAAAGGCACTAAATGCTTTTGGCTAGCCTGTGGGTCGAGGAAAAAACCGAAGTTTGATGCGTGACGCTGGTGTTTTTTGTTTGATATAAAAAGAAATAAAAAGTAACAACAAGCAGCAATCACAATCAACCTGTTTTTGATAATGAATTAAACAGAAAATTTAAGTTCAATGAACCTAATCGGGCTTATGTATCTGATGTTACTTATATCCTAACACACGAGAGATGGATTTATCTGACGGTAATAATCGACTTGTTTTTCAGACAATTCGTGGGTTGGGGCATGAATTTCCGAATGAAGACTGACACATTTTGTGATGCATTAATCATAGCCGTTTGGCAAAGAAAGCCAAAAACTCGCTACGCTAAATAACCTGTCACGTACTGACCTTTTAAAAAGGAAGCTTGGCTGTTCGCAACTGGGATTTTTATATCTCTGTAAAGGACGAGTTAACAGGATTTAGTGTATATGATGAGTAAAAAGAGATGCGGGAGTTACCGAATTCCTTATTTTTTTATTCTGTCCTTTAGCTATCGCTCTTGTGCCCGCCCTGTATAGTGGGCTAACATGTGACAATAGTTGCTAACGAATTGTTATAATGATCAATTTTAAAAAATTACTGGTCTTTATATTTGTGCTTTGTTTTTACTCGCTGCATATACAAGCGAAAGAACTACAAAATAAAGCATTCAGAACGATCTGGCATCCAACTTACCTTGGAGAGCGCCTTGATTATTGCAGTTATGACGGAAAAGAGTGCGGTAAAGATTTAGCTAACCGATATTGTCGCATGTTGGGCTATGATTATTCCACTCAAAATGTGATTGCCTACAACGTCGGTTTAACGAATTATTTATCCAGTAGAACGCAATGCAAAGGTTGGCGTTGTAACGGTTTTATGACCATAAGTTGTTCTACTGGATTATCGCACTCTCCTCCAAAACCCTACCACTATCGTGAAAAACTTTATGTATATCCACGATATAACGACTACAGAGTAGACTGGTGTTATGACAAAAATAAAGGTTGTGGTGCACGAGCTGCACATTCCTTCTGCAGCCGTATGGGCTATCTAAAGGCAAAAAGTTTTGTTAAAGAGATTCAAATAAGCGCCACTAAGTCAATTGGCAGCCAGGAATTATGTTTTGGTAATCAGTGTAATGCCTTTAAATCCATACTGTGTTATCGATGATGCAACTTGGGTAGATTGATGTAACTTCGTTGTTTTTGAATGATGAACTGAGGATATTTCACTGAATGTGTCCAAAGAGTTGTTGGTAATTCACTGGTCTTTAGGGTATTTTATTTATAACAGTTATTGATTTAGTGTCGGCAGTTTGTCAGTAAAAAGTACGTAACCGATACTTAATTTAAATTATCTCAAACTTAAGGATAGGTTTATGAGTGACAATGAGACAATATACATCATTGATGATAATGAAAATCGTTGTGACAAGTTGAGAACTATATTTGACTTTCTGGGGCAATCTACAACGGTTAGCACTTATAATAACTGGCAAAACACGAACACTTCTCATCCCGGTATTATTATTCTTGGGGCGCACTCCAAGCTTGAACAAACTCTCGCTCAACTGGATGCTTTGGTAGCGGTATTTTTCAAGGTTCCAATTATTGTCATCGATCATCAGCTTAATTCGGCGCAATGCGAGGACAGAAATGTTGTCGCTTGTCTTTCTTTTCCGTTCAGCTACCCTCAAATGCTCGAGGCATTGCACCGATGTCACATTGCTAAAGATGCGCTAAGAATGATTACTGCCAGCACCCAAAGAACACCATTATTTCGAAGTTTGGTGGGCACAAGTGAGAGCATTAGCCTGGTTCGCAAGTTAATTGAGCAGGTGGCAAATACCGAAGCCAGCGTTTTGATTTTAGGTGAGTCTGGAACAGGCAAGGAAGTCGTCGCCCGTAATATCCACTCATTATCGGCCAGAGCCAACAAACCGTTTATTCCCATTAACTGTGGTGCCATTCCTGGTGAATTATTGGAAAGTGAATTATTTGGCCATGAAAAAGGAGCGTTTACTGGAGCGATTACATCAAGACAAGGTCGTTTTGAACTGGCAAACGGAGGAACACTATTCCTTGATGAAATTGGTGACATGCCTTTAGCCATGCAGGTTAAGTTGCTCAGAGTATTGCAGGAGCGTTGTTTTGAGCGGGTTGGTTCAAATAAAAGCATTGATATTAACGTCAGGATCATTGCTGCTACTCATAGAAATCTGGAAGCTGCTATTGAAGAAGGTCAATTCAGAGAGGATTTATTTTACAGGCTTAATGTTTTTCCTATAGAGGTTCCACCGTTAAGAAGCAGAAGCAGTGACGTGGCACTTTTGTTTAATGAATTAATTTCTCGTTTCGAAGGGGAAGACAGACCTATAGTCAGGTTAATGCCTGATGCTATGGATGCATTATGCCGTTACAGTTGGCCAGGCAATGTAAGAGAATTGGCAAATTTAGTTGAACGGTTATCTATTTTATACCCCAACGGCATAGTGTCTAAAAAAGATTTGCCGCAGCGTTTTCAGGGTGAATGTACTCTTTCTTACACTGAACACAATTCAACCTATGCTGAGCGTGAAACGCTCATGCAGATTATTAGCCAGGATCCAGCAACTCTTGCAGACGGTATTGATTTAAAAGAACATCTTGTTAAAACAGAGCTTGCGTTAATCAGCCAGGCTCTTGAGGAATCCGACTGGGTGGTGGCACACGCTGCAAGTTACCTCAATATGCGCAGAACAACCTTGGTTGAAAAAATGCGCAAATACGGCTTGACTCGCCCAGAGAAAGAAGAGCGCTAGACTTTAAATTGTTTATGCGGGATTTATGATGCCATTTGAGGGACGAAAATCCTGATATTTCATAGTATAAAAATGTTAGGTCGTGTTGAAAATTGTCAAAACGCCCTTGATTCCAGAATAGAAATTTTGAACAAAAAAATCATTACGAGCGTTAACGGCGCAATACGGAGCCTATCTTCGTTCAATCCTGTATTGGATTACTTCAGTTCGTTTTAAATTATTGTCTTGAAAAGAGACCTTGTGGATCCTGTCGATAAACCGCAGGGAGTAGAGTTAGTATTATGGGTAATGATATGGCCACGGGACGTTGAGAATACGAAAGGTGTATCCCTTTTAAACAAATCGAGGGACACCATATTGCATCACATCTTTGGTTGAAAATTAAAGAAATAGATTGTAAACACATCAATTATGAAATAAATTCATATCTGTAAATTGACAATGAAATAAATATAATGTCTTTAAGGATTAAGACGCCTTAGCCTTTAGAGAACTCATTATGAAAATTATTCAAATTAAACGTGCTGCCTCAGGTGCTCTGGAACCGCTTACCGATAGAGTTTATTTTCCTCGTTCAGAGTTTCATTGTAGATACCCTGCATTGTGGCCAATGATGGATTATGTACGATGGTCGACTTACCACAGAAGTGATTTTAAAAAATTAGAGGGAGTATCATCTGACGAATTTAAATTTTTTGGAAATCAGACGCAACTCAAAAGGGGTATGTACCCAAAAATAGGTAACTTTTATAATCCATTTCATTTTAAAGCCTATCAAGATGCGTTAAAACCTGTTGTTCATCCTTTAGCTACCGCAGAAGCTGCTGTTTGGTATAACAGGCTTTTGGCACGCCAAAAAAAAATGGCTGCTTATGTTGTTGCGAAAGTTAAAGAACGTGATCCTGACTATTCCATTAATGCGGATAACGATTATACTTGTGTTTTGTTTTCTTTGCCTAAACCACCCGCTGAAAAAAATGTGACTACATGGAGTCATCTTTTATCCGCATACCTTGTCGCCCTGACAAATACCCTGGCACATGAGCGAGGCGTAAATGTTGAAATGGTGCATCGCTCGAGTTTTGGGTGTTTGAGGCCATCTATCGCTGATTGTGCTGAGAGTGTACGTATTAATTTGGGATTAACTCCAAAAGAGTATGCTGATTGTGTGGTTGATGCACTTTTTTTACTGCAAAGAGTCATCTTAAATCAGCAATCGTTTCAAATACCATTTGAGTCTGCAAAATTGGCCAAAAGCTTGGTTTCCTATAGTAAGATAAAAACACAAGAAAACGAAAGAAAGCATGAAATAGCTTCTTCTTCTTCTTCTTCTGCTTCTTCCTCAAAAAAGATGAAATCAAAAAAAGTAGATATTCATCTGCAAGACACACTTTGGGATACCTTATGGGCCCCGTGCGACAGTTCGAGTAAGTCCTTTGCGAGTCAAATATTCAGAAAATCGGTAGTTAAAGAATATCTCGTTGATTTGATTCAACAAGGGTGTCAAAAATATTCATCAGAACGTCTTATTTCGGATTCTAAGGCCTTTAATGAGTCTTTCGTAAATCCTCTTATTAAGGTACTTAAATGTTTTCGTTTGAATAAAACTGCTATATCGGTTCAAGTTTCAACTGCTCAGTTGTCATCTTTTGCATGGGGTGATGCGCAACAAATTGTGGATGATGAATTTTGGGTTTTAGTACATGAGATGGCAGAACATTTGGGTGCTACATCTGAAGATATCGAGACTTACATTAACGGACACCGTATGGATCATATTCATTCTTTCTTTGAGATGTTGCTTGCTAATTTCATTTTTCAACCCGTATCCAATCCCCAAGTTGAAGATGGATGTGGTTCAGATTCTGATGAAGAAGATGATCTGACAATAGGGAGAAGGACACAAAGAGTTTATGCAAAAAAAATAATTACTGCAACGGGTATGAGAGCCTTACAACTGATTCATGCAGCCAGTAGAAAATACCTTCATGATACCTATAAAATCGATATACAAAATATGTCATTCAGCGCAAGTCAAATGTATTATGAAACTGATATGGCATTAGGCTCATATTCTATTCCTCTAACATCTGAGGAGACTAAAGTAAGAAAAAGACTCCCGAATAACGTTTGTTTTTTTGATTTAAACCATTGCAATACAACTCAAGAAGATATGGTGAATGCCATTGATTTTATTGATAAGAAGGATAAAATTTGTGCTGTAGATGTGACATCAGCTACCACTAGAGAAATTCATGATATTTTGGTGAGCCTCTTTAAATATCGTCCCAAACTGGAGATTATTTTAACCATTAGTAGCGGATTAAAAAACGAGCAGGCAATGGCGGATTACAACCCCTATGGAACTGTACGAATTTTTGCTAAAAGCCGTGAATCGCTTGATAGAATTTACGATACATTGCTTGATTTTGAACAAACAGCAGGATATCGTCACTCCAAGGAAAGCCATTTAATCAGAAAATCAGCGAAATTAGCTGGATTGACTCCAACCAATGAAACTATTTTGAGTGGAACACGACCTGCCTGACCCATACTTTATGACGCAAAAGAACAATCTGGGGTGTCTGACGGTTTTTTGTGAAACAGATAAGGCGGGCATAACAGGAGTGCAGTACAAGCCTTAGTTATGAACTAAGGCTTGTTATCAGTTGGCTCATCTGCAGATTTGCCAGCAGTTTCTGTAGACTTGATACTGGTTTCAGAAGTTTTAACCTCGTCGACAGGAGTTTCCTGGTGTTCCCTTTTTTGTTTATAGTCTTGAATAATTTCTTCAACACTGCTTTTAATGCCTTTGAAGAGTTTGCTGCCCATGGAAGACAACTCTTTTAAGTCTGGCAGCTTGGATTTAAAATCGTTCATGGTTCACTCCATCACAGAATATGAATTGCTTCTTTAATTATACACTCATATTACATCTTTTGTTGTTATGCTACTTTTTTGGGAAGCACGCTAAAGCGTCCTCCCATTGCATCTCTCGTCTTGCTCCCCATTTAAAACGATGTTTTTAATGGGAATGGCTCGAGATTTTTAGGCCCAAGGCTGCATCAGGTTCATAGCTGGTTTTAAAAGTTTATTTATCAGCGTTGTTTGAGGCTGAACGGTGACCTTGAATGCGTTATATTGATTCATTTTTTCAATCAGATATTCATCACTGGTAGCCAGTTTATCGACAAGACTTAACGCACAGGCATCTGTTGCCAGCCAATGCTCACCGGTAGAAACTTTGTCCATATCGAGTTGACTTCGGTTTGTAAGAACGTAATTTCTAAATGCGGTATGAATCTGTTCTAAATCTTCTTGAAATTTTTTCCGGCCTTTGTCGGTATTTTCAGCAAAAAGAGTCAGGGTGCGCTTGTATTCCCCCGCAGTTAATAATTCGACATCAATGTCATTTTTCTTAAGCCAACGGTGAAAATTGGGTATTTGCGCCACAACACCAATTGAACCAATGATTGCAAAGGGCGCAGCTATGATTTGATTGGCTACACAAGCCATGAGATAACCGCCGCTGGCTGCCATTTTATCAATACATACCGTTAGTGGGATGTTTTTATCACGAATTCGTTGTAACTGGGATGCAGCAAGCCCATAACCGTTGACTGCTCCGCCCGGGCTATCCAAGCGAATAACAACCTCATCTTCGGGTTGAGCAATGCTTAAAACGGAAGTAATTTCTTCACGAAGCTGTTCTACTTGAGTTGCCTTGATATCACCGCTGAAATCGATAACAAACAAGGTGGGTTTCTTTTCTTTACTTTTTTTCTTCTTACTGCTTTTTTTAGCGAGGATTTCCTTGTTCATCAGGGATTGAACGTGTTGGTATTCTTCGTTAAGAGAGGTAATCTCCAATTTTGGTTTGGGCTTTCTGCCTAAAGAAAAAATGCCCCCCGTAAGTATTAATAATGCCGTCACCAAAGTAACACATTTGAGAAGAAACATGCCGTATTCGCTAAGAAATTCCATAGTTACCCTTTGAATAAATAAAAGGAATTATGGCGATCACGAGTAGACTTCGCAAGATAAATATCAGCTAACACGCCACGGTTTGGGTTAAAAAACTTGTTTTGTCTGTCGTTTCTGGTTAGTCTCGCTTTTTATGGTTAAAATATACTCTTATGCTTGAAGTTATCGATCTTGATTTTGATTATCAGGAACAACCTTTGTTACATGGTGTTTCTTTCAAAGTGCCCCCGGGTGGCCTATTGCATTTGAAGGGAGCTAATGGAGCGGGTAAAACGACCTTGCTAAAAGTCATTGCAGGATTGCATCAACCCCTGCAGGGACAGATTCGTTTTTTTGAGCAGCCTGTTTTCACTATGCTTTCAGCCTATCAACGACAGCTATCTTTTGTAGGACACAAAACGGGCATTAATCCTTACCTTACCATTAAAGAAAATTGTTTGTTTGATTTGAGTTATGGCGAGAATAAAACAGATATTACTGCTTTGGCAGCGCACTTTCAGCTCGAGCGTTTTTTAGATCATCCCTGTGGCTTGCTTTCAGCTGGTCAAAGACGACAAGTGGGTCTTCTCAGATTGTGGATGACCGCTAGACCATTATGGTTACTCGATGAGCCACTCGTAGCCCTGGATGAGACCGCATTGGCGACCTTGATGCATAAAATTGAAGAGCATCGTGCACAAGGCGGTATGGTAGTGCTCACTTCTCATCAACATTTGCCAGCAAGTGCGAGGGAGTATCAGGAGTATCATTTGTGAATTCGTGCTTTATGTTGTGCGCCAATCTGTTTCAGCGTGAATTAATAATCCAGACGAGACAAATCCGCTATTTAGTGAATTCATGCCTGTTTTTTTTAATGCTGTTGTTTTTATTTCCGTTGACCATAAAGCCTGAAATTCTGCTTATGAGAACTATTGCTCCGGGTTTGATTTGGATGGCCATGTTGCTTTCTATGTTGCTCTCCGCAGAGCGGCTGTTTCAACAGGACTATGAGCATGGAGTTATCGAGCAATGGTTGGTTTCAGGGCTGTCATTACCTGTTATAGTCAGTGCAAAAGTTTTGGCACATTGGTTGTTTCATTTAATTCCTTTACTCTTCCTGACACCTGTAGCCGCATTATTTTTTTCCTTTTCTTTATGGGAAACCTTGGTATTGGTGTTTAGTCTAATTTGCGGTACCCCTGCATTGTTTTATCTTTGTGCACTGGCAGCTGCTTTTGGGGTTGGCGTGAATCAAAGGGGAGCATTAATGGCGTTAATATTACTTCCTCTGACTCTTCCTTTACTTATTTTTGGCAGCGGAACGATTCAGATTGCCATGCAGGGGCTGCCTGTTAGCGGCTATTTGGCATTGTTATTGGCTATGTCTTTAATTGCGGCTGCTTTTCTGCCTTATGCCATAAGCGGTGTGATTCGAATCACGCAGGCTGATTAAAGCAGGGCAAACGCATCTAAATTATGAACATAAATCTCCACCCTTTTGCCTACGTCCTGTGCTTTATGCGCAGGATCCATGCGATCTTAGTGCAGGCAAAGATCTGGATTCTGCGCATAAAGCGCAGAACGTAGGCGTCTTGGTCTTAGATAATACGTTTAGATGCGTTTACCCTGGTGATTAAAGGGTTTATTTTGCTAAAACACGGATACATGCTAAAATTCGCTTCTTTTTCCTGATTTCATAGTTTCCTATGTGGAAGTTTTTATACCAACTAGCCTCACCTAAAACATTTTATACCCTTGCTGGGCGTTTCATTCCGTGGCTGGCAGCCGGAGCGTTATTGACTTTGGTGGTTGGCGTTCTCTGGGGGCTGGTTTTTGCTCCGCCCGATTATCAGCAGGGCGATGCCTTCAGGATCATCTACGTGCATGTTCCAAGCGCATTTTTGTCTATGGCTCTTTATGGTTATATGGGGTTTTTGGCGGTTTTGCTTCTGGTTTGGCGCATTAAAATTGCGGGTTTATTGATTAGTCTGGTCGCTCAAATTGGCTTGAGTATGACTTTTCTTGCCTTGGTTACCGGCAGCATTTGGGGAAAGCCCATGTGGGGAGCATGGTGGGTCTGGGACGCACGCTTGACCTCGGAATTAATCTTGTTGTTGCTCTATGCTGCTGTTTTGGCCACCCATCATGCGGTTAAAAATAAAGAAGATGGCGATAAAGTTATAGCCATATTGACGCTGGTAGGCTTGATTGATTTGCCCATAATTCACTATTCGGTTTACTGGTGGAATACTTTGCATCAAGGCGCTACTTTATCGGTTTTTGCCAAACCCAAAATCGAAACCAGTATGTTGTATCCCTTACTGCTTACCTTGGCCGGATTTTTTTTGTATTGTTTCTGGATGATTTTAGAAAAAGCAAGGAATGAATTACTGATCAGAGAAAAAAAACAAAACTGGGTCAAAGTCTTGATTGAAGAGGAGCGCCTATGAACTCGTTTAACGAATGGTTGGCAATGGGTGGATACTCTGCTTATGTTTGGTCTTCCTATGGATTGGTTGGTTTTGTTCTTATCATGAATTTTTTGCGTATTAAAAGACAAAGAAATCAAACTCGGCAAAAACTGCAACGATGGTTTAAGAGATAAAATTTATGAACCCGGCAAGAAAGCGCAAGTTACTCAAGATTCTGTTTTTTATGTCTATTTTAGCTGTGGCTTCTGGACTGGTGCTGTATGCGCTAAGACAAAACATCAGTTTGTTTTATACACCAAGCCAGGTCGCATCGGGAGAGGCACCATTAGCTCATTCGATACGTGTAGGCGGAATGGTTGAAAAAAACAGTATAGTGAGAGCTAAAGAGGGACTGGATGTCCAGTTTAAGATCACTGATTTCAATAAAACGATTACGATAACCTACACAGGTATTTTGCCCGATTTATTCAGGGAGGGACAAGGAATTGTTGCTGAAGGCGAGGTTATTGATTCACAGCATTTTCGAGCTACTCAGGTACTGGCAAAACACGACGCAAATTATATGCCTCCTGAGGTGAAAGCGTCCTTGGCTAAACAGGTGAATTCATGATTGCAGAGATAGGCCTTTTTTGTTTAATTCTGGCTTTACTGGCCGCCTTGCTGCTGGCTACGATTCCGCTTGCTGGTCTGTATCTCAGGCGTGACGCCTGGATGGACAGTGCCAAGGCTTACGCACGATTGCAATTTCTCATGGTGAGTCTTTCCTATATTTGCCTCACAGGGTGTTTTCTTAATAATGACTTTTCTGTGGTCTATGTGGTTAATAATTCAAGTATTCTATTGCCCTGGTTTTACAAGCTTTGTGCTGTTTGGGGAGGGCATGAAGGTTCTATGTTGTTGTGGGTAGCAATCCTTAGTTTCTGGATGATTCTGGTAGGCTATTTTAGCGAAAGTCTGGATAAAGCAATGCGTACTCGGGTATTGGTTGTTTTGGGCTGGTTAAGCATAGGATTTATTCTTTTCTTATTAACCACATCAAATCCATTTCTGCGCCAATTTCAGATTTTAAATACCCAGGGACGTGATTTGAATCCCTTATTGCAAGATCCCGGATTTTTATTTCATCCGCCAATGCTTTATATGGGATATGTTGGTTTTTCTGTTGCTTTTGCATTTGCAATAGCCGCATTATGGGCAGGTACTGTTGAAGCCAGCTGGTCTAAATGGACCAGACCATGGACCCTGGCAGCCTGGTGTTGTTTGACTGCAGGCATCACTTTGGGTAGCTGGTGGGCTTACAGAGAGTTAGGCTGGGGCGGTTGGTGGTTTTGGGATCCTGTGGAGAATGCATCGTTCATGCCCTGGCTTGTAGGCACTGCCTTAATTCATTCCCTGGCGGTTACCGAGCAACGTCAACAGTTTAAGGCTTGGACTATGCTGCTGGCCATTGCCGCTTTTTCTTTAAGTCTTATCGGAACATTTCTGGTTCGCTCTGGAGTATTGACTTCAGTGCATGCGTTTGCAGTAGATCCTCAGCGTGGATTGTTTATATTGGCTTTTTTACTCCTGGTCATAGGGGGTTCTTTAATCCTTTTTTTGTTTCGTGCGCAAACGTTGCAAACAGCAACCAATCCCAGTCCCTTATCCCGAGAGAGTGCATTGTTACTGAATAATGTTTTTTTGGTCGTCATCATGCTGACCGTGTTAATGGGAACGGTATATCCTTTGTTGATTGAAGGTTTGGGACTGGGTAAGCTCTCAGTTGGCGCACCTTATTTTAATGCGGTGTTTGTTCCGCTGATGATCCCCATGTTGCTGATTATGGGTATTGGTGTTCACTTAAAGTGGAATAGTGACGGGTGGAGAGCGGTTTATAACCGGCTAAATTGGACTGTTCTTCTTAGTCTGTTGTTACCTGTGGTTGTTTTATGGTTTAGTTCCAGCCCGTTTAATGGCTCAGCGCTAATCGGTTTGATGTTGGCATTTTGGGTTGTGTTAAGTACGTTTAACGCTTTGCAGAGGCGAATTAAGGATCGTGGTTTTGCAGGTGTAGGTCAGGCCTATTGGGGCATGGTTTTGGCGCATTGTGGTGTTGCTGCTTCGGTGATTGGCGTTGCTGTTTCTACAGCATATGGCATTCAGGATGATGTGCAAATGGCGCCTGGCTCAAAAGTTTCTCTTGCGGGATATCAGATTGCATTTATCAATCAAGCTGATGTGGTTGGCCCTAACTATAAAGGGGCAAGAGCAGAGTTCAAGATCAGTTATCATGAAAAAACCAGCCTCATCTATCCGGAAAAGAGAGTATACACAATTGGTCAGATGGCCATGACCGAGTCAGCTATAGACGTTACTCCGTTCAGGGACATTTATGTTGCTTTAGGCGAGCCTTTAGCCGGTGAGTCCTGGTCTGTAAGAGTGTATTATAAACCTTTTGTACGCTGGATTTGGGGGGGAGGGTTTTTAATTCTTGCTGGTGGTTTTTTTGCTTTGACTGACAGACGATATTATACCAACAGAAAAGCTGCGGTACTTAGATCTCAGGAGGTACAGGCATGAGTGGCATCCGCTGGAAGATAATCCCCGTTATTCTTTTTTTACTATTGAGTTTTTTTCTTTGGAGAGGTCTGTCTCTTGATCCGCATCGCTTACCCTCTGCGCAAATTGGTAAAGCGATGCCTGAATTCAACTTACCTCAACTCCAACATCCTGAAAAGACATTCAGTTCCACCCAACTGGGTAATAAGGTATTTTTATTAAATGTTTGGGCCAGCTGGTGTCGCGCCTGTATTGAAGAACAGGTTTTTATGTTGCAACTCGCCAGGGAAGGTGTGCCGCTTTATGGATTAAATTATAAAGATAAATCCGCTGATGCTTTGCAGTGGTTAGCACAATGGGGCAATCCTTATCAAATAGTGGTTCAGGATAGTGATGGCAAGGTTGCCATGGATTTGGGTGTTTATGGCGCACCTGAAACCTTTTTGGTTGATAAACACGGTATTATTCGTTATCGGCACGTAGGGATTATGACTCAGGATGTGTGGCTTAGAGATGTTTTGCCGCTGATGCATGCTTTGGAGCAAGCCGCATGAAAATCACAGATTTATCTTGGTGCGTGTTGTTGTTTTTCTTGTTCATACCGGCCAGTTTTGCTAATAGTTTTTATCCTTTGAACTCACCGGCTCAAGAAGCACAATTCGAACACTTGTTAAAAGATTTGCGTTGTCTGGTTTGTCAAAATCAGGATTTGGCTGATTCAAATGCTGAGCTGGCCAAGGATTTACGTTTGCAAGTCTATCAAATGGTTAAAGAAGGTAAAAGTGATAGTGAAATCCACGACTATCTGACGTCACGATACGGTGATTTTATTCTTTTTAAACCGCCAGTAAAGACGGTTACTTTATTGTTGTGGTTTGGTCCTTTTGTTTTTTTATTATTGGGTATTTTAATTTTTTGGCGAACTTGTTTTAAGCGAAGATCCTATGACTGAATGGTGGTTGATTGGTATTCTGGTTATCATAACCGGGAGTGTAAGTGTTTTGATAATCCATCCTCTGAAGGGTAGCTTATTTGCTCGTTTTGCTCTGGTACCTGTTATTTTTATAGCCAGTGCAACAGGCTATTATTTCTGGGGTAATTTTGCACCCTGGCAGGAATTCATTCACCAAAATGAATCTCGTGAACGAGCGCAACACGTCTTGAAATCAATTAAAAGTCCTCAGGAATTGATCGATAAACTAAAAGTCAGATTGGATGAAGATCCAGAAAGTGCCAAGGGATGGTATTTATTGGGGCGTCTGTACACCAGTCAAAATGAGGCTAAAAATGCATCCCAAGCCTTTGCTAAAGCGCATTTGTTAGCTCCTGAAGATGAGCAGTATACGGTGAATTATGCACACAGTCTTTGGTTGTTGAATAATCAGCAATTTAGCAAGGAGATAATCGACTTATTTACCCAGCTCTTGAACAAAAATCCTAATCAGCCTGATGCACTGGCTATGCTTGCTATGAATGCTTACATGAGTCATGATTACGAAACAGCTATTACTTATTGGCAACGCCTGCTAGTGATGGCGCCGGAGCAGTCTGAGGAGTCTCAGGCGATACGTAAAGCGATCGCAAAAGCTCAGGATCAAATTAATTTAGGGAGTAAGCAAAATGACAGATAAAGTATATCGATTTGTAGAGTTGGTTGGCACGTCGCAAGAGGGAATTGAGCAGGCTATTGATAATGCAATAAAGGCAGCTCAACCTCATGGTAAACTGGAGTGGTTTGAGGTATTAGAGACCCGTGGGTACATTGACGATAATAAAGTTAGATATTACCAGGTCCATTTGAAAATCGGTTACTACAGCAAGTAGCTGCCATCATCCCGGGATTTCTTTGCGGATAAAACGTATAGTTCCAAATGCAGTTATTATTAAGCCTTGGCTATACCGTCATTGAATCTGTTTGTTACCATCTTGAATTGTTGGTGATTTGAAATTGACCGGTTATCAATGGAACATAAGTTCCATTGATTCGCTGTTTAGATGATCAGAATTTTGGTTCCCGGGTTCGCTTTTACCCAATTTGCGACATACTCAATATAGTTATTTCTGCCAACAGCAACACACCCTCGAGTAGAGTAAGGTAAGTTGTTAAACAAATTTAAACCCTGAGATGACTGAGTGGGGCCATGAATACCAACGGCTGCTCCAGTATATCCTGCAGCTGCCTGTTTGGGTGTGGGGTACAGGATGGGAATAAATACTTTAAATTGTCTTGATTTTCTGGGGTAAGCTAAACGATATAGGCCTACTGGTGTTTTATTATCTCCAGCTTTCTTTTTACCTACACCTTTATATCCAAGAGCGACTTTAAAGGTCTTGATAACCGAACCGTGTTTACAAATTGCTAAAGTTCGTTTTGCGGTGAGTACATTAATTCCGTCAGACAAGGGGCAGGTTGAAGTGCTAGCTAACGATGTGACTGGAAGCAATAATGCCATCACGAAATAAATTGCTTTTATTTTCATATAAATAGACAAAATTTAATTTGATTGGACGATAATTATTCCATATTATGGGTTTTTTGCATAGAGTTAATCAGTAAAAATTATTTACATCTATTGTATGGTGAGGGCATGTTGGTGTTTTTAAAATCTTTTGCTGCGACATGTTCGGAGCGGGTGCCAGCATATTCATTGAGCAATGGTTTTGATTTTAACTGCCCTCATCCGCCCTTCGGGCACCTTCTCCCGCCAGCGGAAGAAGGGAGGTTTTGCATAAGATGGGTCGGGTACTTCTCTTTTATGCTTAGTATTAGATGATTTTGTACTAACTTGTACACTAATTTTTAACCTCAATATCATACCATTATTATTTCTTTTGTAACTCTCCCCATCATCTCAGGGCAAACGCATCTAAACGTATTATCTAAGACCAATACGCCTACGTTCTGCGCTTTATGCGTAGAATCCAGATCTTTGCCTGCACTAAGATCGCATGGATCCTACGCATAAAGCGCAGGACGTAGGCAAAAGGGTGGAGATTTATGTTCATAATTTAGATGCGTTTATCCTGCGCATCATCTCATCTTTCTTACGCTCGGGTTCGGGATCATGCAGGGAGTATTTTTTTTAAATCCTGTTCGGTGTTTTTCAGCATAATACCTTAAGGTTTGGGGCTAATTATTTAGTCGCTGAATTCTTTTATCACTTTGAGAAAATGATGCCCGTAGTAGTTTAGTTTGTGTTGCCCCACCCCTGATACATTCAGCAACTCATCGGTATTATGAGGTCTTTGCTGTGTCATTTCATGTAAGGTTGCGTCACTGAAGATCATAAATGGAGGTTTATTTTCTTCATCTGCCAGCTTACGCCTTAAACTGCGTAATAATTCAAATAAAGGACTGCTATCCGGTTTGATAGAGCTTCGTTCTTTATTGGTTTTTTTAGTTCCTTTCAGGTCGTTATTTGGGATGGTCAAAGAGATTTTTTCCGCACCTTTTAAAACAGGAATCGCTTTAGGCGTAAGGCGCAAGACATTAAAATGGCTCATATCCTGCTCGCAATAGTCTTTATGAATGAGTTGCCAGGCCAGATGTTTCCAGTAATGTGCTGATTTATCTTTGCCAATACCGTAGGTACTAAGTTGGTCATGTCCAAACTGTTTTATTTTGTCGTTTACTGCGCCTCTGAGCACGTCTATGGTATGAGTTAACCCGTAATTTTGTTTTAATCGGTAAATACAGGAAAGTAATTTTTGCGCATCTTCTGTTGCGTCAGTTAATTCAGGTGGGTTATCACAGACATCGCAGTATTTGCATTCTGTGTCACATGGTTCATCAAAATAACGCAAGAGAATCTGACGGCGGCAATGTGATGCTTCTGCAAAAGCCAGCATGTGATTGAGTTTACTGGTTTCAACTCTTCTTTGTTCATCAAGCGGCGTATTGATTATCCAGGAGCGCAGTCTGGCGCTGTCTGCCGCATCGTAAAGCAACAGTGCTCTTGCAGGCAAACCGTCACGCCCAGCTCGTCCTGTTTCTTGATAGTAGCCTTCGATATTTTTAGGTAAATCATAATGGATTACGAATCGTACATTAGGTTTATCAATGCCCATACCAAAGGCAATCGTTGCGACAACAACATCAATTCGATCATGGCGAAATAAGCTTTGCACCTCCCGGCGCTCGCTGTGTGCGAGTCCGGCATGATACGCCCTTGCCTTAAACCCCATTTCCTTTAATTTTTCTGCAACTCGTTCAACGCTGTTGCGTGTGCCGCAATAAATTATTCCTGATTGCTGGGCTTGTGTTTGTAAAAATTGATTCAACTGTTTTACTGCGTTGATTTTAGGAACAACCTTGTAATGAATATTAGGTCTGTTAAAAGAGGCAACGTATTTTTTGGGGTTGTAGTTGAGTTTGACAACAATATCTTCCCGGGTTTGTTTGTCTGCGGTTGCTGTTAATGCAATCATTGGAACATTAGGGAAGTGCGTTTTTAACAGTCCAAGTGCGGCATATTCAGGTCTGAAATCATGCCCCCATTGGGAAACGCAGTGTGCTTCATCAATGGCAAATAAAGCGATCTCGCACTCCTCCAACCGCTCCAAAAAAGAAGCGCTGATAAGTCGCTCCGGTGCGATATACAATAAATCCAGTTCATTGTTGTGCAATTGTGCCAAAACTTTTCTGGCTTCTTCACTGGACAAAGAGGAATTGTAGTATGCGGCGTTAATACCTTGTAGTCTTAAGGAGGCAACTTGATCTTCCATTAACGCAATTAAAGGTGAAACAACGATACCTACACCAGGTCTTACCAATGAAGGTATTTGATAGCACAGTGATTTTCCGCCGCCCGTGGGCATCAGCACGAGGACATCGACTCCGGCAATTACATCATTGATGATGTCTTCCTGCGGGGCTCTGAAGGAATCGAAGCCAAAGTAGTCCTTTAAGACGGTCAGGGCGTTTGTATTTATTGATGTCGATTGCGCTATTGATCCCATGTGATTATTCTTGTTGTCGTTCACAGGCGCTAAAATTTTGCAATAATAGCATCTTTTAAGCCGTAAACAGAGCAGTTTAATAAAAACTTGACGTTGTGCGGGCTAAGTCTACGAATTTTTGTAAAATTTAGTGCCCTAATCGTTGCATTAGATTAAACTCTTTTGTATTGATACCCTATGGGTATATGGAGTGTTAAAACAAATTTTCTAAGGACGGTCTATGAATTTTGAATTCACTACTGAACATCAGGCATTTCGTCAGATGGCAGCCGATTTTGCGCAAAATAAACTGGCGCCTATGGCTGATAGTTGGGATGAACACAGTCACTTTCCTACCGATATTCTCCGTGAGGCTGCTGCATTGGGCATGGCGGGTATGGTGGCAAAAGAAGACATCGGCGGTGCGCAATTGACCCGTCTGGACGCTTCGTTAATCTTTGAACAATTGGCTACAGGTTGCATTGCTACCAGTGCCTATCTTTCCATTCATAACATGGTAACCTCGCTGATAGATCGTTATGCATCCGATGCGTTACGCACCTATTGGGGGCCTAAATTAACCTCTATGGAGGTGCTGTCCAGTTATTGTTTGACTGAACCGGAGTCCGGTTCGGATGCTGCTTCCCTAAAGACTAAAGCAGTGCGGGAGGGAGACTATTATGTTCTTAACGGCGCCAAGGCTTTTATTTCAGGTGGTAGTGTCAGTGATGTTTATCTGTGTATGGTACGTACAGGGGATGAATCACATCATGGGATAAGTTGCCTGCTCATCGAAAAAAATACCCCCGGATTTAGCTTTGGCAAACTGGAAAAGAAAATGGGATGGCGTAGTCAACCGACCTGCATGATCTATTTTGAAAATTGCCGGGTTCCGGTTTCTCATCTGGTTGGCGAGGAGGGCGCTGGATTTAAAATCGCTCTCAATGCGTTAAATGGCGGACGCATTAATATTGCATCATGTTCTTTGGGGGGCGCTCTTGCCTGCTTGCGTTTAACTCAAACTTATCTGCATGAACGAAAGCAGTTTGGGAAGCCATTAACCAAAATGCAAGCCTTACGTTTTTATTTTGCGGACATGCTCAGCGATTATGAGGCGGCGCGCCTGATGGTCTACAGAGCGGCAACAGCCATGGATAATAATGACGTTAATGCGCCTATGTATTGTGCTATGGCTAAACGACTTGCCACAGATGTAGCATTTAAAATCAGTGATAAAGCAATGCAATTACATGGAGGTTACGGTTATTTAAGAGATTATCAGATTGAGCGGATTTTCAGGGATTTAAGAGTGCACCAGATTCTCGAAGGAACCAACGAAATCATGCGGGAAATTATCGCTAAAGCGAGCCTGGATGAAGAGTTTTTTATTGATTAGGATGACATCAGGAGTTAATTAATGAATTTAATTGAACATGAATTGGACGCAAACGGTATATTAACCTTAACGTTAAACAGACCAGAAAAACTCAATGCCTTGAGCACAGACGTCCTCGATGCGCTGGCTGAATTGTTTCGTCACGCAAAAGATAATTCCCAGGTTAAGGCATTACTTATAACGGGTAATGGCAAAGCGTTTTGCGCAGGTGCTGACATTAATAGGCTCGCTGAATGCAACGCACAGTCCGGGTATGAGTTTGCTTGTTATGGGCAGGATGTGTTTCGTATGCTGGAAAATATGGGAAAACCGTCGTTGGCTGCGATTAATGGCTTTGCTTTTGGCGGCGGTTGTGAATTGGCGATTGCAGCGACGTTGAGGATTGCGTCAACCAAAGCAATGTTTGGTCAGCCCGAGGTCAAATTAGGTGTTATTCCTGGATATGGAGGCACGCAAAGATTAGCTCGCCTTATTGGCAAGGGACGGGCGCTGGATTTGTGTTTGACTGGACGTTTTATCAATGCAGAAACCGCTTTGAACTGGGGATTAGTCTCTGAGGTTACTGAACCGGAACAGTTGCTGGAACAGGGAAAAAAACTGTTAAATGGTATTTTAAGTATGGCGCCTTTGGCTATAGCAGGAGTGATGGAAGTTATTGATCATGGCTATGATTTATCATTACAGGAGGCTCTTCATCTGGAAGCGATTCATTTCGCCAAAGTGTGCGCAACCCAAGATAAAACAGAAGGAGTAGCAGCATTTCTTGGTAAGCGACCTGCTGTTTTTAAAGGAGAATAAGCATGACTGATGAAATTCTCTTTACTCAGGAAGGGCAGATAGGTTTAATCACGCTAAACAGGCCAAGTGCGTTAAATGCCCTTTCTTTACCTATGATTCTGGCCATGCAAAAGCAACTTGAAGTTTGGCAAGAGGATAATTCCGTTAAGGCAGTGATTGTTCGAGCCGTGCCGGGGAATGCGTTTTGTGCTGGTGGGGATGTGCGGTGGCTCTACAATTCAGGACGAAGCAGTAACTCCGAGCAAATGCAGTTTTTCTGGCATGAATACAGGCTTAACCATTTCATTCACCATTACAGCAAGCCTTATATCGCTTTAATGGATGGAATTACTATGGGTGGTGGTGTGGGTATTTCGCTGCATGGCAGCCATTCTGTAGCCAGTGAACAATTTGTTTTTTCTATGCCAGAAACTGGAATTGGTTTTTTTCCTGACATAGGCGCCAGTCATCTATTAACACGCTGCCCCGGCTCTCTGGGTATTTACTTGGGATTAACCGGTAATCGGATAGGTTCTCAGGATGCATTGAAAGCCGGATTGATTAAATACCGCGTTCTCTCCAGCCAAATGGGGGCTTTGACTGAGGCGCTAATTGCTGCTGATTTATCAGAAGATGCCTATACTCGGGTAGACGCATGTATTCAAACGTTCACTCATTCAGACTCTAGCAATGAGGTCAGCCAGATTAAGCCCTTAATTAATGTGTGTTTTGCTCACCCAACTATAGAGCTTATTTGTGATGCTCTTCGACGTTGTGATGGTATTTGGGCTGAAGGTGTTTACAATACTTTGGAGCAGAAAGCCCCTTTAAGTTTGAAGGTTACTCTTGCTCAGTTACACAAAGCAAAAGGGTTATCTTTAGCCGAGTGTTTGAAGATGGACTTTGACTTGGTCGCTCATTTTATGAAAGACAGAGATTTTTATGAGGGAGTGCGTTCTTTGTTGATCATCAAAGATAAAAAACCCAACTGGAAACCATCAAGACTGGATTTGATACCCGATACTATGGTGGAGAACTATTTCGAGCGATTTCATTCCGGTCTGGAGTTGATTGTTATTTAATCTTGTGTGCATCAATCCCGAAGACTGATTCGACAGTCTTGGGGATTTTCTTGCACAATTTTTTATGCACATCAAAAACGATGTATCACTCAAGTGACTTTGGGCAATTCATTCAGTGAGAATTAATAACCTAGCCTCCTTGAATCAAACAGCGCTTATTGGCATATTTGGCGCAACTGTGCGCAAAATGGTATTTTAAATCGGAAACAAAAATTGGCTCGCCATGTTTCATGAGAAAAATTTGTTCTGGCCTAAGCTCTGTATAATTCGCATCCCGTAAAACGGCTTTGTATACGGTTCCTGCATGGGGAAATAACCATCTATCAAGGAAAGGCAGGATTTTTTCAGGTTCGTTGGAATAAAAATTATTTTTAATTGCCGTTAAAAAGTGTTTATTCATTTCATAATTATTTTTGAAATAAAAATTTGCTCTATCCTGTCGGTATTCAATAAAAGGTGGATTGGTTGGATTTTTTTTTGTACCTGCTGAAAACGTGAGCGCTATGACAAGCCCTTGAGCCGGCTCAATGTTGAGATGAGTTCCAAGAAATTCAGAACCGTTATTTGCATTGAGATAGGATTGCAAATACGTGACCGCTTCATCATTGATGGCGTCAAAATAGCTGTTGATTTTAAAGTGAATTGCATAATGGGTATCTGGGTTATAAGTGCAGCTAAAATAAGTCTGGTAAGAAAATTTATCTGTGGTAATAAAGCGGATAATTTTCTCTTCAATTGCTTCGTTGACTTGATCGCAGGTTAATTGTTGACCTTCCATGGATGCTGACATACGAATAATTTGCGTAGGATAATCCATGGTGCGGGTAAAGGCTTGCTGTTCATGCAGAGCATTAGGGATGTTTGCATAGGTTTTTTCTATGGAATTTCGGGGGGATAAATTATTACCTGGCGTCATCCTGTCGGTGTGAAGCATCACTTGGCTGTAAGAGCACAGAGGAATTAAAACAAGAGGAGCAATAAAGCAGTTAGGTCTCATAGCAAACTCCTTATTATTTTTTTTAAATTAAATCCTTTAATTTACGGTACCTGTAAACGATGCATTTTTTGGCAAAAACTGTATTAAGTTTGCGTGTATTATTTAAAGGCCCTCATTTGAGTATACATGAACGAATTGAATTGGCCACCGAGTGCTTACCTGGTACCGTTCGTTCCTATTTCGCTTAAAGGGAACAAGCAATTAAGGCTTAGATGATTTTTGGTCATTTATGCCGACAAAAGGCATAAAAGCAGTCGAAAAAATTGTTAGTTTGGTGTATTTCCCTTAGAATTCAGCACATGATTAAACTATCCAGAGAGTTTTATGTCTGATTTTTATCAAGACTTCAATAAAAGACGAACTTTTGCCATTATTTCTCACCCCGATGCGGGTAAAACCACGGTAACTGAAAAACTGCTGTTATTTGGAGGTGCTATTCAGTTGGCCGGTACGGTAAAAGGACGTAAAGCAGATAGACACGCCACTTCTGACTGGATGGAGATGGAAAAAGAGCGGGGAATTTCTATAACTACCTCGGTGATGCAGTTTGTTCATAATAATCATGTGATGAATTTATTGGATACACCAGGGCATGAGGATTTCTCTGAAGATACTTATCGTACCTTGACTGCTGTTGATTCTGCCTTGATGGTTATAGACGTTGCCAAAGGCGTTGAGGACCGAACAGTAAAACTTATGGAAGTATGCCGTCTGCGCGATACACCTATTATGACTTTTATTAACAAGCTCGATCGTGAGGGACGAGAGCCTATAGATCTGCTTGATGAAGTCGAATCGGTATTGGGGATACAGTGTGCGCCTATAACCTGGCCTGTAGGAATGGGGAAACGCTTCAAAGGAATTTATCATCGTTATGAAGATACGGTATATCTTTATCAGCATGGCAAAAACGCTCAAAAACAGGAGGCCATGCAGATTAAAGGGTTGGATAACCCCGAATTGGATGAATTACTTGGAGATAGCGCTCAAGAGCTTCGTGATGAAATTGATTTAGTAAAGGGCGCATCACATGAGTTTAATCTGGAAGCCTATCTTGCTGGTAAAATGACTCCAGTGTATTTCGGTTCTGCAATTAATAATTTTGGCATTAAAGAACTTTTAGACGATTTTGTACAGTATGCTCCTGGCCCGCAAGCCAGAGCAACCCAAGAACGAATAGTTCACCCTGATGAAGAAGCATTCAGTGGCTTTGTCTTTAAAATTCAAGCCAATATGGATCCCAAACATCGAGATCGAATCGCTTTTCTGCGCATTTGTTCCGGCACCTACAAAAAAGGGATGAAGTTAAGTCATCTGCGCATTGGCAAAGAGGTGTTAATACCTAATGCATTAACGTTTATGGCGGGTGACCGATCTCATACTGAAATTGCTTTGGCCGGAGATATTATCGGGCTGCATAATCATGGCACCATCCGTATTGGCGACACCTTTACTCAGGGTGAGCAGTTGAAATTTACAGGGATCCCTAATTTTGCTCCTGAGTTATTCCGTTTGGTTCGCTTAAAAGATCCTTTGAAAAGCAAAGCGTTATTAAAGGGCTTGATTGAGTTGTCTGAAGAGGGCGCAACTCAGGTGTTCAGACCTTTAAACAGTAATCAGCTTATTCTTGGCGCAGTAGGAATCTTGCAGTTTGATGTTGTCGCTCATCGCCTGAAACATGAATACAAGGTCGATTGTGTTTATGAGTCGGTGAGTGTGACCTGTGCCCGATGGGTCTATGCTGATGACGACAAGGCATTGAGTGAGTTTCGTGATAAAGCGTTTGATTATCTGGCTTTGGACGGTAGCGATACGCTCATGTATCTGGCTCCTACCCGAGTTAACCTCACTATGGCCGAAGAACGTTACCCCAAAATTAAGTTTAAGGCGACCAGAGAACATTAATAAAGGGTTACAATTAATCCATTTGACTGTTTATTCGGCCTGTTTAAAACAATAACCTGTATCTACATTCAGTAGATGCAGGTCATCTGACCTGAAAAGGTCTGTCGGTACGCTTAAGTAGAACAGCTTGCTTTTATGGTATTTTGTCCCAGATTGGTTATTTTAACTTTAGCGCCAGATTGAGCATTAATTTTTAACGTGTCTCCTTGACGTACAATAATCCTCATTGTTGCGCCTTTTACCAGTATTACATCGTTAATTGTGCCTTGCTTTGCTAAAGCCTCAACAAAAAGTTCATTACTCTCGTCATTGGTAGTAATAACGCAGTTGGCTTGTAAATCCCAATAGAGGTAATTAACAAATAGTTGCGGCTCATTAGGCATTAATTCATAATCAATGCTCATGCTGGGTTGCATTATATTCGTTACAACAGAGTAAACATTTGTGCTTACTATTGAGGCTGCGCATAATAAGGAAAAGCCGATTTTTCGTAGCATAGATATCTCCAATGTGAAAAATTAACAGGCTAAGATACATTTATTTTATTTCCTTGGCAAATTAGGAGGCATTTGCGCAGTATTTTTGGGATCCCACCCCGGTTATCTGAACACGATAAATTGTTGGATTAGAGTTCTCCCAATGCTTTGGAAATAGACTCGGTCATGGTTTTTGCGTCGCCAAACAACATGTAGGTATTGTCATGAAAGAACAGGTTGTTTTCTACACCAGCATATCCAGGAGACATTCCTCGTTTAACAAACAAAACTGTTTTTGCTTTCTCAACCTCCAGTACAGGCATGCCATAGATTGGTGAGCTGGGGTCAGTTTTGGCGGCGGGATTGGTAATGTCGTTAGCGCCTATAACAAAAGCAACATCACAGGCGGCAAAATCACGATTAATTTCATCTTGTTCAAAAACTCTATCATAGGGAATATTGGCTTCTGCTAACAATACGTTCATATGGCCAGGCATACGCCCTGCAACGGGATGGATGGCAAAGCGAACCTTGATGGAGCGTGCCTCAAGAGCATCAACCAATTCCTTAACCGCATGTTGTGCGTGTGCTACTGCCATACCGTAACCGGGAACAATGATGACGTCCTTGGCATTACTTAATAAAAAAGCAGCATCCTCACCATTCGCTTGTCTTACCGATCTGGATTCGTCACCCTTATGAGCCAGTTGAGTATTTCCTGCAGAGTTCAGTCCACCGAATATGACGTTGAAAATGGAGCGGTTCATCCCAACGCACATGATGTAGCTGAGGATAGCTCCACTGGCGCCTACAAGCGCTCCGGTAATTACCAGCAGATCATTGCTTAAAGTGAAGCCTATGCCAGCAGCAGCCCATCCTGAGTAAGAGTTCAGCATGGAAATGACAACGGGCATATCCGCACCGCCTATGGGAATAATGAGCAAAACACCAATAAGAAAAGCCAATCCGGCCAGAACACCAAATAACATTAAACTTTGATTTAGTAAGAATACGATAAAAAATCCCAGAATAGCCAAAGCTATCAACAGGTTGACACTTTTTTGCCCGCTGAAGCGCACGGGTACGCCTGACATGATGCCTTGCAGTTTCAGAAAGGCGATGACTGAGCCTGAAAAGGTGATTGCACCAATCACTAATCCCAAACTCATTTCAATCAGGCTTGCTTTTTCTATATTACCCGTACTGCCAATATGGAATGACTCAGGTGATAAGAAGGCGCAAAATGCAACCAAAACTGCAGCCATACCAACCAGAGAGTGGAATGCAGCTACCAGTTGAGGTATGGCCGTCATATTAATTTTTAAGGCGATAAAGGTACCAATGATTCCGCCAGCGATGATTAGTCCTACCAACATGTAGTGATGGAATATGGAGGGCATCATGAGCGTGGAGCCAATTGCAAGCGTCATTCCAAGAATGCCCAGCAGATTGCCTCTTCTGGAGGTGGATGGGCTGGCTAATCCCTTAAGAGCAAGGATAAAACACACCGCAGCAGATAAATAAAACAGGGGAACAAGTGAATTCATTGCAGAGTCCATCCTTAAATTCGTTATTTTTTATACATACGAAGCATGCGTTGGGTTACAACAAAACCACCAAAAATATTGATGGAAGTGATGAATATTGCCAACCCTCCCAGCCAGGTAATAGAGCCCATAGTTTGGCTTCCCGCAGCGATTAAAGCGCCTAAAATGATAATGCTTGAAATTGCATTGGTAACTGACATTAGAGGTGTATGCAGCGCTGGTGTTACTTTCCATACGACGTAGTACCCTACAAAACATGCCAGGACAAAAATAGTCAATATGGTTATGTAAGGGTTAGCAATTGAGTGAACTTCATGCATTTTGGTTCTCCTTGTTGGCTCTATAAGGCAAGTAGTTCCCTTCGTAACACAAAAGTGCTTGCTGAATAATTTCGTCTTGAGGATTAAAGGCGATCTGTGGCGGGTCTGTCGCCAGTAAATTGATTAAATGAACCAGATTATTTGCATACAGGTCGCTGGCTGTAGCAGGAACGAGACCGGCCATATTACTCAAGCCAATAACAGTTACTGTTCCGTGCTGGATAACCTGATCAGGAACGCTCACTTCACAATTCCCGCCCCTAGAAGTGGCCAAGTCAACGATAATAGCTCCGGGTTTCATCTGCTCAACAGTTTTTTGGGAGAGTAAAACAGGTGCTTTGCGTCCTGGTATTAATGCGGTAGTGATAACGATATCAGAAATTCGAGCGTATTGATCGATTAACTCAGCTTGTAATTGTTTGTATTCTTCACTGGTTTCTGCTGCGTAACCGCCCTGGGTTTCGCTGTCTTGTTCCTGGATTACCTCCACAAACTCGGCTCCTAAACTTTCAACCTGTTCTTTAGCTGCTCTTCTCACATCAAACGCATAAACAACGGCACCCAATCGTTTGGCTGTTGCTATAGCCTGTAATCCTGCCACGCCGGCACCTAATATTAATATTTTGGCGGGTTGAATCATTCCAGCAGCAGTCATCATCATAGGGACAACTCGGTGAAATTGAGTTACGGCCTCAAGAACGGCTCTGTAGCCTGACAGGTTCGCTTGTGATGATAGGCTATCCATGCTTTGTGCACGACTTATTCGGGGAATCATATTCATGGAAAAAAGAGAAATATGCTCTTTTAATCCCCATTGCAGCAGTTTGCTTTGTGGATCATTGTCTATGTGGCCTATTACCAGAGCATCTTTCGCTAAACCTTTCAAATCTTCAGGCTCGGGTTCATTAACACACAAAAGAATTTGCGTTTTTGTCAGGAGCGTTTTTTTGTTGTCTATAATTTCAACACCGACCTGTTGGTACGCTGCATCCGAAAAATCAGAAGCCAGTCCAGCATTTTTTTCAATGGCAACGTGAAATCCCAGTTTTATCAGTTGCTTAGCCGAATGAGGTGTAATAGCGACGCGGGTTTCCCGACCTGATTCCAGTAAGGTTGTTATGTTCATGAGGTAATCCTTTTACCGTTCTATATCCATCCTATTGTAATTAAATATAATTTGCTATTAGATAAAATGTCAAATAAGAGAAAAATATTTGGAAATCATCCCGTTTCTTTATATCATACCCCCTGAAGGTAATTTACAAGGAATAGGGTTAATGTTGGATAACAAAAAAAATTGCGGTAAGGCCATGCTCTCTTTGTGCGCTGCCTTGCTTGGCGCTGATGCTACCGCAGGTACTATGAATAACTCCCCTGATGCGGCATGGAATTATATTCTTGCTTTAAGCGCCGGACCAGTATGGCAAAATGAGGGCAAGACACAGACGCTTTTCTTGACCCCAGACATAGAAAAAACCTACAGTGCTCAACAATCATCACAAGTGATACCTGATGGTGAGCTTTTTTTAGGTATCCAAAAAAAATGGCATTCCTTTTTGACTGGCCAAATCGGGGTTGCTGTGGCGACTACCGGGAAGGGGAGACTTCAGGGTGTAATCTGGGATGATGCAGATCCTCAGTTTGATAATTACGTGTACAACTACAAAGTACAACATACCCATGTTGCTCTCAAGGGTAAATTGTTATCCGATGTCGGGTTTATAGTCACCCCTTGGGTAAGCGCCAGTGTTGGTGCAGGGTTTAACCAAGCCTCTGATTTTTTAAGCAGACCTGTTATTTATGAAGCGGTGCCTACTCCTGAGTTTAATAATCAAACCAAGACTGCATTTACTTATACACTGGGTGCTGGAGTGCAAAGACAAGTGGGTAAAAACTGGCAAGTTGGTGTAGGTTATGAATTTGCTGATTGGGGTAAAAACCAATTAGGCAGAGCATTTGAACAGACTCTGGGCACTGGGCTTAGTCTGGAGCATTTTTATACTCATGGCGTCATGATTCATGTTGCCGCAGTCGTTTGATAGTAACTAACGAATAATTCATACCTTCGAAAAGAAAAGGGCGCATTGAATGCGCCCTGATTTTTTTAACTGGATAGACAGCAATATCGATTACAGTCCTGGTTCACTAGGTGGACTCCTCTGAAATGCTTTAGGCTTCTTAGTCTGGCTAAGCATGCGCACCACATTTTCACTCTGGCTTCCAAGGGTGTGATGTTGGCTGAACAATGTGTACCGTCTATGAGTTTAGAATAGGTTACTATTTCAGATAATTCCAGTGCTGAACATTGATTTATTGCAAAGATAGCGTTAAGAATGAGGTCGTAAAATAATGACTGTTACCAATCCCCACGGTATGTCCCAGTTTTGGGATACCGTGGGAAGATACTTATGTTTATTTAACCTAATTTTTTAAATATGTTGAACAGAGCGCTTTTGGGATGTCTTGTGCTGTATTTATTGTGAGATCCTGTTTTTAAAAAAATTTGGGTGAAGTACATTTTTCCATGAGCATCACGGGCAATTCCTATCCCGGTTAGATTATAGTTTCCATCGATGTTTCTTTTGTGTCCTGGGCTTCGTAACCAATTTTTTACTACATCTTCAGCATCTTTGTAATTAAATGCGACGTTTTCAGCCCCTGCGTTAGATTCCTTGATTTGGCGATGTAACCGGTCTATGCGATTGTTAAAATATTTATGTCCAAACGGGAGTTTGTGATGTGCCATATCCGCTGAATGACGTTTTGCTTCCAGTACTATTCTGGAGTCCATTTTTAAGGGATTTAATCCATGAAGCTGTCTGTATTGATTAATGTGAACTAAAATAGCATTTTCTATAGTTGTGTCGCTTTCAGCCGTTTTTTGAGCTGATCCCGCATGCGCCAATTGCAGGCAAATGAGAATCAATGACAATAGAGTCGCTATTTTTTTTAATCCAGATAAGTACATCAGTATACCCTTTTTAGTTTAGAAAGAATTATGAGCTGAATGGTTACTAAAAAACAGTTTTTTGTCCAGAGGTTTTAGGATTAAATTATAATAATTGAGAAAGTAGTGATTCTATTCGGCAATGGTTTGTTGAAAAAATATAGGGCTTTCCCTTGAAGTACCTTTATTCAGCCTGGGTTTGCGATAACGCAAGGCTAAATAATCCAACCCTCTTGTATACAAAATTTGTACTGATTCATGTATCGAAAATGGTGTGGATTAGTTGTGATGCGGAGCGTTAACCTCAAGCATTAGAGATTTACGGTCATGCCTAACAGCACAGCATGTAAAATGGGTATATTGGAGATGCTGGCTGTGCGTGTACTTGGGTAAATTTTAATTTTTGCATCGTTACCGTATACACCCTGATATAACAAATTCAAGCTGGCTAGAGCGGTAATCGGATAACCAAACCCGGCTTGCAGTTCACCCGCCAGTTGAGATACTTCTTTTATCGGTCTGTGCTCTACCTGCCAGTATCTGTAAGCTACTCCGCCTTTTAACTGTGCAAAAATAGAGCTACCTAATAGTGGATCACTTTTGGCAGTGATGAGTAAATCCAGCATGGGACCAAGCGTTGTTTTGACTGGAAGCCACTCAAGAACAGCCAGAGTTTCATTAGGAATATTAAGCCGCATTTGTTTGCCGTTTTGTAATCCTAATTCCAAACCGAGGGCAATATCTCCTGAGAGCATCAGCTCATTACCCAACGCCAAACGTCCAATAACTGCTTTGCCGTCTCTGGAATAGATGTCCTGATATCGGCCATTGCCAACACTTGCGGTGATGGTCCAGGGTTGATCCTGTGAGGTGAGCTCGGGATAGTAGCCATCTGCGAATACATTGACTGACAATAAAATTCCTAATGTGATTAATTGCAATTTCATTTTCATCTGTCATATCCCTAATTAAATTAGTTCACTCAGAAATCGAAGCTTGTTTTTACAGCATGTAGGCGTGAGAAATTAATTTTGGCGGAGAGAGAGGGATTCGAACCCTCGATACGTTGCCGTATACACACTTTCCAGGCGTGCGCCTTCAACCACTCGGCCACCTCTCCAATCGGCCAAGCTTATACTGGTCAGAAAATAATTGCAAGACAGAATTTAAAATGATTAATAAAATGACCAGTTAAATCACATGGCATGGAATTAATTGAGAGTTAAATGAACAATAATGGTTGATCCTTACCAAGGAAAAGTGTATTTTAACTTTTTTTTTGTTGGGGAACGACATGGCCATGGCTGTTTGTAAACAAGTACAGAAAGGTACTGCTGATTTGACTATGATTATGGGCAAGATTTTGATGTACAGTGGTGGAGCAGGTCTTTTGATTATGGCTGCATTTGGTACCGTTGCAATTGATGTTGTTCTCCTTGCTTATGCGAATAAAAATCACAACAGTTTTCTAACGGGTTTCCTGATAGGGGCGCTGTTTTGGGGTCCAAGAGTTGATCCGCTTCCTCTACTCATTGCTTCACCTATTACCTCTCTCATCGCAGTGGGGTTATCCGTTCTTTTGGGAGTGCCTATGGTTGGCGCTGCAATACTGGCAGGTTGGGCTATGGCTGCGGTTGTAATGGGTGTGGGATATGGATTAATGGCTCTGGCTGACGTAATGCAACCCGAACCATCATTATACGGAGAGATAGAATCCTGTTGTTTCTGTCCTTAGGCAATGACGCAGATGCAGTTTTTTCAGTTGAAAAGGAATTCAACTGAGGACTTGTTTTCTTCAAACATCATGAAAAAAACACCCCAGTTACACCATCCTGACTGCATTTTTTCGTTAAATGCCCGCTGGTTAACACTGGAGTACGCCAGAACCTTGTTTCTGTAACAATATCTTTTTATGCAAAATTGTATATACTTTAGAATACTGGTTAATCATTAATCGACTGAAACAGGATTCTTCTATGATGCGCTTACTGACTGTCTTTTGTCTGGGTTTTTTGAGTGCGCCCTTATGGTCTTTTAAGTGTTATTATACACTGGTTAAGGACAGTTGTTGGACGAATTACGAAGTCAGCGTTGATGTCATGGATTCTGCAAAACAAGATAAAATATTCACCATAACTGTTCCTAAAGGAGAATCTTGGGGGCGAGTGGAATTTTCCTGTACTCCCGCTCAAAGTTTGATGTATTTTTCCCGATACTCTCCTGTCTTTTGGGAAAGCGAAAAAGGTAAAGTTTACCCAGCGATTAGAAGTTGGAGTTTGCCTGGTACAATAAACCCGGGAGATGAAGCCTGGACTTTAAATATCTGTTTTTCAGCTGATTTTTCACAAATTCCATTACCCCCCGATGCAAAGGGAAATTGTAAGTGTGATATGAGCGCTATTCCCGCCCCTAAACCCTGATAATAACAAGCAGGTTTTTACAGTTCCTGAATAACACATAGCCATGCTTGCCAACTTTGTGTATTATTTCGTGCATAAGTCAGGATAGGGCAACGAAATGATTACTCTTAGAAATAAAATTGGACAAATGCTGGTAATGGGGTTTAATGGAGCAGAACTTAATGAGCACAGCCCCGTGGTGCGATGGTTATCCGATGATGGTCTTGGTGGTGTTTTATTATTTGATAAAGATGTTTCTACAGATACCTACGGTAAAAATCTTAAAAACAGTGCTCAGATCAAGCAATTGATTCATCAACTCAATCGTTATTCTATGCAGTGTTTTGCCGAAGAGGAGCATTGTCCATTATTAGTTGCTCTTGATTATGAAGGGGGTGTCGTTGATCGATTGACGAAAATCGATGGATGCATGGCGACCATGAGGCCTTGTGAACTCGCTAAATTGCCCTTACATGATTTCAATGAAGAAGTAGCCCAAATGGCATCTACATTAAAATCTCTAGGATTTAACCTAAATTTCGCTCCCGTTGTGGATTTAAATTTAAACGATCAAGAAGGCATCATTGGCAAACTGGGACGGAGTTTTTCGGATAACCCGGAAGTGGTAAGCCAGGTTGCAAGACAATTCGTATCAGTGTTTAGCCGTTATGGAATAGGGTGCTGTTACAAGCACTTTCCTGGGCATGGCAGCGCTATTGGAGACACCCATGAGGGATTTGTTGATGTTACTGATACGTTCAGTGATGATGAGCTTGCTCCTTATCGTACCTTGTTAAAAGATAATGATAAACCGGTAATGGTCATGACTGCTCATGTTGTTAACAGAGCATTGGACAGTAAGGGACTGCCGGCAACTCTTTCTCACGAAATATTAACCGGAATTTTAAGGCAGACTTTAGGTTACGATGGCATCATCATTAGTGATGATTTGCAAATGCAGGCAATTGCCAAGCATTATTCACTTAAAGAATCGCTTGCACTTACCATTAATGCCGGTGCTGATATGGTGATATTCGCCAATCAATTAAATACACATTCAGCAACTGAAGTAATTGATTGTATTGAGCAACTCGTGCTTGAACAGCGTATTGATGTGAAACGAATTGACGATGCCTTTAGACGTATCAAGCGCTTTAAGCAACAGATCAGTACTGCTGAGCTTGTGAGTTTCTAAATACATGTTTCAATATAATTTGGACTTATAGTCTTGACGTAGACTCATGATGTGGTAGAATGTAGTCGATGTGTTCAAATATTTATCAAGGTAGTGATGTTTATGTCAATTCAATTCACGCATTTTGCCCGCCTTATGCTTCACTCAAATATCAGGTTATTGTACTGTTGTTGCTGTTAAATCCGCTTTATTTTTTATTCTCTGATTTAAGGATTTAACCATGTGTGCAGCGCATCAAAAAAGTAAGAAAACTGTTTTAACCACTCCTGTTATTTATTTTCTCGTGATTGTTTTGGGAATTTTAAGTGGCATGTCTGATATTGCCCTTTTAAAAGGGTTGGGGCTGCTTATCTCTGAATTGTTCATCAAGATATTTAAATGCATCAGTTTGCCCATTATTTCCCTATCCATAATTGTCACTTTGGCAAACTATAAAACTGATGGAGTGATGAAACGTATTTGGCAAAGAACCATCAAATACACCTTTTTGACCACATTAGTGGCAGCTACCATGAGTTGTTTGCTTTATCTATTGATTAATCCCAATACGGTGCAAGTCAATTTGCAGGCAACGGCTGCCGATTCTGTTAATAATCTTGGCTATTTAGCTTACTTAACCAATATCGTACCGACCAATCTGTTGTCACCCTTTCTTGAGCAGCAGGTCATGGGGGTATTATTGCTGAGTATTGTTATTGGATTTGCGATACGGCAAATACCCGAAGAGGATTCCAGAGAGAGTTTGGCTCGTTTTTTTCGGGGTGCACATGGCATGTTTTTGGTGATGACCCGTTGGATTATCACTTTGATTCCTTTGGGCTTGTTTGGATTTATCACGTCTACCGTCGTTCAGTTACGTTCAGGGATGGATATTAAGGGAATAGGTCAATATTTACTGATAATCGTATTGGCTAATCTTATTCAAGGATTCATTATTTTACCTTTGTGGTTACGAATGAATGGAATTAAACCCTTCGCCACTATGCGGGCGATGATACCTGCGTTATCTGTTGCCTTTTTCTCCAAGTCTTCTGTCGGCACGTTACCCATAACCATGAATACTATAGAGGCTAATTTACAGGTTAAACCCAAAATAAGTCGTTTTGTTTTGCCTTTGTGCACCAGTATCAACATGAATGGCTGCGCAGCGTTTATATTTGCGACAGTGATTTATTTGATGCAAAGTCATGGCATGCCCATATCCTATGCGACTATGGGTTTGTGGATTTTTGTGTCAACTATTGCGGCTATCGGTAACGCAGGTGTCCCTATGGGTTGTTTTTTCCTTAGCGTAAGCCTGTTATCCAGCATGAACGTGCCCATAACCTTGATGGGGGTCATTTTACCCTTTTATGCCATGATTGATATGTTGGAGACCGCTTTAAATGTTTGGTCCGATGCCTGTGTCACCAAAGTTGTTAACGATAAAGCGGTTGCTGAAGAAGAGCTAAAAGTCCTACCTAAAAAGAGCTCAGCTCTGGAGCTTGAGCTGGGATAAAAGCGGTTTGTAACCCATTTCTTTGCTTTGGTTATTGTCCATTGGTTTTTCAATGGACACTATTTAGGCAATTAACAGCTTTTCACAAAGAGCAAAATATACTGATTCCAGTAATTCAAGATCTTTTAGCGCAACACATTCGTTAACCTGGTGTATTGTCGCATTGCATGGACCAAGCTCGACTACCTCAACCCCATAGGGCGCAATAAAACGTCCATCGGAAGTCCCGCCGCTGGTCGATAACTCAGGCGTTAGTCCGGTAATTTGGGGAATGACTTTTTTACAACATTCCAGCAGTTCCCCTTTATCCGTAAGAAAGGGCTCTCCACTGAGTCGCCATTCGGTAGTTGGCTGGAGATGGTGTTTATTAAATATACCCATTACTTTATTGATCAGTGATTCTTCTGTCTGCTCCGTGGAGTATCTGAAGTTGAGATGTAAATTTAATTCACCAGGGATTATGTTATTTGCCTGGCCGCCAGAGTGAATGTGGGTAATTTGCAGTGAAGTTGGGGGGAAAAAAGCATTACCATTATCCCACTGTAAAGAGGTTAATTCTGCCAGAACAGGGCTTATGGTATGAATCGGATTCTCAGCAAGGTGAGGGTAGGCTACATGCCCTTGTTTGCCATGCAAGGTGATTTTGGCACTTAAAGAACCTCTTCGGCCTATTTTTATAACATCACCTACCTGACTGGTACTCGATGGCTCACCGACTACACAATAGTCTATGTGGGTATTTTGTTGATGTAATTGTTCCATAACATAGGGCGTTCCAAGATCATAATCATCACCTTCCTCGCCACTGGTTATCAAAAAGCCTAATCGTCCAATAAACGAGGGATAAGTGTTAATGAAGCGCTCTGCCATCACTAACATACAGGCAAGGCTACCCTTCATGTCGGCAACACCACGGCCATAGAGCATGTCGCCCTTGGCCTGAAGAATAAACGGATCAGTATCCCACTTCCCAAGCTCACCGACTGGAACTACATCCGTATGTCCGGCAAAAACCAGCAAAGGTCCAATTGAGCCATAACAGGCAAAGAAATTAGATACTGGCCCTTGATTCATTATTTGACAGGTAAACCCTAATCGTTTCAGAAACTGGATTATAAAATCCTGGCATCCGGCATCATCGGGAGTTATGGATGGAAAGCGAACAAGTTCAGCCAGAATGTTTTTTATATCATTCATAGGTTCAAGCTCTGAGTAATTCATTAATGCTGACTTTAGATCGTGTTTTTTCATCAACCTGTTTGACGATTACAGCGCAATATAAACTGTGGCTGCCATCGTCACTGGGTAAATTACCCGCAACGACAACTGAGCCCGCAGGAATTCTGCCATAGGTGATGGTGCCGGTTAGTCTGTTGTATATTTTGGTGCTTTGACCTAAAAATACTCCCATGGATATAACGGAATCTCGTTCTACTATAACGCCTTCTACAACCTCAGACCGTGCTCCTATAAAGCAATTATCTTCGATAATCGTGGGATTTGCCTGGAGTGGCTCCAGGACGCCACCTATACCCGCACCTCCTGATAAATGAACGTTTTTGCCAATTTGCGCACAGGAACCTACAGTTGCCCAGGTATCTACCATTACGCCTTCGTCTATGTACGCTCCGACATTCACATATGAGGGCATGAGTACGGTATTTTTTGCAATATAAGCACCTCGTCTCACCATCGCATGCGGTACGATTCTGACACCTGATTGTTGAAATTGTTCTTTACTGTAACCGGTATATTTGAGAGGAACTTTGTCATAAAACTGACAAAAACCGGAATCAATTATCTGATTGGGAAACAGTTTAAATGATAAAAGCACCGCTTTTTTTATCCACTGATGTACAGTCCATTCCCCATTAATTTTTTCAGCGACGCGATATTGTCCGCTATCAAGACAGGACATGACTTCATCTATGGCGGCAATCAGATCGGCTGAAGCGGTTTCCATAGATAAGTTTTGCCGTTGTTCAAATGCGTGTTCAATTGTAGTTTGCAATGAGTTCATGTTTTATTCCTGTAATGAGGCGATTAGGGTATCTTTTTCAGCCCAATGGTTGTTGAGCCAGTCTTTAAATTCATTTTGTGTTGCGCTGTCATTAATGAGATTTAAAGAAGTAAACTGGGTTGGAATGGGAATTTGTCTGATGTGAATTTTAATGGATCTTATTCTTTTACACAGAAAATCCCAAAGCGAATGATTTTTTTCTGAATAAACTATGGTCACATCCAGCAAGCTGTTGATTTGCGAGCCCATGGTGCTGATGATAAAACTGATACCACCCGCTTTGGGTTTAAGCAGATGATTGTAGGGTGATTGCTGCTGTTCTTTTTTTGTTGGCGTAAATCGAGTGCCCTCAACAAAATTCATGATTGATGCAGGTGTTTTCTTGAACGTTTCTATGGCTTTGATAGTTGATACCAAGTCTTTTCCTTGTTTGTGCGGTTTTTTTGCAAGGTACTCTTTGCTGTAACGTTTCATGAAAGGACAGCCCATAGCCCACCAGGAAAATCCCAGTAAGGGAATCCATTTGAGTTGGTCTTTAATGAAAAATTTTAAGACAGGTATTTTTTTGTTAAACAGCCTCTGCAGAATTACAATATCTAGCCAGCTTTGGTGGTTGGCAATAACCAGGTACCAGTCTTTAGCATTAAGATTATTTAAACCGGTAATATCCCAGGTAATGTTTTGCATATTATTGACATAGAAGTTGTTAATACCGCACCAAAAGGTAGCTATCGCATCAACACTGCGAGTACATAGTGCTTGCCAGGGTTTATGCGGTATTAGTTTTAATAACCCCATAAACAGGACAGGGATGAAGCAAAGGGTAGTAGAACAGATAAGAAATAAGGTAGCGATTACCCCGTGAATATGTCCTGTTAATTTATTTGGTGTTTGCATGTATCTCTACTCCTGAAATCAACTGAAAGTTTTAACCTAAAGCATGTTCTAAATCGGCACGTAAATCGTCTACGTGTTCTATACCTACGGATAATCTGATTAAACCATCATCTATACCCAGGGCTTTTCGTTGTGGTGCTGGTACCGATGCATGAGTCATTATGGCTGGATGTTCAATCAGACTTTCAACGCCACCCAGGCTTTCTGCGAGCGTGAATAATTCACAGCGAGCTAAAAATCTTCTGGCGTCTTCCAGCCCACCGTCTATGACCATAGAGATCATACCACCAAAATCATGCATTTGTTCTTTGGCCAGCTCATGTTGTGGATGACTGGTTAAACCAGGATAAATAACTTTTTTAATTTTGGGGTGGTGGCTCAACCATTCGGCAAGCTGATTTGCGTTGTGGCAGTGTCTTTCCATGCGAATGGATAGGGTTTTCAAACTTCTTAAAACCAAAAAACTGTCGAAAGGTCCTGCAACTCCCCCACAGGAATTTTGCAAAAAAGCGATTCGCTCAGCCAGTTCAGGCTTATCAGCGACAACGACAACACCACTGACTACATCGGAATGCCCGTTAAGGTATTTGGTTGCAGAATGCAGAACAATATCAAATCCCAGTTCTATGGGTCTTTGAATCCAGGGAGTTGCAAAAGTGTTATCTGCCACAGTAATAAGGCCGTGTTTTTTGGCAAGAGCAGCTATTTTTCTTAAATCAGCCAGTTTTAACATGGGATTTGATGGGGTTTCCAACCACAACAACCTGGTTTTGGGAGTGATTGCTGCTTCTATTGTCGCAGGGTTTGACATGTCAATAAAGGAAAAAGATAACTTAGAGGTACGGGTTTTAACTTTATCGAATAATCTGAAGGTACCTCCATAGAGATCATCCATTGCGATCACGTGGTCTCCTGCATCCAGAAGATCAATAACTGTATTGATAGCCGCCATTCCAGAGGCAAAGGCAAAACCTCTCTGACCAGATTCCAGGCTGGCGATACAGGCTTCATAAGCTGTGCGGGTGGGATTGTGGGTTCGGGAATATTCATAGCCCAGATGCTCGCCCGGAGCACTTTGTTTATAGGTCGAAGTGGCGTATATTGGGGTCATAACTGCACCGGTACTGGGGCAGGGCTCTTGTCCAGCGTGAATTGCGCGTGTATCAAAGTGAGTTCTTTTCATTGTACTTTAATCCTTTTTAAAAAATTCAAATCCCGAAATAATCCTGCCAAATCTGATTTCATTTAGTTTTTTACCTGCATTTTAGGTTCTTTGGTTACTAAAGCTTAAACAGATGATATGAATAAATAACATGAAGGACATTCTAGTGAGGGATGCATGCGTAGGCAAGAAAACAATTACAAAAAAAAGTGATCTCTGCCTCAGAAAAAAAGAGGCAAAGAATTATGGGTAATCGATATTCGGTAGGAATTCAGTATTCTGGCTGGAACAGTTCATCAATTCTTAATCGTCAATTAACGAGTCTTTCCTGGTCTGATGCTTACTCTATCTGAATGTTCTATTTCACTTCGTTCCAAAGGAGATGCAGATAATTTCAGTGGTTTCTTCTTTGGAAGATAGGTAGATAAGATGTCATAAACCAGTTGGCCACGTAAAAACATCGCTGCAACTCCTGAGCAAATAGCCAGTAATACCCCAAAACTAATGTAGGTATAGGCCAGTATAAACAAGTAGAATTCAATCATTTTATCCAGCTGTGCCACAGGCAATAATTCGGAACGTTCAACTATCATAAACAGAAACAGTCCTAAATCAAAAACAGGTAATGAAGCGATAACCATGGTAAAGCCAATAAAAAAGGTTTTGGTTTTGTAAGGCTTTGGACAATGGATAATGCGCTCTCCCATAATTGCGCCAGTACAAGCTGATACGAACATGCCTAAAATGACCGCCTGAAAAAGCGGTATCGCTTCCTTGACACCCATGGACGTTAGAAATGCATTAGTCAATACGGTACCAACCACAGACAATAAACCAAAATACACAGCTGAAATCAGTCTGGGATTTGGGCAATCAAGAGCGGGATCTTTCTTAGTCATGATACACCTGAATACTATGGTACATGTGATAATATTAGTACATTATTTGAACTTTTGTTGTTTTATAAAAACTATTTTAATATCCTGGATATGAAGAACATTACATCATTTCAGTTCTGGGTTAATGGAGAACAGGGTGGATGAATAATTTATTGATCTTCATGCACGGAACTGCTTTAAATCCTCATAATATACTGTATACTATTCCACTATTTTTATTCCATTTAAAATTATAAGAGCGCTATGACTGACTTAAACCATTATCGAAATATTGGTATCTTCGCCCACGTTGATGCCGGAAAAACCACCACTACCGAACGAATTCTTAAACTCACCGGTGAAATTCACAAAATTGGTGAAGTTCACGAGGGTGAATCTACAACTGACTTCATGGTGCAGGAAGCCGAGCGGGGTATTACCATCCAGTCTGCAGCGGTAAGTTGTTTCTGGAAAGGCACTCGCTTTAACGTAATTGATACCCCGGGACACGTAGACTTTACGGTAGAAGTATACCGATCGCTGAAAGTTCTCGATGGTGGTATTGGCGTGTTCTGTGGTTCTGGCGGGGTCGAGCCTCAGTCTGAAACTAACTGGCGTTATGCGAACAATTCTAAAGTATCTCGATTAATCTTCGTGAACAAACTGGATCGTATCGGTGCAAACTTCCTCAAAGTAACAGAACAAATCAAGAAAGTTCTGGGTGCTAATCCATTAATCATGACATTGCCTATTGGATTTGAAGACACGTTCGTGGGTGTTGTTGATCTGTTAACACGCAAAGCCTATGTCTGGGATGAAACCGGACAACCAGAAAATTACACCATTCAAGATGTTCCTGCTGATATGGCAGACGATGTCGAAATGTACCGAGCTCAGCTTATCGAAACTGCGCTTGAGATGGATGATGATTTATTAATGGCTTACCTTGATGGGGAAGAGCCCGCAATTGAAGACATTAAGCGTTGTATTCGTAAAGGTACACTTGAGTTGGCATTCTTCCCAACTTATTGCGGTTCAGCCTTCAAAAACAAAGGCATGCAATTGCTTCTGGATGCAGTAGTTGATTATTTGCCAGCACCTCATGAAGTCAACCCACAGCCTTTAACCAATGCCGAAGGTGAGCCTAATGGTCAATTTGCCATTGTTTCTCCTGATGAGCCTTTCCGTGCTTTGGCATTCAAAATTATGGATGACCGATTTGGTGCTTTAACTTTCGTACGTATTTACTCTGGTAAACTCAACAAGGGTGATACCATACTTAACTCGTTTACTGGTAAAACCGAGCGTGTTGGCCGTATGGTGGAAATGCAGGCTGATGAGCGTAAGGAATTACAGCACGCAGAAGCCGGTGATATTATTGCTATTGTCGGTATGAAAAACGTACGTACCGGACATACTCTATGCGATCCTAACCATGAATGTACTCTTGAAGCGATGGTGTTCCCTGAACCCGTAATCTCTATTGCCGTTCAACCTAAAGACAAAGGCGCTAACGAAAAAATGGCTATTGCCATTGGTAAAATGGTTGCAGAAGATCCTACATTCCGAGTTGAAACTGATGAAGATTCTGGTGAAACCATTCTGCGCGGTATGGGTGAGCTGCATCTTGATATTAAAGTGGATATCCTCAAACGTACTTATGACGTTGAATTGATTGTAGGACAGCCCCAGGTAGCCTATCGTGAAACCATTACTAAAGCGGTTCAAGACAGTTATACCCATAAGAAACAATCGGGTGGAGCTGGTCAGTACGGTAAAATCGACTATACCATTGAGCCAGGTGAGCCAGGTAGTGGCTTTACTTTTGTCACTTCCGTTGTGGGCGGTAACGTACCCAAGGAATTCTTCCCTGCAATTGAGAAAGGATTCCGTTCCATGATGGGTTCCGGTACTTTGGCAGGCTTCCCTGTATTGGATGTAGCCATTAATTTAAGTGATGGTGCTTACCACCCAGTGGACTCTTCAGCGATTGCGTTTGAAATTGCCGCAAAAGGTGCGTTTAGACAATCCATTCCTAAAGCGGCTCCTCAGTTACTCGAACCTGTCATGAAAGTTGATGTGTACAGTACAGAAGAAGATGTTGGTAACGTCATTGGTGACTTGAACCGTCGTCGTGGTATGATTTCTGGTCAGGAGCCAAGTGCTGCTGGAGTTCGTATTAAAGCTGACGTTCCTTTGTCTGAAATGTTTGGCTACATCAGCACATTGCGTACTCTGACTTCTGGTCGTGGTCAATTCTCAATGGAATTTTCTCACTACGCACCATGTCCCGCCAGTGTTGCTGAAACAGTAATCGCCAAAGAAAAAGAAAAGAAAGCTGCTGCCGCCAAGTAACGCAGCGCTTTCAGCAAGGCTGAGCTTAAAGCTCAGCCTTTTTTTTATTCCGCTTTAAAAGCATAAATGATCAATTATGAAACCGCTTAACCAGTTAAACATTATTCTCGCCAGTGCATCACCAAGAAGATTAAGCATATTGCAAGAACACGGTTTAAATGCCATTGCTATGCCAGCAAATATAGAAGAAATTCACTGCGCAGGAGAAGATGTACAAACCTACGTCACACGGCTTGCGAAAGAAAAAGCACAAAAAATAGTTTCGCAAAACTGTCCTGGTTCTCCTGACGTTATTATAGCCGCAGATACTGTTGTTGCTCTTCACAATCATATTTTAGAAAAACCAAAAGATCGCCAAGATGCCTTTAGAATGTTAAGTATGCTCAGTGGTGTATCTCACGAGGTATATACGGGGTATGCTTTGGTTTACCTTCCAGACCTAAGGGTACACGTTGATTATGCTCTAACAAAAATCACGTTCCATTCCCTCACCGATGAGCAAATAAACGATTACATCAAAACCGGTGATCCTTTTGATAAATCGGGTTCATACGGTATACAGAATGTTTTTGGTTCATTTGTTAAGGAAATTAAAGGTTCTCGCTTTAATGTTATGGGATTACCTATTGAAGATATTTTAAAAAAATTAACACAGCATTACAGTTATTTAAACTAGGGCGTGTTCACAATTGTTCCCGCCTACGTGCCTCGGCTTGTCCGAGGCACGTAGGCGGGGCAACTGTCAATACGTCCTAATGACGAAAATACACTACGGGTTGGATTGGAAAATAATTGAATGTGCTGAATATAACAACCTTGATTTCGCTTGCGCTGCATCAAGGCTGCTATTTCTAGGTTTAAACTCGCAGCGACCTAACGACTCTCCATAACAACTCCCTTTGCTACGAAGAAATGCAGATGTATTGGATAATTCGCTAAGCATGCTTCATGCGCAAAGTTTCTCTTTATCATCCTTCAAAAACCGGGCAAAGGTTCCATCAATGTTGGGCACGAGCACATATTAGTTCAGTGTTTTTTTGTTCCGTACGGGGCGTATGGTCATTTTCCACTGTCTTTAACGGTTGCATGAGTTGAACTGGTTGAGAAAAGAATCTGTGTTGTGAATCAGTTATGGAGCTGCTTGCACCCGATTGGTGTTGATGGAGTGGTTTGGGCGTCAATAGAGATGAGGTTGCTGATAGGGTAGCTTGTGTATCAACGGTTGAAGCATGTGATGGTCTCAAGGAATCAAGCAAAATATTTTGTTGGACGCTATCGAGCAAAGAAAACAATTTGAGGTATGCAGCTGTTCGACCTTGATCGGTTAAACCATTCTGACTCATAGCACGAGCCCACACACTGTGCTCTCCATTGGGGCGGTGGCAAAGTATTTCTGTAATTAACTGCGGGGCAAATTCAGTCATTCGTTCCAGTAAATAAACTTCAGTTCGAATATCAATGCATGAGAATAATATAGTGTTCTCATACTCCGAATTACTGTAAAGGGTCATTAACGATTGCATTCTTTTATGAGGCATTTCGCCTAATAGATTATAAACTGCCACTACAGCATCATAAGGACTGTAGGAGTCAATTGCTTGCATGAGCAGGTTATCTCCATTTTTGTTTTTTTGTTCTATTAAAGCATCGATGTCTGTATCTTTGAGGTATGGTTTAAGCATGAAGATGCTTTTGGGATGGAATAATATTAAATCTGCGAATAAACTCTTGGATGATAAAATTAAGTGGTTTAACTCAGCCGGAGAAAGTAATTGAGTTAACCTCTTGTAAACAGTGGTAAAAACTATAGGATTATAGGCAAACAATTCGAGTATATTTTCTTGTTTTTTCAGAGTCTTTATTTTGGCCAGTTCCATGATTTGTATATCACTGTATTGGGCAAATACTTCTAAAATTAAATCAGTACTGTATTTTCTTTTTCCTAATATAAACAATAGAGGATCTAACTCTACAATATAAGGTTCCAGGATAGAGGGATTGACTTTAATTATTTCGCTGGTCAGTTCTTCAATCAGAAATTTTTCGTCTGAATAAATGATACTGTCCAGGTTGACAAGAAAGTGAGGAATAGGAATGGTATTAAGTAGGTCTTTTTTGATGTGCTCAGGTAACTGTCTCAGGAATCTGATAACAGGGGATAAGATGTGTACTTTAAGCAAATGAGCCAAAACAGTATATCCTTTAGGGGTTATATGATTGAGCAAATCAATTGCTTGGTGCTGTTCCAGGTAGCTCAAAATTCTTGCTGTATCGTCACATAATAAAGATCTTTGGATGCGCTCACTGGATTGGTGAGAGGACAAGAAGTCATCTCTTTTCAGATTTTCTTTAGTGTTAAAAAAAATCTTTAGATAAATAGAGCATTTGGTGCGCAATTCGTTTTGATACTCAGAGTCCAGACTATGAAACATTTTAAAGAGTTCATGTAAAGGCAGGCTTTTTTTAAAGCTCGTTTGCCATTGGTTACTCATCAAGTAGTCAATCAACGTTGCAATTTTTCTTTGCTCAGACGAGTAGAAATTAAAACTTAGTACATCAGCTAATGTGATTTGCCTGTATTCAATACTGGTTTTCAACGCATTGAGTACTGACTCCATAAAAGCAGATCTGCTGAATGGAATGCTGGGGTCAGGAAGCGTTATTTCAAATGCCATTGGATATTCCTTTTAATTAAGATAATGTTCAACCATGTTTTTTAGTTTATAAAAGAAGCAGTAAGAGAGAAATAGTATCACGATTATGAAGGGGTAGGCTAAAAATTTCGAGAAACTGCATCTGCTTCATAACGGGTATAAATTATTTTCTAACAAAGGAAATTAGGGGAGGGGAAACTGTTGATCCTCATTAAGACCCAAACCCATTATTGAAACAAATGGGTTTGGTTTAGGTTTTACTATCGAGTGAGTTTAAATTTATCGCTTTTTAGGTAGAGCCACATAAAGGGTTCCAATATGGTTCAGATTATTTGCTTCTATACCCGCCTGATCCCCTTCACCCTTATAGCAGTCAACATGAGCGCCTACTATAGCTCCTCCTGAATCCTGAGCAAGGCACCAGGACGTTGTATTTTTGGTATTATAAATAAAGCTCATACCTACAGGAATAACTCTGTGATCGGTGGCGCAAGACGCATGGGGCGTCAGAGTAATGTTTTCGGAGCCATAAGGCCCTCCATCTTCTTTGGCAAAAAACACAAAACTCTGATCTCTGTTGCGCAAGTTGGCTGCTTTTTCTTTACTCAGTGAATCCAGGTATTGTCTAATTTGCTTTTCTGAGGCTGCGCTTTGTCTGATTTTTTGTGATACATTACAGCGTAATTTCGCCTCGTCATGACATTTGGGATCTTTGGAACAGCGTTCTATAGTATCCAGATTACCACCACAGGTTGGATCTTGTGCGCATTGGACTATTCGACCCAGCATGGTACGAGGCCTGCCGTTGTAGCCATCGTAATTGATATGAAATAACTGTCCATCAAGCATTAAAGAACCTGAACCTTCAACCATCAGAAATGAAGGATCATTAGCGTCTTTAACATAACCAATAATGTGTTTGGAATGTAAGGCACCACGATCAATTTCACTTCGGTCAGGTGCAACCGAATAAGTACCATTCGCATTTTTCATGCAAAATCCACGAGGAATTTTCGTCAAAGGATCAACACCGCAAAGAGGGGCTTTGCAATGAATTTTTTTACATTCCAAAGAGGCATTTACCACACCTGGGTTTTTGTAGATAGGGTGAACAAACGCACCTACAGGTTTGGATTTTGCTTCAATAGCAGCGGGTGCATAATAGGCGGTAAATTGAAATTCGCCTTTTTTAAATCCTGCGTGATTTTCAGGCCAACCATCGCTTTGGTACCAATCAAACTCTGTTTTAATGCTTGATAAATAGCGTTTGAAATCACCACCAGCAGCTTTCGCTAGAGCAAGCAACTTGGTATTGGTTTGGTGGCACCATTCCTGACGGGTTAATTTACGCCCGGCTATAGTAATGGTTTGAAATTCTCCACGACTTCTGTTGCAGTTTTTGAGTTGGTTATTTAAGGCATTAATTACCTCACTCATAGAACCCTCAGGGTTTGTAATAGGCAGCTCGGAGGGGGAAATTTTATGAAATTTAAAACGCAGCACTCCAGGTTCTTTGGCAGCCATTTTCATACGTGTAGTGAAGTCAGCATATCGTCTGACATCAAGACAGCGCTGGATTGGATCGGAGGGTAGTGCTGCCTGCGTGATAAAACTAAAAGTCATTAGTGCGATAATTAATACTGATTGTAACATGGGTATCCTTAATAACATGGGTCGCATGAATGGAACAGATTTAAGGCCTCGTTCGAAGGCAAACGCTACCCCATTGTAGCGAATCAGCAGCTGTTGACAATAATTATTTAACGAGGAAATCCCTGACTCTTGCTCCACCTGGATTTGAGATGATGTAGGGAATTCTGTTATTGTTCAATATGTAGATGTACTTGTCCTGAGGTTTATAACCATTTTTAATGAAGTTCAGGTAATTTATGCTAGTATGGGTTCATACCCAACAGTGTTGGGTGTATATTATTTTTTAACAAAGAATAAGCGCATTTGCATGTTTATAAAATAACGGGATTTTAGTTATATGAAATTTGATATTCATTATTTACTGTCACCAAGGTATGCCAAATGGATTATCATCAGCTTAAACTCGTTGTTTTTGATATTAATTATTGCCGAATTTTTTAGTCTTTTGCTTCCTGATTCCAGTATTAATCTTGCATCAGAGCAGGACATTATTTCTGCAGGAACGACAAAGCAAGATTCTTATCATGATATTTTGAATTCTTCTCTATTTGGAGTTTATGTACCTAATGATTTAAATGAGGATAATGTACAAAAATCAATGCTGAATCTCAATTTGGTTGGTATTCTTTGGGCAGATAATGCGGAAGAATCTCAGGTTATTATTCGTTCATCCAGTGGAGAGGAAAAAACTTATAAAATCGGCGATAAAATCCCTGGGGGGGCGGTAATCAAAAGAATTATGGCTGGTGCGGTTCTTGTCGATCGGGATGGCAATCTGGAGAGTTTAAGTTTGCCTAAAAATGACTTAACCTTTGAGCCTGTAGCCAAGCCTTTAACAGAGGAAGAAACAGAATGAGTTTTTTATCCAGGTTATTATTAACACTAATTTTTATTCCCTTGTTAACGGCGTGTATTTCAGGTGCTTATAATCTGCATGAAGGAATACAGAGTTTTAAGGCTCAGGATTACAGACGTGCATTTATTCGCTTAAAGCCTGAAGCAGCAAAAGGCCAGCCTGATGCTCAGTATGCGATTGGATACATGTATTATTACGGTCAAGGCGTGGTTGAAGACAGAAAAAAAGCCTGGTACTGGATTAATATGGCTGCCAAGGCTGGCCAACCTGATGCTCAGGTAGCAACAAAAATTCTGGAACGTGGCAGCCTGGATAAAAAAGAAGTATTTCACAGTAAAAAATTGCAACACTATCCCGCAGAAAAAATAGAGTTTTAAGATTTTGATTTCTGCATAAAGATGTTTTTTTTGCGGCTAAAGCCGCATTTTTTTAAATCTGAGTTTCATCAACCTCCCTAATTCCGGGTTCTGGATGACGTGGAAGGGATTAGGAAAACAGAACTATTGGTTATAAATGGATGATAAAACGTCTGTGAATTTCCTGGATATTAAACACCCGCTTTAAGAATAAGAGATGTAATATAACTGCAATAAACCAGTATCAATACCCCACCATGCCAGGGAGACAGTTTTTTCTTGTAATGATAGTTTAAAAAGATTAAAAGAACAGTCAGCGCAATTAATACCGGCATATCCCGCCATAAAATAATACTACTCACTTTTGCAGGGTTAATTAATGCAGGAAAGGCTAAGATGAGGAGCAATGTATAAATATTGGATCCCAGGATGGTGCCTATGGCAATTTCTTCTTCACCTTTTAACGCTGCAGTGATTGACGTAGCTAATTCAGGCAATGTTGTTCCTAAAGCAATAATAGTCAAACCTATAGTCACTTCGTTAACCCCATACCATTGAGCAATGGTTGTTGCCGATAAAATAATGTATTTTGCGCTTACAGGCAGGATTATTAAACCCAAAGCAGTGCTTAAGAGAGTAGTTCCAAGCGAACGATTCAGGTTAACTGCTGCTTTAAATTCATTAAAAAAAGGATCTTTTTTAGGGGCACTATTTGCCATGTAAATAAAAATTGAAATGACTACTACACAAGCGATAAGTAATAAACAACCATCCGTTTTACTTAGAAATCCATCCAGTATCAAGCCGTAAGCGAAAAGCATGGTAATGATCAAGATAGGGTAGGCTTTTTTTAGAGTAGAAAAATGTAAGGTATTGGGTTTTATGAGTAAGGTAATCCCTAAAACCAGGCCTATATTGGCGATATTGGCACCAATAGCGTTCCCTATGGCCAGGTTGTTTTTGTCTTTAAGTGCTGAGAGGATGGATATAGCGATTTCAGGAGCTGAAGTTCCTACCGCAACAACAGTTAAGCCAATGACCAGCGGTGACAGTTTAAAGCGAATTGCCAAACCTGAAACTCCGCTGACTAAATGATTAGCCGCCCATAAAAGGGCAATAAAACTGATAACTAATATCAGGATAGTATTCATTGACGAACTCAATATGAGGATTAGTCTGATGATAATACGAGTTCAGCCAATAGGATATAGGCTAATCTAAATTAACTGTCTTGAAATTCATCCAAATCAAACAAATGTGCAAGGATCAGGCTGGTAGGTTTGGCCAGACCCAATGAAGCCAAATGCTCTTTAGAAAACCATGATCCTGAGGTTTCTGCAAGATGCTGGTTATTAGGCTGCGTTTGAATACTCATGGCGTTGATTTCCAGATGAAAATGACTGAATCGATGTTTGAAGGACATCAACGGTTTGGCATTAATTCCTTTAAGGGCATAATGGCGCTCAATGTATGTAATGGGACATTCATTAACATTTAAGCTGGGTAAGCACCATAACCCTCCCCATAATCCGGTGGGCGGTCTTTTCTCCAGATAGATCAGATGGTGTTTATTGTGGAGAACAAGAAACTGCTGATGTTGCACCGGAACTGGTTTTTTAATTTTTTTAGTTGGATATTGGCTTTGTTCATCGTTTTTATAAGCCAGGCAGGTAGCATTCAGTGGGCAGCGAATACAATCAGGTTTTCTGGAGGTACAACAGGTTGCGCCCAAATCCATAATTGCCTGCGTATAGTCTGCACAACGTTCGCCAGACATACATAAATCGGCATGTTCCCACAATGTTTTTTTTACTTGTGCCTGTTCCGTCCAGCCCTTTATCAGAAAATAACGTGTTAAAACTCGTTTTACATTTCCATCCAAAATGGGGGTTGGTTGATTGAATGCTTGCGATAATATAGCTGCAGCTGTTGAAGGCCCGATACCAGGAAGGGTAAGCAGGGTTTGTAAATCTTCGGGAATTATACCTTGATAACGCTCTTTTATCAGTTTTGCTGCGGAGTGCAGATTTCGAGCTCTACTGTAATATCCAAGACCTGACCATAGTGAAAGAACTTCATCTTCAGCGGCCTGTGCCAGTTCGTTAACAGTAGGAAATCTGTCTACAAAGCGATTAAAATAGGGGATAACCGTTTGTACCTGTGTTTGTTGCAGCATGATTTCCGATACCCAAACCCTGTAGGGATGTCTGGGTAATTGCCAGGGTAAATCCTTGCGGCCGTTCACGTCATACCATGCCAGTAATGGCTGGGTAAATTGTGTTTGAATGTCTTGTTTGGTCACTTGATAAGCTCTTTTAAGGTTCCTTCAACCCCTTTCAAGGGATGCTCAAGAGTATTTTTTATTAACAATTGGCCAAGAAGAGGATTTATTTTTGTTATGTCAGGCAATACCATGGGATGTTCTATAGTGCCTGATACATCCAGAGGAAAATAACCTCCTAAAGCGTGTTGAATTTTTTTAATAGCCTGGTCATTAGAATCGTTTATTGTCACTTTAAGCTTGGCATTTAATGCACGGTTTGAAATATTGATGGTTGCATCCCCGCTAACTTGCAGTGTGTCCGTTTGCAAGAGTAGTGATTCACTTGTAATTTGCTTATCCTGAATCGTAAAGTGACTGTTGGCCAGTTTGAAGGGAGTATTACCCGAGCCTGCGCTCTCCCATCCTGATAAATTCAATATTTTAGGGCTTTTTGCAGGAATCCCCTTCATCAGGTTATCCAAACGATCTTTTATGATGCTGATCATCTGATTGAGGTTAATGTTATAGATTTGACCATCTTTTATGGTAAGCGTTCCTTTGCCATTGATTTGTTCTAATTCAGTCTGGTGCAGGGGAATAGTCGCATGTAAAGAATAATCCAGAGTGCCATCAATTGTCTGTTGACCTGTTAAAGCGCTAATTAATCGCTTCCCATCGAGATGAGTTGCTGTTTGATTGAAGGATAATTGTTGATTAGCAATGGAATAATTGACATCACCTACCGATTCCCCACCATAAAGAGAGAGGGTAAACGGATTAAGTGAAATGCTGTTTTTATGTGTTTTAATGGTTGTATTGAGCTTCGCTATCTTGAATTGATTCAATAAGCTGTTTTGAATCAAAAGTTGGCCCTCTATTGCTGAATAGCTCATACCATTTTGTAGTTCATTTAAGAAGGAAGGTGCCAGAGTTAATCTTCCTTTAAAATTAATACTTGCTTTAGCTGTTGCCAAGGGAGCTAATTGGGTAAGTCGAGCTTTGATTTGCACTGGAAATGGATTTTTTTGGGTATTGAAATGTTCTATACCGGCCTGGATGTTTTTAAATACAGTGCTGCCGCCGTTACTGTAAACAGTTACTTCACCATGGCTGACAGTCAATCGCTGTATGGCGAATTGCTGATTTAGGTATTCCTTGTGATGTTCCATGTGGTCTTGTGACGAGGGAGATGTGGGGAATTTGTCTTGATTAATAAATAATTTCAAGCCATCTGAATTAATTTCACTAAAAACAAAGCGTCCCTTTAACAAAGGAGTAATTTGCAAATTCAATAGCATGGAGTCTATGGATAAAGCAAAATTTTCTTTAAGTTGTTCATCACCTATGATGATTTGACTGAATTTCAAACCTGGCCGTGGAAAAATTTGCCAGGATATTGCGCCATTAATCTGACTTTTTTTATGAGTCAGGGCGGATATTTGATTGTTAACCAGTTGTTTGATTGCTTCGGGTTGAATATTTTTGGCTAAAATCCAAAGAATGGATAACAGTACTATCAATAAGATAAATGCGGTAATTACAGCCTTTCCCAGTATTTTCATAGCGCAGAACCTGGAGTTAAAAAAAGAAGCATATAGATACAGTAATGCCTGTCAAGTAGGGTAGAGCATAAATAGTGTTTTTCTTTTTTGCAACAATATGTGTAATTTTTTTGTAAATTAAGTCTTAATGCTTCCCAGCGGGAGTGTAAAGATGCATTAATATTAAAACATAGTGAATTTTTTATTCATCCATAAGAACACTGGAGATGAATAATGACCAAAACGAAAAAAACATTTGTCAAGAAAGATGGGAAATGGGCGAGGGGCTTTGTGAAAAAGAGCAGGTCGCTCGTCAGATGGCCTGTTTATTCGCTGGAGTTGAAGGACCAAAAAGGGCAAAAGCCCATGATTTTGAAAATGCAAGAGCCTTGCCAGGAATATTCTTTAAAAACACGGTGTTAAACCAGAGTTTTTTGCCAACTGTTTGATTTATTTTACAGACTTGATTTGAGAAAATCCTTCTAACTCTCTTGAAAGTATCTTAAGGTCAATTTAGACTGAATACTACATGTGCTATTTTTTGTTGCTTTTTTATTAAAACTATCGAGTAAATTCAAAAGTAATGCGCTGTAAACGGCAAAACTGCTTGAAGACCAGATGTAGATTTCTTTTCAGGGAGTACTCAGGATGAGTATACTAAATCAGGGAGAACGTCATGGATCAAAGACAATTCGAGATAGTGGTACTAAAACCTACCGCTGTCTTTCTGTCATTTCTAGCTTCACAATTACCAGAACATGATTTGCCCAGTTTAAAAACATTACACACCGATAATACCGCTTATGTCATTTCTAAACAGAATAGTGATGAAGCAACTCTGTATGAAATAGAAAAACATTTTTCCACCATGTTTCGTCATGAAATTTGCCGTTGGTTAGGGGCTAATGCACGTAATGAAATTGAGGTCAGTTTTCTGGATTTCCTGTGTTGTTTCAAATTTGAGCTTCATTCTCATATTATCTTGATGGAACCGGAAATAACTCATGGTCATCATATATTAAATATTAAACCTCGTACTATGTTGCTTAAATGGATTAAATCCGCAGTAGAGGATGAAGAAGATTTGGTGACTATTATGGATAGGGTGCATTTGTCTCAATTGGTTGAGAATTCAACCGTAATTGTAAAAAATTTCACCAACTTAAAAGAAATTAAGCCTTTCTTGAAAAAATACTATAAGCCAATATTCGAAATGGCAATGAGTCGAATGTCCAACCAATCTAGTGAATGGCCTGTTGTTGATACATTTCAATCGTTTTGCCAATATTTTACTGTTGAGATACACACTCAATTGATTTATTTGCACCAATAAGGAGTCGACTATGGAACCTGTAGCAATAGCTCTCATATGTGCGGCGGGATTTGGCGCAGTGGTGGCATTTTCTGTGTTCATCAGACAATTATTATTGAGCAGAGATAAAAATTTAAATGATGAAGCGCAAAGAAAAGCAATATCTCAGGAAGCCGGTGAGCTTGCGAAGATGCGTGAACAAATGCAAAGTAATAAACGGTTTGATTCGCATTATCAGGTTCTCGGTGCTAATAAAGACGCCATCATTTACTTGGATACTAAAATTGAAGACGTTTTGCATAAAAAAACGCAGTTAATTGAACGCTACGCTCAGGTATCACTGAAAGAATCGGGTGCCATAGTAGATGGTGAAGTTTCTGAGGAACGTAAAGCGGCTTGTGACAGACTAAAAAGAGAAATTGATGAAGAAATAAAATTTTATGATAGTGAATTGGAACACTTGCAAAAAAGGCGGAGTTCTTTGTGGGATACTCATACGGATTTACAAGAGTATCTCTTGAATCAGGAGAAATCACGTAATGAAAATCTTGATTTTATTTACAAACAACACTCAGGACTGCTTGAAAAAATCTATTTGCGTCATACAGACCATAGTGAACATATAGCCAAGCAAACTATTGAGGCCGGCACGTCCTCTTTTAAAACGATGATTCTTGCTCCTATTCAGTTTTTAATGAATTATTTTAATATTTCAACGGGTATTTCTTTTGACCGCGCTAAAATAGAAAAAGCATCCAGAGATAAAGTAGATAAAGCACAGCGTGATGTTAATGATTCAGAGCACAGTGATAACGATGTGAATACTGATGACGAAGTTAAAAGCGATGATTCTGATGTAGAGTCGGATGAGGATGTTGATTCAGACAATGATTACAAATTAATAGGTGTCTAAAAAAAATCCTTTTGAGTTGTTTAGTGACATTTATGTGGTAGTATATTACAATATGGCTCCCATGTGGACTTTTTTCCATGGGTATTATAAAAGTCGCAAATCAAAAAACTTAATGTTTTTTGTTTGCAGGCTTCAATCCCAGGTTGCTTAAGGAAAAACTCGTGGTTTATATAAAACGTGACAAGGATGGTCGAATTTGTGCCATGTATGATCAAAAAAATTCAGATGATATGGAAGAAATCACTATTGATAATCCTGAAGTTGTTCAATTTTTAAATCGTTGTGACAAGGATTCTCAAATAAAATTCATACAGTCCGATTTGCAGTTTATTCGTGTGCTAGAAGACGTAATTGACATTTTGATGGATAAAAATATCATTACTATAACGGATTTTCCGCAGCCAGTAATCGATAAGTTATTAGCCCGCCAAGCCTTTCGTAAGAGATATGCTGGTGCGGCTGGTATGGAGTATAACGATGATGAAGAAGAAGAGTAGTGTCAGTTTAATTTTTATAGCGAGTTTATTGAGCTTTACCTTTGCAAGTCCTGTATTTAGTTTGAATTTGGATACACTGCTGCCCGATGAGCGAAACACAGTAGATATTTTTCAAAAATCTGCACCAAAAGTAGTTTACGTTCATCGCCTCACTACAGTTGCAAAAAATCACTCCCTGCAAAAAATGCATGTTCCTGATGGTGCCGGCTCGGGTATTATTTGGGATGATAAAGGGCATATAGTAACGAATTATCACGTCATCAAGGGCGCTGATGATTTGGCGATAACCCTCGGTAATATGACAGTACCTGCCCGAGTCATTGGTACCGAACCACGAAAAGATATTGCGGTACTGGAAATTAAAAATCCGCAGGCCTTGGCTTATTTAAAGGCATACAAACCTTTTGATATTGTTCATGTTAATGATCTGATAGTTGGACAGAAAGCAATTGCGATAGGCAATCCTTTTGGACTGGATCATAGTTTGTCTAAAGGAGTCATTTCAGCTTTAGGACGAAAAGTGCCGGGTATTGGTGGCGTTACTATTCATAACATGATTCAAACCGATACCCCCATTAATCCAGGTAATTCAGGTGGCCCCCTTCTAAACAGCGCTGGTCAGTTAATTGGTTTGAATACCATGATTTATTCTCGCTCAGGCTCCTCTGCTGGAATAGGTTTTGCTGTTCCCGCAGATGATATCCAACGAATTGTCGGACAAATTATCCAGCACGGTAGGGTGGTATTGTCGGGTATTGGTATTCAGCGGGTAGAGCCTAATGTTGCCGAACGATTAGGAGTGAGTAAGGGAATATTAATAGCCGATGTTTTACCTAATACACCAGCCGCTCGAGTTCAGTTACGTGGAACACACCGTGATCCTTGGGGGCACGTGGTTATGGGAGATATTATTGTTGCACTGAATGCGCATCCAGTACCCAACTATGATGTGTTGTATAACCTACTTACAGAAATCAAAGTCGGCGAGCAAGTGACTTTGACCATCCAAAGAGGCAACAAGCAAATGGATGTTAAATTAAAAACCATAGACATTGCTGCTTTATAACCATGTGATGTTCTAAGGCACCAGATATTAAAAGCCGGTACGAAGAACCGGCTTTTTTTTAGAACAAATTAAAAGACCTTCTTCCCGTCTGCGTCATATGACAGTAGATTACAGTGTATCAGTTAGGATAAGATGATAATAAAGGCATAACCATCATAATCAATTCCAAGGAACTAAGGATGTTGCTAAAGCAAAAAGACTCAATCCTGGCGCTCATAGACGTTCAACAAAAACTACTGCCCTTAATTGCAAATCATGAACCTTTGGTTCAACGCTGTGAATGGCTATTAAGATTGGCAAAAAAACTGGACGTGCCCATAATAGTCAGCGAACAATACCCCAAAGGGTTAGGAAATACCGTAGAACTCTTAAATACGCACATAAATAAAGGTAATATTATTGAAAAAGTGCACTTTTCCTGTATGCAACAGCCTGATTATATTCAGCGTTTAAGTTCATTAAATAAGAAACAAGTCGTTTTAATTGGCATAGAAGCTCATGTATGCGTATTTCAAACCGCAATGGAAATGAACGATGCCGGTTATGAAGTGTATGCAGTGGTTGATGCAGTAGGCAGCCGTAATGATTTAGACAAGAGTTACGCATTAAAAAGAATGAAACAGGCCGGTATTCATCTAGTCACATCAGAAATGGTATTTTTTGAATGGATAAGAGTCGCAGGTACCCCTGAATTCAAAGCGTTGAGTTATGAATTTTTACATTAAGTAAACCAGATGGAGCATGAGAGTGAATTTTGATAATCAAATTGCATTAATTACTGGTGGTGCTTCAGGAATGGGTAAAGCATGCGCCGAGTATTTACAAAAGAAAGGGATGAAAGTTGTCATTTGGGATAAACAGGAAGAAAGTGAAACCTCTGCCAATTTATACCTCAGCTGCGATGTAACCAGCGATACATCGGTAGAAAAGGCAATGAAAGAAACTATTGCTCAAGCAGGTATTCCCAGAGTCTGTATTAATTGTGCCGGAATCGCACCAGCAAAAAGGATAGTGGGAAAAGAAGGCGCTATGCCCCTGGCCGCATTCAAACAAGTAATTGATGTAAATCTTATCGGAACATTCAATGTCATGCGAGTAGCCGCACACGCCATGACTGGTCTTGACATCGATACGCAATCCCAAGAGCGGGGCGTTATAATTAATACCGCATCCATAGCCGCATTTGAAGGGCAAATAGGTCAAACAGCATACAGTGCATCCAAAGGCGGCGTAGTCGCCATGACCTTGCCCGCAGCTCGGGAGTTAGCTCAGTTTGCCATCAGAGTAAATACAATAGCACCAGGCTTAATCGCAACGCCCATGTTATTAAATATGCCCCAGGAAGTGCAAGATAATCTAGCTGCCTCAGTAACCTTTCCCAAAAGATTAGGACAACCCCAAGAATTTGCAATGCTCGTTGGGCATATCATTGAGAATGGGATGATTAATGGGGAGGTTATCAGACTTGACGGCGCTCTTCGTATGCGCTGAACGACTGTATTTGGCGCATCTTGCCCCATCTCCCGCCTAAAAAAATGCTCATGTACCTGATGTACACTCCGCTTTTTTTATGCGAGAGATAGGGCAACCTGCACTCAAATCCAGCCGTTCAGTTTAGATAGTGATTTGGCGCATCTTGCCCCATCTTCCGCTTTCCTACCAAATACACCCTTCTCCCTTGAGGGAGAAGGGTTGGGGATGAGGGTGTGGTAAGCACGTGACTCACGAGATTGACAAAGGATAAACAATAAAACTATCTGCATGTTTTGAATTGAATAGATTCAGAAGAATTGACTACAGGATGTAACGCATTCATTTGAATCTTAAGTGCTCTGTGTGTAGCACTATTTAAATTGTATTCACTCTTTTATTGCATCAAAATTTTTAGACAGAGCATGAACAAGCGAGCAAAAGCATTAAGGCAAACCATGACGGATGCGGAAAACCGCATATGGTATTATTTACGCAACAGGCGATTAAGTGGGTATAAATTTATTTGACAGCACGTTATTGGCAATTACATTGTTGATTTTGTGTGTCGTGAAAAAAAACTGAACGTTGAAATTGATGGCAGTCAGCACATAGATGCTGTTGATTATGATTTACGACGTTCTCACTATTTGGAACGCCGAGGTTATAGAGTGGTGCGCATATGGAACCACGATGTATTTAAAAATATTCAGGGTGTGATGGATAGTGTGTTGCATGAAC
>NZ_LNZC01000031.1:307098-308432 GCF_001467535.1 Legionella worsleiensis
AGTGGAAATTGTTTTTATGATCATTACTCTGCTTTGTCACCAACCATCAGTTTTCCTACCAAATACTCCTTTCTCCCCAAGTGGAGAAGGGAGTAACTTGAGTGGAAATTGTTTTTATGATTATTACTCTGCCTTGTCACCAACCATCAGTTTTCCTACCAAATACTCCCTTCTCCCTTAGTGGAGAAGGGAGTAACTTGAGTGGAAATTATTTTTATGATCATTACTCTGCCTTGTCACCAACCATCAGTTTTCCTATCAAATACTCCCTTCTCCCCTAGTGGAGAAGGGAGTAGCTTGAGTGGAAATTGTTTTTATGATTATTACTCTGCCTTGTCACCAACCATCAGTTTTCCTACCAAATACTCCCTTCTCCCTTGAGGGAGAAGGGTTGGGGATGAGGGTGTGGTACGCACGTGACTCACGAGATTAACAAAGGATAAACAATAAGATTATCTGCATGTTTTGAATTGAATAGATTCAGAAGAATTGAATACAGAATGTAACTCATTCATTTGAACCTTAAGTGCTCTGTGTGTAGCGCTATCAAAATGGTATTCACTATTTTATAGCATCAAAATTTTTAGACAGAGCATGAACAAGCGAGCAAAAGGATTAAGGCAAACCATGACGGATGCGGAAAACCGCATATGGTATTATTTACGCAACAGGCGATTAAGTGGGTATAAATTTATTCGACAGCACGTTATTGGCATTTACATTGTTGATTTTGTGTGTCGTGAAAAAAAACTGAACGTTGAAATTGATGGCAGTCAGCATATGGATGCTGTTGATTATGATTTACGACGTTCTCAATATTTGGAATGCCGAGGTTATAGAGTGGTGCGCATATGGAACCACGATGTATTTAAAAATATTCAGGGTGTGATGGATAGTGTGTTGCATGAACTTGAGATCGTGCCGCACGCCTCCCCCTCATCCCCAACCCTTCTCCCCTAGTGGAGAAGGGAGTAGCTTGAGTGGAAATTATTTTTATGATCATTACTCTGCCTTGTCACCAACCATCAGTTTTCCTACCAAATACTCCCTTCTCCCTTGAGGGAGAAGGGTTGGGGATGAGGGTGTGGTACGCACGTGACTCACGAGATTGACAAAAGATAAACAATAAAACTATCTGCATGTTTTAAATTGAATAGATTCAGAAGAATTGAATACAGAATGTAACGCATTCATTTGAACCTTAAGTGCTCTGTGTGTAGCGCTATCAAAATGGTATTCACTCTTTTATCGCATCAAAATTTTTAGACAGAGCATGAACAAGCGAGCAAAAGCATTAAGGCAAACCATGACGGATGCGGAAAACCGCATATGGT
>NZ_LNZC01000031.1:308442-331381 GCF_001467535.1 Legionella worsleiensis
TTGTGTCGTGAAAAAAAACTGATCGTTGAAATTGATGGCAGTCAGCACATGGATGCTGTTGATTATGATTTACGGCGTTCTCAATATTTGGAACACCGAGGCTATAGAGTGGTGCGCATATGGAACCACGATGTATTTAAAAATATTCAGGGTGTGATGGATAGTGTGTTGCATGAACTTGAGATCGTACCGCACGCTTCCCCCTCATCCCCAACCCTTCTCCCCTAGTGGAGAAGGGAGTAACTTGGGTGGAAATTGTTTTTATGATCATTACTCTGCCTTGTCACCAACCATCAGTTTTCCTACCAAATACTCCTTTCTCCCCTAGTGGAGAAGGGAGTAATTTGAGTGGAAATTGTTTTTTATGATTATTACTCTGCTTTGTCACCATCCATCAGTTTTCCTATAAAATACGCCCTTTTCCCTTGAGGGAGAAGGGAGGCTCAAATCCAGCCGTTCAGTCATAGAATGAATTTACATTACGCTTCTTGATGATGATTGGTGCCACTTGATGAGGATAAATCACCGTTAGACGTGTAAACACTGGTGGAATCGGTGTTGCCTCCAGACAGTGCACTAACTATTTGCTGACGTGTGTGGATATTATTGGCTATAACCTGGCCGTTAATCGTATTTAAATCACGGCATATGGCTAACTGTTCCATGAGCTGCAGGTTTAGTTTGTTTATTTGTTTTGCTTCATGTTCAGAACAATTTTTTAGAAAGTCTTGCAAAGACAACTTGATAGACTGGATTGGCTTATCAGCACTGAGTAACGCATTACGTTGTTTGGCGCTTTCTTCAAGTTTAGCGGTAAGATCTTGCTTTTGGTCAGCCAAATCGCTTAGTTTGTCGAACTGGCTTGACCCAAGCGCATTTTTTTCTTCCGCCAACAGCGTATTCAACGACTCTATCCAGTTTACTTCCTGCTCTAAGTGCCCAATTAGGGTTTTTGCATTATTATTGTTCATTAAATCATCCTAATTTTTTTAAGCCGTTTCAATGGTGTTCAACATTCTCTCTGCAATTTTACTGCTGTCTATAGCGTAATTTCCAGATTCAATTTCAGCTTTGAAGTAGGATACTCGAGCTTCGTTGACTATTGGTTCGTTCTTTATAGACGCTTTTAGTGCTTCTAATTGCCGTGACGCATTACTGATGTTAACACTGTCTACTGGTACATTACTGTTTTCGGGCATTGACTTTTGAGCCTCTTGAGCTTTGGATTTCAGACGGTTGTCTGTCTCAATAGGTTTCATGTTAGCCGAATCATTGATGTGAGTAACCATATTGATATCCTCAATTACATTTAACATAGTTATCGGCTCCTTTTGCAATTTCTTTAGTAAATTTCGGTTAATTTTTAATCTTTTTTCATTAACCAAGTCACTTTTATCAATTAATTCAATGAGATTGATATTTTTTATTACAAATTGACCTAAAAGTTGTTAATTCAGCCTTTTTACACCTTTCTTAAGCCTTGAAATGTGATGCTTTTGCTTTATAAAACCACGGTTACTTTTTTCTCTCCGGTTATTCGAGCCTCTATCACTCGTTTGGATGAAAGATTTTTTACTCTTATCGAATCACCAAGGACTCCCTCATCAACCGCTACGCCACTCATACTTACAGTCAACAGGTCATTAGTAGCGAAAATCGTAACGTGATCACCTCTGTGAACAAGTTTGGCTAATTCAATATTGAAGTTGTTGAGTGGTGAATCTGGGGAAATGTCTTGTTTGCAGATAAGCCCTAAAAGCTCTTTCTTGTTTGTGAAATAACCGTGTTTTAATTTTTGTGCATCCATTTCCAAAGAATATATATCATCGTTGTTTATTCGACTTCCTTTAACTAATGCTCGTTTGGCCACCAATACAGTTTTTAATACACTAACTTTAATGGGCACGTATAGCGTCCAGTGATTATCCTCTTCCATACATTTAATGCCCATAGTCGTTGTATGGAGCAGGGGTGTTTGATAGGGATTAAAAATTTCAAGTCGTTCATCGGCACAGGCTCTAAGATTTAAACGAGAGTCAAGCTGATCAGCCTGTACCTGAATTTTTCCTTCTGCATAGCCGGTTAAATCATTTAAAACATAGGATTCGATTTTATGTTTGATTAAATCCAGCGATTGAATTTGTTCTGCGTTAAGACAGAAGCTTGCAAAAAATGTCAAAACACTTAGTATGCTCGTTTTCACAGCATGAATCCTTTTTTGTTAGTCTACTCAATTATTAAGAGCAAAGATTCCCTAGCAATAATCACGCCAATTTTTCAGGAGTATAACATGAGAACGCATTTTACTGTCTACGTGTTGATTTTATTCATGTATTTTGGAACGGTTTATTCTGAAAGCCATCACCCTCAGGATTTTTTAAAATCAATTGCAGGTAGTAAAGATGAAGGAGAGCAGATCTACAGTCATTATTGTGTCAATTGTCATGCTCAAAAACCGTTAATTCCTCTTGGTGCGCCAAGAATTGGGCAGGAAGAGGATTGGAAATCAAGATTGAAACAAGGTTTTGACATTCTTTTTTTACACACTGACGAGGGATTTAACGCAATGCCATCTCGAGGCGGATGCTTTGAGTGCACGGATAGACAATTGGCTCTCGCTATAATCAGCATGGTTCCTAAAAGAGCACAAAAAGGCCTATTAACTGAGCTTGAAGATTATAAAAAATACAAGTAGTTAAAAATTTTTATATAAAAAGCTAAACCTATTTCAATATCTCCCGATACAGTAAAAAAAAAGAGGGAGATATAAAGTGAAAAAACAACTACTGTTAGTACCTGTTTGTGCTTTGGCGGCTTCATGTGCATCTATGGACAGATCAACTGCCATTGTTGATGACGCAGGTTACACTCATTACACCATGAGTATGCAATCTGACAATAAAGGTTCCCATTACTTTCCAGAAAAAAGAGAACCTACAGGAAAAAAAGTGTTTGTATTTGATCCCAAAGCAACTGCTTGGGCCGCATATGATGCCCAAGGTAACAGGGTTAAAACAGGTAGTGCTTCAGGAGGTAAAGACTTCTGTGAAGACGTAGGCAGACCCTGTCGAACTGTAACCGGTAATTTTAGAGTTTACTCTAAGAAAGGTGCAGATTGTACCTCCAGTATTTATCCTATAGAGACCGGAGGCGGAGCCAAAATGCCCTACTGTATGCATTTTAGTGGTGGTTATTCCATACATGCGGCATATGAAGTTCCAAATTATAACGCCAGCCATGGATGCATCAGAGTATTACCTAGTGCGGCAAAATGGTTAAATGAGAATTTTATTGATGTTGGCACTTCTGTGATTGTTAAACCATACTAATAATACAGTTACTAAAATACGCTTCTCCACTACTGCCCTGTGAACTCAGGGCTTTTTTTTTGTAACTTCAAGGCAGCTGCTGCCTTCTTTTAGTTCAAAGAAACCTGGCAACACTTGATAATAACCAACCCACATCATAATATCGTGTTCTTTTTTCCTTAAAGCAGAATTAAACAATGATTTTATGTATTGATGTAGGTAATTCCCATATTTATGGGGGTGTTTTTGCAGGTGAAGAAATCAAGCTTCGATTTCGTCATACCTCAAAGGTAAGTACTTCAGATGAATTGGGTATTTTTTTAAAAAGTGTGCTGCGTGAAAATAATTGCTCCCCAGAAGCAATCAAGCAGATAGGTATTTGTTCTGTTGTGCCGCAACTGGATTACTCATTACGTTCGGCTTGTGTAAAATATTTTTCTACCGAACCATTTTTTTTGCAGGCGGGTGTTAAAACCGGTTTGAACATCAAATATCGAAATCCTGTAGAAGTGGGAGCTGACAGGATAGCTAATGCCATTTCAGCGGCTCACATTTATCCCAATCAAAATATTATCGTGATTGATTTTGGGACAGCGACCACCTTTTGTGTGATTACAGCACAAAAAGTTTATTTAGGCGGTGCTATACTTCCAGGCGTTCGTTTATCTGTTGATGCCCTATCAAAAAATACGGCTAAATTACCCTCCGTTGAAATAATTAAAACTGACTGTGTGGTTGGGCGCTCTACCATAGAAAGCATTCAGTCAGGGGTTTATTACGGTGTTTTAGGTGCGTGTAAAGAATTAATTCAACGCATTAACCAGGAATCTTTTGCTGGAAATAAGGCATTGGTTTTGGCTACGGGTGGATTTGCTTCATTATTTGATAAACAGGGTGTATATGATCATCTTGTTCCTGACCTGGTGCTTCAGGGTATCAGATTAGCTGCCCTGATGAATAACTAGTTAACGCTTCAGACTTCAATTCTGCTGTGCTTCTATCATCTCGCCCCTTCCGTCATCTTGATTATGGAGGGGGGAGGAATCCCAACATGGATTATTTGCTTTTATTTGTTTCTCTTGGCCTTTATTTTGTACATCAGCAGCTTAGGCTCAGGAAATCAATTGAAATAAATTCATAAAAAAGCGGGTTTTCAGCTTGACTGGTGAAGAAATGTGTTCCTATAGTGTATAAAAGTGGGTTAAAATACTAAAAAAGTGGAGAAATGTGGAAGAGTTATATTCCACCACTTGGGACTAAACTATGTTTCGTGGAATAAACAGCATCACCATAGACACTAAAGGACGGTTGGCTATTCCAACTCGTTACAGAAGTGCATTAGGTGCAGAGGAAAAAATTCCTTTGGTGGTGACTATTGATACTGAAGAAACGTGTTTGCTTCTTTATACTGCCGCACAATGGCAGATAATTGAGGATAATTTGCAAAAATTGCCAAGTTTTAATGCGGCGGCTCGTCGTATTCAGCGTTTGTTAATCGGTCATGCTACAGATGTTGAAGTGGATGCGAATGGGCGAGTGTTACTGCCGACGGTGTTAAGGAATTATGCCCGGTTGGAAAAAGATGTGGTCATGATAGGCCAAGGCAATAAATTTGAAGTGTGGAATAAAGAGCTTTGGGAATCCAAACGTGAGCAATGGTTGGCTGATGAGGCTGCCGGAACGGATGGATTACCCGATGAAATGAAAACGTTTTCTTTGTAATGGAAACTTAAATGGCAACACACCTATCCGTTTTGCTGCATGAATCGATTGCTGGCCTGGCGATTAAAGCCGGGGGGATCTATTTTGATGGAACCTTTGGCCGAGGCGGGCATAGTCAGGAAATATTGAATCATCTGAATCATGATGGTCGTTTATTTGCCATAGATAAAGATCCCGATGCCATTCAGCATGCTAAAGATCATTTTGGCCTGGATAAACGGTTTCAAATCTTCCATGGCTCTTTTGCACAGATTAAAGAATTTGCGCAAAAGGCACAAGTACTGGGTATGGTAGACGGTATTCTGCTTGATTTGGGTGTGTCCTCTCCGCAATTGGATAATCCTGAACGAGGATTCAGTTTTATGCAGCAAGGCCCTTTGGATATGCGTATGGACATTACTCAGGCCGTCAGTGCTGCAAAGTTCATTAATGAAGCGGAAGCTGATGAAATGGCTTCAATATTCAGGTCCTATGGAGAGGAGCGTTTTGCTGGAAGAATTGCCAGAGCCATCGTTGAGGCACGAAAGGTAAAACCCATTACAACTACTTTGCAATTAGCCGAGATAGTAAAAGAAGCAAATCCCAAATGGGAAAAACACAAACATCCTGCGACCAGGGTATTTCAGGCGATTCGCATCCATGTCAATCAGGAGCTGGCAGATTTGACCAGTTGTTTGGAACAATGTCTTGATGTACTGGCGCCAGGGGGGCGCCTGGCTGTAATAAGCTTTCATTCTCTGGAGGACAGAATAGTCAAACAGTTTATGAGAGATAAAGAGCAAGGACACAGACCTCCGCCTGAAGTTCCTGTGACATATGAACAAATGAAAACAGGGTTTAGAAGAATAGGTAAAGCAATAATGCCACAAGAAAATGAATTAAAAGACAATGTCAGATCCAGAAGTGCGGTGCTTAGGATAGGAGAAAAACTAGCATGAATGCTGCAGCTAAAGTAATAAATCAGGGTAATTTATTCAACGGTCATTTGGCAGATATTCACATGTCTAAATCAATTTATTTGTTGATAGTATTATTGGTTGCTGTGTTAGTGAGTGCTTTGGCTGTGATTTACAGTACCAATTCCTACCGTTCAACGTTAAGTCAAGTGGAGCAGGAAGAGCAGCAAAAGCATTTTTTTCAGTTGCAATGGGGGCAATTGTTGTTGGAGCAATCCAGCTTGGCTACCCCGGCACGTGTCGAAGAATTGGCAACTGAGAAATTAGGCATGATTCTGCCTAATGCTAAAACTACTTATTTTTTACATGCGCAATAAAAACAAGTAGTTGTTAAACTGAAGACATGCCCTAAGCCTTACGCTTGATAACATGATGCGCAACAGGGATGTTTTTGTAGTCCAAAACACTAAATTCGAGTAGTCATCTATGAAAAAAACACATCATTTAGGTCGGCTGATTACTGTTGCTGTTTTTTTCTCCTTAATCTTGATAGTCCTGATTTGGCGCATGGTCGATCTGACGGTTTTACACCGTCAATTTTTACAAGGGCAAGGTAATGCCCGTAGTTTACGAGTTGTTGACATACCTGCGTATAGAGGAATGATTACTGATCGTAATGGCACTCCCCTTGCGATTAGTACGCCGGTTGAGTCCGTTTGGGTTAATCCTAAAGAATTCTCTCCCGATAAAGAACAGTTCATGCAGTTGGCAAAATATTTGAACCTTTCCCCCAAAGCCTTGAGTCAAAAAGTGGTTAATGCGCAAAATCGGGAATTTCTTTACTTACAACGGCAACTTCCTCCTGCACTGTCAAAAAAAATTAAATCATTAAAAATTCCCGGGGTTAATTTTCAAAAAGAATTTAAGCGCTATTACCCTGATTCAGATAGTATTTCCCAGTTGATAGGATTTACTAATGTGGACGATCAGGGATTGGAAGGAATAGAGCTGGCCTATCAGGACTGGTTAATGGGCGTTGTCGGTAAGAAAAAAGTCATCAAGGATCGTTTGGGCAGAGTTATAGACGAGCTGGGGGTGTTAATTGAACCTCGGCCAGGGCATGAATTATCTTTGAGTATAGACAGGCGTTTGCAATATTTGGCATACAGTGAGTTAAGTAAAACCGTTGAAGAGTTTGCCGCAAAATCGGGTTCAGTGGTGGTACTTGATAGTGAAAATGGTGAAATTCTTGCCATGGCAAATGTTCCATCATATAACCCTAATTCACGTGGTCGTTATAATAAAGATACTTATAGAAACAGAGCGTTAACAGATACTTTTGAGCCAGGCTCTGTAATAAAACCCTTTAGTATAGCCAGTGCTTTGGAGACGGGACTTTTTACGCCTCATACCATTATCGATACCAACCCCAGCTGGATGAGTGTTCATGGTCGTACTGTTCGTGACATTCACAATTATGGTGTATTGGATGTAACCGGGGTTTTGCAACATTCCAGTAATGTGGGGGTGACCAAAATGGTTTTGGCAAGTCCCCCTGAGCAGCTTATTGGGCTATTACAGCGCAGCGGTTTTGGCCAAAGAACTGAAAGTACTTATCCAGGTGAAAGTGAAGGAGCTATTGTCAAAGCCAAAGATGCCAATCCCTTTGTTTTAGCAACATTGGGTTTTGGCTATGGTTTGTCTGTGACCGCTTTACAACTCGCTAAAGCAAGCTTGATTTTTGCTAATAAAGGAAAATTAATTCCTATCACCTTAATTCACAATGATACTCCAGATTCTGGTATACAGGTTATCAAACCTAAAACGGCTCAACAGGTACTGTTGATGATGGAAGCGGTACTGGGTAAAGATGGTACAGGAAAGAGTGCTCGTGTTCCGGGTTACAGGGTAGCAGGTAAAACAGGAACTGCGCGCATCGCTGGAAAAAATGGATATAAGGACAGAAAATACACCGCCAGTTTTATGGGAATTGCGCCAGTGTCCAAGCCAAAATTTGTGATAGTCGTCATTATTCATGAACCCACACGTAAAGGTTATTATGCCTCAGCGGTTGCAGCTCCCTTATTTGCTAAAGTGATGTCAGGTGCCTTAAGGTTATTTAATGTGCCAAATGATGATCCTGTTGGTTAATGTGCTGTATACTGAATAATACGAATTATTGATGAATAGTCTGAGTTGATTAATAACACGCATTGGTAATACTCAGGTACTTTTAAACGAGTTAATTCTAATAAGGCATAGGCTTATGGAACTCAATCAACTGTTAAAACCCTGGATAACTCAGGAGCTGCCCCATTGTGATTTAATCGATATTAAAAATGACAGTCGGTTGATTCAAAAAGGGGATTTGTTTATTGCATATCCTGGAGCCGCATCTGATGGGCGATTGTTTATGGATAAAGCGGTTCAGTCAGGAGCCGTCGCTGTTGTATATGATCCGGATAATTTACCTGCTGCATGCACTTTGCCCTTATCAGTGCCTTGCGTTCCCGTAACTCATTTAGCCGAGCAACTGGCGCAAATTGCCAAGCGTTTTTATCTTGAACCCGGAAAATCCTTAACCATAACCGGTGTTACTGGTACTAATGGTAAAACAACCATAGCATACCAATTGGCCCAGGCACATGAGTTACTGGGGCAGAAAGCTGCTTACATTGGTACTATAGGCCAAGGCCGTGTGGATGAACTGAACCCTTTGGATAATACTACTCCTGATGCTTTATGTTTACAAAAACTGTTATCTCAGTACGCACAACAGAGTATAAAGCAGGTATGTATGGAGGTATCGTCTCATGCTCTAAGTCAACATAGGGTTGATAGTATCGAGTTTAATCAGGCGCTGTTTACCAACCTGACTCTTGATCATCTGGATTATCATCACACCATGCAAGCATATGGTCAGGCAAAAGCCATGCTTTTTTCTCGAGAAGAATTGCAATGGGCAATTATTAATCAGGATGATGAGTATCAGCATTTAATTACTCATTCCATTATGCCCCATGTTAAAAAAATCAGTTATGGGATGAGTCCTTCATGCGATGTAAAAGCAGTCCAGTGGCATAGTGATTTAAATGGAACAACTGTAGAGATTCACTCTCCATGGGGAAAACATCAATTAACCTTCAAAGCTCTTGGACAGTTTAACATTTATAATAGCCTGGCGGTGTTTAGTAGTTTAATGGTCAGTGGTTACGAGCCTGACAGAGTTGTTGATGTGATGTCCCGGCTAAAGGCAGCACCTGGCCGTATGGAAATTGTGGCAAACTCTCCTTATGTATTGGTAGATTATGCACATACTCCAGATGCGTTGGAAAATGTACTCACCACCTTAAATCAATTAAAAAAAGGGCGGTTGTGGGTGATATTTGGTTGTGGCGGTGACCGAGACAAAACCAAAAGGCCTATTATGGGTAAAGCTGCAAGTCTTTACGCAGATCATATTGTGATTACCAGTGATAATCCGAGGAGCGAAGATCCTTCGGTAATCGTTGATGAAATTGCTCAGGGTATTCCTTCATCTAAAGCTGTAACCCGATTAATTAATCGAGAAGAGGCTATTGCTCATGCCCTACACGAAGCAGATAAAGAAGACATTATTCTGATTGCAGGCAAAGGTCATGAAGCCTATCAACAAATAGGATCTGAAAAGCTGCTTTTTTCTGATCAGGATGTTGTCCGACGTTTAATAAATAAACAGGGCTTTTGACTTCAGCTGATGCCCAAACACTGATTAAGGAGTTTTTTTTTGAGTAATTAATCAGCAGATTTAAGCTTGAGTTAATGTGTATGCTTTATCATATGGCATCTATGACTATAAAGAGAACGTACTAAATGCCTGCTGAGATTTACTATTGGGAAGCCTTGATCATTGATCCAGAGGTTGCTGAGCGCTATGCGAATGTCATTACCCAGCTGCAAAACAGGGAATTAAAAAGCGCTGGTTTCGATTTGAAGAAAATGCGTCATCATCGCATTTTTAGCGTGTCAACGAGTTACAGTGGTCGGCTGTTATTTACCATCCAGGAACTGAATAAAAAAAATTACCTGATTTTTTTGGAAGAATTACCCAATCATGAGTACCCTAAATCCAAATTTTTGAACAGTCCGTCGACATTAAAACATTTTCTCGAAAAGAATCATAAAGGTCTTGAACAAATTGTCACGAATTTTGACGATGAATTTATAGACATAGACGAACTTCCTTTTTCTATGGATGAAGAGGACGAACAGCAGAGGGTATTTACTCCTGTAGAATATTACGATCAGGCCTTTATTGCGCTAAACTCTTCCCAAAAAGAAGCCAAATATGCCAAAGGGCCTGCTGATATCGAAGGCCCGCCTGGATCGGGAAAATCCTGTGCAGCCCAGTCCCTAATTGCGAACGCACCTGCAGAATTAACCAAAATAATCTATTTGACTTCGTCTGCTGCTTTGGTGGAACACATGGAACAAGTGTACCGGAGTTTGCCCGTTGCTTTGGAAAACCCTCCTGGTCGAGTGTCTTTCAAGTCTTATTTGCAATTGGTTCATGAAACAGATCCAACCGCCATGACTAAAAAAACAGTAGGGCAAGAACAGTTTCTAGCCTGGTACTCGGATTATTGTGACAGAAAAGAACAGCAGTTAAGAACAGCGCAAACGGGTCAAGGACGAGGCAGAGGCAAAGGCAAAAGGGTACAGCAGAAAGTGCACCTTTTGCCAGAAGAAATTTTAGATGCCGAAACGGTGTATCAGGAGTTCAGAACGATAGCCGCTTATTCCGATTATGAAGACAAGCGCTTTGGCACCAGCAAGGAATACACTCGAGCCCGTTATGAGCAATTGGGTGAAAAGCATCAATCGTTATTTAAAAAAGAACATCGTTCCTGGCTCTATCAAGCCTTTGTTGACTACAAGACCTACCTGGAACACAGCCAAAGCCTTGATCTTTCTTTTTATCGACTGCGTTCTTCTGAAGAATACGATATGGTGGTTGTTGATGAAGCACAAGATTTTTCAAAATCCCAAATTCAGGACATTACTGCATTAACCAGTCCTGCCTTACAAATTTATTTTTGCCGAGATTCTCATCAAGGCTTGTCAGACAGCCAATCTTCAGGTCCTTTTATTCATGAACATGTGTATCGTTTGAGTCATAAAACCGGTATTAAATTGCAACACATTAATCTCCCATGCTCCTACAGGGTGTTTCCCAATGCCCAACCTCTGGTTGATAAAATCCTGGATTTGCGCCTGAAACTGATAGGCGGTAGAGCTGACAATCTTGAATACGTCCGGTTGCCTTTAACTGTTGAACAAAACAGTACCTTAGGCTCGGTATACTGGTTTGATAAAGTACCAGAAACCACGCAGCAGATACTGCAAAATGCCATAAAGAGTAGTGATTTGATTGTTATTACTTTGCCTGATTTTAAAAAAGAGGCTAAGGCATTTTTTAACACCGATTTAGTTTATACCGTAGACCAGGTGAAGGGGTTGCAGTTTCCAGTTGTCGTACTGTACCGCATGGTTGAAGACGAAGCGTTGTTAGAAGCCAATAAAGTTCTGGCAAAACCGGAGCATTCTTATGTGGCGAGTAGTTCTACGGCGCATCGCCCTGCGGCAGGAGTGGGTAACCCCAAGTTTGGCCCGCCCTTGAATCGCTTGTTTACGGCAGTGACTCGAGCCCAGCAGCAAATCATCATCATTCAGCCGCCCAAGCATCAATTCAGTCATTTAATTACGGCATGTAAATCCGTAGAACTCTCTACAGATGAATTTAAACTTGAATTAGACAAACAAAGTTATTCTGAAGAGAAATGGCTGGAATTGGCAAAAAAACTGATTTCTAAAAATGAATTGGAGCTGGCCAGAACCATTTATGTCAATCATTTACAAAAACCTGCGGACGAATTTGAGGCATACATCCGAGCAACAAAAACACCGCCGACTCTTTCTGTCCTTGAGTCTTCCGTAGCAAGCACCAGCAGCCCAATGGCTTCTCAGCCAACAGCTGCAAGTTCGTCGAGCTCGGTTGATGCGGAACGTTCTACCTCGGTTCATACTCTAGGCTTGTTTGCGCACCAGAAAACCACACAAAGTTCTGCTCATTCGCAAAGAAGAAGGAAAGGGCGAGGGCAGCAAGAAAATATCACTTTACCGCCAAAAACCGATCATGCTCCAGCAGGTGCTGCAAGCGTAATCCCGTCTGAATTAAGGAAGAAATCCACCGCAGAGACAAGTTTGGATAGTAAACCATCTACTGATAATACTTCTACGAAGCGCACTAAAAGAGGAATTAAAAAGCTCAAACAAGCCCCTAAGGTTTTTGATCAGCCAAAGCACACTCCGACCAAATATTCTTCCCGATCGCCGGCATCTCGGACAAAGGTAATGTCTTCTAATACAGAAGATGAATTCTTTAAGGGAATGAAATTTCTCAACGCACCTCCTATGGAAGAACTGTTTGAAAAGTTAAAGCAAAGTACTAGCCCCGGATTGGATTTATCTTTGCTTTTGTCCTGTGGCGCTCTCGATATTAAAAAATTGCGCGAATTATTTTTCTATCATCCAGAGTCCAAGGCCTTGATTACAGTCGCTCAACTGTGTTCCGTCGGTGAGCAACCTCATCTGTCTTTATTAAGTCAATTGTGTTCACCCTATAGTGAATCGAATCATGTTGCCCTGTTTTATTTGTTTGATCAAGAAATTGACACGTTTAAAACATTTGCAGCTGGGGTGAAATATTTTCTTCTTTCGTTTGAGCAATCTTTTGCAGAAGAATCTCAAGAAATAAATCAAACGTACATGGCCTTTTTTCAAAAAAAATCTGCAGAGTTGCGTGAACTTTACTTTTTGCATACGACCGAGACGGGACAAATCATTTTGGCCAAATTGGCCAAGGAAATCGAATGGGATTTAGAATTATTTAATGCAAAATTAGCACACGTGTTTCGTATGAATCTGGAGCCTAATTTCCCAGTTCCTCTGCAAAGCATGAAAGATACATCTAAATTGCCTGATCACGAGTTGTTAGCTATGGAGCTGAATCAAACCGATGAGGAGTCATGGAAAATCATTGTATCACGCCATCCAGGAGATGACATTTCCCGAGCTATAGTGCGATTGATAGCGCAAGCAAACTTTATAGGAGAAGATCTATGGCGCAATGCGGTTTTTCAGAACGTACCGCAGTTTTTTGTTAATATGTCAGTATCTCCGAATATTAAGAGTATATTGACTGAGCAAGAGCAAAAAATAGCAGAAGAAATTTCATCCGTTCTTAATTCGAGTCCTTACTTAACCCTCATAGAGCATAAAAAATACCTAGAGGCGGTGTTGAATGACTCAACTATTGATCGTACCAGCATCCTGACCGGAATAATTCGAGTAATAAGAAAACACCTGATTCGTGAACATAATCTGGTGAATGAATTGTATACTAAAAATATGAGATTCTGGCGTCAGGTGACCGATAAATACAGCGATCTGTTTCCAAATTCTGGGCGTGTGTTAGCGATTCTGGATCAGTTGTCCGTTCAGGATGCTCTTGCGATGAACGCATGGGAGTCGCTGATTAATTCAAAGGTTATTGATCAAAATGATGTTTGGTTTTTATTATGGAATTTTTTTGGTAGTTGCAAAAGCCAACAAAATCCACTGGAGGCAGCTCATAGTACCTTGATTAACAACATCTTCACCTGGCTTGTTAACAACAAGGGCAAGTCTTTAAAGACTTACTTTGACTATATAACCCAATGTCTTCAATCTACAAATCTGCATCAATTTAGTTCATTGGCTGGATATTTGAGACTGGCTCAAGATTTTCTTGCCAAAGAGTTGCTTCAGCAGCGATTAAAGAGTCGAATGCCTGATACCCCACCTGTTGCTCTGCCGTCAACTAGTACCTGTTCACCAGACAGGCTACCCTCATCAACTGGGCAGGAAAATTCAAATGCTGAAAAAGAATCTGAAGATGAGCAGCAACTATCCGATTGCCTCATAAAAAGGTAAATAATCCTGCGGTAATAATCTGGCGTAAAGCGAAAAATCATGGCGAAAGCGATGATTTTTTCGCAACCTCAGAAATGCTTCTTCTTTATTGCGTGCTTTTTTTAGTGTAAGGGTTTCATTCAAAGGGTTATACAAGGACAGAATCAATTCCTGCCAGGATGAATAGTGATTCTTGTGTAATTTATGGGGAAGGTTCGGGTGTGCAAATATTGGGGCAGGGATGTTCATCAGCTGGTGTAATTGTTCACTTACCAAGGCGACTGCCTTATATTTAGCTTCCATGCTGTGACCAGCTATATGCGGAGTGCATAAAGTCGCTTTCTCGATAATTTGGGGATTAATTTGAGGCTCATTCAAATACACATCAGTACAATAAATCAGCTCTTTGGGATTATTAATTAAAGCCTCCTCATTAACTATACCGCCTCGGGAGGCGTTGATGAGTACACAACCATCCTTTAACTGACTCATGAATTTGTGATTTACTAAATCCATGCTGGGATGAGGTTGATTATTGTGTAATTCAGCATGGATGCACAGAACATCACAATCAAATAACTCCTCAAGCGTACAGCTTTGAAAGAGATTCTGATGGATTGCTTTAGGAGGATCATAGGCTATGGTATGAAAATTTAATGCCCTTAGTCTTTGTGAAACCTGACTGCCCACAGCCCCCATACCAATAATTCCTGCTTTGGTACCTTGCAAAAGATGATGTTGTTGAAGATAAGCCAAAGAAGATATCACATAATCAGCAACTGAAACTGCATTACATCCTTTCCCATCAATGAGGCCAATATTATTTTTTTTTAAATAAGCATGATCGATGTGATCGGTACCGCTACTGGCGGTGGCAACGTATTTTAACGAATGATTTTTTAGTAAATGATGCGATACTTTCAAGGTGGAGCGGCACAACAAGATGTCTTGCTGATTGAGTAACACATGCAGTTCCTCAGGGTGGCTGTAAAGCGTCAGATTAAATGGTTTAGGAAATGCGGCCTTAAGTCCCGGCAGCGATGCATCGGCAAGTATATTCATAGGCTAAATACACGACTGAGTACATACAATGCACCATTGATTAAGGGAAGCAAAACGTACCCTAAAACATGGGTAAATATCAAAACTACGAGAATCAGAAAGCCATAAGGTTCTATTTTTTCGTAGAGTAGAGCCTGTCTGGGAGGCAGTAAACTACTTACTACTCTGCTTCCATCCAGCGGTGGTAAGGGAATTAAATTTAAAAATGCCAATACCAGATTAATCATCATGCCTGCTTTGGCGGTGGCCAATAAAAACAATGCAGGCATAGAGCTTTCAGGATGAAGCATCAGGGCTATTTTAAAGCATCCAGTCCACAAGAATGCCATAAAAAAATTGGCAAAAGGCCCTGCTAGCGAGACCAGGATCATGTCTCTTTTGGGATGATTTAACTGATTCCAGTTAATAGGAACGGGTTTGGCATAACCAATGACAAAGCTAAAATGAGTCAGAAGTCCAGCTAACAAAGGAAGGAGGATGGTGCCTAAGGGATCTATATGTTTGACTGGGTTCAAACTCAACCGACCAAACATTTTTGCCGTATTATCGCCACATTTAAATGCAACATATGCATGAGCTGCTTCGTGTAACGTAATAGCCAATAATACGGGAAGAGCCCAAATACAGATTTGTTGAATGAGAGTAAACTGTTGCATTTATCGTTCTTGGCTAAAAATCAGAACTTGATTCTATCCAATTCTTCATGGAATTAACAAGGCGTAAGAGGATAAATACAGGGTAAACGCATCTAAATTATGAACATAAATCTCCACCCTTTTGCCTACGTCCTGCGCTTTATGCGCAGGATCCATGCGATCTTAGTGCAGGCAAAGATCTGGATTCTGCGCATAAAGCGCAGAACGTAGGCATCTTGGTCTTAGATAATGCGTTTAGATGCGTTTGCCCTGAGGATAAATACAGGCAAAATGCGGCTGAATATTAAACAAGAATAGAATATCCCGCATTATCACAAACCGGAGGGCAAGCAGCGATTTGATTTGATAATGCGTGTTGATGGCTTTGCCTTTAGAGTAACGGGCATTAGAGCGTTCAAATTATCTCTTTGTTTAAATTAAGCAATTGGTCTTGGCTAAAACAGTATCGTCTTATATGATGCTTAAAGCATGGTAATTTATATGGGATTATGTGAATGAGCTCTTTTGAACAATTATTTGACTGGATGAAAAAACCTTGGGTAATCGCTTTGTACGCTGTTCTTGTCGGATTAATCTATTATTTTGCAGACAAACCTACTGCAGTGTTTTTTCATCAACTGGATACTCGCCAGTCTTTGCCTGTTCTTAATGTACTGACTGCTTTCGGGCAATGGAAAGCTTATATTATCTTGTTTGTATTTCTTGGATTTTATTCACGATACGTTCATAAAAACGATCGTTTTGAAGCCAGAGTCTGGTATCTTTTAGGTTGCGTTTTTATTCCTAATCTGGTGGGCTTTATTCTAAAAATTGCAGTTAGCCGTGCCCGCCCTGATTTATTATTTTCAGAACATCTTTTTGGTTTTTACTGGTTACAAACCAAAAATTTATATTGGTCATTTCCTTCGGGTCATTCGTTGACAGTAGTTGGCCTTGCTTCAGGACTGAGCGTTCTTTTTCCCAGATATTTTCTTGTATTTTTTGGGTTGGCAATTCTGGTAGTGCTTTCTCGAGTAGTTTTATACCATCATTATTTAAGTGATGTAATGACCGGATTTTATTTGAGTATTTTACTCGTTGGTTTCTTTACGGAATATCTTAAAAAGAAACATTACCTCAATAAAATGCGATAAACCTGGCGGATCTGTCTGATTAAAGGAGTGATTATGACTTTAGAAGCGAAATTGGTAAGTTTGGTGACGCATTATGCTCAGTTTGACGACCTGCGACTGGGTGCGGCTGTAGGTTCTGATAAACACAACCTCCTTAGCCTGGAGCGAGACTTCGTTAATCTGGTTAATCAGCAACTTTTGACTAATGGGCCAACTAAAGAAATTATCATCAGCAAATACAGAGAGCTTAGTTTAAAATTTCATCCTGACCGGCATCAGGACTTTTCTCCTGAAATTCGCTGGATTGAACATCACTTGTCAGAAGGAAGAAATGACGGCGCCTGCTTTAAGGTTTTAGGTTCTTGTCGTGATAAATTAATCAATCCTCAACAGTTCAAAGAACTCAAGTTTACGGACATCAAGACTACAGAAGATTGTATGAGATGGCTGGAAGATTTAAAAAATCAGGCTGATACCTTTTCTGGCCGAAGTCTTTATGAAAGTTTACAGGGTTTGCTTGAGCAATCGAGTGAATTTTTTGATGATGCAGACAAGATAAAACCTACGAGTCTTAGAGTATTGATTAAGGCCATACCGATTATGTTTGCTACCTACGGATCATTTATCTTTGTTGAGGAGTTAATTGCAGTTTATGCCATCTATTTTGTGGTTTTAAAAAGCGGTCAATATCTGGAGAGTTGCGAATCGACAGAACTAAAAAGCATAGGCAAGACTCTGCAGGAGCTCAGTTCTGTGACTGCAACGGCTACTACAAGTCTTCTTACGCACTTGGTTGAGATGATTTTTTGGGCTTCTCATCAGTGTCTGGATATGAGCTTGCAAATAGGTTCTTCACTGTTAAACTCGGCACTCTGTGAACCTGCATCCAGTCAGGATGCAGAGGTTAACCTTCATGCTGAGATATGTCGAGATATGATTATGGCATGTCAAAATATGCAAGAGGGTATGTACTTTAGAACACCACAACTCAAGGTTATTTCTGAACCTCTTGAGTCTTACATGCGCAGCAGTTCACAACAACTTTTTCGTGGTTGGCGTACAGGTCATGATAAATATCTTGCAGTCGATGACTTTTTGTTTCAAATGAGAGTATTGGATAAAGGCGCTGAGTCGGTCGATGAAAAATTAGATAAAGCTGAGAAAGAACTGGTTAAAATTAAAGCAAACTCGAGAATTTACTGCGATTCTATGGCCTTAGCAGTAGATAAGGCTGTCCTGAGATTAGAATACTTCAAGGAATCTGATGGTGCAGACCGGCAAATGGTTTTGTTTGCGCCAGATTAGTTTGGCGTTTCGGCCTGGGATATAAATTATAATGGAATGACATGACAAAATTCAGATGTATTGTGCGAAATTTTTGGCAATAGTCTACACTCATTGGATTGAATGTTTTGAGGCCAGGTTGGGCAAAATGATGTTAACCTCTTGAATTTACACCCGTAACTCTGGCAAGATGCTGACTGTTTTGATATTCCAGTGAGGAACCATGAAAATACTCGTGGCAGTAAAACGTGTGATAGACCCTTATGTAAAAATTCGTGTCAAGCCGGATAATTCAGGAGTAGAAACGCAAAACATAAAAATGGCAATGAATCCTTTTGATGAAATTGCGGTTGAGGAGGCTCTGCGTCTACGTGAAAAAAATTGGGCAACTGAAGTTGTGGTAGTGAGTATAGGCGATGACAGTTCACAAGAAACCTTGCGCCACGCTCTGGCTTTAGGAGCTGATCGAGCAATTCTGGTGCGTTCTACCCAGACATTGGAAAGTTTGAATATCGCAAAAATTTTAAAAAAAATAGCGCAGGAAGAACAGCCCAAATTAATCTTGATGGGCAAACAAGCCATAGACGGTGATAACAATCAAACCCCGCAAATGCTCGCAGCGCTTTTAGGTTGGCCGCAGGCAACTTTTGCTTCCAGTGTAACAGCCAATAATACCGATCTTGAAGTGACTCGTGAAATTGATGGTGGTCTTGAGACGATAAAAGTGCAATTGCCTGCGATAGTGAGCACTGATTTGCGTCTTAACGAGCCTAGATATGCAAGTCTTCCCAATATTATGAAGGCAAAGCGTAAACCTCTTGAAGTTCGTGAGCTTGATTCTTTGGCTCTGCCTCTGAAACAACACATTGAAATCCTGAGCGTTAAAGCACCTGCTGTTCGCAGTGGAGGAGTCAAAGTAGACAGTGTTGCTGCTTTGTTGGATAAACTACAGCATGAAGCCAAAGTGCTTTGATAAGGAGAAGAGATGAGCACTTTAGTACTTGTGGAACATAATAATCACACGCTGCATCCATCAACTCGAAATGTACTTGCAGCGGCTTTGGAGTTAGGCAGTAAACCAACGCTTCTGGTTGCTGGCCATCAGTGTAAAACGGTTGCTGAACAAGCCGCACTTCTTGAGGGAGTTCATGCGGTCTGGTGTGTTGATAATCCGTGCTATACCCATCAGCTTGCTGAACAGCTTGGTGATTTGGTGTGTTCTGTTGCCGACTCCTTTAATGTTATCCTGGCTCCCGCTAGTACCTATGGTAAAAATATTGCCCCTCGAATTGCTGCACTGTTAGATGTAGCACAGGTTTCTGATGTCACAAAAATAATCGATGAAAACACTTTTGAGCATCCAATTTATGCAGGTAACGCAATTGAGACAGTTAGAGTTCTGGACGCAAAAAAAGTGATGACCGTAAGGCCAACAGCCTTTAATCCAGTAACGGGTAACCAAAGTCCTTGCAGCATTGAATGCATGAGTCAGGAATTTTTGTCACCAAACAGCCAGTTCCTCAGACATGAATTAAGTCAATCGGAGCGCCCCGAATTAGGTAGTGCCAAAATTGTGGTTTCTGGTGGTCGTGGATTACAAAATGCAGAGAAATTCAAGTTAGTTGAAGAGCTGGCAGATTGTCTGGGAGCTGCAGTTGGCGCTTCTCGGGCTGCTGTTGATGCCGGTTTTGTTCCTAATGATTATCAAGTAGGACAAACCGGCAAGGTTGTTGCCCCAACACTCTACATAGCAATTGGTATTTCCGGGGCAGTACAGCATTTGGCCGGGATGAAAGACTCTAAAGTAATTGTTGCAATTAATAAGGATGAAGATGCCCCCATTTTCCAAATTGCAAATTACGGATTGGTGGGGGATTTGTTTGAACTAGTTCCTCAGTTGATAGAACAATTAAAGAACCGTTAGGGAGAATTGTTATGTTAGTAGGTGTTCCAAAAGAAATTAAACCCCAGGAAAACCGGGTGGGGCTTGTTCCTTCAAGCGTAAGAGAAATTCTTCGTGCCGGCAGTTCTGTTTTAGTTGAGCGTGGTGCTGGTATTGGTATTGGTATTACTGATGACGACTACAGGAATGCCGGGGCAGAAGTTGTTGACAGCGCAGAGGATGTTTTTGCCAATGCTGAGCTAATCGTTAAAGTCAAAGAACCTCAACCGATTGAATGCAAACGGCTGCGTGAGGGTCAGACAATCTTTACTTACTTACATCTTGCTCCCGATCCGCAGCAAACCCGTTTACTTAAAGAATCCGGTGTTACCGCAATTGCTTATGAAACAGTAACTCAAGATGATGGCGGCTTGCCTTTGTTGACTCCTATGTCTCAGGTTGCTGGCCGTATGTCTATTCAGGCTGGTGCTCATTGTCTGGAAATGGCGCAAGGTGGCAGTGGTGTATTGTTAGGTGGTGTTCCTGGTGTTGCTGCGGCTAATGTTGTTGTTATTGGTGGCGGTGTCGTTGGTTCTAATGCGGTTAGAATGGCTATGGGAATGGAAGCACGAGTGATTGTTCTTGACCGTTCTTTACAACGCTTGAATGAGCTCGATTTTCAATTTGGCTCTAAATTAAATACTGTTTATTCCACATCTGACGCTATAGAAAAATACGTAGCCAGCGCTGATTTGGTTATAGGGGCTGTTTTGGTTCCTGGTGCCGCTGCGCCAAAACTGGTTACTCGTGCCATGTTAAAATCCATGCGTCCAGGTTCGGTTTTGGTTGACGTGGCAATAGATCAAGGCGGATGTTTTGAGACCAGCCGTGCCACTACACATCAGGATCCAACTTATGTGGTTGATAATGTAGTACATTATTGTGTGGCCAATATGCCCGGAGCTGTACCTAGAACCTCAACTTTTGCCCTAAATAATGCAACATTGCCTTTTGTTTTGAGTATAGTGACCAAGGGTACTAAACTGGCGTTATTGAGTGATCCTCATCTTTTGAACGGACTTAATGTGCATCAAGGTAAAATTACTTATGAAGCCGTTGCTCGTGATTTGGATTTTGATTACGTTCCTGCCAACATTGCCTTGGCCGGTAAATAGAATAGTAATTTTTAGAACAATTGCATGTTGTTGCTATCGTATTCCGGGTGAAGTGATACTCAACCCGGAATGATACACGTTTAATATCCCGGTTTACGGCTCCGCCTTATTCCGGGATATTTCCAGTGTTTTTCTCCACATCTAAAAAGCTCACATCATACTGAATCTGCTTTCATCGTCGCTATCTGAGAAGTCATTGTCAATTGGCAATACTACGGCAGAAGAGCTGGGCAGCTCACGAGGAGGAAGAGGTGGTGGAACTCTAACCGCAGGTGCAGCTGAAGGAATTTGACTTGCAGGTTCACTAGTACTGGAGCTGGATACAGCTGATTGACTTTGCTCGGCAGCAGGTTTTTGCTTCCAAAACAAAGAAGAGACACGCCCAGCGATAAAACGAGTTCCGTCACCAAATTTGTAACCTGGACTTTGAGAGCTGACTGACTCAGCAGAACTTAAACTACGGACTAATCCTCTGGTTATATCGCCAAATTGATAAGCCTTTTTTTCATTTGACTGGTGATCTTTAACGATTTTATTTGCTTCAATCAGATACTCTTTTGTGAGCGTTAAGAGATCTTCTAATTGCTCACGTGCTGCTGTGCTGAATTTATTGGGTGAATCTTCGGGCAGTTTATTATCTCTTTTTAATGCTTCCTCGAGAAATAGTCTATAGTGTACTCCGCGTTGTAATGGTTGAATAAGAATGGAACTCGAATCAAGCCTGGATTTGCTTAAAAGAAAAGTGTCCAGCTGTTTAAATGCAGAGGAGGGAGATGTGCAGTCTGAACTGAACTTTATCTCACTGAACTGTTTGAAGGTCGACATGTAGTCTTTGTATAAGCTAAAAAATTCACCAATTTGTGCTCTTCGTTGTTCACGTAATGCATCTAAATCAGCCGGACTGATGTCTTGAGTCATTTCTGCGCTGCAAATGAAGAAAAGCGATTCGGAAATTTCTTGAAATTTTTCAATGCTTGCCGCCACCCTTTTTATGATTTCGGGAGCGTCAACAAAAAAAGGTTGTTGGGTTACTGTAGTGAACAATTCCATCGAGTTTTGATACGATTTCTCTTTCTCTAGCATTTCATTTATTGTTTCATTATTAAGCATATTAACTCCAGATAGATTTGATGTATAGCCCATAGAAATTTTTATGTTCTGTTTGTACATCCCTTAGGTAGTGATGTTTTCTCCGTTGAGCTTTGTGTCATTTACGGGTGACTCTCATTAGGTTCAGGATGACGATCATTTCAATTTTAATCGGCTGTAAATGCCACAAAATTGATCTTTTAAGGATCAAAATGGCTTCTTTGAAGACTCAGTATAACAAGTGATCATTAAGGAAACGTTAAGAAGAAAAGAAAAAGCATTAATCCCATTTTCAGCATTTTATGACCAAATCTGGTATAGCTAAGAGAATTCAACAACAGTTAAAGCCAACATGAATTGAGCTGACTTATTGCTTGAGCTTTTAGGTGGTAATTCCTTGATTACGCTGTCGCTGCATCAAGGCTGCTTGGACTGGAGTTTTTAAGTTGTTTGGTTGTCCCCTTATGCTGTTAGCTCTTTACAATAACGGTAGCCTGTATTAGACAAAGTCGTAATACAGGTTCTAATCTTGCGATAGACCCTTGAAATACTCTGAAAAATCCCTGTATTACGACTTTGTCTAATACAGGCTACAAGTGAACAGAACAAGGATAGTAAACAGGCAAACACCTTAGGTGCTTGGAGAAAAGCATGAGAGGTAATGGTATTCATTCCGGGTAGATACTGTCTTTAAAGGCAAGCAAAATTTTCATTAAAAGGTTGCTTGCTTTTAAGTACTCCAAAAATGATATGAGCTAATT